>MVQI01000001.1 GCA_002067795.1 Methanosaeta sp. PtaB.Bin039
ATGAAATCGTCCCACTCTTCGAAAACCTCTTCGCCTTGCCTCTCTTCGATGCGCCGCTTGAATGCTTCGAAGCTCATATTGTATCTCGATCTCATCTCCGAGATCCGGGCATCAAAGTAGCGAATCTTTTCAGTAGCTCGCTCCAGGACCAGGCTCCTCAAGGCATCCTTCTCGTCTTTATACAGTCCGAGCTTGACCAGCTCCGATATGGGCTCGAATACATCTCTGGAAACCTCTATTGTATCCCCCATTTTTCGCTCACATGAATGCAAGCGATTTCGGAGCATATATATGCAACGAATAAGCCTGATGGCAAGACGCCCATTCGCTGATGCATTGTGATCCTTGCCTTCGCTACCACCCAATCTCCTTCACCTCCTGCCCACCCGCAGCCCGTTTGCCACCGCCAGCAGCTCAGAGCTCTCGTGAAAGATCACAGCTGCTGCCAGGCTCAGCACCCCGAGCAGTGCCGACGGTATCAATATGGCCAAAACGAGCAGGGATATGGCGATGTTCTGGGAGCTGATCCTCCTCGCCTTTCGGCCCAGTCTGACGGCATAGGGAATCCTGCAGAGGTCGTCGGCCATGAGCGCCACGTCAGCAGCCTCAATCGCCGCATCTGCACCAGCTGTGCCCATGGCTATTCCCACAGTCGCCCGTGCCAGGGCCGGGGCGTCGTTAATGCCGTCTCCGACCATGGCCACCGGCCCGTACTTCCTCTCCAGATCCCTGACCGCCTCGGTCTTCTGGTCCGGCTTCAGGTCTGCTAAAAATCCGTCCAGCCCAAGCTCAGTGGCAATCGCCGCAGCCGCCCTCTCGCTGTCCCCGGTAAGCATCACCGCTGCAAGGCCCATCCTGTGCAGCTCATCGACGACCTCTCTTGCCCCAGGCCTGACCTGGTCGCTGATCCCTATGATTCCAAGCACCTCGTGGGCTGTGCCCACCAGTATGGCGGTCTTGCCCTGCCCCCTCAGCCGCTCGATCTCCGCCTCCTTCGGAACTGTCAGGCCGAGGCCCAAGAACAGCTCGCTTCGACCGGCATAATACTTCTGGCCCTCTATATCTGCCATGACACCGGCCCCCACCAGGCAGGCAAAGCCGTCGGCCTGCCTTGCAAAGAGCCCAAGTCCTTTTGCCTCATCCACGATTGCGTGGGCAAGCGGGTGCTCTGATAGCCTCTCAAGGCTGTAGGCGAGGGCGAGAACCGATTTCTCGTCGCCCTGCAGTGGCAGTATATCGGTGACCTGCGGCTTTCCTCGCGTCAGGGTGCCGGTTTTGTCGAAGGCCACCGCCCTGATCCGGCCCAGGTTCTCCAGGTGCCCCCCACCCTTGATCAGCACACCGCTCTTGCCAGCCCTGCCGATTCCCGCCGCGATGGCAACAGGTGTGGATATGACCAGCGCACAGGGAGCGGCTGCCACGAGCAGGACCACTGCCCGCACAGCCCACTCAGGATGGCCGGCCAGGTGCGAGGCCGCCAGCACCAGAAGAGAGCAGAATAAGACCAGCGGCGAATACCTGTCGCCAAACCGCTCGATGAACAGCTGGGTCCTTCCCTTCTCCTCCTGCGCCTCCTCGACCAGCCGGATGATCTTTGAGAGGGTGTTGTCCTCAAAGGCCGCGCTAGCCCTGACCTCAAGCGCACCCTCCTGGTTTATGGTCCCGGCGAAGACCTGCATACCCGGACCCTTCTCAGCCGGAAGCGACTCGCCGGTGACCGCAGACTCGTCAAGGCTGGAACTTCCCTTCTCGATCACGCCGTCGGTAGGCACAGCCTCGCCCGGCCTGACCAGGAAGATATCGCCCCGCCTCAGATCCCTGGCCGGCACGGTCCTCTCTTGCCCGTCCACCATAATCCTGGCCTGCGGCGGCGCTAGATCCAGGAGGTCTCTTATGGAGCTGCGGGACCTTGCGTAGGTGTACTCCTCCAGGGCCTCTGCTGAACTGTATAAGAAGACCAGAAAGGCTGCCTCATCCCAGATGCCCAAGATGGCAGAGCCGGCGGTGGCTGCCAGCATCAAGATCTCGATGCCGAGGCGTCGCCCCCTTACCAGCTCCTCGAGCCCCTCAAGCGACCAGCTGTAACCGCCAACAATTATGGCCAGGACGAATACGGCAGTCTTTGTGCCGGACGAGATCAGACCTGCATAGGCCAGGACGAATGCCGATATGGTGAGCAGGCCGCAGAGCAGGGCGGTTCGCATTGCCGGGTACTGATGCCAGCTGCCGTCGAATATCTCCTCTTTTTCGCTCATTTTGTCCCGCTCTCCTCAGATGGGCGGGCGACCCCCCTCTTGACGTCCACGACGAATTATAAAAATCATGATAAAACCATCTCAGCTTTTACCCGTCGTTCACATGCTTCAGTCCTTCGTCCAATATGGCAGCTGCATGCTGGTCATACAGGCTGTAATAGGCGACCTTTCCTCTCTTCTGAAATCTTACTATTCGTCGGTCTCTCAATATCCGAAGCTGGTGCGAGACCGCCGAGCTGTCCATGCCAAGCAAATAAGAGAGATCGCAGACGCAAAGCTCGCAACACCGCAACGCATTGATTATCCTCAGCCTTGTCGGATCTCCAAAAGTCTTGAAGATCTCAGATAGGCGCTGAAGTGCCTGATCGCTCGGCTGGCCTGCGATGGCTTTTCTTACCATCTCCGGGTGCAGGCAGTAGACCTGACAGCCATCGTCTATCTC
>MVQI01000002.1 GCA_002067795.1 Methanosaeta sp. PtaB.Bin039
CATAATAATTGCACCTACTGAACCCGGCCCTCAGCAGTAGCCTGCTTGATTTCGGCCATAACCGCATCCGTGAGGCCGCCGGAAAGCCGGAGTTCCTTGATTTCTGACTGAGTCCAGATCTTAGAATTGTTCTTGACCTGGCTCTGGATGCCAGTCTGGCCCGCGCCCTGAGCCGCTTTGGGCGGCTCGACCTTGAGCCTTGCTGCCAGCTTGGTGACGCTAGCCGCTACTTCTTCCTCCGTGCTGCCAGATACGGAGTCAATCCATTCTGCTGACACGCCTGCCTCAGCAAGCTTAGCGGCCTTGATCCGCTCCAGCTTGAGGCCGGACAGTTCTTGATCTTTCGATTGCAGCAGAGCATCTTTTTCAGCCAGTTCGGCCTTCAGCTTCTCGACTTCGGTCATCTGGCTTTTCTTCAGCTCTGCAAGCTCCTCCGAAGCCTTCTTCAGGTCGGAGTAATCAGCGTACTTCTTGCGTTCCCTGGCCAGTCGATCAGCCACAATGGCATCAACTTCGGCCTGGGTTAGCTTTCCCTCGTTCTGAGGTTCATTACCGCCTTGTTCTGCCGGAGGCGTTCCGGCGGGTGGTATTGTTGGTTCTGTCATAAAATCAACTCCCTCCGATTATGCCCGGAGTAAGCAAAATAATCATAATTTCCAAACGTCGCAGGTCTCGCACAGCGCCCCGGTGGGCTGTTTCATGCCCTTCAGGTGCCCGGCGTGGATATCACCGTATGCATTGGCCCCCTGGAGATCAGAGCAACAGGTGGTGACCCGGCCATCCCACAGGATCGCTATGCTGTGATGGAGGTACAGGCACTGACCGCGCTTCTGGCAGGCACCAGACACCGCAAGTTTTGGCGAATGGTAGCGGGCGACGAATACGGAATCGACTTTATCCTGCCAGTAGGTCATGAACTGCTCGATCTCGCTGTCTGGCTCATCTGTTTGGACCATGTTTACAGAGATCTTGGTTCGGCACCGCCTGGTTTCGGCGCAATCCATGATATTCTGATGCACCGCCTCCCAGGATGAGCCTGCCCGGTTCTCCTCGTGCCTCTGCCCAAGCCCTCCAAGGCTTACGTTGATCGAGTCCACTCGATCTATATAATCAGTGAACGGAATGGAGCCGTTGGTCGAGATCTGAGTCCAATATCTCTTTCCTAGCCTGGTCTTCTTCTCGGAGAAGTGATCAACCATCTCTGAAAGACCCGGATGCAACAAAGGCTCTCCTGCCAAGAAGAGCTTGATAATCGAGATTGTGGGGACTTCGTAGATCTGAGAAGCTGCCAGGTGGAACATCTCCGGCGACATGAAGCCCACGGGCCTGCCCTGCCGGTAGCAAGTCTTGCATCTGAGTTGGCAAGCGTTGGTGGGCTCCAGGTTCACAGTGACGGGGAATTTTGGAAGTCCGATGGCATCATAGGCCCTCAGGATGCTATTGAGATTCATATCATTTCATCCAACGACTCGCTTAGAAGCTGGTCAATGGACTGCTCCACATCGAGGCCGGGCAGAGGCTTCAGCAAGCCACTGTCAAAAGCCATTTGCAATGCTCCTCTCCGGCCTATGATGCCAACCGTCTTGAGCGTGGCAAGAGCCGTTGCCCTGATATTATTGACGTTCGCCTCTTCCATCGGGTCGTCTGGGATGCCATCTTTCAGTTTGACCTCAATCTCTTCTATCGGTATTTCCGGAAGATGGAGCTGAGACCAGAGATGAAGCACGGCAGGGATCGCTTTCTCTGCTGCCCGCGCATACTTGGACACCTTGGAGAGCGTCGGTATGAGCCTGATCCGCAGAGCAGAACCACTTTCTGCCGTGCCCTGACCCTGACCGGCCAGGAGGACCCTGGAGAGCTGAAGCATCTGCAAGAGCTGGTCCATGCTCTGCTCTATTGCCCGGTCCACTGCCCCCAATTCGGCCTGCCAGACCATGAGCGAAGGCGACGGGTCGCCGGGCTTGGTGATGATAGCCTGACCAGGCTTGTAAACCCATTCTTCTTTTGAGTGATCGAAGACGGTGGCCGATTCGGGTACCACGGGCGTGGGGCTGGTGAACTTCGCCAGTACCTCAGCCCGCTGAGCGAAGAGGAGTTCAAGCGATTCTATGAGCGATATGATGGAAGGCTTGTAATCGCTCTGGCCGTAATACCGCTCGGAGGAGAGCTTGTTTTGGATTGCCACTACAAGCATGTCCTCGACAGGAGGATATTGGTAGCCGTCGGCGTCTACCTCTAGGTCAGAATATGCCGGAAAATCACCGATAGGCAGCGGGCCGCTGAGCTTTTTCTCCGATTTGGTAAGCCCTGCCCCAGGAGATATCAGAAAAATTAAGTGCCGAATTTTCCCGGGTTGGTGGACGGTGAACTTGATATACTCGATCTCCTTTTCCTTGCCGCTCTGAGATTCCTTCTCCTTCCAGATATGGAAGAAGACGAATGCTTGAGGCAACTGGATATTGCCAGGAGTGACGACGATATAGCAGTTTTCGGGGTTGAGCGCCTGGACACCGTCGTCTGAGACCTCAAACAAGCCTATCCCGTATCGGCTGACGTCAATGAAAGCCTGGTCGGTAGGCAGTGTCGGCAGGTCGTCGCGGTTCCCAGCCACGATTTCAGGCTCTTCGCCTAGGAGGAGATTTATGTAGCTGTCTGTGGCCAGCTCGGGCCAGTCGAGGATGATCTTTTGCTTCTTGGAGTCCTTGGACTGGTCCGCCAGGTATGCGATGTACCGGGGAAACACCTTCTCATGGAGGCCGTTGTAGATCTGCCTCATGAAAGC
>MVQI01000003.1 GCA_002067795.1 Methanosaeta sp. PtaB.Bin039
GAAGAGCCGGAGTCATCTGACCTAGCGGAAGCTAGCAAAATCTGGAAGTAAATTGCGACAATTGAGCGCCAAAAATAATTACATGACATAAGACCTCAAAATCAAAAACTATAGGTTCATGTAGGTCTCAGAATCCAACGTTGATCGTAATCCTCAAAACGCTTAATTCTTCGAAAACAATAGCTACGAGCCGATGTCACGAAACCTGCTGCTCGCATTAATCACACTTGCCGCGATTTTATTGACTGGCTTATATCTTGTAGATAATATGAGAACTCCGGATGAGGGTGGATCTCGGGTCCTCCTGGAGACGAATATGGGCAACATCATGATCCACCTTTACGATAACATGTCAGTGACTGCTGGAAATTTCAGGGATCTGGTCAAGAAAGGCTACTACGACGGGACCGTATTTCACCGGGTGATCGCAGGTTTCATGATTCAGGGGGGAGATCCGACAGGCACCGGCTATGGCGGGCCAGGCTATTTTATCAAGGATGAGTTTTCTGAGGGCAACCGAAATGATCGGGGGACGGTTGCCATGGCCAATGCCGGACCGAATACAGGAGGCAGCCAGTTCTTCATCAACCTGGTGGATAACAATTTCTTAGACAGCATGCATCCGGTCTTCGGAAGGGTGGTTGAGGGGATGGATGTGGTGGATGCAATAGGCAAGCTCAGCACTGGCGCCAACGACCGACCGCAACAGGACGTGACCATAATCCGTGCCAAGGTCATTTCATGATCATGCAGTCCCCATTTCATGTCTTATAAAGCTTCATGGAGCTTGAGCTGATTCATGGTCAATGTGAATATACCTCACACCAATGATTTTTTTTCCGGCAAACTCAGTTATCCTGGGAGAGCCTATAAGGTGGTATGAGATCAAGCCTGCACCTCCTCCGAGATGACCCCAGCGCTGCCCTCATCCGGCCCTTATGGAGCTGCGAACCGCCAAAGATATGCTTGCTGAGTATCTGGATGCCCGCCCCTCTGATGTGGAAGCCCTGATCCGGGAGCGGATAGCGGAGAGGTTTTCGGCATTGGATACGCCTGAATGATCCCGGACATATCTTATACCAGACTTTAGGGCGGCGGCTACCAGACGCGCAGCGCAGTGATTGCCTCTCTTGGCTTCTTGAAGGTATACATCTATCTACTTACAACCTTTACAATATTATTCATGCTTGCCACTAAGCGTATCCCCGTATCTGAGGCAGTATGGGTTGAACTATCAGATCTCAAAGCGGCAGGACAGACTTATTCTCAGCTACTTGAGGAAATGATCGAGGATAGGAAAAAAGCCCGACTTTTCCGCGATATGAAGCGGATTGAGGAAGAAGACAAGTTCGTGGAGTTTCCGTGGTAACCTGCAGACTATTCATCAGGGAATAGGCCTTGGAGTTCATTAAATCATTGCCACCAAAAAGCCAGAGGATTGTGATCGAGAAATGTGAAACGCTTTTAGAGGATCCATTCCCTGGTCAGGGTGATAAAGAGATACTCTATCGAATGGGGCATGAAGCCCTTTGTCGCTTGCATATCCCGAGATCTTATACGACATTTTACAGGATCGACCAAGATGAAAAGGTGGTCAAGATCCTGGATATCATGACCATCGAACAGGCGCATAAGATATACGGTCGGTTCTGAGCCATTCTATTTTCGGTCATGGCAGGAGGCCACAACATGCTTATTCTCATCAAGGCACATGCTTGAACCGGGGAGGTGCAGGCCCTGGCTATTGCCGGCCCTTCGGTTTTGTGCCCCTCGTTACAGATCACGATGCGGCACCAGGTCGCAGCCTGTGCAGCGATAGCACATGGTTAGAGCGCAGTCGCCACGCAGGCCCTCTCTGTCAAGACATCTCTTCGTATGGCTGGCGAGGTCGAGCAGCCGCTCCTTTGACGGTCGCACCATATCGATCTCCTGGCGGCGCAGAGGATGCGGATAGACCGCACGGATCACCGGAAGAACTCCCATCTCCGCCAGCTCGGCGATTCCCTCCCGCATGACCCTGTCCGACTCGCCAAGACCTGCGATTACGTTGCTAAATACTCGTCCGGGGCCGAATACGCCCACAGCCTCCTTCAATGCCTCCTTGATTGCCTCCAGTTCCAGGCCTGGACAGACCACCTCGAACAGGTCAGGGTCAACCGTCTCAACGTTGTATTTGACCTCCACAGCCCCCGCCTCTTTCAGTATGCGGTTGGATTGGCTGGTGGGAATTACCGAGACACCTATCGGCAGGTTGAACCGGCCGAGATGTCTGACGAGCATTGCTATTCTATCCACCTCTGCCTGCGGGGAGACCTCAACGCCGCTGGTCAACGAGATGGCAGAAAGCCCGCCCTTCTCCAGGCAGGCCTCGACGATCCCCTCCACTGCCTCTGGCGACTTGGGCTGGCCCATCAGGCGGGGCACGGCGCAGAACTTGCAGTCGTAGATGCAGCGCTCGCATACCGTGATGTAGGCCTGATGCGGGCAGTGAGCCAGAGGCTGGACGAGCCTTCCCACCGCAGCCACCCTGCTTCCTTCTCTGATCACCGCCTCACCCTCTTCCAATGAGAGATGCAGGGGCGAGGATTCGTCAACGGATAGCCGGACCAGCCTGTCACCGGACTGGAAGAATATCGAGCCGCATCCGGCACCTGGACCGGATGTGCTTGCCTGGTCGAGTGATAGCGCGGTCTTTAAACGAACAGTGCCCACCGAGATCAGGCGGGCCTTGGTCTCCAGATCCATCGGTAATGCAGGCGACCTGTTCGGATAAAGCAGTATCGAATCAGGCAATTTTAGGACGAACTCAGGGCTAATCCCCGCCAATTCATTGGCGGGATACAGCCCATATCTACGACCGTAAGACTTATTAGGCAATAAAGTCTCTATCTAAAAGATGCCTAAAGTGTTTCGTTATAGATTGAAGCCAACAAAGATCCAAATTGCCACATTGAACAGGCATCTTGATCTATGCCGGTGGGTCTATAACGAAATACTTGCTTTGCGAAAGAATGCTTGGGAGCAAGAAGACCGATCAATAAGTTACTTTGAGTCCAAGAGTATGCTTCCTATCTGGAAAGATGCAAAGCCAGAGCTTAAAGAAGTTTACTCTCAAGTTCTCCAGGAATCTGTCCAG
>MVQI01000004.1 GCA_002067795.1 Methanosaeta sp. PtaB.Bin039
CTGCGGTCAACTTATCTCTGCAGTCCAATAATGAGGTAAAATATGGCTCTGTAGAGACGGAATGGGTCCTCGAACGGAATCCTGAGGTCATAGTTGGCAGAGCGATGGGCGAGGGAATCAGACCCTACGAAATCGACGAGGCATCAATATTGGCCGCTTATGCGGATGAAATCAGAGAGCTGCCAGGTTTCGCAGAAGTGGATGCGGTAGCAAATGACAGGATATACATAATCGCAAATGATTATGCCATATCTCCAAATTATCCAACTGCTGTGGCACTATTGGCTAAGTGGTTTTATCCGGATTTGTTTGGAGACATCGATCCTGCAGCCATTCATCAGGAGTACATGGACCTGATGGGAATATCGTTCAACGTTTCTGAGCATGGAGCTTTCTTCTACCCTGGTCTGAGCTGATCTTAATGGGGTATGGTTGCAGCCATGATCGACTGAAACCGCATATGGAAGCACTCTCCCGGCATCCCGCAAGGGACGCCTGGAGAACTCCTGCGGAAATAGGAGGTTTTTCGAGCGTTAAGACATATCAGAGGACATTAGCCTGGACGGCGAGAGAGGGCTGGATACTTGGAAATTTATCCCATCCGCTGGATCCTGGGTACAGGTGCTGGTCCTGAAAAATCCTGTCCATGCCATGCCTCAAAGAGAGTGGCAGGTTACGGCAGTTGAGCCGTCTTCGGCCATGGTGAAACGGCTTGAGAAGCACATCGCTGAAAGAGGGGATCTAAAACATCCGGATTTCCGCCAAAGAGGTGGGAGGACCTTTCCGACGAGGAGGTGGGCGATCACGACCTGATCATAGCCTCTTACTCACTGTCTTTTCTGGACATGCAGGAGGCCCTGCTCAAGATGGACCGGCTTGCCAAAAGACAGGTCATACTCTTCTGGTTTGCAGGGAATCCTTCCTGGGAAAAGATCAGAGCTGAGCTCTATCCGAGGATCTATGGGCGGGAGCATGTCTGCCATCCGATGAGCGATGTTCTCTACAACCTGCTTTACAGCCTTGGCATCTATGTGAGCGTGCAGGTGCTGGAGGGGACCAATCTTCCTAGGATTTACGAAAGCATGGAGGACGGCATCTCCAACATTCGTGAATCCCTGGGGCTGAGCGATCAGGAAATGACTATTTTATCCGGGTGTATCTGGAAAGCCTGGGGCGAAGAGAGGGACCGAGGATTATGCTGGAGGACGCCACAACATACGTGAGGATCTCATGGAGGGCAGAGGATAGAAGTCTATGAGACCTCCTCGACGAGGAGAGAACTCTCCAGCTAAAGAGAATCCGGGATCCAGTATGATATGTGGAGATGGATCTATCTATATGATCTGTACCATCGTTCATACTCCTTATGACTCCAAAAGCAGTGAAGCACATAGATATTCTCTCCTCTGATCTCACAGACGATCCTCGCCTGTTTGGTCACCTTTACTACATGGCAAGGGATCCCGTGCTTCATTCGTTTGCGAGGAGGCGCCACAATCATCTTATCGAAGCGGTTTCCGAAAAAGGACCTTCAGCTCCTGCGGGAGGGTCTCAAGCTCCTTTTTCGCAGAATCTGAGAAGACGATTTCCATAGATCGTCAGGGCCCAGGCTCAAGGATCTTTTTTATCTCTTCAAATGAATGGGTCTCGGCCTTTCCGGCCTCCAGCTCGCCCATCTCCGTCATGACCCCTCTATGTACCAGCTTCAGCTCTTCTTCCTCAATAACCCGCTTATATGCCATTATGGCCTGACGTATAACCTCCGTCCGGTTTCCAGCGTAGCCTTTCTCGATGATGTTTTTTATAGCAACCTCGTACGGAGCCCCAAGATTAACATTCACAGCTCATCACTCCATGCATATTGAATGGGCATTGAAGTAAATAAGGATTGCTCATTCTGGCCTATCACGGCGACGATAATCGACTCGAATCCTTATGGAAGCTTTTCCTCCTGCCATCTCACGAGGGACGGCCTGAGAACGACCGAGTGAAAGAGGAGGCAGTCCTAGCGTTACGACCGATCGGAGGCAATGAGGCGGGACGGGGAGAGACGGGCAGCAGGCCTGGAGATCGACCCCTCCTGGTCGGTTCTGGATCTAGGTGCAGGTACCGAAATCCTTGCCCTGCCTTTATCCCGGAGGGCGAGACAGGTAACGGCAGTTGAGCCGTCTTCGGCCATGGCGAAACGGCTTGAGAAGCACATCGCTGAAAGAGGGGATCTAAAACATCCGGATTTCCGCCAGAGGGTGGACGGATCTTACAGACGAAGTGGCAGGTCGTTCTCGGCTGAGAAGTACGAGATCCTTGACGATGGGGTCTCTGAGCTGCGGAAAAGCACCCGGGTCTCGGCACTCAGGAGCACGACGAAACGATCAGGGCATACCTGGAGAGACGGGGAAGGCGGGAGTGGGAGCGGGTGATGATGGAGGATGGATACTGTTTATATGAGAATATCGTGGAGAAAGGAGGACTGCCAGCCGCAGTATAGCTATTTACTATCTCTGCAGCTCATCCTGGATCTTCAATAACTTTGGCTTGAGTTCGGGCAGGTCCTTTATCACAACATCCCATGTGGACTCGATATCCACTCCGAAATACTGATGAATCAATATGTCCCCTCATTCCAGCGATACTCTTCCATGGAACCTCAGGATGCGCATCTTTGGTCTCCTGCGGCAGATGCTTGACAGCCTCGCCGATAATCTCAATCCCGCGGATAATCATATCCTGCAGCGGATTTGATCCCATGAAGTCCTGCAGGTTTTTGTTGTGAGAGTACTGTTCTACCAGGTTTATCGACTCTATGATGTGTGACAGGAAGATCTTTGGATCTTTCTTCATAATATTCGCACCTGCTCTGCAAGTATCCTGTCCTTTAGCAATGGATGCAGCGACCTATATGTCAGGACGTCAACTCGCCTGTTCAAGGCATCCTCCAGCTCAATCTTCAGGCCGGAGAGATCCAGTAGACTTGCTCTATTCTCAAACTCAACCAGCAGATCCACATCGCTCTCATCAGTCATCTCACCTCTGACGATAGAGCCAAAAAGAGCTGCCCTTTTCACGCCGTTTTTGCGCAGAATATCGATTATCCTTTCTGCAGTGGATTGCATCTGGTCGGGCATATCTCATTCTTTAGACGGTCAAGTGATTTCACCCTTTCTGAAATATCGCACTTCGGATGTAGAGGAGGTCCTCGATGGGCGCGAAATTATTCGAGGACTTCACACATTCGGTCTTAATTCATAATATTTATATCTTAAAACTTCATAAGATGGCCTGGCCTCGAACTTGAGGCCGCAGAATGCAGAGGGATGAGATTGAAGGCTTTCGCTCTGATAATGGTATGCGCAGCGCTGATGATCGGATCGGCGTTTGCACAGGGGACTGACGTCCCTGGTGACAGCAATAGTGACAAGATCGTATCTGCAGAGGAGCTGGCGGCTGCGGAGAAGCTCGCCAGCGAGGGAAAGCTCTCTGCTGACGAGCTGCA
>MVQI01000005.1 GCA_002067795.1 Methanosaeta sp. PtaB.Bin039
CAGGAGGACCTTCGCATATGCCTGTGACCTGAGATAAGACATGAGGCTTATGCTTTCTGGATGCATTTTTCGTCTCAAGTGACCGCAGGAATTCCGCGCCTCCAGCAGATCCGTATCGGCAAGGGATTGAATCTTTTTTATTGTTACGTCTCGGTCTTGCATGAGGGAATCTCCAGAATTTTGTTGTCGATACATTCGCACATTTTAGAGTTAAACGCTTGATGCCTTGTTTCACCTTTTCAGGGAACCCTGGTCTGGCCTTGCTGCTCCAGTTCATCGCATCTCCGCAGCCATCGCCTCCACTCTCTATCATTTCTGGACATGCAGGTGGCGCTGCCCAAGATGGATCGGCTGGCGAAGTGGCAGGTCGTTCCCTACTGTTTTGCAGGGACACCCTCCTGGGAGAGGACCCGGGCGGATCTCTTAATTCAGGATCTACGGGAGAGAGCACTTACCAAGCCTTATATGCGATGCTCTCTTGAATTATGCCCATCCGCCCCTTTTTCTGCGAAGTCGAGAATGAAATCATCTCACCCATCCGCAAAAGATGAGAGCGCCTGGCATACCACCCTGTAAGTCCTGCTGCGGTCTTGCAGCTTTACGCACCCTAGCGTCAGTATGAACGATATTGGCATTTGACATCGGCACCGTGGGGCTATAGCAGACCCAGGCCTTCTGACGTCATCCGGTCCTGTGGTTCAGATCGCCAGGGGTGATGCCCGAGAACAGGCCTCCCAGGTTCTGCCTTTCACGCCTTATGCAACTATTGACATAGTTATTATAGAATTAGTATTAACTAGTAAGATGTTTATATTAGAAAGTCGCCTGTAATAAACGAATTGATCTCGAACTTGAGGTCACTGGAGGGAATGAGATGGGATGGAAGAATCTTGCCCTTGCGGTAGCATGTGCATCGTTGATGGTTGGTTTTGCATTTGCACAGGGGACTGACGTTCCTGGTGATAGCGATGGAGACAGGATCGTATCTGCAGAGGAGCTGGCAGCGGCGGAGAAGCTTGCCAATGAGGGAAAGCTCTCTGCTGACGAGCTGGAGGAGATCCGGCACATTCACGAGAAGTATCCGATTACGATCATCGACTCATCCGATCGGACTGTGACGATCTACAAGCCTGTAAAGGCAATAATTCCATTGTCGTGGACGCCCCATGAACCGATATTTCTTCTGGGCGGTCTTGACAAGATCGTCGGCTTGAGGACGGACCTTCAGAAGGCCTATTCATGGCTTCCGGGAATCGATTCCAAGCCAACTATCGGTGGGTATAAGGAAATCGATTACGAAAAATTGATAGAGCTCAAACCGGATTTAGTGATAAGTTCGCCAGGTAAGGTGGATACTCTTAAGGATAAATTAGGTCCTGTAGGAATCCCTTATGTCCATTTATTCCGCACTAAAGATCAGGACACTTTTGACAAAGACCTTCAGATTTTGGCTAAGATACTTGAAAGCGAAAGACGTGCTGATGAGTTCATCGCCTGGAGGCAGAATTGTCTTGACCTGCTGAAAGAAAAAGTGGATAGCATCAAGACAACAGACCGCATAAAGGTCTACTGTGAAAGCGCGGATCATGCCTATTACGCCGCAGCCAATCTCACAGGCGCCAATGAGATGATCAGCCTAGCTGGAGGAAATAACATCGCAGGCGATCTCACAGGTGCGCCTTACTTTGTAGATGTCGAGCCTGAGTGGGTCCTTAAGGAAGATCCCAATGCGATCGTCATAGCAGTATCGGTGGCGGGGGATCCTCTGGAAGCTGCGCTCGGTTACCAAGCTGAGGATGATGCCACAAAGAACCTGGAAGATCATTTATCGATGATCTACAATAGGTCGGTTCTAAAGGAGACAGATGCTGCTAAACAGGGCCGCATATATCTTCTTCATGCCACGTATACTGATTTCGGCAGAGGATTCATCGGCGCATATTATATGGCAAAATGGTTCTATCCGGAGCTCTTCAAGGATCTGGATCCAGAGGGGATCAATAGAGAATACTTCGAGAAATGGCTGGGCGTGCCTTATAATGGGATTTGGGCTTATCCGCAGGCTGCCATGCCGAATGCCGCATGATTTGATAGTATGTTGAGGCATCCGATGATCGACTGGAACTCCGTCTGGAAGCTCGCTCTCCTCGCCTCCCGGGATGGTCGCCTGGAGAACGGCTATGAGAAGGAGGAGGCTGCAGAGCGATACGACCGATCCGAGATAGCCAGGCAAGACGGCGAGAGAAGGGCAGCAGCCCTCGAGGTAGAGCCCTCCTGGTCGGTCCTGGATATTGGGGCTGGTCCTGGAACCCTTGCCCTGCCTTTATCCAGGAGGGCGAGACAGGTTACGGCAGTCGAGCCCTCCTCAGCTATGGTGAAACGGCTTGAGAAGCACATCGCTGAGGCGGGGATCTCCAACATCCGGATTCTGCCTAAGAGGTGGGAGGACCTTTCCGACGAAGAGGTGGGCGAGCACGACCTAGTCATAGCCTCTTACTCGCTATCCTTTCTGGACATGCAGGAGGCTCTTCTCAAGATGGACCGGCTGGCCAAAAGACAGGTCATACTCTTCTGGTTTGCAGGGGTTCCATCCTGGGAAAAGATCAGAGCTGAGCTCTATCCGAGGATCTACGGGCGGGAGCATGTCTGCCATCCAATGAGCGATGTTCTCTACAACCTGCTTTACAGCCTTGGCATCTATGCGAGCGTGAAGGTGCTGGAGGGGACCGAATTTCCAAGGACCTATGAGAGCATGGATGATGGTGTCTCCGAGATGCGGAGGGCTTTGGGCCTGGGCACTCAGGAGCACGACGAAACGATCAGGGCATACCTGGAGAGACGGGGACGGCGGGATGGTGAGCGGGTCGTGCTGGAGGATGATACCGTTTATGTGAGGATATCGTGGAGAAACGCAGGTTGAAACGCGTCCCCGGTGAGAATGGAAAGTGAATTAAATGCAAATAAACAAATTTGAAATGAGAAGTGCTATGATTTGTGGGCTTGCAGTGATGACGTTATGCATGGTGCTCTTCTCTCTGCCAGCAGGTGCATCGACGGTCACGCTTCAGGTATTCGGAAATGCCAACATGGATGACATCATTGATGATCTGGACATTGAATATATCCAAGGGATCGTCGCAGGCAAAAATGAGGTTACAGATCTTGCAGACGCCAACCTGGACGGTCGAATTGATGTGGACGATATAACCTTGATCAATAGCATCATAAACGAAGAGGCTACAAATCTCACATTGAGGGATTCTGGTGGAAATATCGTAAAAATAAGTCTGCCGGTCGAGAGAATAATCTTGTATCACCACCAATGTGGTGAGGTTATCCAGATATTGGGTGCGCAGGATAACGTGGTGGGGGTAAGAGATACCTTCAAAGATCAGGCGAGAAGGTTCCCGGAGATCAGCACCAAACCAAGCATCGGAAGCGGATACGACCCCGACATTGAGGCTGTACTTTCACTGGACCCCGATTTGATATTGGCCTATAGCAGCTATCAGTTCCCCGAACCCAAGTTACTTGATGCGAAACTGCCAGATGACGTAGCGGTTCTGCGTATGGACTGTGAATGTAACGATGGAGTGGATGTTGTCAAAGAATCTGTCGTCACCCTGGGTTATCTGTTGGGCAAACGAGAGAATACAGAGAAGTATCTGGAATGGCACAATAAAAACATCGACGAGATAGCCGAAAGAATCTCACAGGTTCCAAAAGACGAACGATTGAGATTTTTCCTGGAAAGCTCGGGAACGGAAACCCTCACACGTACCGCCATCGGAATGGGTCATGCGGCTCATCAGATCTGCGTGCTGGCTGGTGGAGATAACATAGCTGCGGTCAACTTATCTCTGCAGTCCAATAATGAGGTAAAATATGGCTCTGTAGAGACGGAATGGGTCCTCGAAC
>MVQI01000006.1 GCA_002067795.1 Methanosaeta sp. PtaB.Bin039
TTGGCCATGGCCAATGCGGCCCGAGTGGCGTACCTCTTCTTTATTTCTCGTCGCTCCTCGGGGGTACAATTGGCAAATATGCGATTGAAAAGCTCCTCTAAAGAATGCCCGAATACGCTGAGTTCAGGCATACGGGCCTCGTATAATATCTCCACCGTAACACCATCGGCCACAGACTGGTTGTGGTCATAGCGGTCGATGTAGCCACCGAACGTCTGGCGGGTGTCCCGGTCTTTCTTGAAGAGAGGCGTGCCTGTAAACCCCAGGAAGCAGGCATTGGGCAGGGCACGTCTCATGTTTGCAGCCAAGGACTTGTACTGACTGCGGTGGGCCTCGTCGGCCAGGACGAAGATGTTGGAGTTGGTGCTCAGGATGGGATAAACTGCGGCCGCATCCTGGAACTTCTGGATGGTGGTCATGACTGTCTGGCCTACGGGATTGCCGAGCAGCTCCTGCAGGTGTTTAGAGGACTGGGCCTCAGTGGGATTGGGAAAGCCGCATCTTTCGAATGTTCCATGGATCTGGCGGTCCAGGTCGGTGCGGTCGGTGACTATGACCATAGTGGGATTGGCCAGCTCCTTCAGCCGTCTCAGCTTAACTGCCGTCCAGAGCATAGTCAGGCTCTTGCCGCTTCCCTGCCAGTGCCAGATCACGCCACCCTGACGATCTTTCCTGGTGACACGCTCCACGGTCTTATTGACCGCCCGAAACTGCTGGTACTTGGCGATCTTCTTGATCACCCTGTTCTGCTCTCGCTCGAAGACCACGAAGTTCTGGATGAGGTCGAGCAGGTTCTCTTTGGAGCATACTCCGAAGAGGAAGATGTCCTGGGATGTGGGGGTATGACCGATCTCGTCTCTGATCTGGTCCAGTGTTTTGGGATAGGGATCCTTCCATTCTGACCAGTGACGAGCCGGCGTGAAGTTGGTGGCGTACTTGGCTTTGTCCCGGTGGGTTACGGCGATGACCTGCACAGTATGGAAGAGCTGAGGGCAGCCAAGGTTGCGATATTCGTTGCCCATTTCCTGGTAGCGGAAGACCTGAGTCAAGCCCTCTTCCATAGGGGTTCTAAGGGTAGGGCTCTTGCATTCTATCACCACTACAGGCAGGCCGTTGATGAACAGGACCAGATCGGGAATATTTTCTTTGTAATTGAGGACTCTGAACTGACGGACGACGTTGAATTGGTTGTTCTCCGGGTGCTGGTAGTCTATGAGCAGCACATCCTGGCTCTTTTTGCCCAGGCCGTCGCCCAAGTCCTGCAGGACGGTGGTGCCTCGCTCCAGCATGCCATGGAGCTTCTCGTTGGCCTCGATGACAGAGGCGGCCTGAACGCTGGCAATGGCCCGGACGACTCGCTGGGCATTATCATCGCTGATCCAGGGGTTGAAGCGCTGGATGGCATCGAGCAGAGGCTGGACGAGATGAACGTGTTTGAGGGACTCTCGCATCTCCTCGGCCTTTTTGGCGTCGATCTCCTTCCAGCCCAGATGCTGAGTGAGAACCTCGACAGCCGGATCTTCGACCTCCAGGAGCTCCTTGGCGTCAGACATTGCCATCCACCTTTACCCTGACCCGGCCGTTGAGGAGATCTTGCATAAGGCCAAGTTTGAGTTTTTTCAATCGCTCACGATATTTTTTTTCTCCATCTAGTCTTTCATCAATGGATGAGAGAATTAATGAGATCTTTTTTTGCTCCTGAATAGACGGTAACGGAATAAGTATACCATTAAGCAGAGGTATGTTTATCCCTTCTTTGAGCCTACCGGACTTGTTTGCGTTGATTTGGTTCCAGTAAGCAGATGTTTTTAGAAATTGATATAAGAAATCAGGCAAAAGCATGTCTTTGCATCTTATTCTAATTAAATACGACGCAAAAATACAATTTATGTTTTCTTTGATAAGATAATTTTTGCCAGTGGTGGCACCGATACGTGCAAAAATTATATCTCCAGGTTTTAATAAATATTTTTTAAGAACGTACTCATCACAGGTACAATGAGGAACACTAGCCCAATCAACCCCGTCATCCTTGAGATCGGTGATGCGAATGAACTTAGGACCTACAGGTTGGAATATTGCGCTTGTCGTATATCCATATTCAGGCTTAAAAGAGCAATCACCAAGTTTTGCAATATCAAATTTCTTAGCAAAAAGCTCCTGCATCAGGCCCGTCTTCATCCGCTCCGTCTGGGCGATGATGGCATCGGTCTGCTCGATGGCCGCATCCACGGAGGAGAGGATGGCGGCGATCTTGCGCTGCTCATTTAATGGCGGGACAAGAATCTGAATGTCTCTTATTTGATCTAGATTTACTCGCGGTCTTGTTGATCCAATTGTTCCATTTATTAATTGGTTTTTAGTAGCAACCGAATTTAAGGAATACATAATAAACTTCTTATCTACCAAACCATCCGCTACCCGCACTCTTACAACGTCAGCTACCACAATACCATCTTTGAAATAATCAGGAACTATGCATGTCTTACCAATCGGATCGCCCAGTTTTGCCAAAACTAGATCTCCAGCACGAAAAGAATGATAAGCAAGTTCTCTGGCTTTCTCGTGACTAATGTACTTGATTTCTTTATCTATGAACTTCCCGTAATCTATATTTTGAAGTCGAATTATTGGAATTCCCTCGTCTTTATAATCGGATACTTTCAAATTAGAGCCAAAAGGACCTGCAACTATGAGGTCCTTTTTCATCCCTACTGCATCAAGCAACGTTTTATTATCCCATTCTTCAGGGAAGTACCTAACTGAAGAAACATGGAATTGCTCCTGGGATTCGGAATCGATAGTGTTCATACTCTGACCTTAAGCCCCATAACCCAGCTCCTTCAGGTACCCATCCATCTGCGACTCGATCTCCCTACGCCTGGCCTCCAGCGCCTTAAGCTCCATAAGAGCCTCAGCCACATCGATCTGCTCCTCTTCTGGGGCAGTATCCACATAGCGGGAGATGTTAAGGTTGTAATCGTTCTCCTCGATCTCAGATAGAGGCACCACCCGGCAGTACTTGGGTACATCCTTATAGCCGTTGTAGGCCGCCACAATCTTCTCGATGTCCTCTGGCCGAAGCTTGTTCTGCTTTTTGCCCTCCAGATAATCCTGGGAGCCATCTATGAACAGTATGGAGCCTCGCCTCTCCCGGGGCTTGTTCTTGTTGATTATCAGTATGGCTGCAGGTATGCCTGTACCATAAAAGAGCTGGGCAGGCAGGCCGATCACGGCCTCGATGATATCCTCCTTGCATATACCCTCTCGGATCCGGCCCTCAGCACCGCCCCGGAATAGCACGCCATGAGGCACCACCACGCCCATCTTGCCTTCTTGATTGAGAGTGGCTATCATGTGCTCCACGAAGGCAAAGTCGCCCTTGGTCTTGGGTGGCACGCCATAGTGGAACCGCCCGTAGCCATCGCTCTCTGCCACCTCATAGCCCCACTTGTCCAGAGAGAAAGGAGGATTGGCTATAACCCGGTCGAAGAGCATCAGCTGGCCGTCAATGAGGAGCTTGGGCTCCCGGATCACGTCGCCCTTGCGGATATCGGCGTCTGGCAAGCCATGCAAGAGCATGTTCATCTTGCTGATGCCCCAGGTGCCGATGTTCTTCTCCTGGCCGAATAAAGAGAGGTTCTTAGGGTTTCCGCCGTTCCTTTTCACGTGCGCCCCGGCCTCGATGAGCATGCCCCCCGATCCGGCCGTGGGATCTGCGACCCTCATGCCCTCCTTGGGGTCGAGAATGGCCACCAGCAGCTTCACCACCATCCGGGGAGTATAGAACTCGCCGCCCTTCTTGCCGGCATCGTCTGCGAACTTCTCGATGAGGTACTCGTAGACATCGCCCAAGACATCAGGGTTCTCAAGATCGCTGTTCTTCAGGGGAATGGCCGAGAAATGCTGCACCAGCTGGAGGAGGGTGCCATCCCGTTGTTTGACATCACCCAGCCGGTCAGAGTTGAAATCTATGGAGTTCAGAACCCCTTCCATCATGGGATTTTGGTCCTCTAAAGCACTGCAAGCCTTGTTCAGGTTGTCGCCTATCTGGGCTGTGACCTTTCTGATGCTCTCCCAGCGAGCACGCTCCGGCACGAAGAACTGGTGCTCATCAGGATCGTTCCAGGCC
>MVQI01000007.1 GCA_002067795.1 Methanosaeta sp. PtaB.Bin039
ATCCGTCTTCCTCCCAGGGATGTGCTTGATCTGATAGGCATTTGCCAAAACAAAGTCGATATCATTCGCCACAACTTGGAAAATTGGCTGCCAGTAGTTGGCAGTCGATTCAACTGCCAACTTCTGGCAACCATGAGCTAACAACCAGTCCCTGAAGTCCAGAAGACCCTCAAGATCCGTCTCGAATCGGGACTGGATCTTCTGTCCATCTCGGGAAAGGATCGTCGCTACTAAGAACCGCTTGTGGATATCTGCTCCGCAAACTACTTCCCTTTCCATCGACATCATAGTCTCTGTCCTGGTATGGGCAGATTAGCATGTGAGGCAAATTACCATACGCGTTCGAAAGACGCATTCAGGCGCTCACGAAGAGTAGGCCAGTTTTTTCTCGGGATCGAAGGTCCCAAAAAAACAAACACGGCCTGCACTGCCCATACCAAGAACGTCTTAGCGTCGAGCTAGGCTTTCATATTTCCGGCGCGATTTCAGGGAAGTCATGAATGGTTTTTTCGTTAGCCAGGCGTTTCTCACGCGCCGGGAGTTTCAGAAAGCGGCATCATGGTCCGGCAGGACAACGACCGAATCAGACTGTGCAGAGGCAGTCTCTCCGTCCATGCCATACGCATCCACCCAGGCGGTGCTCAGGATGCTGCCAAAACGGGAGGACCTCGCTCTGTAATCGATGGTCACAGTCTCTCCCGGTTCCACTGAGGAGACCGTCCATACAAGAGTCTGGGGGCCTGGGCCTGTCACATCGGGGGCAGTCGAGGCCTCAACCAGCCGCATGCCCTCCGGCAACGGGTGACTTATGGTGGCAGCCATGGACGACTGCCAGGGATTTGTCAGGCTCAACCGGTAGCGCGCAATGGTCGGATCGGTCTGATCTGCCCAGCCCTCCAGTCGGAAGGGCAAGGTGCCGGAGCAGCACTGCAGCCAATCTCCTGGAATCGCGGCGTAGCTCTCAGCCGTCACAGTGCCCGTGGAATGGTCTCCCTGAGCGTAGACCCGATTTACCATGCCCGATTCCAGGCTGTCGAGCAGCAGCAACAGCTCTATTGATCGCACATCTCCAGGGCTTAAGTGGGTAAGCGTCCAGGTGGCCTGGTACTGGTCCTGGGCTGATGGGCGGGCCGAGGCGTTGACGAAGACCGTCCCCAGCGGGAAGCGGTCGGTGACGCGCACCGGAGAGAGCGTCTCTCCGCCATCGTTCTCCAGTGTGATCGTATAGGCGGCGTACGTTCGGTCGTCCCAGCCTTCTCTTAGGCTTCCCTCTTTCGTCACCTTGAGATGAGGCACCCCGGCTCCCACCGATATGGCCATGTTTCTGCTGATGGTGTAATTGCCCACGTACTCCTCGTCCATCTCCAGGCTGTCGCCTGCCCTTGCCTGGAAGCTCGCCCTGCCGGAGAGGCTGGTCTGGCTGGAGATGTCGCTTGGCCCTCTGACCAGTGAGGTCTTATCCAGCCTGTCTGCTGCAGAGACCCTCTCGCTAAGATAGGTCTGGTTGGTGCGGGCGGCCACTCCTTCCCACCAGCTGCCGGAGGCGTTGAGCCAGCGACCAGGAACCACCTGGTAGCTGCTCTCTCTTCTAACGGCTGAGATCTCTTTTGAGAGGTAGCCGGTGAGGGTGTCCAGGCTCTCCTCGGCCTGGTAGGTTCCACTTCCAGACTCCCTGCTGCTCAACTCGGCGCCCAGCCTTCGATCCGCTGTCACAGCACCCTCTCCGGATACCGACCTATCGGATGTGGCCACATCTCCGTAATCATCAAGGGTGTAATTGAGCCGGAACTGGCCTCGGTAGCTGTCGGAGGACTGAAAGGTGGGCTTCTCGTCATGGGCCTGCCAGTTGTCCTTCTTGAAGAAATCCAGATCGCCTATCCCCGAGAAGGAAGCCTCAGTTGTGACCTGGGTGCCGTTGTTGTCCATGCGGATTGACTTCTGGTTCTCCAGACTGCGCGCGAAGGAGTAGCCCTCGCTTACAACCGTTCCGGTTCCACGGTTCGTCAGGGTAGTGGATGCGGATATGCCGCCACCTCCGGCGCTCTCCTGGATGCTTGAGAGAGCTGCCCGGCTGCGGCTCAGATATATTATGCTGCTGTTGCCCACCTCTTTTCTCTGGGGCAGGACCGTCTCTGTTCTCGCCGCCGTCGCAGAGGCTCCTGGGGTGGATACTACCAGGAAGCTCGAGTCCAGGCCAGCCCGGGCGAGGTCGGTCTTGTCGAGGTGCCCAGACCCTTCTGGCAGCTCCAGGCTCAGGCCGTCGAGATGCCACAGGCCGGCAGCAGTTTGGGGCGGCAAAGCCGTGCGATTTTGAAATCGTGACGGTCGCCTGCTGCTGTCCAGGGCTCGCAGTGTCAGGGTGATTGTATCCAGTGGCGCGGGGCCAGCGAATTGGGCCTTTACCACGGCTGGTCGGGCTGAGTGCTCGAAGGCGGCTGCCTGGCTCCAGTTTACGGTGGCGGTGCAGACGATCTCGGGCTGTTGGGATGCGATGTCCACAACCTCAGGGCTCACCTGCAGGTTCAACACCTGTGGCAGGGCAAGGCCGGTGGACACCAGCGCTATTATATGTATCATAAGCATCAAGGACTCGATAAGCCAGGAACGAATGGCAATCACCCCTGATCATGCAACCGGCAGCCGTCAGGATAAAACTTTCGAGCCTTTGGCCCAGGACCTTCATTCAACATCCATTTTTCCAAAATAAACTCCGGTCTGATGCGGCCGATTACATCCACTCGTAATGTGCCAGAACCTCGGGGACCATATCGAAAAGCATGCTGTTTTCAGCATATCCGAAGAAGAGACAGCCGGGGCACTGCCTGGAGATCCGCTTCCGGTCGATCTTGGACCTCTCCCATACCCTTGCCAGGCCTTGGGATACATGGCCTAACGGCTGGTCCTGTGCCCGGCAGCAGTGAACGGCGCCTTCGGCGGTCACGTGCAGTATTATGTCGCTTGCCCGGCATCTGAAAGTCGGTCTTTTCCCTCTGACCATTTTCAGGTAGGTGAGGGAGTTTATGATGGGCGCACCGCTTTCCTTGAGCCTTATCAGCCGGTCGATTGCCTCCTTATAGGCGGATTCGTCGCATATGCTGAACTTCTGCCAGGCAAGATCATCAATTCCGTTCTCCTTGTGCATTGGCTCAAAGGAGACCCAGACTCCAAGGCTCCTGGCCAGCTCCACCAGCCTGGGCAGCTCGTCCAGGTTCCTCTGGCTGATCACGCAGTTGATAAGGATCTCCGGGACCGCCTCTTTAGCAGCGCAGATGGCGTCGACTACTGTTTTTGGATCTGCTCCGCGCAGCTCTCTGTAGCACTCCAGCCCGTCCAGAGAGACCGTCAGATAATCCAGACCGGCAAGCTCGGGCAGCCTTCTTTTCAGCAGCAGCCCGTTGGTGACCAATGAGGTGGTCATGCCGAGACTGCGGGCGCATGCCAGGATCTGAGGCAGATCGTCTCTCATCAGGGGCTCTGCTGCCCATGCGTTATAAGCCCCGATGCCGAATGATCTAGCGTCCCTCAGCATGTCGCAGATCTCGTCTCTGCCCATCTCCGGGCCTGGGTTTTTCCAGTATCGGCAGAAGCTGCACTTCAGGTTGCAGCGTGTAGTAACGGCATGGGACAGCACGAAAGGCCTGCCTCTCACCCTAAGCTGCCACAGCGCCTGAGATGCCAGCTTCCAGGAGAACTTCCTCATTTCCATAGATGCTGATCCGGCTATCCTATTTCAGACCATCCCCTCCTTTTACGAGATATGCAACAGGCCAGGTCACAAACGGCAGAGCGCTGCGGACAGGGCGACCGGCGTATGCATGGTTTTTGCGGCAGTCGATGAATTTGGACCGGCCAGAGGTTCGGAGGCGTCTTTTAAATTGGCGAACTGATACGCTCCGAATCGACGCATGTTACGAATGGTCGGATCGTCGGGGCGGGCCAAAATCCTTATATATCGGCGCTTCCTTGCTGGCTAGGCCGGTGGTTTGCCCCGGCAGAGCACTGAGGTTGGGTCTGCGGTCCTGTACCCGGATCTGGCCGAAGGGTCGTAATCCTTAAATAGGGTGGGGCACAACCATAACGGGCCGATGCTTGACCGCATTGGTTGACCGGGGTATAAAGGCTTCAGAGCTGACATGATGATGTTCTGATTTCCAGACTCTGGTACAGATTGAGGTATGGAGACGCGAGTTGTTTCGTGTCTGACGTTGTCCTGTTAGCGACTCGGCCAATTTCGACCGATACTAATAAACTTCCCGAGACAAGCAATTCTGGTTGATCCTGCCAGAGGTTACTGCTATCGAGGTTCGACTAAGCCATGCGAGTCGAATGTCCGTAAGGACATGGCGAACTGCTCAGTAACACGTGGACAACCTGCCCTTTGGACAGGGATACCCCTGGGAAACTGGGACTAATCCCTGATAAGTCTCCGTAGCTGGAATGCTCGGAGACGGAAAGCTCCGGCGCCACAGGATGGGTCTGCGGCCTATCAGGGTAGTAGTGGGTGTAGAGTACCTACTAGCCTACGACGGGTACGGGTTGTGAGAGCAAGAGCCCGGAGATGGATTCTGAGACACGAATCCAGGCCCTACGGGGTGCAGCAGGCGCGAAAACTTTACAATGCGGGACACCGCGATAAGGGGACCTCGAGTGCTGGCATACAATGCTGGCTGTCCAGCTGCCTAAATAGCAGTTGATAGCAAGGGCCGGGCAAGACCGGTGCCAGCCGCCGCGGTAACACCGGCGGCTCGAGTGGTAACCGCTATTATTGGGTCTAAAGGGTCTGTAGCCTGCAGGTTAAGTCTCTTGGTAAATCCGGCAGCTCAACTGTCGGGGTTCAGGGGATACTGGTCTGCTCGGGACCGGGAGAGGTGAGAGGTACCTCAGGGGTAGGGGTGAAATCTTGTAATCCTTGAGGGACCACCAGTGGCGAAGGCGTCTCACCAGAACGGGTCCGACGGCAAGGGACGAAAGCTAGGGGCACGAACCGGATTAGATACCCGGGTAGTCCTAGCCGTAAACGATACTCGCTAGGTGTCGGCCACGGTGCGACCGTGGTCGGTGCCGTAGGGAAGCCGTGAAGCGAGCCACCTGGGAAGTACGGCCGCAAGGCTGAAACTTAAAGGAATTGGCGGGGGAGCACTACAACGGGTGGAGCCTGCGGTTTAATTGGATTC
>MVQI01000008.1 GCA_002067795.1 Methanosaeta sp. PtaB.Bin039
GTTTTCCAGGAGTTCGGGCATTCACAAGGCGTAACCCTTCCGTCCAGGTGGAGATATCCTTTTGCATCTAAAGGGTGATACTTTTCAGCCATCGTTTGCCTTAGGCATATCACGCTTATTGGCCCAACCGGCAGAGCAGCAGAAAACAAACCATGGAGACCAAGCTCGTCTAGTCCGGGGCGACCTGGTTGCATTGGATGGACGGATTTTTCGGGCGCTCTCTTTGTCCAGACTGCTGAACAAAACAGCGAAGGGATCAATTAGATTCTTAAATTCCTTCTTTGCGGCAGAACTCATCAAAGTCCACATACTTGTCCTTCTCTTTGAGGAAACGCCGGTATTCTGCGTCAGCATACTCCCCATCTGTAAGGACCTCGCTGGCAATTTCTGCAGCCATATTAACTCCTATTCTCTCAGTTCCTTATAGCTTTACCCATAGTCAGAATCACCGGATCTCGGAAATATCTTGGAGATATAAACGGTATCAGCTTCAATGAAATATTCAACCCAGTATTTGCCAGCCCTCATCCGGTAAAGTGGTGGTCTTTTTCCCTTCTCCTTCAAAATATCGCATTGCTGCCTGGGTGTGTATGGATCTATCCTCAGCTCACCGATGCGGGCTTTGATCGCCCTAGCATCGGCCTTATCCAGGCCCTTCATGTACTTCTGAGCCCTTGGCGAGATTGCTATTTTGAAGGTCACAGCACCTGCACCATTATCTCCAGAACCGCCACCAATGCTTTGCTTTGGCCTCTTTCTTGTCTTGGTGAATTCATTTTCTTCATCATTTCACGTATCTTTGCGTCAACTCAGGATAATCCCGTTTCTAGACCACCCTCAATACAATGACTTGCTCCCTCGGGCTGGAAATTGACTATGAATCAGAGACATTTTGCTTCTTTCAACTCTTGGGAGCGTTATGAAACCACCTGTAAAGCGCCCAATGCTTTCAGCTAACTCCTGTTGTGTCATCTTATCCAGAAATATTGGACACTGCGGCTGATTGTCTTTGATCATTATAATTGGCTTAGTACTTACGCCAATTGGATGCACAGCGAAAGTTAAGGTTATGGCGCAGCGTTCATCCCGACCTGAAGTTCGGAAACTCTCCTCTTTTTCCGCCATCTCCGCTTCCGCGAGAAAAAAATAGAAAAGGATACGAGACTCACTTCGGTCCAGGAGTCTCGAATCCAAACGATTCGGCTTGCGCAAAGGCGTTCTGAGATTCGTTATTGCGACCCAATTTATCCAGTGCGAGGCCCTTGAAATACCATGCCCGATCGTATCCCGGATCGATTTCAAGAACTCTATCAAAACATTTAATGGCCTCATCGTATCTGCCGAGATGATAAAGCGTAACCCCTCTGCTATTCCAGGCTGACAAGGAGTCTGGATTTAGCTCGATAGCCTCGTCGTAACAACTGTCGGCCTCGTCGTATTTGTTCAGATAGGCAAGCGCGCCGCATCTCCCAATCAAGGAGTCGATATCATCTGGATATTGTTCGATCGTCTTATTGTATATTTCAACCACACTTGAGAACGCCTCTATTGCCTCATCCTCTCGTCCGAGGCTCTTTAGGACAAAGCCTTTGTCGCGCCATGCTTCGACGAACCCTGGATCAATTCTGGTTGCCTCATCGTAGAATTCAAGCGATCTTTCAGCACCTCCCATCTCTGCAAGGGTCCCAGCCTTCCAGTACAGAGCCTGGACAGATTTTGGATCCATATACAGCGATCTGTTGAAGCTATCAAGGGCGTCTTCGAGTTTGCCAAGTTCCATCAGGATCTTGCCTCTATTGATCCACCCCTCTGAGCTTGGATCCGCATCGCTGATCAGATCAGTTTGGTTCAAAGCCTCATCATTTCTGCGGGAAGCCATCAGCGCCTCGATCAATAGAGCCCTGACCGTGTTATTCTCTGGATGCACGTCGAGGTATCGATCATAGGACGCAGCAGCTTCGTCAGCCATCCTGAGCTTATAAAGAACTCTGCCTTTGCCGACCCAGGCTTCCGCCATTTGAGGGTCCATCTTCAGAGCTTTATCATATGCTTCGAAGGCGCCGAGCAATGCAAGCTTGCTGTCATTTTGATTTAGGCCGGTGTTGGATGACGCCTTCAGCAGGTCGTCGGCTTGGCCAATCAGATAGCTTGCCGATGGTTCCTCTGCCATAGAACTTACGAACAAGCTAGCTAAGGCAATAAATGCCGCCAGTAATATTCTTTTCCCCAATTTAATTACCCCCGGCAGATAGTTCTGCCAAATATATCTGATAATTGACGAACTATTTAAAAATTTCTGATATCTTTTAATATCAAGTATATGGAAGATATCTGATCCGAAATACGATCTTTGCCAATCAACACCAATTATAGCAGACGAAGATGGATTCGCTGTTCAATTCAGTCATCACTTGCCATTCAAAAAGATTGAAAAGCTGGATCACGTCTCGTGCCCCAGCCTCTCTGCCACATAAAACGATTCGTGCGCTTCCTGAACCAGGCCCAGAGCCCTCTGGGCCTCTCCCCTGCCATGCCAGGCGTCGCTGTAAATGGGATTCAGCTCTATTGCCCTGTCGTATGCTGCCAGGGCTTGCATGCTTCGTCCCTGCATAAGAAGAGCGTCGCCTTTGCCTATCCAGGCTCGTGAGGCATAAAACGAGCCAGGCGAAGAAGCCATCTCGATGACCTGATCATAGGACTCTATGGCCTTGTCGAACTCACCGGACTTGAAGAGAGCCCTTGCTTTCATAAGCACGAGGCTGACATCGCCGCGATCTCTCTTCAGCGCGTCCTCTGAGGCATCCACTGCCATGGAAAACGTCTGTTGTGCCTCATCTCGCCGTCCTGCCTTCAACAGAGCGTCTGCTTTCCCCTCCAGGGACTGGACAAGCTCCTTGCTGCCGCCAGATGCCATCAGCTCGATGGCCTTGTCGTAGGCGTCCAGCGATTCGTTGTGCCTCCCGGCCCTGGAAAGAAGGCCGGCTTTCTCGCTCAATGTCCGGATATCAGTAGGATCGAGCCGAAGCGCCTGCTCATAGGCAGCCAGTGACTCATCGTACCTGCCATCAAAACCCAGATATCCGGCTTTCATGCGCCAGGCTGCCACGTTCTTAGGGTCCAGATCAGTGACAGCGTCCAGAGCTTCTGCTGCCTCACCTCTGCGGCCTGCGAAATCAAGTGTCTGGACCTTGGCCAGCCAGATCTCCGCTCGCCCCGCGACATCGTCGGCAGGCAACAGCTCCAGGACCTGGTCGAAGACCTCCAGGGACTCGTTGTACCTTCCTATGAACTGCAAAAATTCGCCCTTGCGTGACAGAAGATCGATGTTTTTAGGATCAATATCGAGGGCCTTGTCCAGAGCCTGCAAGCCTTCATCGGTCTTGCCGGTCTTGTAAAGTATCTCAGCCTTTCCCCTCCACGAGCTGGCATCGTTCGGATTCTGCTCAAGGCTCCTGTTGTAAAGCCGCAGTGCATTCTCCGAGGCGCTTATGGAGTCTTCATGCCGTCCAAGGCTTTCCAAAGTCAGGCTTCTCAGATACCAAGCCTTGGCATCCTCCGGATCTTCCTTCAGTCCCTCATCGATCAGGCCCAGAGCCGTTTCGAGCGCCATGGCGGATTCGTTCTCTTTGCCAGAGATCTGAAGCTCCAAAGCCTTGCGGCGCCAGGCAGTCACGTTCTTTGGATCGATCATCAGGACCTGATCGTAGGCTGAGATTGCCTCCTCAGTCGATCCGTTATTCGAAAATGCCGCGGCCTTATTCATCCAGCCGTCTGTAGTTGTTTCCTGTGCCTGTGACCAGGTGCAAAGCATGGCCAGCGCCACTATTATCAGGGCGAGCCTGGCATCGGATAATATCCCGTATATCTTCATCTCAAAATCACCTCTCCTGTGCGATCTTTGTCCTGCTGGCCACAAACGGGCCACTGCCAGCCACCCCCTCCACAACCGCACCCTTCTGCACCATATCGTCCCGAACTGGGGATTCAAGACTCACAAAATCACGTCCGATTGTAACGGCGTGGGCTATTGAGCCATCAAGCCTTGTCCAATAGTCCAGAGAGGCTGCTTCCACTCCGCGGTCGTCTATGAGGGTGACACTCCCTGCAGAATCATTCAGATCAAGATTGCTGTTTAGGAAGAGATCGGTCTCGTTTTCCTGGCCGCGTCCCAAATGGATCCTGACCGCTTTTCCGGGCATGAGCTGGCACTCGGGCAGAGATGCATTTGAGCCCGAGATCTCCAGCCTCCAGTTATGAAGGTTCGTGGTCTCTCTCATATCGTTGGAGATCTTGACGAACTCGTCTCCGACGGGATTGATACCGGCCATAACCACAGCCGGAATCCCGGCTGTATCTGTCATCTTGGGCAGGTTGCGGCTGTAAACATCCCAATTGAGGCTCGATCCCAGGAGGGAGCCGCCATGTCTGTTGGGATCTGCTGCTATGACTTTGAGCTGCAAGGCTGCCACAAAGTCGGAGTTGATCTGCTCGATCTCATCGAACGATCCTGTGGAGACATTATACGATCCTACGGAGACCCTTTGGATCTGGCCGTCAGTGACCCAGGACTTTGTGAACAGGACGGCGGTTTCGCCCTGCCGCTGAAATTCGAGACGCGAGTATGATCTGTTTGCAGGAGCCAAAGCCATAGCCCTGCCGAAGGCCTCTGCAGATTGGTTGAACTGGCCAAGGGCCGCCAGGATATCGGACGTTCTTATCCAGGCTCCCAGAGCATGAGACGAGTTTTGCTCAGCTACCCTATCATAGGCAAAAAGGGCCGCCTCGCTTTTTCCGAGGATGTCCATGGCTTCGGCCTTCATCCATAATGCTTCCAGGTCTTCCGGATTATCCCCTAGCCTCTGGTCGAGGATCTCTATGGACTTCTGAAGCGAAAGGTTTGCCTCTGCGCCGTGGCCCATGCCTGCCAAAGCCAATCCACGAAAGTGCCAGAGAGAGGCGTTCTGTGGGTCCGCCCCTAGCCCCTCACCATAGGCATTAAGCGCCTCCTGGTAAGATCCATTATTGTACAGCTCCTGGCCGCTCTTAAGCCAATCCTCGGCGCCCGTCTCCTGCGCAATAGCGTCAGGTATTGCCGCCAGCATCAGCAGGCACAACGCCGCGCTGACCCACGGCCAACATCTTCTTTTCCCCACTCGATTTTTCTTCAATTCAGTCACCTCTTATTTGTTAAGAAAAATTAAAGGTCTCAGATTACCTCTCAGGCGCAAATCTGCGTCCTGCCGGCCGCAACCGGGCTGGCCAGCACAGGTAGAGATCATAGATACTGCCATGAAAACAGGCGATTTCATTCGCAAACCTCCGCAGCCAAGAAGACAGAAAAGCGGATCATTCCTCATACCCCAGCTTCCTGGCAACGTAAAACGACATGCTGGCACCGCTGATATCGCCAAGCGCCCTCTGCGACTCTCCACGCCCGCGCCAGGCCATGATGAAGTTGGGGCTTGCATCGATCGCCCTGTTGTAGTCCTCGAGCGCCTCCTCGTTTCTGCCCAAAGCTCGAAGGGCATCGCCTCTGACTATCCATGCGGTTATTTGGGCAAATCCGGGCTCGATCCTTGGAGCGTCTCTTAGGATCCGGTCGCAGATGGCTATGGCCTCATCGTACCTGCCCAGGCCAAAGAGCGCTCGACCTTTTGAGGCCAGAAGGCTGATGTCGCCAGGGTCTTTCGTAAAAGCCAGGTCGTAAAGCTCCACCGACTTCTGGAAGGCGGCGGCCGCCTCATCCAATCTTCCGGTTTTGTTCAGAGCTGCTGCTTTTGAGAGCCAGGCTTGTGCCAGCCCCTCAGCATCATCTCCAGGGGTCAGCTCTATGGCCCTGTCGTATGCCTCAAGGGAAGCGTTGTGCTGCTTCATCTCCGCCAGCAGCCCGGCCTTGTACTGCCAGCCTGCGATATCCCCCGGGTTGTGGCCGATTGCCTCCTCTAAAGCCGATAGAGCCATCTCTTTCTTGCCGTGACTTGAGAGGATGAACGCCTTGAAATGCCACATTGAGCTCTTCTTCGGGTCCAGCTCAAGCGTCTTATTTGCGGCAGCCAGGGCATCTTCCCACCGATCTGCTGCTGCCAGCTCCTCGGTCTTATCCTCCCAGGGAAGCGCAAGCATTGCAGTATCGTCTGCAGGTATCAACTCAATTGCCAAATCGTAGGCCTTCATTGATTCATTGATATCACCGGTGGAGCTGTGGAACTGGCCCTTGTCCCACCAAGCCCGGTAATCACGGGGAGCGATCTCCGTCGCTCTGTCGTAAGCCGCCAGGGCTTCGTCCCACCTGCCAAGGATGTGCAGCGCGCTGGCCTTTCCGAGCCAAGAATCGATATCCTCTGGGTTTTTCTCGACCTTTTTGTCATAGGCCTCCACGGCAGCCTCGTAACTTCGGGTGGCCTCCTGATGCCTATTCAGGCTTCTAAGAACGTCGCCCTTAGTCTGCCAGGCCTCGGCAATTGTCTGAGTCATTTTGCAGATCCCGATCTAGAAGGTCAAGCGCCCTCAGATAGCTCTTCGAGGACTCGTTCGCCTTGCCAACTGCGTTGAGGACAAAGGCCATACGGACCAGAATGGCGGTGTTTTCAGGATCTGTCTCGAGTACCTCATAGTAGGCAGAGAGGGCCTCGTAGGTGGAACCGTTACACATAAGCACTTCGGCTTCATTCATCAGGAAATCTGTTTTATTTTCCTGCGCCACTGTTGAGGGAGAGATGATTGCCAGCAACGCCAGGATAAATATAAATTTGAGACTGAGGTGCGATTTCCCTGGCGATTGATTGCGATCATTCCTGAGCTCCGCTAATTTGCCTCTATGTTTCATCAAATTGGCTCCTTTTTCAGATCCGCCTTCCCCAAAGTGGAAAGGATTCGCTTTTTAGTTAAGGCCGCCGGATTTATTTCAGGGGCCCACGCCCCGAAGTGCCGAACACCATAACGGCATTTGACGAATTACAGCCGCCAAGTGATATAAATCTTTCGACGTGTGTGTGAAAAAAAGCATTTTTAAAAAAGCAATATTGCTCGTTTCTTGTGATACTTCTTTATGCCCCACGAATAAAGCGACACAAGCCGACGGGTGAAGAGACGCATATATATCGCATTGTTAAACGATCGTACATGCAGAGAAGGATTCGTGGCAGCAGAGCCCTGTCAGATCGAAGATGAGTTCTGCAAGGAAGGAATTGGATCAGCAGGCAAATCAATTTCTGCAGTTCCTCTCACTGGGTTTTGCGTCGGCCGATTGGGAGATCGAATTGGATTTGAGTTCGAAATCTTCATGTCAGGAGTCAATCCCCGGCACTTCGGCGAGAGCCGGACTATGATCCCGATTACATTTGGAGCGCAGAGGTTCACGAATACACCGGCATGTATGATAGGGATGAAGTGAATACACGCTCATACTTCGGGAGCAACTCATTGATTAAAACGGCGAATTCTCACGATCCCTTGGATTTTCAACTGCGGGTCCAATCAAGCGCTATATAAAAATCCCATGTAAAACCAAAACCCTGAATTTGACTGTGCTGATCTTGGTGATCTGGTCGGCGAACCCTCGGCAATTTCTGAGCGCCGGCTTACCGGGCGGACGCGCGGCCCTAAGGAATATCCTGTACTCTAGAAAGGGGTGGGCGCGCGCGGGTTTGACCGGAGACCCTCCTTCCGATGGTTGGCTATAATTTAGAATTCGTTTCATTCATCCATTTCTGGATAGACGAAAATCCTGTCATCAGGATATCCGAACCCTGTGATTCTCATATATTCCTCCCAGATCTCCATTGGATCTATATCCGCCTCGGGGTGAAGAATCTTGGCTATCCAAGCCAGACCCAAGATGCTCTCCATTCCGGAGAGGATCATCGAATTGCAAAGGTACGCATTGCCGTCCTTTATAGCTGTGATGGAAGAACTTCCAGGACGGCCAAGAACCTCATTTATATGGTCATCCAGGCCTGCAACATCGTTGCTCGACATCGGGTCCCACCCAACGGTATCAGCTGATTTCCAGATCAGCATGACATCCGGATTTTGCGACACCACCCATTCCCATGTGACCTTGGAGAAGCTCTCGTTCAGATGTGTTGCGATATTGTCTCCACCAACCATCTTAACCAGAGTGCCAAAGCCTGAGCAAGGGCCGAATACAGTTAGTTCGCCAAGAGCCCTTGATGCGCTTGACTCGATATAAACAGTCGGCTCTGGTAAACCTTCTACGGCCGACTCGATCTGTGACGTCTTTTCCTTGCGCCAGCTGATGAACTCGTTTGCTTTATCCTCTTTATCCAGAATCGTTCCGAGCTTGCGCATCGAGTCAGTTATGTTATCCGGATTTGTGAAGTCAAGTGCGATTAAAGTTATATTTTCGAACGGCGCAAATCCCTCTACAAATGAGTCGAAAGATAGCGACATGCCAGTATAGTAGTAGCATAGAACTATGATGTCAGGAACTATGGAGTTGGAATCTTCATTAGTCGCAATCTTTCCAATCAGCTCATAGTCAAAGGATTTCCAGGTTCCTACCACCTGTTTGTCCTTTAGCAGTGGATATCGTTCTGGATCCTTCGTTATGAAATCTGCAACCCCAATTACCTTGTCTGCAGCACCCAGGGACATCACGGCTCTGGCAGCACCACCGTTCTGTACTATTATTCTCTCGATTGGCAACTCGATCTCGATCTCACGCCCAGCTGAGTCCACAATATTCTTTGGATAATCACCCACGGCAAGAACACCATATGTCATAGCAACATATGCTATGAGTATAATTGACCATAATTGTGTGTGTTTTGTCATGAGACGCACCGCGTTGACTCAAGAGCGCTTGATGTATATCAATATTACTTTCATCCAGAGAAGCTGTGTGGGATAACTCCAAATCCCCCAGAGCATTTGAGTTTATGGCGCATTTTTTTTATTGAGATATAATTTCACATCTCTTTGGGCCAAATATATCTTGATTTAGCCCTTTTCTCGGCCATTCTTCAATAGCTTCCATTATACGTAGATGATTGCGGTCTTTTTCAACGTGCGGAGCGAAAATAAGTTGAAAGAGAATTCAATAATTAGCATAATGACACCTACATGATTAACGGTAGTCGGCAATATAATTTCCATGCATTTTACGTCTCTTATATTCCTCATCCGGATCATTTTTGGGAGAACCTGATGTATAGCCTTGGGTGGCATATGCCTGTCTTATCTGAGTTCGATCGCCTATTTCTGGCCTACTGATATAGGCGCACTTGGAAACGAGCATCGATCATGCATGGCACCATCGCAGAAAGATAGATGCAAAGAAGATTCGACTGACCCAAAACAGATATCACATCACCGTGTCGGAAAACAAGAAACCAAATTTACAGATAAGCTACGCTAAACA
>MVQI01000009.1 GCA_002067795.1 Methanosaeta sp. PtaB.Bin039
TATACGATAACCAAGGTTACAGCTTAGCCCATATAGAAATGGGGTGATTTTCATACCAAGCAGGCAGAAGACCCCACCCTTTTAAGTGGGGGGATGAATGCCGTACGGTTTTCAGCCTAACGATAGCTATATACCCTTTTGGGTACATCTGATATTCGATAGAGAAAACACGATACTCTCACTACAGTATCAACTATCACCTCGTTTGGATACCAAAGTATCGTAGGAAGGTGTTAGTTGGCCAGATCAAAGCGGATCTTGAGATCGCCATCCATGAAGTAGCTAAAAAGCTTGGAGTGAAGATTGAATCTCTTGAGGTTCAGCCTGATCACATTCACCTCTTTGTTTCGGCCCCTCCGAGGTACTCTCCATCGAATCTGATCAATGCTTTCAAGGGAGCTACGTCTCATAGGCTAAGAAACAAGTACCCATACCTCAAGTCTTGGCCTTCTCTGTGGACAAAGACCTACTACGTAGGCACGGCTGGCAATGTCTCTGCTGAAGTAATCAAGCGATACATAGAGGAGTGTCAAAGTTGAATACAGCCTACAAGTTCAGGATGTATCCGACTAAGCAACAGGAAGCTCAGTTATATCTGACTCTTGAAACTTGCAGGCATCTCTATAACTTAGCTTTGGCAGATAGGAAGAATGCCTATGAGGTTGAAGGCATCAGCCGAAGCTACGAAGATCAAGCTGCTATGTTGACCGCTGAGAAGAAAGAAGGCAATTTCAAGGGCGTCTTTTCGCAGGTGCTTCAAGATGTCCTGAGAAGGCTGGATAAGTCCTTCAAAGCGTTCTTCAGAAGGGTTAAGGCGGGAGAGAAACCAGGGTATCCGAGGTTCAAAGGTCAAGGCTGGTACAAGTCGTTCACGTATCCGCAGGTCGGTTTCAAGCTGGACGGCTTAAAACTGACTCTTTCCAAGATAGGTTCTATCAGGATCTTCAAGCACAGAGAGGTAGAAGGCAGGATCAAGACCTGTACCATCAAGAAGGATCACTTAGGACGCTGGTATGCTATTCTGGTGACTGAGATAGAAGATGTCTCTCAGATAGAACCTAAGACGGCCATTGGTGTAGACGTGGGCTTGAAAAGCCTGGTTGCTCTGTCCACTGGCAAGACAATTCAGTATCCTAAATACTACATCAAGGACGAGACGAAATTGGCGGTAGCTCAAAGAGATCTTTCCAGAAAGAAGAAAGGATCAAGTAACCGTCGAAAAGCCAAAATCAAGGTCGCTAGGCTCCATCAGAAGATTCAGAGCCATAGAGACGAGTTCCTGCATCAAGTATCCAGTAAGATAGTAGACTCAGCAGACCTAATCGTATTTGAGAACCTGAACATTTCAGGTATGCTCAAGAACCATCACCTGGCAAAGCATATTCAAGATCACGCTTGGGGCAGGTTAATCCAGTTCACTCAGAGCAAAGCTGCAAAGGCTGGCAAAGTGGTAGAACTGGTAGATGCAAGGTATACATCCCAAAAATGCTCCCAATGCGGTATAATGGTTCCTAAGACGCTGGCAGATCGAACCCATCTTTGCCCTAACTGTGGCTTAGAGATGGATAGAGATGTCAATGCAGCATTGAATATTGTCACCCTCGGACTGAGGGGAAGAGCCTGTAGAGAGATCGGAACACCGACTCAGTGAAGCAGGAAGCCCTGCCCCTTTAGGGGCAAGGGAGGAAGTCACCCTTGCACGAATAGGTCCCATCTGCAATCCGGATTCTCCGTATTGCCGGACACACTGTATTAAATAATTTATCCAAAGGTTGAGCCTCTCGATGTTTCGAATTGCTCCATCGATTATGCTAAAATTTCCTGGCAATTAATCCCTTGAATGCAGACCAAAAGTCGCCCCAATTGCGAAAAGAGAAACTATAAATACTAAAGAAATCTGATAAGATCAAAATATGGATCTCAAGCTCACTACCAAGGAGAGATTGGTTCTTTACGGCCTTTCCAGATATCCTGGGCTCAGTGATATCGATCTGGCCACCAAGATCGGTGTGGACAGATCGACGATCTTCAAGAGCAAGCGAAAGTTCAGGGACTGGCAACTGATAAAGCTTCTGAACGTTCCTGCCGGCAAGGTTGTGGGGGCGGAGATACTCACTGTCGTGGTCTCCAGGTTCCAGCCGACTGCAGAGGTAGATCTTCATAAGGGAAATCCCCTCAGCGGATGGGTGGATCAGCCATCCTGCGTATTTCACTCCCAGACCAGCACCGAGGCGGTCTCCATCCTCTATTCACGCAGCCTGACCGACCAAAGGAAGCGCATGCAGAAGTTTATGGAGGACTATCAGGACAGAGGGCTGCTGGAGGAGACCCAGGCATTCTACTTCCCTCTGGAGATGACCAGGTACGCCTCAGAATCCTGCCTGGCAGTCAACGACATCTTCGAGCTGAACCGCGAAGATCTGCCTCAGGACATGACCTCCTTCTACCTGCCGGACGAGGAATCCAGGCTGACTGAGAAGGACAAGATGACGCTTTACGCCTTCATCAGGCATCCCATGCTATCCGACCTGGAACTGTCTCGGAGGACCGGGATATCCAGACCAACAATCTCAGGAAAGAGGACGAAGTTCTTCCAGAGCGGGCTTCTCTACCGTGAGGCTTTCATCGATTGGCAGAAGATCTGCTGTGAGTTGCTGACGTTTTATCGCATCCGGTTCATCAGCTCCCGTAATGAGGTTGCAAGCAAAGCCATCTCGTCAATAAGAGGGATGGGCGCGCCTCTGTTCAGCTACGTCCAGCCAGGAGAGACCTTTGGCGCCTTCCTGTCGTCCAGCTATCTCGATCTCAAGCAGCGCATGGACGCCAGCATGAGATCGCTGGCAAGCCAGGGACTGGTCAAAGGGCGGCCGGAGCTTGTAATAATGCCGCTGGAAGAGATCGGTGCCACCAAGATGGATTATGCGCCCATGGTGGCAGAGATGCTGGATATAGGCCGGGAGATATGAGCCGGGAGATCGCCATCCTCTGCTCCAGGTCTGACCCTGCCAGCCAGAATATAGCCTCCTGCTTAAACAGGCTTGCTGAATGGGATGCCGGCAACGGATCTTTCCTGTCCAGCGGGCCTTTTTGCCTGGTGACGGCGGATCAGGAGCTGACGAGGATGGTCAACCTCGAGGATGTGCTCTCGGATATCGGGCTTCATCCCGAATTGCTGGTCTTCGCATCGAGGCACCGGGCCCAAAAGCCCGTGCCCTGGCTTGGCGGCCACTTCACCGGCATCCTGGAGGAGGGGGGTACGTTCGAGTTCTCAAGACCGGCCCCGGCTTATCTGAAGGCGTTTCTCGAGTCGGTGCAAGGCTTTTTGCCGGCAGGATTTTCATTCTCAGCAGAGGCCACCCATCACGGCCCAACCGACCTCTCCATACCCTCCCTGTTCGTCGAGATCGGCTCGGCTGAGGAGCAATGGCAAATCGCCCAGGCAGGAGAAGCGGTTGCCAGGTCGATACTGGCTCTCAGCAAAAATCCGGATCCTGAACCGGTACTGCTGGGACTTGGTGGAGGGCATTATGTCCCGCAGCAGACCGACCTGATGCTAAATACGGCCGTCTCCTTCGGCCATATGTTCTCCAAGTACCAGTGCGACCAGCTTGACAGAGAGGCTCTGGAAGAGGCGTCGTCTCTCTCTAAAGCGACCATGGCATACCTGGACCGAAAATCGCTGGGATCTGCAGAGCGAAACCGGTTGATATCGATCCTGGAGAGCCTCGAGATCCCCACTCTGAGGTCCAGGGAGATCAGGGAGCGCTATCCTCGCGCCCCCTGAGCTGACTGACCCTGAATGTCAGAGGGCTGACATGCGGCGGAAGCGCTCAACTGCCTCAACCAATGCGGCCTTGAGGTAATCGATATCCTCCTGGGTGTTGTCCCGGCCCAGCGTTATTCGCAGCGACCCGTGGCAGCGCTCCGGAGGCAGCCCGATGGCGAGCAGGACGTGGCTGGCCTGAAGCTTGTGCGATGAGCAGGCCGATCCGGTGGAGACGGCTATTCCCTTGAGATCCAGATACAGAAGTAAGGACTCTCCTTCGACTCGGCCAAACCCGAAGTTCAGGTTTGAAGGCAGGCGCTTGGTCGGGTGGCCGTTGAGCCAGCAGTCCGGTATCTCGTCGAGCACGAACTTCATGAGGTCGTCGCGCAGCCGCTCCTGCCGTTTTGCCTCCGGAACCATGATCTCCGAAGCCAGCTCAGCTGCCCTGCCAAGCCCCACTATACCGGCAACATTCTCGGTGCCGGAGCGCAGCCCCCTCTCGTGACCTCCTCCCTGCATCAGCCCCTCCGGCCTTACCCCATCCCTGACGTAGAGGACTCCGATGCCCTTGGGACCATAGAGCTTATGCCCTGATATGGAGAGCAGATCGGCACCAAGATCGTTTACATCTACCGCGATCTTGCCGACAGTCTGCACGGCATCTGTATGCAGATATACGTCGTTTTCCCGGGCGATCTGCCCGATCTCATGCAGAGGCTGAATTGTGCCGATCTCGTTGTTTGCATGCATCACCGAGATTATTGCCGTATCATGCCGCACCTCCTCCGCAAGCTTGGACGGCTCGACAAGGCCGTCGGAATCCACCGGCAGATAGGTGGCAGAACATCCACGCCTCTCCAGCCAGGCGCATACTTCCAGGATGGCTGGATGCTCGATGGAGCTGGTTATGATGTGCCTATTCTCGACTCCAGGCTTGAGAGCTATGCCCTTGAGAGCCGTGTTATCAGATTCGGTGCCCCCGGACGTGAAGTAGATCTCCTCGGGCGCCGCCCCGATAAGGCTGGCCACCTTTTCTCGGGCAGCCTCCACCCCTTCCCTCGCCTCCCGGCCGAAGGAGTGAAGGCTGGAGGCGTTTCCGAACTTCTGGCCGAGGTAGGGCAGCATTGCCTCCAGCACCTCGGGTGCGATCGGGGTGGTGGCAGAGTGGTCCATGTAGATACGCTTCATCGTCGCCATGTTGGACGTCGAAGAGTAAATAAATGACGAGATTTCAGGCTGCCATTGGGAGCAGTCACCAGGCTGAAGATAAGCCATATCGACGACCCGGCAGCCAACGATTCGCTTTGCTGCAAGAAAAGCCATCTTACTGCCCCATGAAGTTTCCTTCCTCAAAAGTTCAGAAGAGCCGACCTACCATTTCTTGGCCCTTTCTGAATAACCTTTATCTATCGGGTAATCCACCGGTGTCAGTTATGCTTCCACCGGAGATCCTGGATGTAGCGGCTGGCCTTATAGGCCTCGGTCTTCTGATCAGCGTGCTCAACTCCAGGGCCGGATCGGTTTCGATGGGAATGGGATCGGTTATGGTGGGTGCGGCCCTATTGTCCAACATCCCGACCGGATGGGAAGTCGTGGCAGTGGGCTTCTTCGGGCTGATAATCGTGGCAGGCCTTTGGATGATCTCGGTTGGGATCAAGAAGCAACGAGCCTGAAAACGGCTGGAGCGATTGGCGAGCGGCAGCCAAATGCAGCGCCCTTCCATGATAAAATCCGGATTTGACGCTGCGTGTGATCCACGCCATGTAAGCCATATAGAGCTGCTGAAAATCCTTCTGGCGCATGCACGATCCAACCATATCACACGCCAAAGCCCATGACCGGGAGATCCAGTACCGCTCGGTCATATTCTTTTACAGCCCGGATCAGCTGAAAGGACGCAAAACAGCCTCCCGACCGTCTTTAGAGATTTCCGGGCGGCTCATGTGCAATAATGTCACTGAGATCGAGCCGGCCAGCACATTTTAGCAGGCAGAGAAGTTTCGCCAGCGCTACCTTAAGAAGGCCGGCCGTGCCGGCTGTCATCCTCCGATCTGATGGAATAAATCTGCCGATCTAATGGTGCTTGCCTTACACATTAGAGGCAAAACACATTAATATGTGTAATGAGCACAAGCATAGGCGTAAACTCAATCTGTTTTCGCAAAAGGACGTGAAGAAATGTTCAGAAGTGAGGAAGGTTATTCCTCCATGCAGAATTCTGCACCCACCGCCCCCGTGACGGTTGGCGCCGAATACGACGCTAAGATAGAAGATACCGCACGCGAAGGCGATGGAATTGCCAGGGTTGAAGGATTTGTCGTCTTCATACCGGGAACCCAGGTCGGGGACCAGGTTAAGTTTCAGGTCGACCGCGTAATGCGCCGCTTCGCCATAGGCCACAAGGTCTAATCCAGCGGCAAGATTGCAGGATTAGTCAAACTGGAAGCTGGTTTTGCAAACCAGACCAGTTCCTGTTTTTATCAATGAACCATGGATTTATCATCGTTCATTCAGGCAGGCCAGAATCGAGATTAAGTTCGATCTGATCTGCAATCATCCGGATCAAATATCTCTAAAGAGCATTTTCATCTCGTAGACGCCTTCTTCGCTCTTTTTTTCGATATCAAATCCCATATTTTTGAAAAGATTGAGCATCGGCTTATTCTCAACCAGTACTTCAGCGGTGAAACCCAATAATCCCCTTCTTTTGGCCAGATGAGTCAGATATGCGAGCAGATCGTGGCCCACACCCATCTTCTGGTACGCATCCGCGACGACTAGTGCTACCTCTGCATTATGCATTTCCTTGTTTATGTCGTATTGTCCAATCGCAGCTATAGTTTCCTTGCAATCACCCTCAACTATCGCCAATATCATCATACTTTCTGCATAATTAACTACTCCAAACTCCTGAAGCCGTTCATGGGGCATATCCATTCTGACCGACATGAAGCGCTTATACATGCTGTCATTGGAGAGCGCATAGAAGAAATCCTTCATCAAGGGCTCGTCTCCGATCTTCACCGGACGCAGAAGAATCCGAAGTCCACTCCTGGTCGTCCTGAAGGTCTCAAGAGCTACTGGGTATATCCCGTTTGACCCTGGTACAAACGCCTGATCCTTATAAATCAGCAAATCATCTTTTGCAGCTTCAATTAGCCATGCCCGGAACTTGGGATGAGCAATTCCAATAAGGTCCATGGCCCGTTCTCTTATATTCTTGCCATGGAGATACGCTATGCCATATTCAGTCACGACATAATGGACGTCACCTCTGGTCAGAGTCACTCCAGTCCCCTTTTGCAGAGATGGCACTATCCTTGAGATTGTATCGTTGATGGCTGTGGAAGGAAGGGCCAAAATGCTCTTTCCGCCCGGAGCAAGAACCGCCCCTCTCATAAAATCAGCCTGGCCGCCTACGCCAAAGTAAAATGTTCCGCCTAGCGATTCGGCAGTTGCCTGTCCAGTCAAATCAATCTCCATTGCGCTGTTGATTGCGGTCATCAACTTATTCTTGGCGATAATCAACGGGTTGTTTACATAATCAATAGTTTTAAACGAGATAGTGGGATTTTCATCCAAGAATTCGTACGTTTCCCTCTGGCCCATGCAATAGGACGCTACCGTCTTGCCCACATCGATGAATTTCTTGGTATTATCCACGACGCCCATTTTCATCAGATCAACGATACCATCGCTCAGGAGTTCGGTATGTACTCCTAAGTGCTCTTTCCCCACCAAATACGAGACCACAGCGTTTGGTATAATGCCATACCCAACCTGTATGGTAGACTCGTCTTCGATTATTCGGGCGACATACCTGCCAATTGCCCTGAGTATCGTTCCTGGATCTTCCACCTTATACTCAATCAAGGGTTCGTCATATGGAATGATGAAATCTACGTCTTTTATATTTATGAATCCATCTCCTTGCGTTCGAGGCATATTAGAATTTATCTGGGCCACGATCAGAGATGCCTTCTGTGTTGCAGCCTTTACTATATCCACGCTTATTCCCAGGCTCATGTAGCCATGCTTATCTGGAGGAGATGCCTGAATCAATGCTACGTCTATTGGTATTATTTCTCGCCGGAATAGGCCGGGAACGGCAGAAAGAGATATGGGAGTATAGTCAGCAGAACCTCTATTAATAGCGTTTCTGGTGCCTTCGCTGATGAAGAATGAATCAACACGGAAATTATCAGAGAATTTTCCATCAGCGTAAGGAGCTGAACCCAGGGTCCATACATGAATTATCTCAATGCCGAAAAGAGACTTGGGATTTCGGCTAACGTAGTTCACCAGCGCCCGGGTGAGATATTGAGGTTCCCCACACCCTGTGCCTATGAAGATCTTATCGCCGGCATGTATATGGCCGAATATCTCTTCTTCCAAAGCGAACTTCTCAGGCCATAAGGCCTTCAAATTCTCTTGTGAGTTATAGCTATTTATCATAATCCTCTGTCTTTATCATGCCAATAACAGAGAAGAGAGTCGTGATTTTTCCCATCCCCATTATTCGGTATCTTTGAAATATGCAGCACCCGCCCAAGAAGGCTATGAATCATGGACTGCTCTTTTTTTTACAGCCGAGCTTCCGGCTGCTCGTCCTGTATTGTACCTTAGTCGAACAGCTTTATCAAGAGAACGGCGACAGGGATCCGACCGGAGACCGCGGAGAAAATTCGTATGGCAGAATGACCTTCGGGAGAAAAGCAGTCTTTAGGATTCTCCATGAAGACCCGCCAGTATACCAAGGGCAGCTTCCTGAACTAGCTCCACCTTGTCGGGCGGAACGTAGGCCCTGGGCCTCTGCGATCGGGATATGCAGACGAACCTGGGGCGGTTTGGAATGCACCTCAAAAAGACACCTACCCTCCGGCTGCGCTCTCTTAAGGCTTCTTCCAGGCTGGCGCTCTCCTTCATCCCATAGAGGCTGTCAAGGTCAAATCCTATCGCTACCGGCAACCGGCTGCCCTCAAGGTCTCTTTGAAATTCTTCCCTCGAGATCCTGCTGCATACTGGAACGACCCTCGTCGATTCCCTCCTGAGACGGGTCAGTGTATGGTCCCACCATATCCATCGTCTCCTCCTGCCGCCCGAGACCGTGCTGACCTCCATGGTGCGAGGGGCACCGAGCACCAGGTCACCATTAACCCTGCCGTATGCATCTATCCCTTCCTCCCTTGGGTTCAGGTGGTAAAGAGCGCCCAAGATCCCATAATGAAAGGCCGGACATGTGAAATTTCCCTCGTTGAGCCACCTCCTGGAATACTCCTCCAGGCAGGAGATCATCTTTGAGAGAAAATCGGCGGCATATCTGCCTTCCCTGGCCGGAAGCGCGCGGCTATCGTGGTTCATGTCGTGGTGTTCATCGATGCGGACGGCTACTAGCGGAGTCTTCAACCTGAGGTATTCGCCTGTCCAGTAAGGGAATATCTCGCTGTGAGAGTCCACAATTATGATCCTCATCCCGCCCCAAGAGAACTCCCGGGGATAGGATGGACGCAGATCAGATGGCATATCATGCGCTCCTTCGCCGACCAAAATATCTGCCTACTGAAAGATAATTATTCTTGCGGCTTATGGTGACTACTCCCCCGACTGAAGTCGGGGGCATCTAGGTTGTATCCCAACCAAGGACTGTAATCCCAGTCGAAGGA
>MVQI01000010.1 GCA_002067795.1 Methanosaeta sp. PtaB.Bin039
CGAGACCACGAACCAGGCTTTTCGACAGGGCACGATCAACCGATTCCAGGAGCGGAATCACGATCTGGTCAGGCTATCGTCTCATTCCGGATCTTGCCCTCGCTGCATACCATTCCAGGGGAGGACTTTCAGTCTATCGGGCCAAGATCCCGAGTTTCCACCGCTTACCGAAGCCGAAGCAGGCGGTGTCTTTCATGTCGGCTGCCGGCACGTCCTGAGCCTGGCGCCGGAAGAGAAAGAACGGTTCCTGGAGCGGCTTGAGGGCAAGTTTGGTGAAGACATCAGACAGTCCGAGATCGATCGGCTGGCTGCGGAATACGACGCAGAGAACTCATAGTCATTTCTTGACAAAAAACGGCGACGGGAGCCATGATCCCGGTGAGTGTTTTTCATGACTGAAGTCAATCCATCACCTACGCCTGGCGCTAATCCGCCACCGGCGGGAACACCGTTTAAGACATTCTCAACCAAAGAGGAACATGATGAGTACCTCAATGGGATAGTGAAAGACCGGCTGGACCGGGAAAGAAAGAAGTACGCCGACTACGACGGCCTGAAGAAGGCTGCCGAAGAGCTGGCGGAACTAAAGAAAGGCCAGATGTCTGAGGTCGATAAGCTCAAGGTCGAGCTCGAATCGGTGACCAAGGCACTGACCGCCAAAGACCATGAATTGACAGGGCTTAAGCTGGAGCGCACCAAATCGGCTCGGCTTGCGGCGGCAGGCATCTCACCTGAATGGATCGATTCGGTTGGCGGGTCGACCGAGGAAGAGATCCAGGCAAGCGTGGACCGTCTCGCCAACAGGCTCAGTGCCGGGACGCCAAAAGCTGCACAAGGCGCCGGCAATCCTGGGGTGTCTGGACAACCGGGTAAAAAGGTGTGGGCCCGGTCGGAGATCCAGAAGATTCTGGCCGATCCGTCTAACGTCGACCAGACGGTGCTGGCAGAGATCAACCTGGCTCAGAAAGAGGGTCGGGTGGATTATACTTTGTGAGGATACAACATGATTGACAACTTCATTCCCGAGCTCTGGGCGGCAAATTTGCTGCTTCAGGCCCGGAAGAATCTGGTCTATGGCCAGCCCGGGGTGATCAACAGAAACTACCAGGGCACCATCGGTCAGAAGGGCGATACTCTTCATATCGTCGGGATCGGCAGTGTGACCATTAGCGACTATACAAAAGGCACCGATATGGCCGCTCCCCAGCAGCTCACGGATGCGGACACCGAGCTCAGGATCTCTCAACAGAAGAGCTTCTCAGTTGCTATTGAGGACCTCGACAAAGCACAGGCGGCTGGAAACTTCGAAGCGGCTGCCCGGGATCAGGCAGGATATGACCTAGCCGATACCAGGGATCAGTTTATTGCATCCCTGTACACCGACGCCAGCGCGGCTAACCTCAATGGATCCGATGCGTCCGCAATCGTTCCTGATGCTGTTCAGGACGGTGGCAGCAACAACATATTCAACGTGATCGAGGACTGCGCTACCCTTCTGAGCGATTCCAAGGTCCCCAAGATCGGTCGGTTCATGGTCGTGCCCCCCTGGGTCAGCGCCATGATCACCAAAGACCTGAAGCTGGCCGGAGCTGCTGCAGGTGCCATAGCCGGCGGGGCGATTCTCAATGGATTCGTCACCCGGATCGCCGGATTCGACGTCCTGGAATCCCAGAATGTGCCCAACACTGGCGGTGCCAAGTACAAGATCCTGTTTGGAACCAGTCAGGCGATCACCTTCGCTGACCAGATTGTGAAGGTCGAGGCCCTCAGGGATCCCGATCAGTTCAGGGATATCGTCCGAGGTCTGGATGTATATGGCGCCAAGGTGGCCCAGCCCGACTACCTCGGTGTAATGACTATGAGTAAGACCTGAGGTGACTGAAATGAGAAAGATACTTACTCTTTTGGTGGTGGGTCTGGTCGTGTTGTCATGTATCGCCAGCGCCACCTATACTGCAATCAGCGCGGTCTCGTCCCTCGACGATCAGAACGACTACGCCAAGGCGCCCGGCGCGTGGACCACCCTTGCTGGAAACGGATCGATCAACTACTACGATTGGCCCGAAGGATATGATTTGGTAGTTGGACTGAACTATACCAGCACCACAAACAGCACACTCGACTACTTCAGCCTCATGGCCGGAGACGGGGCTCAAGCATTCCGGTCTGGAATCGGGAACCTGTCATATAGCTCCCTGGGTGCAGGGGTTTACTGGTTCGGGCCCGTTGAATCCGCTCGGTTCATGAACGCATCGGGCTATCTGGAGATCAGTAGTGGCTACATCACCGGAAAGGTCACGGTCCTGAAGGTGAAGTAATGGCCGCGGCGAAGGTGAAGCCTCGACAGTTCGTGAACAAGAAGACAGGGGTAACGTGGGAAGTCGGCGATCCGGTGACGCTGAAGCGCATGCTCGACGATCCCACGTCGTATGAGGAAGTTAAGCCGGAGAAATCCGGCTGAACATCTTTTCTGAGGTCGAATGACTGCCTTCTCTAACAGCTACATAGCGTCAGACACCGAACTTGAAGCAATGATCGGCGACGATCCAAGAGCCGCTGCCATATCGCTAAAAGCTGCGGCTGCATCTGCACAGGCTTGGTACTGCCGAGAAGCCACTCGGAGAATCGACGCGTTGCCCCTCAGAGGAGGTCGGTACGAGGAGCCCTACATCGAGAACGGCAGTCAATCTGACGTAAACGCCGACGGCCTGATACAGACGCTTGAGTTCCCTCGATCGATCGATGGTGTGACATGTGATTGGGACAATGGAACCAGCCTACCGATTGTGCCTGAGCTGGTCAAGTTGGCGTGCCTGGAAGAGGCTATAGCGATCGTCTCGTTTGGATCAAGTGGCCGGCTGTCGCTCCAGTCTCAGGGTGTCAAGAGCTATTCGATCGGCGGCAAGCTGTCTGAGACGTTCCGAGATGGTGCCGGTTCTGAAGTGCTATCATCACCACAGGCCACGAGGTACATGAGGCGGTACATCGGCGTGGTGACCAGATGAGCACGCTACTGGATGAGTATCTGGCAGGCCTGGGCGAATCGGTAACCTGGAAGTCCAGGACGAGCGTCGATCAGTACAACGATCCTACATTTTCCACCAGCTCGATCACCGTAATCTGGTTCGACGATTATCGGAAGATCCGGACCGAGGGCGGTGAAGAACTGGAACAATTCGCTTATGCAATGACTAGTTCGGCTGTTGAGGTCGGTGATTATCTCACACGTGATGGGTACTCCTGGCCTGTGATTGGCATCCAGAAGACGCCGTTTTGGTCGGGTGAACAGTTCCGGGTGGTAAATCTCGGTATGAGGATGGTCTGATGCCGGGACGTGTCATCTGGTACGGCGATCGGCTTCACAAGGCCGCCATTCAGGCAGCAATCGAAGTGGCCCGGCAGGATGCCGATATCGTGAAAGGGGACGCGGTCAACCAGACACCGCTTGAGTTCGGCCCTCTGCGAGGATCGGCGAACGTGGACGCAATCGAGAAAGGGTCGGAGATCTCGTTTAACACGAAATACGCCCTGGTGCAGCACGAGAAACAGTTCGCCAACTACACAACGCCGGGCACTGGACCCGGATACCTCCGGCAGCCCCTTTTGGAATTTGCAGATCAATATCAGGAAGACGTCAACCGTGCAATGAAAGCAATTTTCGGGTGATTACATGAATCTAATTTGTGAAAAGTGTGGTAAGGAAGTCGAGATCGAATGCCCGAGCTGCGGTAACTGGCTTTGCCCGGGCTGTGGAACCATTAACCAGGTTCCGGGAGACCAGGGAGAGGGCGAAGACTGGTTGGCCTGCCTGGAATTTGAAGGCGAGGAGAAGAATCTGCCAACCGGCTACCAGATCCGATCCCCCGGCCTGTTCATTCTGGATTTCGTAGCGGCTTACATCGTTCTCGACGAGGGCGAGATCAAGTCGATCAATCCCTGGGAGGCCGGCCAGGGCGTGCCCGGCAAGATCCTCGGTGTAGTGATCAACGAGAAGGCCGTGAAGATGGTGCAGGCGACTTACGGCGGGCGGGGAATCGTGATCGAGGGAGCCGATAGGTCACGGCTGACCGTGCCTGAGTGGAGAGCCCGGTTCAAGACCGATCCGTTGGCACTCCTGGCTATCAGCAGAGCCTACCTGGCCACGACCGGTCCCGGGGTTCGGACATATAGACCAGCTGGCACCAAGTTCGGGGTGAGCTTCTGATGATGGACGCTGAAGCCCCACCCGGCCCGGCTCCCTGGGAGTCGAAAGAGGTCTTGGTCGGCATGGTAACTCTTCTAACAATCGGTATGCAGCAGCTTGGGGTCGTTCTGTCTACCGAAGAGATTGCCGCACTGGGCACCGTCGTGATGATCGTCCTCAGGTTGTTCGCCAACCGTGGCCCGATCGATTGGGCAAGGTTGACTGGTAGGTAGAGCGGGCATCTCGGGGACGCATGGAAGACATCCGGGCTACCCTGAGTAATCCCGAGAACCGTGACGTGACGCTAGGGATTATCATCGAAAAGCTCGACGAGCTCGGGAACAAATTCATGGAAGTTTGTCAGCAGAACGCCACCGATCACGACAAGATCTTCAAAAGACTCGACGAGGGTGATCAGTACTTTGTAGTCTTCCGCATGTCGAGATGTGCGTTCAGATGGCTCGATAAAAATGGCGCGGTAAAATGGGGGCTGTTGGTCACAGCGTTCTTCATCGCTGATTGGGTCAGTAGATATCTGTATTGGGACATTTTCCCGAAACCGTGAGGAGGTCACATGAATAGATATTGCGAGATCTGCAAATGTTGGCACAGGCCCGATGGGACAAAGGCAGATGGCCCGGAAGACGAATTCGACCGCAAGAGAAAGCGCAAGACTGAGACGAAATGAGTTTCATCGAGGATCTGGCCATCCAGCTCAATACCGCCGGGGTCGGCGTCTATCCCGGCACGTCCTCGACCAGGACGATCTATCTGGGCGAGATGCCGGACACACCGGACGTCGTTATCTGCCTATATTCACGCCCTGGCCGGCCCAAGGATCTCCTTACCGATATGCAATGGCCAGAGGTGCATGTGGAGACTCGGGCTGCTACATATACAGCAGCACAAAGCAAGGCCGAAGCAATTGATACTGCCCTACATGGGATACATGACACGGCTCTATCCGGCCATCAATACATCCACATCCGTGCTCTTGGCGTGCCGGTGTTCCTTGAGAAGGACGGTCGAGGGAGGAATATATTCTACCAGAACTTTCTGGCAGTGAAAGGCGCATAACTTTTCATCCACATTCAATTTTTTTTAATCATTATTTCAGAGATATTTTATAAACCCGTTTTCGGGGGTTAGAAGCCTTAGGGTTGAGGTACGAAATGACTACTAGCGCAGTATCCGGAATGTCCGGCGGCCTTTACATCGGTGCAAATAAGGTAGCCGAGGGAATGAATTTGCGACTGACGATCGACGGAAAGGAGATAGATGTCTCCAACGTTGATGGGAGCGGGTGGGCTGAGTTTCTGGGCGGCCGGCGGTCCTGGCAGGTGACCGGCGATTTCAACCTGATCACCGGGGATACCAACGGATTCGTCGCTCTTCAGACCGCGCTCCTGGCTGGGACAACGGTTGCATCTCTCAAATGCCGATCTGCTGCAGCGGGATACAACTGGAGCGGGACCGTGCTCGTCACCCAGGCCCAGCTGGATCTCGTCAGCCCTGGCGACAAGCAGCAGACCGTGAGCTGGACTCTCCGCGGGACTGGCGCCATAACTCCGGCCGGAAGCTGAAGGAGGTAGTCAATGACTACCTCAGCCATTTCCGGCTTGAGCGCGGCTCTGTACCGAGACGAGCCGGAAGAGTATGTAGTGACCGCCAACCTGGGCAGCAACCGGGATCTGTGCTTCGTCTCCAAGAATGGTGTCACTCCCTCGATTACCATAGTTGTGTCCGGGCTGGGCACTTCCCTCTCAGTGGTTGTCGTTGGCAATGATATCACCATCAACAGTGCCACCGATGGTGCGGGTGTCGCTACAAGTACCGCAGCCCAGATCGTGGCCGCATTCAATGCATCGGCGGATGCGATAGCGCTCGGATACCTCCGGCTTACACCGGGATCGACCGGTGCCGGTGTCACTGGGGCTCTGTCCCACTCACACGGAGCGAACGGCGTTGCCTTCACGGAGCTGTCACTCGTCGATTCCGGGGACCATCTGACCTACCAGGCTGCAGCAGGATCTCGGTACTGGGATCCGTCCATTGCTGCCACCATCGAGAAACAGGTTCACGGTGCTGGCGGATGGGTCGATATCACCAGCTCGTGCGAGATCAACTATCTCCGTGGCTCGATCACTGTATCAGCTGCACTCAATGCCGACGATCTAGTCAGAGCAGCCGGAACCAGGAGGTCAGAGTTGGCCTTCAGGAAGGTTATCAATCTCTACGCCGGCAAGATGACGATCAACAACAAAGAGGTCGATATCACCTCGATCGATAGTGAGGGGTGGGCTGAGTTCTTGGGCGGGATCCGGGGATTTGAGTTCGCGGCCGACGCGTTCTTCTATTACAACGCTATAACTTACCCTGATCCGGCCACGACCGATCTGCTATCAAAGCTGATCGCTAAGTTCTACAGCAACTACTCGGGAGCCAAATCATGGGTCGGCTGGGGGTATCTCAAAGGAATCGAAGCGATCCTCAATGATCCAAACGCTGCCCAGAAAGAGACTATCAAGTTCGTCGGAACGCATGAGATATATCCAGAATGAGGGTGATTGAATAGAGGATTTCGATATAGGGAAACGTGGTATCACCGTTGATCTCGACCGTCCCAGAGAGTTGGTATTCACCCTGGGTGCGTTTCGGGCGATGGAAGACCTGGCTCATCGGTGGGCGAAGAAGAGCGATATCCAGGTTCCTGGCGGTATAATATCATCCGGCCTGATCATGGGTAACCTGGGAAACGATAGCCTGTTCTCGATTGCTCTATGGGGAGCCCTGCGAAAAGAGGAACCCAAGCTCCGGTTGGAGGAGGTGGATAGCATCTATGAAGCTTTCCTGGAACGGAGCGGAGACCGGCAGGATCTCGTCGAAGTCCTCCTGGAGGCGTATGCTAGGGCTAGAAACCCTCGGTACTTGAAGACTTTGCAGGAGCGGGAAGCGGCAAAAGCGGGGACACCAGATGCGCCTGGACCTGGCGAGAAGCCGCCCGGCGAGGACATGTAATTCTCGGGCTTCGGCCCGACGAACTTGATTCTTTAACACCGGTCGAACTTGACTATCTGATATTCCACCGATCGTCCGAGCAGAGACTGCGGTGTCTCGCCGGCTGGTGGGCAGGCATCAGTTATGCCAACACTCAGACCAAGTTCCCTAAATCGTTCGAAGATTTCTATCCTGATCCACTGGCCGACCGGCCAAAATCGAAAGATGGTGAGATCGAGGACTCGATAGAAATGATGAGACGAGCGGGCGAAGGCGGCCCGCCCTCGTCTACATCTGCTCAACCGGTGTAATTTTCAGGGAGCGGAGGAAGTCCACGATATCGAACGTAGGAGCTCGGCCACCGACATAAAGTGGCAGTTCTCCGAGGCTGTCATATAAGAAGAAATCTCCGAGAACTGCAAGGACTCCTCGCTCTCCATTGACTTCTACAAACTGTTTGAAATCAGATGAGATATCATTTGTGGGGAATATTGTCGCATCACCTATAGTGACCTGGAATCTCCCATTAAAGACCTGTATCTCGGCCGAATTGGTCTCGTTGAATACCTGAATCGAGTGCGGCTTATCGTACTCAAACGACATGCTATAGTTTCCGACTGTTATCGTTTCTGCTGATGCCGCAGTGATCGCAAGGAGCAGAGCGACCAGGATTAGCCAGGGTGTCATGACACACATTACCATCTTTGGAGGTATATAATGGTTGAAGTCGGCCGAGCTACGGCAGTTCTCGACGTAGATGATGCCAAGCTCAAGGCAGGCCTCCAGTCCGCCGAAGCTCAGGTTACCGGCTGGGCCAATCGTGCCAGCTCCAAGGGATCTATCATCGGCGGAGCAGTTGGCGGGCTCGTGGCTGGCGGTGCTATGCTGGCCATCCAGGCTGCGCTCCGTGCAGCTGACGAGCTAGGCCCCAAGGCGGCGATGTCCTGGGAAAAATCGATGGGCTCGGTCATCAAGACGACCGGCGTCGAGAAATGGGATCCAGGAACTGGCCAACTGTCGGCAGAGTTCAAGGCTCTGAACGCCGATCTGCTCGACCTCAGGGCCAACCTCCGAGGAGTTGAGCGGGAGGATATTACCGGCGTAGCGGCCGCACTCGGTTCGATGGGAATCGAGACCGGCCAGATCAAAGATACTACCCGGTTGGTCCTTCAGGGCGCGGCCGCCTTTGGCATGGATACTGACACCACTGCCAACAAGCTGGCCAGAATAAACACCCTCTGGGCCGAGCAGTCTCGGGAAATGGGTGGTGCCGTCAATGTATTCAGATCCACCGAATCGGCTGTCAATGCTCTGGGTAACGCCTACCCATCGACCGAATCTAATATCCTGAACTTTCTGGACGCCGCTGGCGGCACCCTGAACACTTTTGACATCTCGATTGCAAAGGGCGCTGCATTCGGGTCGATGCTTGAGACAGTCGGCATAATGGGTGCCGAAGGAGCGACGGCGCTTCGATCGGCTCTGTCCGAAGGTCTCTTTTCGTCCGCAGTGGACAGATCGAAAACCACTCGCGGTTACAAACTTGCAGCTGAGCTGCTGGGGATATCCGGATCAGATTTCAAGAAGCGGATATCCGATGACCTGACGGGGACTCTAGTCGATGTAGCGGATGCTGTCAAATCCAAAGGACTCAATGCTGCTGAAGAAGATGTCCTCTTCACACAACTGTTCGGCGCTTACGGTAAACAGATGGGCCAGAAGATTGCTGGCAGATCCGACATCCTCGACGAGATGGAAACCCTCTCGGAACTGGAGTTCGACGAAGGCACTTCAGCACTCGAGGAGTACGAACGGCAGACTGACAACCTGGCCGGGGCACTTTCAGAGCTTGAAGGGGCATTCGATGTCGCCCGAATCCAGGCCTGGTCGTCCGCCCTGGAGCCCATGAAAGGACAGGTCGAGTGGCTAGCGGCTGGGATCCGAGCCGCTACGCCTGCCATGACAGAGTTTTTCAACGCGCTCTGGGCTGGTGACTGGAGCGCGGTTGGTGACGGTCTTGGCAAAGTCTGGAACGCAATTGTCGCATTCTTCGAAGGTCTTGATTACCAGCAGATAGGATCGTCGATCTATCGGGCCTTGCAAGGTGCCTGGGATTGGGCTGCAGGAAAGGTTGATTGGAACAAGCCTATCCCACAGATTGCCCAGGTGTTCAATGCTCTCTACAATATCGTAGCTCCAACGTTCGCTGCGCTCTACAATGCTGGAATCGATGTCGTAAACGCGCTAGGTGCTGGATTCACCGAACTCGCCAATTCAATCGGCTCCACACTCGTTGGCGCAATCAACCAAGCAGTTGGCGCTCTTGCCAACATGGCTGATGCGGCCTGGGACGCCTTCAGTGGAGTGGGCTCTGCCCTCAGCGGGGTCGGGTCTTCTCTTGGGCTCGGTGGAGCTCCGGCAGCAGCTGCCACTCTTCCGGCCGGTGCGGCTGTGGGAACTGGATACCGCCGGCCCGGATCAGGCAATTACTATTCAGGCGAATATTGGGCATCACAGGGTCTATCGGAGATACCACCCGGCTGGGAATCCACATCTGACACTAAGCTGATCACGCAGGGTTTTTGGGGCGATGTTGCCAACGATTTTAAGAAAGTTGGCGGTTACATAGGGCAAGAGGTTGGTGATGCCGTTTGGACCATTGCACAAGCAAAATCTGGTGCAGTTGGCCGCGACGTACAGCGCAAGGCGAACGAAGAATCCAGAGCACAAGAAGCAGCTGGCGTTACTCTTACACCTACCCAGAGGTCCAACCTCGCCGCTGAGCGGAACCTGAACCGGGTGGGAGAAGGCATTGAATCCGCTCAGGCCTCATCCACACCTCAAGCCGCCAGACAAATGCGGGAGGTCGAAGGTTCCCCATGGGGAACGATGATCCGGCAGAACTACATCAAGGAGTTTACGCCGTTCGTCTGGAACGATCTTGAGAAGATCGATATCGAGTCTATGCTTGCGAAAAATGGGATAAGCAGCATGGCTGATTCAACTGCGAATTCGACCACGGCAGCTAACCAAGCCGCTCAGGCTCAACAGGACCTGGCAGCATCACAGTTAGCAGCTGCAGATGCCGCAGCAAGTGCTTCATCGACGTATGACGCCAGCCAGAACCTTCTCGATCAGGCCAATCAGAGTCTCGAAGAGTCGATGGGAGACTGTGAGTGCGTCGTCTCCGACTTTGCCAAGACTCAGGAAGCTTCCAGTAACCTCCTGTTCAACCGTGGATACATCGGCCCATCGGGTGCCAACTATTTGGCCTTCCTGCAGGAGGAAGCTGCCAGGGGAGCGTACAGGCCCGGCCTACTCCAGCTCGGTGGGGACAACGTCCAGGCCGGTCAACAGGTCATCCAGGACCTCCAGGCTCAGCTCCAGGACCGGGCGGCATGGCAGGCAACAATAACGACCGACACGAGCCAGGCGACTCAGGGAATAACGAACCTGTCCACCACCGCCGAAGAAGAACGACAGATGCCAATCCAGGCAGACACCGCTTCGGCCATGGCTGCAATTTCAGCGATCGATGCTGCAGCAAGCCGGCCAGTGATTAAACCTGTCTACGTCATGCAGATCGGGGCAGCCGGCGGGTACGGTGGATACGAGGATGGGAAGGGCGGCGGCTACACGCCAGACCTGAACAATGATCTGCCGCTGTTCGATTCTGGTGGCATTGTGACAGGGCCCACTCTGGCTATGCTGGCCATGAACCGGGTGCCTGAAGCGATCATCCCTCTACCGGATTTGGCCGGGATGGGTGGGGGCAAGGTCGTCAACGTCACGATAAACACCGAGATCAACGCGCCTGCAGGTATGGCTATGGGAAGGGAAGAGCTGGAGGTCTGCCTGGCCCAGCACGCTCAGAGCATCGAGGATCGCCTTTGCATGTCGTCGTTCTGGCAAGGATGAGGTACAATGGATTTCTATGTCACGGCACCGGGCCGGTCGTTTGACCGCGCCCATCCTGAGCATTACCTGGTGGAGGATCTCGATTGGACACTCCGCCGATACAAAATGGTGGACAGCTTCAGGCCACGACAGCTTGATCTCACGGTCGAGCGCCGTGTCCCTATTGCGAAGATGTCTGAGGTCCTGGCGGTCGAGGACGGAAAGCCGATCTTTCGGGGATACGTCGAGCGGCTGGCCAGGGCGGACAAGACCAAGAAGACCTTCACCGTTCTGGGAATCGAGGGGCTGCTGGCAAGGCGGTATGCGCCCAGGTTTAACCATAGCTTCACGGGCGAAAAACTGTCAGACCTCTTTAAGGACGCTTACGACGCCGGCTCGATTGATCCCGGCCTGATCTTCTCGGCCAACTCCTTGATGCCGATTGCTACGGCTTTCACAAAGCACGATGCGGCCAAATCGATCATCAAGCTTGCCGGATGGGGCAGCAAGTCCAGGATCGGCGATAGTCCCACAATCTATTATGCCGGGGCAAACGGTCTGGCAGCATTCACAGAGCGCAGCGCTCTGGCCGATCTGGATACTTACGACAACAGCTATTACCAAAACACCGTGGACCTGTATTTGAGAGCAGCTGCCGTAGCCGGTCGGCGATACTATACACAGGGCGGCGTCTGGGTGCCGAATGCGTTCGATACAAAGATCCGGATGGGAGACCAGGACAGCCCGACGACTGCTCTCCAGGGGGCACTACAGACAGCATATAACGAGATTGCCGGGCTGCTGTTCAATCTGGCTCAAGCTCACGGCTACTATATGCGTTTCCGGGACAGCTGGGATTACACTTACCTTGATCTGAGCACTTCCGAAGGGGAGGGCGAGACGGATGGGCTATACGATTTATCTGAAGCCGATCTGCTGACCTACGAGGCCACTGCCACAAGCAAGCCCGCCGTGCAGGCCCTGATGGGTATCGGCGACGGCAACCAGTATTACACGAAATGCGATCCGGATCAGGCTGGCCTTTGGCTGTGGGATAAATACGAGGTCGAATATGGGTATCGGGACACCGATGGCATACTGATCCCGTACACGGATGCGGAATTCGCCGCCAGGGCGAACGACACAATCAAGACCGTCTCCACCGCCCGGCCACTGATTCTCCAACCTGGCGATTTTCTCAAGCTCTCGATGGAGAACGAACCGTCAGAGATCCTGAGTGCATACCTGATCGAGCAGAGCAAGAAAGGATCTCTCCGGCTCCAGCTGGGTGCAAGATCACCAGATTTTGTTGACATGTGGCGGGCCCGGGCTTCTCCTGAAGAGGGCTATATCGATTATTACATGATGGAATGCTACTCGGAGATTACCGGGAGCTGCGAGTTCCAGATATCGGATCTCACTCATGCATCATGCACTGGAGGTACAATGACGTTTGCCGTCCCATCTGGATGCAAGACGTCAGTCGATCGGCCCAGGATCACACTCGACATTTCAATTGACCTTGACGGGTACCTGAAAACCACGTATGGTAGATGGGAAGTAATAGCACAGGTCGGTGGATCGTCAGGCGATTTCTCGTGGTTGGGATCGTGGATGCTCGGTGATCCCTGCCCCACGATGGATGTGACCGACAAGGTGACGGAGGGCGTCGACAACGTTCTGACGTTCTATGCTGATCTCTTCGGTGATGTTGGCGGAGCGCATTCGGACTGTACCGGCCACCCGACTGCAAACGTCTCAGCGACCATGCGATTCTGGAAGAGACTTTTCGAACCATGACCAGATATTGCGAGATAAACGGGCTCGATTGCGGTGACGTGATCGAGGAAAACGGCGTATCCACTGAAGGCGGCGACCTCCAAGCCGAAATGGTATCCTACCCCGGGCGACGGTGGGGAATGTACCTCAACCGGGGGAGACCTCCTCGGGTCTGGAAGTTCCGAGCCAGGTTTCCAACCCGGGTGGCCATGGAAGAGTGGATTGCTGAGATCCGGAACGCTCCAGCTGGGTCGGAATGTTTCCCATTCGAGTCGTCCCGAGGATTCTACATTGCCCAGGCAGACGCCAGGGTTCTCAAGGCGGAATGCGTATCTGATCCATCAACGGGCGATGATGTCTGGCTCTATCGTGCAGAAGCGCGGATCGTTGCCCAGGAACCGTGGTTGCTTGGCCCTGACAAGGGACTCGCCATCGAGACGGCAGAAAGCCTTCCATGGGGACTCTTGGATATACTGACGAACGAAGGCTATGAACCGGCCGGTCTGGATTACCTGATGGCTTCCGGTAACTTCAGTTCGCCCAACTATGCGACCGATCTCACGTTTTCGATAGTGCCGGATGATGACCACACGCCAACAGACCGTAGCATTGAACTCTGTGACAAGCTGATGCGCAGGGACCAGTTCGAGGTCGATCGGTTCGGGTTCATTGAGCATGAATATGAAACGAATTTTCCGATGTCATATTCCCAATTTCAGAACGATCTGCATGGATCAAGCTTCGTGAACTATGGCACCGGTGGGTCAATCGCTGAAAACGCTTTTGTCATGGCGGCTTCGGCAAAGCTCATAATGCCATTCTATGGTCCGCTCCCCATATGCGAGCCGAATCCCGTGTTCGAATTGGACATAACATCACTCACGGGAACACCGGACATCAAAGTGGCATTTGAAACTAATCTATCAGATCTCGCCGCAATCGACCACGATGCACTTGTTGTGGGGGAGAACGTGATCAAGATCCCAGATTGCATCGCTGAAGATTTCGTGGCAATCGGTGTCACTACAGGTGCAGGCGAAGGACTGACCATTTCACGTGTTCGAGGCGCCGTTTCGAGATATATCCCTGCAAGCCAGATGCCACTGACGGACCCCGATGAGACGTTCCATCTCCAGGTGAACGCCGGCGGATCAGCAGCACTCTTGGGCCTGATCTGCACTTATCGAGACATTTACCCGATCTGAGGTGATCGATTTTGCTCCAAAAATATGTCAGGATAGCCGATGCGGTCAACCACGATCATACGGCCAAGGGCGACTGGACGACAACGACGGCTTACATTATCGGTGATATTCTACAACATGATGGGAGCAGTTTTTACTGCATCCTGGCTCACACGTCCGGTGCATTGAGCGAGCCTATCAATGGGGCGAACTGGGAAACGTATTGGCGACCGCTTGCAATTGGACATGATGGGACGCCTCTTGCAGATGTGGTCTGGGAAGGTGCTTGGGATTCTGGAACAACTTACTCAGCAGGCGACGGAGTGACGAACGATGGCGCTGCTTACGTCTCTATCCAAGACAGTAATACGAACCATGAGCCACCGAACGCTACGTGGTGGGCCCGGATCGGCGGGGATCTTGATTTTTTGGAGTCGGCCACGCAGGGCGACGTACTCTACTTCAATGGTACCAGCTGGACAATACTTGCAGCGGGAACTAGAGGACAGGCATTCATCACTGGCGGTGCTGCTGCTAATCCACAGTTCTTGGAATATCATTCAGATGCTTTCAGGCAGTTGTTGATCAATGGATCGTTCCAGATCAACCAGTGGGATGGCGATTCGGATCATGCAGTAACGGTCTTCACCGCATCTACGTCTCCCGTCAACAACGACGACTCATATATTCACGATCAGTGGATTCTATTGTCGGATGGCAATGATATCGTTGACATCTCGACCGAGTCGTCTATCGTGCCTGCGGGCTCTGCAACATCCGCCAAGTTTGAAGTGGAAACCGCTAACAAGAAGTTCGGATATTTGCAGATCGTTGAAAGTCGAGAGGCATTGAAATATTCGGGTGGGGTTGCCAGCCTCCAGTTCAAAGCCAGGACCACGGCCGGAAAAGTGATTGAAAACATCCGAGCGGCAGTCTTGGCTTGGAATGGTACTGCTGATTCCGTCACGTCAGACGTGATATCAAGTTGGGGAGCAGAGGGCTCAAATCCGACCTGGGCTACGAATTGGACAGCGGAAAACACGGCAGCAAATAATGCACTCGTTGCCGATGCCTGGACAACATTCAAAATCGAGAATATTAGCATCGACACAAGCGGAATGGTTAATCTAGCGGTTTTAATCTGGATTGACGACACCGATGCGGCAGTTGACGATCTATTGTATTTGGCAGACATTCAACTCAACCTTGGTGCAGTCTGTCTGCCGTATGCGTCGATTCCATACGCCGTGGACCTATTCAAGGCGATGAGATACTTTATAGTATATCAGCAAAACGACGCCGAACAATGGGGATGGGGTCGTGCGGGTTCAACCGATACTGTATATGTCACGCGGGCATTGCCCATAAAAATGCGAGTTGCACCAACCGGTATATGTGTGCCTGATGATACATCCCACCGAGCGGTGAGGCTCGCGGATGGGTCGTTTGTCGGGGCGTTTGACACATTCAATACAACCGCACGAACACGAAATGCTCTCGTGCTCAACTGCACAAAGGCAGGGTCGTTCGTGGCCGGTACCCTGTACGCATTCTATCTGCTATCAGATGGTATCTACTGTGCTGATGCGAGGCTCTAACATGGCTGATAGATGGTTTGTCCGGTGCAATGCTTCTGGCATTGTCACGAAAGGATTCACCGATGATTTCGAAGTCCCGCTACCTACGGACATCGAGATAACGAATCAGGCAGTTGGCCGAGCTGGCCGCCACTTTCGGATGCTGCTCAATGACGCAGAAGATCGCCCGATGTGGAAAGTGGTGGACGGCCAACTACAGCAGAGATCTCATGCGGAACTTGAAGATGCTGAATACCTCCAAAAGATGAAACGTCAAGCGATTCGCTCAACCAAAGATGCCTGTAACGTAGCGATCGCAGAGGATTGGGATTGCATTGAAATGATTGGGCGGTGCATGTTGGCTATCGACAAGTTGCTCACAAAGACCGGAGAGACCGCTCCGGCCAAATATGCGAACATGAAAACGAAAATTGAGCCGCTGACAACTGCCCGTGACACCAGAATAGCAGCTATCAAGGCTTGCACCACCTTGGCGGAGCTGGAGGCCCTGTTAAATGGCTGAGGTACATCATAGATATCATAGCATACCGGGCTCTATCAGCCCGCTCTCAGTAGTCTTATTGAGAATGTGCTGGACCAACCAGGGATCATTACCAAATTCTTTTTCGATGTTGTTGGCATAAGCCAGAACACCGGCTCGGCACTTCTGGATCACGGTATTAATGAACGACTCCGGCACGAGCCCCTCCTCAAAATGGAGCTTGTGGACTTGATACATACCGTCGATGACTCCGGTGGCATAGGAGTACCGGGCGATGTAGATCATGTCCGCGCTGGTGTAGTTCTGTCCAGCGGAGGGCGGTACCAGGAGCAGACCGAGGATGAGGATAGCGAGGCATTTCATGCATCTCGCTGTCTAGCTTTTTATATTTCAATTTTTACTATTCTCGGCAGCTATGGACAAAAGGATTCGACATTGTTCGGCCCCCACTTAAAATCATACACGATTTACTCCCTCTCGAAATCCTTATGGTCTTGGCATGTATATCGCAACTTCAAATGCGTCGAGAAATAGATAAATTTGGCATGGCAAATACATCCATCTGAGGGTGAGCTCAGTCAAGTTCGAGGTAGAACGCTGGGCCGGTGGTCAGACGATCCCGACCATGGCCAAAGGGGCCGCCAAGACGGCGACCCTCAGCTGCGATACAGGGAAAAGTAAGAAGTGCGACATCGCAGGGACGTTCCGGGCCAGAAGGCGGCTGGTGTAGGAGCTCTGCCTCCTCCCCCACTCCAGCCTATTGATTCTGCCTCTTCTCGTTTTGAATCAATCCTGCATTATTCTCTACTTTGGAGTAATTTGAAACCCATAAGTCTTAATATGCAATAGAGAATTGCTGCTGGGAATCGACTATGAGATTTAAGATAAACGAAGGAAATGCAGAAATCATGTTGGATTCTAACGAAAGAGAGATCCTGAGAAATGTTGATAAAGAATTAGCATCGATAAATATAAGAGATTTAGATGAAATTATCTGGAAAAATATATATGGCGGAAATGAAAAATCCAAGTATCATATATATTATAATATTGGCATAAGTCTAAACGTGATGTTAAGCTCCAATGCTACAAATTATTTGCTATTCATAATTACACTGCCCCAAGTCGTTGAGATTCTTTCAAATAAATTGAAAGAAGAAGGTATATTTTCAGAAAAATCAGTAAAGCTATTTCTGGAATTGTCTGCTAAATATGGGGCTAAATTAATTTCAATTAAGGAGAGTATATTAAAACCTAAAGATTGGATTCGAATTGACAGCAACCTACTCATATCACAAGAAGTAATAAAACTGCATTCGATAATGTGGAGATTTGATGGAACTTCAATTGAATTTGATGCCCCCCTCGATAGCATTGTTATATTAGTTGACCATTTTATCAAGAAAACTCTTGCAGCAATAAAACGCCTTAACAAAGAATCCGTTCTGGAGATCGATCCCATGCAAATCGAGATGTTAGAAAAAGACGTACAAGAACTAAAAGAACTTAGGGCTTCGATTGAATCAGAGATTGAACCATCCACCCAATAAGGTTCTTTGCTGCTATGGTAACTAGGAAGACGGAATTTGGGGAAGCGAGTGGGGCCACTAGTGCTAGAGGCTACGATTATCAATTGCTTGTAGGGGCTTATTACTTAGTTGTTGATGAAGTCAGAGAAGTTGAGTATGAAGTAGACGGAGAAGATATAACTATTATTAATGAAGAGCCAAACCGTTTGAGTGTTGTTTATATACAGGCAAAATACCTAGATTATGGCTCATTTACTTTGGCGAATTATGCGGCAAACGTATTTCCTCAGTTCTGGACGGCTTTTGAAACTGCTGTGAAAGAGCATACAGATAAGAGCATAGGGTGCATCCTGGTTACAAACGCGAGTTGGGATCGAAACCTAAAAATGTTTATTGAGTCCTGCAATGATCTCAAACGTGGATTAACATTATCGGAAATTGAAAGAAATATGCCTAAGACTGCAATAAAATCTTATCAGAAAATGAGAAAGGGAAAGGAGAAAGATATCTTTCAAAGGTTACTATTTGGGCTAGATGTAAATTACTCTTGGACGGAATCGATGCTTAGAGATGGGATAATAAACTACATGCAAAAGTGTCAAATCCCAGAGCCAAATAAAAAATTGGGATTGATAAAAAATTATATTTTAGAAGTTGGGCAGGGCTTAATTACTAGACGAAAAATTGAAGATATAATAGAATGCCAATTAAAACCCATAAGTACTTCCTCAATAAGAGCACCTGTGGAAGGCGATGTAAAAAGATCCCTGGAGTTATTAGCGGAAAAAAGATCTAGATTAGATCTAAGAAGTGAGTATCCTGATTCAGAAAGCGTCTACAGAGATATGACGATGGGCCTTAGAGATGCAGGGGATGTAATAAAGTCTGGAATCTTATCAAAGGGTGGGACAAGTTCCATTACCAGTGAGTATGCCAACATAGTTGACTCTGATGTAGAAAAAGCACATGAAAATGCTCAATCGATTGCCCGTTTAAAGAAAGAATTATGGATTCAACAGAAAGAATTTGAACAGAGATTGACTTCGATAGAAAGGATTGCGAATGAATTCGAATATAGCTTGTAATATTGAGGAAAGATGCGAATTGAATTGGACATCTCTTTGAAAAATCCACTCGATTCAATAAGTATCGAGTCAATATACGATAGTATTATAAAAAATAGAAATTATAAAATAAGTTATTATTGTAAAAATAATTTTATACTAATTGAACTTGAAGAGAAAGATATCAAGATTAGGATACACGAAGATGGAAGATGTTATATAATAAAAGAAATAGAGAAATTGTCATTGTCAAATGAAATAGATCTTATTATGCATATGTTTCAGTTGTTAGATCGTTTCTTAGAAGATGTGGGCCTGAAAGAGCAGCTTAATTTTAAAGATGAACTAAGCTTAAGCTTCCGAGGTTATTTGGCATATAGCCTACTTTGGAGAAATTATTCTCGAATCAAAGAATTTGGGAACTTTTTCTTAGGTTTAAATGTTATGAGGATTTATGAATACAACAATTCAATATCAATCAAAATGAGCTAGTGCATCATAACATTAGTTTTGAGAAAGAAGCTGAGAAGGACCGCATTACTGCCCCTATCTCATCGATTCGAGACTTGTGTTATGCTGCACTAGGAACTCAGATCTCAGTTCAGTCTCATTGTAGCTGTTGGACTTGAACTCCTCAATCCCATCATCGAACCGCTTAACCAAATCCACTATTATCTGGGGTGCTGCCAATATCTCTCCTCCTCGCCACGCCTCTGGATTAATAGACGAAAAAGGTTTTGGGTGTACTTTTTGCGATTTCGTCCTTTATCGTCCTGGCATTCGATCCGGATGCTTCTTTCGGGCACTGCGGGATTCATGACCGCGTCTTTCGTCGATCGAAGCTGCCAACGAAGGATCGGCCAGTCGAACGACGACGTGCCCGCCGCGGTGGAGTGCGATGCCGGCAATTGAGGCGAAAGCCAAAGCCGTAGAGGCGGGCATTTTATCCAATCCCAATTGAGCACTCTAAGATAGCCTTATATCCCTGACTCAAAGACTTGGCTAACGCTAACATCTGAAGGGATGCCCTTGCCACTAGCCCCACAAACAATCACACATGACCAGGTTAAGCCCCAGACATTTGAAGCAGTAAATAACCATGGCCTATTCTCAAATCACTATTTAGAGACCCAGATACCAAAGACATCTGAGTGGAAAGAGAATGAAAAAGCCCAAATAATCTTCAATAAAATAAATGAATACTATCAGCAGAAACGAGAGGCTTTAGCTGCCTATAAAGAGGAACAACTGGAAGATAACTTCATCAGGCCAGTGCTCAAAGAACTTGGTCATATCTTTGCCATTCGAGGGAAGGTGGCTGAAAGTGCCCGTGTACCTGATTATGCCTTCTTCTCCTCAGAGGGCAGTCGTGATGAGGCTTATCAGTTCCAAGGCACTCAGGATTTTTATCAGAGGGCCATAGCAGTGGGAGATGCCAAGGCTTGGAATATATCTCTTGATAAGAGCCAGGCCTCTGGGAAGGGCATGTGGATTAAGCAGAATCCCAGCTACCAAATTGATACATATTTAAGAGACACCCCTCCTGTGTGGGGATTACTCACTAATGGCAGGCTGTGGAGGTTATACCATGAGAGCACCAGCTATAAACTGGATGTATATTATGAAGTGGATCTAGAGAGTCTCTTGAAGTCGGGAGACTTGGAGGCTTTCAAATACTTTTACCTATTTTTCAGATTTGAAGCATTCCCCAAATTCCCTGGAGATTCTTTCTTAGATAGAGCCAGGGAGGGAAGCCAAGCCTATGCCAGGGAGATTGGTGAAGAGCTTCGGGATAATGTATATAAGGCCATGCAAAAGCTGGCAGAGGGCTTCTTTGCAGATTCCACTAACGGCTTAAGCCGATCAGAAGATGATTTAAAATCAGTCCAGGACAACTCCATGCTGCTGCTTTACAGGCTGCTCTTCATCTCTTATGCTGAGAGCAGGGGTTTGCTGGATACCAGCAATAGATATTATCATGGCATGAGCCTGCAAGAGATGAAGAAGGAAATTGCCACCAAAATAGATACAGGGGACTTCTTGGCCCCATTCTCTTATGCCTACTGGGGAAGATTGAATAATCTTTTTGATCTCATCAACGAAGGGAGTGAGTCTGAGAGGTGGAGGATTAATAGGGAAGTCCTATACATCCCAGCTTATAACGGTGGTCTATTTGACCCAGCCAGAAACATCTTTCTGAGCAATAAGCATGTCAATGATTCATACCTGGCACAAGCACTGGACCTTCTAGCCAGATCTGACAAGGCTATGGTAGACTACTCCTCCCTTGATATAAAGCACTTGGGATCTATCTACGAGGGCTTGCTGGAGTATAAGCTTACACCAGATCTAAGCCTTCTTACAGATAAGGGAGAGAGAAGGCTCACTGGCTCTTTCTATACCCCTGATTATATAGTTAAATACATTGTCCAGAATACCATTGGCCCTGTCCTAACTCAGAAGAAAGAAGAATGGGCTCAACTACTGGATAGCAGAAAGTTTGCTGATTACATACTTTCCATCAAGGTCCTTGATCTATCTATGGGCAGTGGTCACTTCCTGGTTGAAGCTGTGGATTACCTAGCAAGAGCCCTAGTTGAGGCCTGGGCTACTGCCAGGAAAGAAGATGCTAAGTCTAAAGAGGTCGCAGAGCACGACATTCAGTGGGCCAGGAGAGAGGTGGTTAGGAAGTGCATCTACGGGGTAGACCTTAATCCCATGGCTGTGGAGTTGGCAAAGCTGGCTCTGTGGCTCACCACTGCAGCTGCCAATAAACCGCTATCGTTCCTCGATCATCACCTCAGATGTGGTAATAGCCTGGTGGGGATGGATCTCGATTCTCTGATTGTATTACCTTCCCCTGGTATGGGCAAAGGCTCTTTGGCAGCGTTCTTTATGGACCAGAGGAGGAAGCTCATTGATGAACTTCTCAGGAAATATGGTGAAATAGATTCCATACAAGATGATAGTTTGAAGGCTGTAAAAGAGAAGGAGAGGCAGTTTAAGGCTCTTATGGATGATGAGAGAAGCCAAAGAATTAGAGAGGTAGCAAACGTCAAACTGTCCACTTACTTTGGAAATATTGTAAATGACGAGGACTATGAATGGATGAGCAATGGCATTGATCCCGGGCTATCACCTGGGTGGGGTGGTGTCAGGGATCTGGATTGGTTTAGGAAAGCACAGCAGATGGCCCAGGAGCAGAGATTCTTCCACTGGGAGCTGGAGTTTCCTGAGGTGTTTATACAGGGTGGCTTTGATGTCATTGTAGGAAATCCTCCTTATGTTAGGCAGGAGAGCTTAGGAGATATTAAAGCCTTTTTCAATGACCATTATCAGGTCTATCTCGGGACTGCAGATCTCTATGCTTATTTCATAGAGAAGGGCCTATCTCTCTTGAGGGATGGTGGATCTTTCTCTTACATAGTTGCCAATAAATGGATGAGGGCAAACTATGGGAGGCCTCTGAGGAGATGGCTAAAAGGCCAGCACATAGAGAGAATAATAGACTTTGGAGATTTGCCAGTATTTGAGGAAGCCACTACCTATCCCTGTATTATATTGATTTCTAAAAGGCCACCAGATACCTCTTTTATTGCCACTCAGGTGAAAACCCTGGAATTCACTAACCTAACCAAATATGTCAATGAGAATTCCTACACGGTAGATCGGACAAGATTAAAGGATGAAGGCTGGTCTTTAGCAGACACACATGCTCAGGACTTAATGGATAAGCTGCAGAGCCAGAGCATATCATTAGGTGAATATGTAAGTGGAAAGATCTACTATGGTATTAAGACAGGACTTAATGAAGCGTTTGTCATAGATGCTGAGACCAGGAATGAACTCATTGCTGAAGACCCTAAAAATTCTGAAATCATAAAGCCATTTTTGGCAGGCAGGGACTTAAAAAGGTATCAGCCTCCTGAGAGTGACACATATGTGATTGCCCTTCATAAGGGCTGGACCAGAGAGATGTCAGGAGGCACTGGGGATGCCTTCAATTGGCTGAAACAGAATTATCCAGCCATCACCAATCACCTAGAGCCCTTTGCAGAAAGAGCTAAGAAGAGATGTGATCAGGGCGAATATTGGTGGGAGCTTAGAGCATGTGACTATTATGATGAGTTTGAAAAGTCGAAAATAATTTTCCCCGATATCTCCTTAAAGGGAGCCTTTACACTGGATGAAATGGGTGGGGTCTACTCATCAAATACTACCTATATTATAGGATCTTCTGATAAATATCTCTTAGGTATCTTAAACTCAGCCCTAATGAATCTCTGTTATAAAGAGCTTGCAGCAGTATATAGGGGTGGATACCTACGTTTCTTTACGCAATATGTATCCAAATTGCCTATCCATGCTATTGATTACTCTGATCCCCAGGATAAGGCTCATCATGACCACATGGTCTCTCTTGTAGAGCAAATGCTTGATCTCAATAAGCAAAGACGATCTGAGGCACATAACTTCCTCAAGTGGCTTGAAGGGGAGATCGGTGTCAATGTCCAAGACCTCAGTGGGAGCATCAAAGCTCCTGGAATACTATGACATGGATTTCTCTGGATTTCATGATCTTCTGATCAAAAATAAGAGAAGACTCAAGGCGGGCTATAATCCCAGAGGCAGAGAGAATAAAGGGCTATTAGAAGATGAATTCAATAGATCTACAGCTAAGATCAGGCAGTTTGATGCCTGGGAAGAAGAGACCGACGGGCAGATTGATGCCCTAATCTACATACTTTATGGCCTGACCGACGAGGAGATTAAGATAGTGGAATCAGGGAACCGATAAACAGATCTGACAACAACTATAAGGTGCGCAGTCCCGCAAGTTTTTCGCATGGTGTCTAAACCGGCGGTTTTTGCCGGAGTTATTGGAGCGAACCTCGAGCAGACAACGAGCCGACCAACTCCAAACGAGAGAGACAAGGCAAATTGCGTAAAGCCAGAAAACAGGAAATAACGTGTCACGCGATCTAATCCATCGCGTGATGCAGTCTAAGTTGGAACTGGAATAGGAACGGAGGCCCCAAGAGGATTTTCGTTCTTTCCAGGGGACGCCTTGCGTTTCGAGAATTGTGGCGGATTCAGATCCCTATAAATAGCATATAAACGAAATGGATTTTGGGCAGGCTTTTTGAGAATCTCCATTCCATATGGAAGCACAGATCCTCGGATATCATACTCCAAGCTGTGGAACGCATGCCAGATACGATAACCTTAGCTCGTCCCGGTTGATATGGTTGTAGATATCGATTGCCTCCCGTCGGGCGTCCCCTCGCAACTCTTTTACAAAATCACGAGGCATTCCTGCCCGGATCAGGTGAGTTGTGAACCAGTGACGGCAGCAGTGAGGGGTGAATCGCTCTTCCGACTTGGAAGAGGAAGGATTATGCAAACCGGCCAGTTCTGCCGACCGCTCTACAATTGACCTAATCCCGTCGGATGTTATTCTTTGGTTTCCCCTGCCAACCCACAGAGCCCCTCCAGGCCCTGCACGCATCTCCCGTACAGTTACCCACCGGCGCAAGAGGCTAGCGGTCTCCTCATCGAAATAAACGACCCGGTTGCTCCTCTTTTTCGTGTTCTTGAGCACGATACTGTTATCAGACCACCGGATGCTCTCCACGTCCAGGTCACGGCACTCGCCAATCCTTATTCCGGTTTTTAGAAGCAGGATCAGGATAGCTCGGTCTCTGATATCAATTGCCCCGGCCACCATCCGGGCAGCGTCTTCAACAGAGATGATTTGCCTGATTGACTTGTCTTCATCAGCCTTGTAGGCCATCAGGTATCTCCGCCGGACAGGGCGGACGGGATTCTCTTTAAGCCTGCCTTCAAAGACCAGCCATTCATAAAAACCGGATAGCGCTTTAAGATAGTTGCTCATCGTGCCGTATTTGATGCCGCTCTCCCGGAGATCAGCGATATACTCCTGCAATTCTGACCTGCCTACCTTCATCGGATCGTACTTATCTATGAACCTGGCAAGGCTGCGGACGTACTGATATATCGTGGCCTCGGACATGCCTCGAAGCCGGCAGTCTGCTTGGTATGCGTCTAAGAGATCCATTGCCATCCGCTCACTCCCTTCTGGATCAGCCCGAACGCTTCAAGCGTCTCAAGCTCCTGGGACAATGTCCTAATAGCTGCCAGGTTGCTCCGGTCAATCTCCATCGCTTCGAGAAGGGCTCTCTCATTTACGGGACCACGACGCAGTACTGCCTCCAATTGGCCGGAGAACTCTGTCCTCTGGCCGTCTGAGTCGTATGCTTTGCGAGCATCTGCCCACCCGGCAGTCCTGATCCGGTTGAGGTCTGACCTGAGGGCTTGGATCTCCAAGTCCCGCTCGCGCAATGTCTGGCGGAGACGGTCAAGCTCTTTGTCGTTCCTGGGTGCCGCTGGCCTGTCCTGTCTAAGTAGGCCATCTTCGGCTAGAGATAACAACAATCGGGAGACAGAGGTCTTTTTTTGCCGGGCGATATCTTCAAAATAGATTTTCTGCTGTCGCGAACGGCAATATACATGGGCATACCTTTCAGGGTCTGGCCGCATGCCGGGATTAATGGTTAGATACTAATAAGAAGTTTTCTATCATTCGAGACATAGGCTTTTTTATGAGTACCTAGACTATAATTTGACATCTGCTTGCTTCAATACATTCTTGATCTCAAAGGTCACGAAATCGCCTTCC
>MVQI01000011.1 GCA_002067795.1 Methanosaeta sp. PtaB.Bin039
ACAATTAGATAAACCTATTCATATCCCGATTTTCATCCTCATGGGTGACGCTGAGTCATGGGCGTTTTTCTATAATCCACGAGAGGGCATGCCAATAAAATCGGCATCATTAAGTCCAATATCTTGGGCTAGCTGAAACTCCAACCTGCAAACGATTCACTGCCCGACTTTGTGAGAAACGAAAATACCTGCTGGAAATATAGTCGATGATCCCAACGATTTGGACTTATCACCACAACGCATCGACTGCTTTGGTCAGTTGTATCTATTTAAGTAATTAGGTTCTTGACTACAAATTGATGGTGTGAGCGCCAATCGAGACTGGAGAAATATGGGGGCCTATCCGGCCCCTAACTCACAATCCTGCTTTCTTGAGCTTACTTAGTCCTCTTCCTTCTCATACTTGAATGATAGATTGACCTTTGCCCGATAAGCCGTGATCTTTCCGTCCTCCAGCTTGACGTCGAGCTCCTTCACCTCGGCTATCCGCAGCTCTCTGAGGGACTTGGAGGCAGTCTCGATCACATTCTTTACTGCGTCCTCCCAGCTGACAGGGGAGGAGCCGACCAATTCTATGAATTTATACACCGATTCGGCCAACGTCTCACCACCTTTAATACATAATGATTTTTGAATGTATTATAGCTTTCGCTTAAGGATCTGAATACCTTATATGTAACACGTATCTTTCATACTGCATCGGAAAAGGCGCTCTGATCCGATCGGCCAATAATCCAGATCAACTCCAGCATATGGATAAGGATGGCTAAGGATGTCGGGAAGAGCTTGCAACTGTGAGCAAGTGAATCGACCAATACTGACCGATGTCAGTTTCTTCGAAAAGCCCATGGAACTGACATTCTTGAAGACCATCTGGGTGCATCCTGTTCGCGATACGGGCAATCAGGCAAAAAAACAGACGTGTCGGGCGCAACAGGGGTAATATGTATTATGGGGGTGTTTTTCAGATGCACCATGCCTTACCAGATACTATTTAAATAAGTTCAGTATATTATATTTCGGTGGACTTATGAGGATAATTCAGAAGCTACTGGGGAGGGGGCAGGATACATATTCAAATGATATGACTAACCAGGCCAGGAGAAATAGGGCACTGGCATTTTGCGACAATCATATTCAACGCTATGAAAATCTGAAGTGGCGTTCCGGCAAAGGATACTACTATCTGAGCATAATTACGATTCTGCTGAGTTCATTAATTCCAGTTATCCTGCTTACACAAAATAATTTATATAATAATATGATATTAAAATATATCTCGACCAATTCTACATTGATTTCTGCGACGTTCTCGGCGGTCATAGCCATAACCACAGGCATATTGACATTGTATCAATGGCGTGAGAACTACCCAAGGTACTCGTATACGCTTCAGAGATTGAAAAACGAGAAAGCCAAATTCGAAACCATGAAGATCGAGGAAGGTGCAGAAGGCGACAAGCTGATTAATAAATTTATAAATGATCTGGACGGGATATTGTTGGGAGAGGTCATAGAGTGGCGTTCCCTGATGAGCAAGATCAAGGAAGACGATCTCCTGGCTAATAAAAGGAAACCGCCTGTTAACAACGATGAGTCAACTGAAAGACAGATTATTGAATAAGGATGCCAGGGCTAACAGTTGCCCGGGATAAATTGTCGGAAATGGCGTCATGCTATTTCAGCCAGATTGCCAATTTCCGACCAAGATTTTTGATCATGTTTGCCCCAGTCGATGCCCAGACGCCATCTTTGCGCCCATCATCTGCTCGACGGAGGTTGGAGCAGACGGGCGGGATTTGTGCATCGGCAATGCAACCAGATGTCCTGGGGCAAGATCAAACCCTGTGACGGCTCGACGAATTTCGAAAATACGATAGCAATTCAATGCAGCATTGGAGATCTGACCACACAAACACACACAAACACACACACACTCTCGTTCTCTTGTTCTCTCGTTCTCTCGTTCTCTCTCAGGACCGCTCCGAGAGCTCTTATCAGCCGGATTGCTCTTGCTAATAGACCGAAAGGCAGACACTTATGCTTTATTTTTTGGTCCTGACTCTCGTGTCCACTGAACATCCTTCACGCTCGACTCAGAAGGACTGGCTTCATGCACGCCATATATTTCAGTCGATTGGAGCAGATCGGCGATGCCGTGGGGGGATCAGCTCAGGCAAATATAGATTTTGGAAATAGTATGTAGATCTAACTGCGTCAATATTGATATCTAATAAACTCATAGATTATCTAATCAATATACTCTGAAATATCCTCTGGGTCTATTGTATGGATAACTATCTGTCTAATATCGTACTGAATGAAGGACACTGATATGTATAAATACCGTCGCCAAAATATGGAAAAACGACTCTGGCTGGATACCTTCATTACAAACGTACTTCGCATAATAGGCTAAATGCTTTCGCATACAAATTGCCATCCACGCCGCCTCTCGTCGAGGTGAAGCGCCACAAGAAGAAAGGCTCGATATATCGATATCTGGATCCTCGCTGTTTTTGTGTGGGTGAATCCAGAGATCAATGGATTCGTATCTGCGAAGTGATTCCTCGATGTCCTTGTTCATGGGCAACTAATCGATATCATTCGCCTTATTGGTCCGACTTCAGATGACTCTAAATCATGAATCCGCTAGTTACTATTCTGAAGTTACCCACAGGAAATAGCGAAGAGCCCGATATCTTCGGTTTTCACAAGCCACATCGATCCTGTGAATTCACGACTCTTGGATTGCCCTTCGGATTGCTGTCTCAGTTGTGAATCAGACGGAATTGAATGCTCCCTGTCTTTTAGATCGAAAGCGTTCGATGATTCCTGCAAATCTAGCGCTGCAGGAACGCCTAACAGAGGCTCGGAGGCTTTTAAAGAGAGGGTGGAACGCCACAAAAAAGCATCTAACAGTCGTATCAAGGATGAGTTCGGGATGAAACAGCCATTCATCTGAGATGCTGGGGTGGCGTCTAATGGCCCACCTTCAGCAATCCGTTATGTATCCGATCTTCAACCTGGTTCCTCTTGCCGGACCCTATTGGCACGGCTGTGACGGAGGGGCGAAGCATCCTGTACTGCCTGTTGTTCCGGTTGCCCCGCCTCTCCAGCAAGCCGTCCCGGTTCATCCGGGAAAGGTAGGTGGAAACCGTGCTGAGCTTTATATCGTCACAGACCATCTCATATCGTTCCCTCAGTTCCTGGGTTGTGAACCAATCCTGAGGAAACTCGAATCTGATGAAGCTCTCTATGCGCTCCATCAGGGTTGCCCCAGCCTCGAAGGGCAGTCGGACAGGCTCCTGATGTGTGGTTTGATCGGAGAATACGCCTGAGGCGTTCAGGTAATCGATTATCCTCTCCCTCAAGGCAACGCTCTCCATCCCCTGAGACTCGATTTCCAGGGTGGATTTCAGGCCGTTCTCGTCGATCTCTATTCTGATCTTCATGGGTGCAGTATCCTGCTTTTGCCAGCGGATCTCCTCAGGAGTGCCTCAAGTCCGATTCTTATCAGGTTGCCTTATTCTTCTTGACCGGATGCTGTGAAGATACTTCTTTGTCCGGAGTCTTTGGCCGTAGGCTGTCTATCCCTTCACCTGGGGTGCCCAGGCCTTCTGTAGAAGGCCCAGCCTGGCGGTCGCTGCCGCTCCATCCAGCCCCTCCATAGACCTCAGGGCTCGGTTGAAGTGGTTGGCTCGCTCCAGATCCAGCGGCAGGGTGAACAGCTTCATGTGATTTCTCATGTCCCCTCGTCTTTCCGGGGGCAGAACCTGCATTTCTGTCCTGCCCCTCGATATGGGCGGTTGGAATGCGACCTCCCTAAAGTCCCATCCCAGCCATTGCCCCTTCTACTCCACTTTCGTGCCATCCCTTGCCAGCCGAAGAGGACTTCAAGCCATTTCCCATGACTTCCCCCTTCTGAGATACATGGGATCTTCTGGCCGGCTTTTACCCCCATCCAGCCCGCTGCTCGGTGCCGAACGAAGTTTTCTCCCTTTTCCTTTGGGCCCGGTCTTGCGAAACCGCCCCCTTCAAGACGGCTTTGCCAGGCCCCGGCCATCCCTCTTGATCCCACTTTCGCAGTGCTGCCCTTCAACAGCCAGCAAAAGTGGGAGTTCTCCTTGTTATCCGTTTACTCCCTTTCGCCCGAAGGCCGCAGGCCGATCTAGCCTGAGCCTCCATCCCTCAGAGTTCGATACTGTAGTCTACTCCGAATCGTTTAAATCCCGTCAGGTACATTTCCTCTACGAAAAGCAGCCCGTCCCCTCATAGAGAGCTGCATTTGACGTGATCAGACCGGAATTCCATCCCCGTTCTGATAACATTACACCGGATACGAACATATATAAATTTTCTGGTTGTCGGGAACTGTGTTCATCATTTAACGACAGCTAGTATCAGTCAGTTTCGCTTTTCAGGCCATGATATTAGTCAGAATAGTATTCACAATAGGCGCGGCTATGTGAAATGTGTGATTACACAGGTGTGAAACCCGAGTGAAACAAGCTACTGATATCGTTTAATCCATTCGGAATCAGCTCGAGATTCGCGAGATTGTGAAACTGCGAAGGAAATCTCCACAAGCTTTGCGCAAGGTGCGCAAGGGGGGGCCGCCCATCTTAAAGGACGGCGACAGACACTGAGAATACCAGTCTCCTCTTTTCACGCGGGCTTGAAAGCCGCCCTTCTTCCCGCCCGCTTTTCGGCCCGTATTATATCTCTGCTCCACAATAGGGGAAAGACAGGGGCCAGGCTTGCTGCCCGGCGGCTGTATCCAGGTTTAGGGAGGTTCTGCGGCCCTGGATAGCATGCGGGGAGGGATAGCAAGCGGGGGATGGATCCCGAGCAATGAAACTCGAGAAGCGTGGCATTTCGGCCTGATGAATCCCGATCGCTCCTCCATTCATGAGACAGCCAGGAGCCCAAAATTCAGGCCTGCCGCAATGGATTCGAGCGATTGATATTCGCCAATTGCTGATATTCTCCAGTTATAAATTAAAAAAGTGATTCACTGCAGATACCTGGTCCTTCCAGCCAGGCATCTGTTACATACGCCGCGATCGATTCGAAAGCACCGGGAACAGAAAATGCGCCCGCAGAGCGGGCAGGAATATACCCTTGCAGCAACAGCATTACATGAAGAACATATGGCCATTAGCTCCATATCACGACGCCTGGTTGGGCTCGAAGTACTCCTCAACCAGCCAGCCTTCGATCTCCTTGAGGTATCTGCGCCTTCGCTCATCCTCCATGATGGCCTGGCATATCTCAGGTAAGTCGTCGCTCAAGTCTTCGTACATTGATTAACACCTTCCTGGCTGGTTTGATTTAAAGCTATCGAATGTCTGTATTGCATGTGCGATCTGTGAGCAACCTGCGCCAGGCCAGGTCAATTTGATATTCGGGACTGCCAGAAGTTTGATCTGCGAGATCCCGTACTGGTGCAGTGGCCGCAGATAAGCGCAATTGCTTATATCCCTCATTCGCCCCGGAAAAACCTTATCAATATGCCGTAGATATAATGGGCGTCAAATGAATTAATGGGCGTCAAATGAATTTCTCAGGAGGCTTCCAGCCGTGAACACAGAAGAACAGACCTATGACGGATTGATCAAGGCCTGCCTCGGAGCCAGGGAAGCCATCCTGGCATCTCGAGAGGCGGTGGTGGTCTCTCACGTGGATGCGGACGGGCTATCCTCGGCTGCAATAATGTGCACCGCTCTCGGCCGCATCGGGATCGACGCTAACCCCGTATTCTTCAAGCAGCTTGACGGATCGGCTCTGCGCAGCATTGCAGATCTGAATCCCAACCTGACGATCTTCACCGACCTTGGTTCTGGAATGATCGGAGAGATAAGCGAGCTGGACATCCCGGCAGTTGTGGCCGACCACCACCGTCCCTCACAGGCCGGCAAGCATAGCCAGATCGCCCATATAAATCCCCATCTTGCCGGAGGGGATGGCTCCATTCAGATAAGCGGTGCTGGTTGCGCTTATCTGCTTGCCAGGTCGCTCTCTCCTGCCAATAAGGACCTTGCCCAGCTGGCCGTGGTTGGGGCGGTCGGCGACCTGCAGGACCAGTCCCAAAGGAGGCTCGTGGGTCTCAACCGGAGGATCCTCTCGGACGCTCAGGAGGCCGGATTGCTGGCCTTTGGCCCTGACATTCGCCTCTTCGGCAGGCAAACCAGGCCTGTCTGGAAGATGCTTGAGTACTGCCAGGATCCGTTCCTTCCAGGCCTCTCCGGGGATGAGGAGGCATGCATAGCCTTCCTAAAGGAGCTTGGCATTCGTCTGGGTGGCGAAAGGTGGCGTCGCTGGATCGATCTCGACCAGGGGGAGAAGTCTCGGGTGGCCTCCGCCCTGATGAGGCATGGTCTGCGAGCTGGTCTGGCCAGCCAGCGTCTCGAACGGCTGGTTGGGGAGGTATACACGCTGCTTTTGGAGAGGGAGGGAACAGAGCTGCGAGATGCCACCGAGTACAGCACGCTCTTAAACGCCACTGCCCGATACGGCCACTCCAGGATAGGCCTGGCTGTGCTTATGGGGGACCGTGATCAGGCATTTGAGGATGCACAGAGGCTTCTGGGCCAGCACCGTCAGAACCTGGTAAATGGCATTAAGCTGGTCAGAGAGGTGGGGATTACGCCGATGCAGCGTGTGCAGTTCTTCGATGCGGGCTCTGCCATAACAGATACCATCGTGGGCATAGTGGCAGGTCTCTGTTTTCAAATGGCAGATAGGTCCAAGCCGCTGCTGGCTTTCGCAGACACCCCAGATGGATGTCTCAAGGTCTCGGCCAGGGGCACTATGGAGCTTGTGCATGTAGGTCTGGACCTTTCTTCAGCCATATCCCGCTCTGCTCAGGCGGTTGGCGGGGTAGGCGGCGGTCACAACGTTGCAGCCGGAGCCACCATACCTCCGCATAAAAAGATGGAGTTCCTGGAGCTGATGGACCGGGCGATCGATGCCCAGATGCCCCGTCAGGCCAAACCTGGTTAATAGGCGGGCTTGCGAAGGCAAGAGCGGAAAATGTCCTGGCGGCTGCCGGCAGGAGGACAAAGGCCGGGTTAGTTTCTATCGCTTTCGAGCGAGCGCCTCGGGGCGCCGGAGCACGGGGGAGCGAATCATACGGCCACGATTTCTGAGAATGAGCCCCCGGCAACTGAAGAGATGAGGGCTCGATATGCCTCACCTCAGGCTCGAGCCGGTATGGCTATACAGGGCAGCCGCCCGGGCACAGATAATTCTTCTCTTCCCGGTGATCCTTCACCACACGAAGGTGCTCATCCATTGTGAAGTTGCCGATGAACATATGGTCTATACGTGACATCTGCTCTTTGGGATCTCCCGTCTCCGGGTCGAACACTGTGTAACCCATCTGTCCAACTCCGGTGAAGTTGGCTGCGATTATTATCTCCACCCAGTCTGGCAGAGCTCTCAGGTCCATATAGGTGGAGAGCCGGCGGCAGTCCCAGAAACGCTTCTGCGCTGTCATGCTGACGCCGCCACGGGGCCCGACCGGAGAGGTCCCCGAATCGCTGTCGCTTATGCGGGGCACGTTGACCTGGAGGTCGGTGGACTCCCGCCACTTCTGATCATAAGAGAACAGGTGTGCCCGGGGATCGCTCTTCGAACCGATATACATTGTGGGCTGGCAAAGAGACAGTCCGACCAATACGAGTGCCACAGCCGCTGCCGCCAGCCATCTCCTGACTTCCATCTACCTCTCCCTCCCAAAAGATCATGTCGGAAAGCCTCGGGGCTCTCCATCGATTATGGGCATCAGATCCCTTCGCTGAGGTACGAGTAGTACTCGGGATCCAAAACCCCTCTGAAGACCGTGACTGCTGGACCTTCCAGATAAGCCTTCTCCCCATCGAAGCTGACCGCAAGGGGCCCTCCCATTGTATTTACCAGAACCTCGTCTCCCACAAGGCCAAGACGGCGAGCCACGGCTGCGGCTGCCACCGAGCCGGTGCCGCAGGAGAACGTCTCCGCCTCCACGCCTCTCTCGAAGGTGCGGACCTCCAGGCTCTCCCCCAGGCGGACGAAGTTCACGTTGGCACCTTCAAGGAAGACCGGACTGTGCCTGATGGGCGGGGCAACCTCCTCCACCGGCAGCTCCAGGTCATCGACCATTATAACGGCATGGGGCACCCCGGTATTGACGGCGGAGACGCTGAAGCCCTCCAGCGGCTCCTCCAGAAATAGGCCCTCTCCAGCTGCAGGGATGGCGTGACGCTCGAATCTGGGAACGCCCATCTCTATCTTGGCCCAGAAGAATCCGTCGGCCTCCCTCACCTCTACCGGAAGCACCCCGGCGAGTGTCTCCACCTTGAAAACCTCCCCCACATAGCCTCGCTGCCAGGCGTACTTGGCCAGGCATCTGATTCCGTTTCCGCACATCTCGGCCTCGGAGCCGTCGGGCTGAAATAGCCTCATTCCCACATCGGCCCGGCCCGATGGGACAATGAACAGCACTCCGTCTGCCCCGATCCCGAAGTTGCGGTGGCATATGCTCATGGCAAGCAGCGGCTTATGCGAAGGGGATACGTGCTCTTCAGCTATCTCATCGATCAGCACGAAGTCGTTGCCGTTGCCGTGCAGCTTGTCGAAGGGCAGGCCCTGCGAGGTTAATGGATCGTCCACCTGTTTCTCAGCCATGACCTCGTCGTCCAGCTTTATTTTATATACCATGGTCGTCTTACCCTGCTTCCGGCTCTTATGGTGGTGATCGTATTAAACCCATTCTACAGGTAGCCCTGGACCTGCTTGAACTGGACCGGGCAATACAGATCGGCAGAGAGGCAGTCGATGGAGGGGCAGATTGGATTGAGGCCGGCACCCCTCTCATCAAGAGCGAAGGAATGGATGCTTTGAGGGAGATAAAGAAAGCGCTACCTGGTATCGATATAATAGCCGATATGAAGACCGTCGATACCGGCGCCATGGAGGTGGAGATGGCGGCCAAGGCAGGGGCGGATATAGTTGCAATGCTTGCCATCTCTGACAACTCCACGATCCGTGACGCTCTTCTGGCAGCCAGGAAGTACGGTGTGCGGATCATGATGGACCTCATAACCCATCCCGATCCGGTAGGCAGGTCCAGGGAGCTGCAGGAGCTTGGAGTGGACTACATCTGCGTCCACGTGGGAATAGACCAGCAGATGACCGGCAAGTCAACAATCGATTTTCTCAAGGAGATCTTGCAGGTGGTTACCATCCCGGTAGCCGCAGCCGGAGGCATCGATCCCGCCTCAGGTGCCGAGGCCATCGCATCGGGGGCCGCAATAGTGATTGTGGGCGGAAACGTGACCCGCTCGGCAGACGTGGCTGGGTCTGCCAGGAAGATCCGTCAGGCCATCGACAGAGCAGAGGATTCAGGATATGCAAAGAAGGATCCTCGGGAGGAGCTGCTGTCCATCTTCAGGGAGGTGTCCACATCAAACATCTCCGATGCAATGCACCGGAAAGGTGCCATGCGCGATATACTCCCCATCAATCTCGGGACCAAGATCGTGGGAACGGCTGTAACCGTGCAGACCTTCGCCGGCGATTGGGCTAAGCCGGTGGAGGCAATCGATGAGGCCGGCCCTGGGAAGGTCATCGTCATCTACAACGGCTCGACCAATGTGGCGCCCTGGGGGGGTCTTGCCACCCTGAGCTGCCGCATGAAGGGTGTGGAAGGCGTGGTGGTGGATGGAGCCATCCGGGATATCGAGGAGATCAGGTCCATGAATTATCCCATATACGCCCGGGCAATCTGCCCCAATGCTGGAGAACCCAAGGGCATGGGGGAGATCAATGCCGAGATCACATGCGGAGGGCAGACGGTCAGGCCTGGCGACTATATAGTGGGCGACGATTGCGGGGTGGTGGTAGTCCCCAAGGAGCGGGCCTATGAGATCGCCCGCAGGGCTAAGGAGGTCGAGAAGACCGAGAGCCGTCTGTTCGAGGAGATCCGGAGGGGACGGACCCTCTCCCAGGTGGCAAATCTGAAGAAATGGGAGAAGCGCTAGATGGATTTTGGGTGTGCTGCCCAGACCCGTTTATCCGGACGAGGGCAGCATAGCCAGGTGTATCGTCATCGCCAAAATGTCTTGCGGGGGGCAAAATCCGCAGGCTTTGACTCAACGGTAAGGCGTAAATATATTGAAGTGAAGGATTTCCCCGCGCGAGGAGGCAAGCATGGATCTAGAGACATTGGTAACAAAGTTGGACAATCCGAGAATGATGGTTATACCGGTAGCGGTTCTGCTCATATCGCTAGCTATCCTGGGAGTGACCTTTGCCACCACCGGCTCTCCGGTCAAGCAAGGAATCGAGTTCACGGGCGGCACCCTGGTGACCCTGCCAATCAGCTACTCCCATGACGAGATAGCCTCTGCCCTGGCCGGATATCCTGTAGTGGAGATCAGGCCTCAGGGAAGCCGTCATTCTGTTCAGCTCGGCCCCATGGACGAGGATACCTATAGTGCCCTGGCCAAGCTGGTGAATTCCAGATTTGAGCGTCCTGAGATCAGATACATGGGGCCTATCTACAGCAAGCAGCTTCAAGCAGACGCACCCAGATTCCTTCTGCTGTCCTTCCTGCTGATGGCCATAGTCGTCCTGGTAATATTCCGCCAGCCTGTTGTCTCAGCCATCGTAGTGTTCTGCGCCATGGCTGATATAATGGCGGCGGCCGCTTTCATGACCCTGGTGGGGGTCAAGCTCTCATTGGGGACAATGGCGGCCCTTCTGATGCTGGTCGGATATTCTGTGGACACCGACATCCTCCTCTCTGTGAAGGTCCTCAAGAGGGCAGGCGATCTGCCGGAAAAGATCAAAGGGGCCATGGAGACGGGGATAATGATGACCGGGACTACCATAAGTGCAGTCCTGGCACTGATGCTGGTCTCAAGCCTGCTTTTCCATCTATCCCCCAGCTTCACCCGCATCGACATCATAGCCGATATAACGACAGTTCTCTTCTTCGGCCTCCTCGCCGATATGATGAACACCTGGATCACGAATGTGCAGGGGCTCAAGTGGTATCTCGCTAGAAATCCAAAGGCGGCAGTCTCAAGGAGGGGAAGGAAATGACTCTCATCGACAGCCTCCGAAAAGATACCAGGGTTATGCTGTATGCTGCGGCAGTGCTGCTTGCACTTATCCTGATATTCACCCCGATTCCGGGATATCTGGGTGCGAATCACGGCCTCAAATACGGGCTGGATCTGGAGGGCGGGTCATGGCTTCAGTTGCAGCTGGAGGGCGCCATCGTGGAGCTCGACGTCCAGCCTGAGAAGATCCTATCCCATCAGTTCTCCGGTGCCTGGACCGTCCAGGACGTCTCCCGTCGCGGTGATAGCTATGTCGTGACCATTGGCGGAAAGACGCCGTCCACCCTGGCTGAGGATCTCAACTATCCGGGCGCAAGGGCGGTCGAGAGGAGCAACGTCACACGCATCTCCATTCCCATATCTGCTGAAGGGGTTGTGGTAAACTACCTGAAGTCTGCCCTGGATGCTGATGTCAAAGTAGTGGGCGTGGCTCCCATCAGGTACGAGATCCGGACCAATGTGACGCCCCAGTCGCTTAACGCTCTGCTGGCTTTGGTAAACGGAAGCATAGCCTCCGGAGAGGAGGCCTTTGTTGCCGGGCTGACCCAGGAGACGGTGGATGAGACCAAGGAGGTTTTAGACAAGAAGCTGAACCGTCTGGGCCTCAAGGATATTCGGGTCAAGGTCGTAGGCACCCAGTTCATTCTGATCGACCTGGCCGGGGTGAATGTATCCACCGCTGAGGAGGTGGTGGGCAAGCCCGGCAAGTTCGAGATAAGGATATTCAGCGGGCCCAACGAGACCAGGCACGTGGTCTATGGGGACGCCGTGGAATCGGTGGACATCCCAAGGGGAGATAGGACCGGGAGCTGGGGAGTTCCATTCACCCTATCCGATGAGGGTGCCAACACCTTCCAGAGGATAGCCAAAGAGGTGGGGGCAACCAGAAATCCCAGGGCACACGAGATAGCCATGTACCTGGACAAAGACCAGATATTCAGCGCACCGCTGGCCCCGGACCTGGCTTCCTCCCTTGATAAGGCGCCCATGAGAAGCCTGGTGGCTGAAGTAGGCGGAGGAGACGAAGGCTCTCGCCGCTCAAAGGAGCTCTACATCCACCTTCGAGAGGGCGCATTGCCTGTAAACGTCAAGGTAATAGGATCTGGTCAGGTGGATGCTGCGCTGGGGTCCCAGTTCAAGTTCCAGCTTCTTCTGGCGGGTTTCCTGGCCCTTCTCGCGGTTGGCGCGATGATATTCTATCGCTACCGCGAGCGCAGGATAGTCCTGCCCATGGTGGCCACCTCTTTCACTGAGGTGATCATGATGCTGGGGATCTGGTCTCTTGCCGGCTGGCAGCTTGATCTGGCCAGCATCGCGGGCATAATAATGGTGATAGGAACTGGAGTGGATCACCTCTTCATAATCACCGATGAGGTGATAAGGGGCGAGAAGCAGGCGGTCCAGAAGGCCAATGAAGAGGCCAAAGGCCTGATGGTGACCGGAAAGATCTACCTGGCCAGGCTTTCGCGGGCCTTCTACATCATCATGGGAGCGGCTGCAACGACCGTGGCCGGAATGCTGCCGCTTCTGTGGATGGGCTTTGGTGCGCTGACCGGATTTGCCCTGATCATCATCATCGGTGTGCTCATCGGTGTTGGTATTGCCCGGCCGGCGTACGGTCGCATCATCGGATACATCCTGGGCCAGACGTCGGCCGCCTGAGCGGCTGGCCGCGGCCCAAAGGATGACCTGGCACCACACTTGGTGATGGCGCTGGGTATCCGCAACATTTTTATTCGACCAGAATGACTGAGAAATGGGGAAGTATTGGGGTGAAAAAAGTATGCGTGCAGTATATCTGGCGCCAGTACTGTTAGTGCTGGCAATTTGCGCCATGGCTATCTCCGGAGCACAAGCATCTGAGAATACGTCATGGCTAGCGGATGATCCGCGGGATTACTATCATGAGGGCACCCTGGCCTTTCTGGGAGATCCATCTGGAAGAGGCCTATCTGTCTATGACAACTATGTCTTCTATATAAACGGGTCCGACTTCCTGCGCTCCAGCTGGAAGGCCCCAAAGGGCCTGCCGCCTGACCGGAGCTGGGCCTGGGGATCTGGCGACATCGGCACATGGGCTTACAGCAGAGATGGTGGATTCATCACCTATGATATGCTCCAGCCTCCAGCCTATGTGCACATGGGTGGAAATGCCGTCCCTTACAGCTCCTTATCCACGGTGCCTTTCTACGACAACCAGAACCATCTGTATATCCAGGGAGAGCGGGATTGGGCAAGACAGATAGCCGCGCCGGTTGGATCTCAGGTCTGGCTGCTGGCCTATACCAAGAAGAGCGGTCCAGCTGATGTCTATCGCATTGGCCCGAACAGCACTACAAAGGTGACCAGGGTGAGCCTGCCGTCCGGCTACAGCCATATGAGCTTCGACGCCAACATGGAGGGCAGATACATCATCAGCTTCCTGAACGATGCAGGTGCGAGCGAGAGCGTTGTGATCGACGTGCTGCCAGCAGAGTACTGGCCGACCGGCGCTGGCACAGCGGCTCCCCGGGTCTGATAAAGACCCAGCTCCCTTTTTTTCCTTCGCTCCTTTCCTTCGCTCCTTTCCTTCGCTCCTTTCCTTTGCTCTTTTTCCTTTGCTCCTTTTCCTCCGCTTTCACCAAGCAGGTTCGAGGCTCTTGGTCTGTTGTGCAGGAAGCAGCCGAATGTGGCGTCCCGATTTTTCTATGGGTTATATCGATAACGGCTCGATCACCCCTAACCGAAATCCAGCCTTTCGCGTGGGTACTGGGCTGTCCTGTGAGGTCTTTTTCGAGACAATCGTTTGATGGTCGAATGGCATTCGCAGAGCAAAAGCTATGGTTATCCTGTTTTTCTAAGCTATCCAAAAAACTTTCATATTTAGTAATATCAGAAATGTATATATGCATAAAGAAGTATTACTTAATTGGTGAAATATGTTATGAAGCCATTTATACTGGCTCTTCTCCTTTTTGGAGCCATGGCTGTCCCGGCCTGTGCCCACAGCCTGTGGGTGGAATCGAATGACGTGGCTGAGGCAGGGGATTTGCAGAGGATATATTCTCTATACGGCCATGCTGGGAGCTCTTCCAGCATGAACGTCCCATTAATGGATGCGACGTACCTGCTGACTCCTGAAGGCCAGCGTCTGGATCTCAAGATGGAGAAGGGTAACTGGCTAGCCGGATTTGGATGGATGGAATACCTCTTCAAAGATGTTGTGCTGCACTGGCCAGGCGATTACATGTTCGTCGCAGCCAGGTCTCCTTCGGTATACGATCCTGCATGGGGGGGAAGCAGCCCCAGCAATCCTCGGCTGGGATATAGCTTCGCCCAGATGGTGATCCACGCCGGAAACCAGAGCGGTGAGAGCTGGGACGCAGGGCTGCCTCTGAAGCTTCAACCCGGGCAGGCTCCGTACCAGGTAAAGATCGGGGACAATGTCACGTTCCAGGTAGAGTACGATGGAAAGCCGGTGAATGCCTCCTACTCTGCCTCTTACTGGACATGGGATGCCCACGACGGGGACGAAGTTCAGACGGGATTTGCCGGTGATCAGGGGTCCTTCCAGGTCAACTTCAGCCAGGCCGGGCCCTGGCAGGTAGGCGTCAGCACTGATATCCCTGGGCAGGGCAATTGGACTGCCACGTACGACCACAGCGCCGGGCGGTTCAAGTCCGGAGACCAGGTGCCATACAACACCACCAGGTATTCGACAGTGATGTCAATCTGGGTGAAGAAGTGATTCTTCTTCACCTCCTTTTTTTCATGTAACGGAAACTGCCCAGCCAACCTCCTGCGGACGGCTCTCCTCCAGTTATGGATTTGCGGCGAGACCATTCAAAGTGCTTGGCTTTTATCCATATTCTGAGCACTTTGCTTTTTCATGACTGCTTTTGCATGACGTCTTTTCGTGCTGTGCACATCAGCCATGATGGTTACTGCATCCCGGAAAAGTTGCGGCTTGAAAGCCGGCCAGTCCATAGATCTCTGGTTGCCTGATACCAGTTTCGGGCTTATTATCCATTCGCTCTTTGCTCTGTCAAGGGCGACCCGGAAATGGGTTTTGAGATGCGAAATTGAAAAAATCGGTGGCTATATCTGTGATAGCCAAGATCAAAAAGCCAAGACCTCCAGCCCTCAATCATATGCTCATGAGGGTGGTGAGGTCTAATCCCAAGTCCTCTCAGGGCTTCAGCTCGGAGGTGCAGTTGGGGCACCTGCTGGCCTTGATGGGGATTGCAGAGAAGCAGAACGGGCAGTCCTTGGTGTTGGGCGGCTTGGGGGCTTCTTTGCGCTTGAGCCGGTTGATCTGTTTGATTACCACGAATATAGCCAGAGCCACGATGAGGAAGTCTATGATATTGTTTATGAACACACCATAGTTCACGGTTATGGCTCCGGCTGCCTGGGCTGCAGCCAGGGACGGGTACTGGTCGCCCTGGAGGGTGTAGTACATGTTGGCGAAGTCCACCCCACCCATCAGCATCCCAAGTGGCGGCATGATGATGTCGCTTACGAAAGAGCTGACTATCTTGCCGAAGGCCGCCCCGATGATTATGCCCACAGCCATATCGATTACGTTGCCTTTCACCGCAAATTCCTTAAATTCGCCGAAAAAGCTCATCGTTTAACCTCCTAACTCATCCTTGCATATCATTTGACCGCGGTACATCTATAAATGTTTCCCCGCAGGGGCTATCGGAGCAATACCCCCGTTTATTTCAGCGGAGATGCAATAAAAGAGTGCTAACTAAAGCACAGGCGGGGGATTGATGGATACGGTTTTTAGTATTAATGATCGGATCTGCAAGTCCGGAGATCCGGTGCATCGCCAGGATAACCGAATACTCGTGTGGAGAGCTATTTTCTCAAAAAAAGACTTTGAGGCAGGCCTCAAAGAAATATTGCTGAGAGCAGCGCTATCGGGAATATAAATGCTACGATAAATCCTGCCGCCATAAGCCCAATTGCTAAGCCGTTTCCTCCCATATCTCCTCACATCCTTGCTCTTTGCCTCGTTATAGTAATGCAGGATATATTAAATCCTATCGCCAGACATACCAGCTGCTTTACCATGCGTTTCCCAGAGAACAATCCGCTGGACGATCGTTTAAAAAAACCCAAGAAAACATGCCGATAAAGGCCGGTGAATTGGGCTCTCCAATACATTTAACTAGCTTAAGACGGGAGTATATCTCGTGCGGTCCATCCAGAAGGCGGGTGCGAAAGGGACGGGGGGCAGATCGGATCGGAAAGGGGTTTCCGGTGCCAAATACATATTGCTCCGACCGGCCGGCTACCCTCTGAAGAGCGTCTTTCAGGAATCTCCGGTGGTCTCAGATGCCCGTCTCTTTGAGCGTTATGCTCGTGAGCAGTGGTACGGAGAGATGGTGAGGCCAGGGTCCTACCTGTTCGACCGGAGGCTCTATCCCGATTTCGCTTTCAAGGTGGTCCGGGCCTACCCGGCCGAATCGGTTGTTGGAGCGCAGACTGCTATAGCAGTTGAGAAGATGACGGAATCAGCGCCAACTGTGGCAGATGTGTCCTTCGATGATGTGGTAGGGCAGGAGGATGCCAAGCGCAAGGTCAAGATAGTCAAGCTCTTCTTGGCCGAGCCCGAGAGGTTTGGGCGGTGGGCCCCTCGAAACGTTCTATTTCATGGTGTCTCTGGAACTGGCAAGACCATGATCGCAAGGGCGCTTGCCTCGGAATCGAGGGTGCCGTTCCTGCCGGTCAAGGCTACAACCCTTATCGGCGAGTTTGTTGGGGAGGGGGCCAGACAGATCCACAGCCTCTACGAACGGGCTGAGCAGCAGGCACCCTGCATAATCTTCCTCGACGAGCTGGACGCGATAGCCCTTGACAGGCGCTATCAGGATCTGAGGGGAGACGTATCTGAGATCGTGAACTCACTGCTGACAGAGATGGACGGCCTCAACCGCAGGAAGAACGTCTGCACGATTGCAGCCACAAACAAGATCGAGTTCATAGACTCCTCAATTCGCTCCAGGTTCGAAGAGGAGATCGAGTTCAAGCTACCCACCGAGGCCGAGCGGCTGACGATCCTGCAGAAGAATGCTCAGACCCTGCCTGTCAAGCTGGAGTCAGACCTGAGCCATATAGCTCGCCAGACCGAAGGTTTCTCTGGCAGAGACCTGGTGGAGAAGGTCCTGAAGGTCTCCTTGCACCAGGCCATAATGGAGGACCGCAGCATAACCGGGGCCGATCTGGAGGCAGCGCTTCAGCGGATCAGAAAAGAGGTAAGGGATCCGCCAGCGGAGATGTTCAGGTGAGAGGCGACGGCGACCATGATCGTGGCTATAGCATGTGGAGGTAGGTCGGATGTGGCAGGCCATCGTCGATAAGTTCAGGCGTTTTCCGGCTCAAGAGAAGGTAATTCGGCTGGTCTTGGCACGCGGTTTTCAGATCAACGATAGGGGGCGAGTAGCTTCAGGCGGCATCGAGATCCCCCATGCCCAGATCGCCAGAGAGCTTGATGTGGACCGTCGGGTGGTGGATACCACAGCTGCCGCTATCCGGGAGGATGAGGAGCTATGGAAGATCTTCCGCAACGTTCGCTCCATGCCTTTCTTAGCTGAGGTGGCCCCGGTCCTGGGGCTTGGAGTCATCGAGATCGCTCCAGTCGATGCCAGACAGACCGGTCTTTTGGGAAGCGTCGCAGTCTCCGTGGCCCAACATGGACTGAGCATCAGGCAAGCTGTATCTGACGATCCTTTCTTTGTCGAAGATCCAAGGCTGACCATAATCACGGAAGGAAAGGTGCCAGGGGATCTGGTTCGCCTCTTGATGGAGATCAAGGGGGTAAGGCGGGTAACCGTCTATTAAATGTCGACCAGTTTCATCTCCCTCGCCAAGCAGGCGGACCGCCCGCGACCGTGCAGCACCAGCTCCACGAGATCTGATGGCTCGTCTATGTCGCATCCTGCCCTGTACGAGTAAAAATAGCCTGCTGTCAAGCCCAGATCCAATGCCATCTTCTGGTGCTTTGGAAAGCTGATTCCCCGGTAGCAGGTACGAAAGGCCGGGCTTCTCATGAGTATCATATTGGTTCCGCCGCCCCGGCCTGGTGCCAGCACCACATCTCCCGGGATCGCCGAGATGGCATCGATATCCTCTGGCTGCAGAAGGGCAAGGTCGGCCATCACTATCAGCATGTCTTCGGCCCATCCTTTCGCCTGCTCTCCTATCATCTCGTTCAGGGCCTCGTTGAGGTCCAGGTCTGATATCCTCACCTCTGCTCCTCCACCCCAGCCTTGAGCCAGGAAGCCTGGACGGGAGATTATCGTTATCCTGCCCCGGCCCGCTACTGCCTCCAGCACGTCCTGCAGCATTGCCATTGCCAGACCCATCCTCTCCGACGGGGAGAGGCAGTCGGCCAGCCTGCTCTTGCAGTCGCTGAACTTGAAAGGGATTACGATCCAAAGCGGCCTCGACAAATCGATCCTCCCAGTTCGTCTCATGAGGCGATATAGTGGTATCGAACGGATTGCATGAATCCGCAGGTGACGGCCTGGTCGGTCTTCAGACCGGTGGCCTGGCCGAAGCAGGCCTGAGATGTCGCCTGATCATGTCCTTCTCATCCGGCCAGAACAGGTCGCCGCCTTCCCGGGGGTATGACAGCCCCCGAAGTATCGCAACCGGAGTTCCGCCATCTGCCTCACCCATCAACAGGTTGGCTATCCCGGCCAGCTCATCTGCCACAGCTTCCAGCGTTATCTCCAGCGTTCGTCCCTGAAGATCTTCCTGGCCCCTCCAGTCCCTGATTGGGGCTATGCCTGCACATCCCAGGGCTGCTCCTGCCACTCCGCAGCGGAAAGGCCGGCCGCAGGTATCGGTCACTATCACTGCGCAGTCCCGGGAAAGGACGTTTCGGATCTGCCTGGCGCTTGCAGATGGATCGCGCGGCAGGAGCAGTATCTGTTCGTCGCCAGGGACATTTGATCGGTCGATGCCAGCATTGACGCATGTGTGGCCGAAATTGGTGACCACCAGCAGGAACGGATGGGTTAACAGGACCTCCTTCGACTCCTCAAGCACGGCCTGGACGAATCGCGGATCTTTGTTGAGCGGGCCAGCAAGCTTCATTGCCAGGCCTGATGGCTCGTAGCTCTTCAGACTTCTCTGCCTCCCTTCAGCCTTGGCCACCACTGTGCTTGCGATGCAGAGCACGTCGCCATCCTGGAGATCTGCCCGCTCCTCTATCATCGTTGCCAGCTGGTCGCCTTCGCATATGCTGGGAAGCCCTCTTACCAGGAATCCCCTCAGGGATAACTCAAGGGTATCGACCAACTAAATCCCTCCCCATTCATGAGGACTCAGGCCTCCCTGGGCACAGGAGGGGGTATTATCCCCCTTCTGCTTTCCCCTGGGCTATGTAAAACAGGCGGGCATGGACAAGGATGTCCAGCAGATACGAGTAGTTTTCAGCCACAATGCGCAGCCGATCGGCCTGGCATTCCCAGGGCAGGGCTTTATAGCTGTCAGCCAGAGGCTGCCAGAAATCAGGCGGGGAGAAATCCAGGCAGTATTTGACGGTCCCTTCCGGGAGGAAGGAGACCATGATATTTGGCTCGGACATGTATTCTTCGGTCAGCTTCTTCCTTTGCGCTCGACTACCTCGGCAAAGGCCAGAGTGCCGCTGATCTTCTTGACCTTGGCCTTGACAAGCTCGCCTTTGACTGCATTTGGTATGAATATCAGGAACTTGTCGACCTTGGCGATTCCGTCGCCCTTGTTCCCAACCGATTCGATGCGCAGCTCATACGTCTCGCCCTCCTCGATCAGGTCTTTCTGAACCGCAGCCTTGACCTTTCTCTTCTTGACCGGCCGGTGGGCACCGCAGGCATCGCATTTTAGCATGAGGATACGGTCGCTCTTGATCAGGTGAGTATCGGGCAGTTTGCACTCGGAACACATGACATATTCCTCAAAGTAGGCCTCGATCTGCTTCATTATTGCCTGATCGGCAAACTTTCCCTGGAATACACCCCTGTGTCCCTCGATCTTGCCGGCCGTTCCAAGCTCTTGGAGTAGGTATTTCATCAGATGATCTGGGTCCCGGTTCAGTGTATCGGCTATTGCCGCGAAGTTGTCCAGAACCGTGGTCTTGCCCTCATAGAATATCTTGGGGGCAGGAATCTGAAACCGCTCTTTGGTGCTCTTGGTGGCGGGCATGGATTTCATGGCCCGCTCCAAACCATCTAAATAGTCAGCCAAACCGGTCACCGTTAATTCTTCAGGACTCCATGACTATCTGGATGGGGGTGGGCAGCTTATGACCGGCTCTGCGCAGAGCGGTCTTGCCTACCTCCAGCTGCTCGGGATTGACGCTCAGCGAGAATACCTTCTGTCCGGGCTGGACCTGGGCAGCAGTGCCAACTGGCTTGCCAAACGCTCGGCGCATTCCGCTGGATACACGGTCAGCTCCGGCTCCGGTAGCCTGCTTGTTCTCGCGGATGACGTGGTGCGGATATACCCGCAGCTTCAGGTGGAAATCGTTTCTGCCAATGGCCTTGAGAAGATACCGGTTTGCAGCCACACGGGCCGCTTCGAGAGCTGTGTGCCTGACCTGGCAGGGTTCCATCACAATCAGCGACATCTTGACCGGGAACTCCTGTTGTAGGTTTCCCATATCGTAGTGAACTACCTTGGACCCTGGAACGCCCCCCATGTAGCTTCTGCGAGTGTAGGGACGCTCGATCCTCCGGTACATGCTTGCTGGTTTTCGCGCCAACTTGTTGTCCTCCGATGATCTTGACTGGTGGAGATCGTTCACCTAGTTTATAAGTCTTGGGATGCGGCCGCCAGCATGCGAGCCATTTTGAGAAAAGAGGTGGCTGGCCTGATGCGCGCGTGCCCAAGCGCCAGCAGAGACGGCAGAGCACCCCAGGCGACCCTTCCGATGATGAGGCGCGATCCGAAGAATAGCCAATGTCTTGAAAACAACCTCCCTTCGGCTTCGCACATATCGGCTCATACCGTGGCTAAAGTGGAGGCTGATATCTCTTTGGACAGTGGGGTTCTCATGAGGTTTTGGGCCTCCTCCCTATCCTTTGTCTGGCCCAGGCACCACATCAGCTTGACGAGAGCAACCTCCGGAAGCATATCCTGGCCCTCGACAGCCCCGGCTGACAGCATATAACGTCCGGTGTCATAGACACGATCGCACACCCGTCCACGCAGGCACTGCGAGGCCACGACAACGGTTATGCCAAAATCCGTTGCCCTCCTGATAGAGTCTATCCAGTCCGAGGCCACGTGCCCAAGGCCAGTACCCTCGAGAACCAGGCCCCGGTAGCCGGCCTCGACGAACGAGTCCAGGATGGCAGGCGGTGCTCCCGGGAAGTACTTGACCATGGCACACCGGGGCTCCATATGGTCATTTATGGCCAGCTCCACCTCGCCCCGGCGGCGATACGGTGCAGAGGTCTCGATACGGCGGCTTGGGTAATCGACCCGTCCGATGGGCAGCTGGTTTATGGACGAGAATGCGTCCCGGCGGGATGTATGCATCTTTCTGACCCTGGTGCCTCTGTGAATGAGGCAATAATCGTCGCTGGTCGTGCCGTGCATGACCACTGAGACCTCGGCGATATCAGATGTGGCTACAGTGGCAGCGCATACGGCGTTCATGGAGGCGTCGCTGCTGGGCCTATCTGAGCTCCTCTGCGAACCGACCAGGACCACGGGGACCGGGGTTTGCAGCATGAATGAGAGGGCAGCTGCGGTATATGTCATGGTATCTGTGCCGTGGGTGACCACCACTCCTTCGGCGCCCTGGCGAATCTCCTCGGCAACCGCCCTGGCCAGTTCCACCCAATATTCGGCCCGCATGTTCTCAGAGAGGATCGTATATATCACCCGGGCCCGATAGTTGGCGATATCCTCCAGTTCCGGGATGGATGATATTATCTCGGCGGCTGAAAACCGGCTGGTAACCGCCCCTGTTCGGTAATCCACCTTGCTGGCGATTGTGCCGCCGGTTGAGAGGATGGATACGGTGGGCAGGCCTGGACGAGCCGGGATCTCATTCTTCGGCACAGATGTCGATTGGCTCTTCTCAACCAGTTTTGGGTCCTTTGCCAGGAGTCCCACATTGTATCCGTTGCTGAGCTTGACCACGATATGCTCGCTTTGAGAGGGCATGAGGATTCCCTCGTATCTCAAACCGTTCCTCTCCACCAAGATCCTATCGCCCAGATCCATATCTCATCACCCAAGTGAGCCCTTGCAGGGTCCATGTAAAAATGTTGCCATCGGCCTGGAGTCTTGCAGCCTGGTTCATCCACAAGCTGAACGCCGGGGAGGGCAGGATTGATATCGTCCCTCGCCCTACCCCTGGCGAGGATTTGTCATGATTTATTTCGTCACCAGCAACCGGGGTAAGATGGAAGAGGCCAGGGCCATGCTGGGCATGGAGCTTTCGCAGATGGATATAGGGTATCCTGAGATCCAGGCCGATACATTGGAAGAGGTCGTGATATTCGGAATGAAGGACCTGGCTGGCCGTCTGGACGGACCGGTGATGATCGAGGACGCAGGGCTTTTCGTCGATGCCTTGAATGGTTTTCCTGGCGTATTCTCCGCATATGCCCAAAAGACGATAGGAAACGCCGGAATATTGAGGCTGATGGAGGGGGCAAAAGACAGGGGAGCCTCTTTCAGATCTGTGGTGGGATATGCAGAGCCGGGGGAGGAGGTGCGGCTATTCAGAGGCGAGCTGCGGGGGAAGATAGCGTTTGCGCCTCGGGGCGAGGGCGGCTTTGGATACGATCCCATATTCGAGGTCGGTGGCATAACCGTGGCTGAGATGGGACTGCAGGACAAGAACAGGATCTCCCACCGCGGCCAGTCCATCGGCGCCATGAGAGAGCATCTGAGCGGGCGGACATGAGGGATCCCTCACCATTGAAGTCGGCCTTCTTTTGCAGGCTTTAGAGGCGGTCTTCCCAATTGGCGCCATCGCATGCGGCCGCCCCTCTAGTAGCGTATCTTCATCTTCTCAAGTGCGCAGCGAGGCAGCATGCGCTCATCGATGACCTTTATCAGATGAGCTTGAACAGCCGAGATGTAGACTTTTCGCCCCCCCACTTCCATCACCACGTCGGTGACCTTCGGCGGGCTGGTCTTCACCGAGAATATGAGCGGCCCTTCGCAGGTTGTGGCGATCCTCAGGTCGCTGGACTTGGATCGAATGTACTCCTCCATCTCGGGAGTTATCCTGATCCTCTCCGCTGCTTTTTCCGACATCAAGGCAGTTGATGCACCTCCATTGAGATAATATTGTCGCAGATTTCGGCGGGTGTCTTCCAGAGATTGCCCGACCCGGCTGCAAGAGACTGCCTGCCAGTCCGGCGGCCACGCTTTTATACAAGCCCATCTCTCCAGGCGTTTCGTGAAGAAGTGCAGGACGCCTCGGTCAAGGGACCTGGCCAGACAGCGCATAGATATGCTTTTTGAGCTGGCCGGGCAGGCGGATCCCATAGATCCAAAACGAAGCGCTCGGTACGTCCAGATAGCTCGGAATATCAGCACCCGCCTGAGGGTCAGGCTCTCTCCAGATCTGAAACGGAGGTTCTGCAAGGCATGTGGCGCATACCTGTCCCCCTCCCGCAACCGTGTGAGGGTGACTGGGGGCAGGGTGGTTGTAACCTGCCTCTGCTGCGGAAAACGACGCCGATACCCATATAAATGAGGCTTGGATGGGCGTAAATGCCTCCAAGATCTCCGTTTCGGCCTCCTTGGGTGGGTGGCTGAAGGGCAGAACTACGCCAGTCTCCTGAGAGCCAGGGAAAGAGCTAAAAGCCAAAGCATCCAAAGAATAAGCTGAGAGTGGGCATTATGAATACCCGAATTATGGTTCTAGCATTGCTTTCAGCGATGATGATTGCATATCCCCTGAGTGCTGCTGGACAGGAAGAAGGCGCCGGGTATCTGTTCGGATCCAAGGTGATATCCGGAGATGGAGAAGGCAGACCTTTGAGTCCGTTTCCTGTTGTCCCCGATTTCGCCTTCGTGGATGCGGGAGTCAACGGAGTCTTCGATCTGGGCGACCCCGTCTATCTGAACATGAATCCGCAGGATGGCATGGTGAGCGAAGGAGATATTCGGCTCTCCACAGCGTTCTCCCGCCCCGGCCAGATGGTCAGGCTTGGAGATCGCGACCTGGGATACCGGCTGATCAGGTTTGGAACCAGCGGATTTCAGCCTGCGGAACTCCGGTACTACGATGTGAATGGAGACAGGTCGTACGGCCTGGAAGATCCTGTATATCTGGATTTCAATCCAGGCCAGGTCACGCCCGGCGATCTGCGCATCACAGGATACCTATCCTATCAGCCTGGAAGCCTGGTGCTTGATTCGGATGTTGATAGCGGAAAGCAGACCCGCACTCTGCCAGGCACTCTCAGCTTCTACAACGCCAACGGAAATGTTGACAGCCTTGGTGGGGCCATATTCGACCGCGGAGACATTGTATTCATAGATACGCAGTTCCCGTTCAACGCGGTTACCGTCAATGACGTAAGGCTATCTGCCTGAGCCCCGGGCTGAAAGATAAGCGCTCTGTCGATTGGCCAGAGATTGGTTCGCGAAATGGTATGGGCAGCTATGCGGTATCATGGCTCCAGCCTGTTGACATCGGCAAGCCAAAATAGGAGAAGATGCAGCATGGCTGTCCTGGGAAGTTTTTATACATCCCAATTCGAGGAAGTAGGATCATGCGAATATTTGCCCTCTTGGCAGCAGCCCTCCTGTTAGGGCTGCTGGTAGCCGGCTCTGCCGTCTCCCCTGATGAGATACGCAAGGAGCTGGATAGCGCGGTCGAGAAGAAGCCCGGAGAGGCCGGAGCAGAAGCGGTCTTCAATAAGTTTGGGAGCAATCCCTGGCAGGGAGGAGATCCCTGGGCCCGCATAGCCCCAGGCTCAATGGCATCGGCTGGCCCGCTCATACCACCCCAGGACAGGAAATATCTGCCTGCAGGCATCTTGAATATCGTAGAAGCGCTGACGCTTATCGATCATGCCGTCTGCAACCAGACCGGCGACATATGCAACGCGAGCAGCATGACATTTCCAGCCGGCAGCTATCGGGTCTATCGGGTGGAGAACCAGGCCGGGGCTTACCAGGGCTTGTGGATCGAGCTGCTCAATAAGACCGGCTAGGCGAATTCGGAGATAGGATTATCGGTTCAGAAAGACATCGATTCTTCAGAAAGATCCGGATTTTTCCTTAAGAAAAAAGTCATGATGAGGGGAAGGATCACTTCACCTTCATCATGCTCTGCAGTGCAGACATCTTATCTCTCTGTGCCTGCACCTTTTCTTCTGCGGTCTGGGGCAAAGTTGCGGCCGTCTCACCAGGCTGGGTCAGAGTCTGGACCTCTGCGGCAGGCTGATCCGTGCTGTTGTTGGCTGCAGCCTGCTCGACTGGGCTTGTTTCAGCGGCTGTAGTGGTTGCAGCAGGCTTGGTTTGCTCGTCAGCTGCCTGTTCTGTTGGCAGGGGCTCGAGTGCCACGATTATCGCAGTGGCCTTGCCTGAATCGAATTCGAGGAGCATTGGCCTGGAACGGGATGACATCTCGGAAAATGTTACCTTGGCTCGCATGAAGTTCTTGGGCGGGATCACCGTCGGCTCGAAGTTCTGCTCAGCGTAGTACCGCCAGCCCCACTGGTCCACGATGCTGAAATTCTCCGGGGCTACCACCAGGTCGCCTGAGGTGCCGTTGTTTGAGATGAATACATCCATCATCATGGCCTGGCCTTCCTGGGCTATCTGCCAGTTGGCCAGCCCGTAGTAGCGCATGTTGGTCACGCCATTGGTGAGCTTTGGCGGCTGCTCCCAGGAGATGGTGAACGGCTCAGAGCCATTGGGGATGATCCGCAGAGCAACCGGCTCTGCCTTATACGGTATCACGAAGGATACGATCACTCTGCCCGTCTGAAGGGCCCATGACATGTTCACGTCCACCGGATGGATCGCGTTTTCGTTATCCATCAGCTCGAAGTTGGCGTCTAGGCTGGACGGGACCGCCATGTCCAGGTGAAGGGTGGAGCTGTTCCCCTCGTTAGGGGTGCGAAAGCCGTCGAATATCACGCAGGATACCACTCCATTGCTTCCCTGGAGCGGATAGGCTGAGGATGTTCCTGCCATCAGGAGTGCCCCCAGCAGTAGGGCTATTGCAGCCCCCATGCTAATTTCTTTCATCCATTTTCCCTCTCGCATCTCGATATTTCATTTCCATGACTGGGAACTGGCCAGAGGAGACCTTCGTCACGGAAAACCGCTGTCCTTTCCCTCTGCAACTCCCTCGGAGAGGAGGGGCGGATCCGTCCTTATTCACCGTTCTGCTGATTAAATCCGAAGCAGCAGCATCCTCCTGCATTCAGTTTCCAGGCAGATCCGCGTATTCACGATCCAATCGGACTTGTGTTTGCGGGGACTGCTGCCCAAGACCGGCATTATCAGCGGCATTTCCCTGTTTGTATACGAGCTGCTGGATCTTGCAGGAAATTGCGATGGCGGCTTCGAGCCCTACTCTGTGCCAGTTTATATCAAACCTGTGTAATCTTTAAAGATTTATAGCTGTTCATGCTTAATAGTGGTCCCAGTAAAATCCTGGATCGCCCTTTGGATCTCTTGGAGTCGCTTGGATTTTCAGTAGGGCAGATCAGGAGGTCGGATATGTATCAGTGGGACCCTGAGAATTATAAGGATTGCTCTTCTCCTCAGAAGTCCTGGGCAGAAGCATTCATCGCCGAGATACCCTTGCAGGGAAACGAGCGGATTCTCGATATAGGCTGCGGAGACGGCAAGATAACCGCTGGCTTGGCCAAACTGCTGCCCCATGGCTCTATCTTAGGCCTGGACAGCTCTTCGGAAATGATCTGCTACGCCTGCGCCCACTGGCAGCTTAGGAACCTGGAGTTCAGGCTTGGCGACGCCTCTGCCCTGGATTTTCTGGAGGAATTCGATCTGGTGGTATCATTCGCCTGTCTGCATTGGGTGCTGGACCACGAACCGGTTCTCAAGGGCATATCCAGGGCCCTGAAGCCCGGTGGCCGGGCATATCTGCAGTTCGCCGGAAGGGGCAATGCGGCAGCCGTTTTACAGGCCGCCCACCAGACGATGGAGGAGGAGCGCTGGCGGGGTTATTTCCCGGATTTTGACTTCCCCTATGGCTTTTTCGACGTCTCGGAATACCGACCCTGGATCGAGCAGTCCGGTCTTCGAATCCTCCGGTTGGAACTGGTCTGCCGGCAGATGGTCCAGCCGAGCAGACAGGGCATGGCCGGCTGGATGGCCACCACATGGATGCCCTACACAGACCGACTACCACAGGAGCTGCGCTCAGCTTTTATGGACGAGGTAATCGCCCGGTATACAGAGGGCCATCCTCCGGCCCGTGATGGGAGCATATCCGTCAGCATGGTGCGACTTGAGGCGGTGCTTGAAAAACCTATCTCTGGTGGCGATCATCTCTGACTTGCCGGGCATCACGGGTCCGGGTCCCAACCTATCGTAACCTTTAGCCCTGGCAAAGCGATAGAGATTTATCCATACGGTTTTCATGGTCTGCTATGCTTAAGCATATCGTACTTTTTAAGCTCAAGAACGGCCTGGACCCGCATACTCCTTGCATGATGAAGGATGCACTTGAGGGGCTGATCGGCAAGATCCCAGAGATACGCAAGATGGAGGTTGGAATCGACATGACTGCCTCACCAGTATCTTACCAGGTCGCGCTTTATACGGAGTTCGACGACAAGGAAAGCCTTCTATCTTACCAGCGGCACCCCGAGCACCTGAAGGTGGCCGAGTTCGTAATAGGCCAGTCAGAACAGCGAGCCGTGGTGGATTACATGGCGTAGGGACAGCCAGTGTGAAGGTCCGCCGACGGCTCAGTTGCGACTAATCGGGCGATCGCCCTGCCTGGTGGCCGGTCATGTCGCCTAAACGCAGCCTTTCCTGGCAGTCCGCGATTTAGATGCCATGGATTTACAGAAGTCTTCGGATCAGGTCCTTCAGCCGCTCCTCCTGGCCTAAAGGCTCGATCTTGGCCTTCAGACCACAGCGAGACGGCATTGGGATAAGGCTCTCGTCAAGAAGCTGGTAGTACGCCTCGTCAAGGGTCACATCCCCAGAGGCGTAGCGCCCCAGCACCAGTCGCACGCCAGCCTGCTGCGCGGGATTCATCTTGGATATGTTCTGTACCGCCTGCTCTATCTCTTCTATCATGATGAAGCCCAGGGCCTTATGAACTATTTAGAGCTTCTTGCATTCCGGGATGCAGAAAAACCCATTCCTGGATGCAGAAAACCCATCTGCTCCGCTTCCTGCGTGGCGGCAGCCTTGGTCTGGCATCACCTGGGCCCAGGTCCTTCCCTCAAGAAAAACGTTTTATCCTACAGCGAAGTCTCCATCTCACATGGCGCATGTGCTTTTTAGTCCTCTGAACTGGGGGTTGGGACATGCTTCCAGAGACATCCCAATTATAAGAGAGCTGCTGGATCATGATCATCAGGTGACCATAGCCTCCAGCGGAAACGCCCTGGAGATGCTCCGCAGGGAGTTCCCGCAGTGCAGGACCATGGTCTACAGGGACTACCCGGCGCCGTACAGCTCGAGCCGGTTCTTCCTGCCCAAGTTCAGCGCCTATATCCCGGTCATGTTGAAGGCCCTGGCAGAGGAGCACAGGAACCTAAAAAACATACTATCAAAAGATGATTATGATATTATAATAAGCGATAACCGTCTTGGAGTCTACTCCTCGACCATTCCATCTTTCTTTATCACTCACCAACTCCGGTTCAGTACGCCTTCTATCCTATGGCCGGTGGAGATGGGCACCATTTATGTCAATGGTTACTTCCACAAAAAATTTACAGGAGTGATAGTGCCAGACAATCCTCCGGGCCCAAGTGCCATCAGCGGCAAGCTATCCCAGTCCAGGTTCAAAGCTACCATCGACAGAACCTACTATGCCGGAATCCTCTGCAGCACTCAGCGACTGGATATCGATCGGGATCTGGACTTCCTTGTGATAATCTCTGGACCCGAACCCCAGCGCACCAAGCTGGAGCAGATTCTGCTTGGGGATGTCACCGACCTGCCTGGCGAGAAGGTGGTGCTTTTGGGCAGCCCAATCCAGGACGTCCATCGCAAGCTGGACGAACACACGATCGTACACTCCTACGTCTCCACCGAGGAGAAGGTCCGGCTAATGAACCGGGCCCGCTTCCTGATCTCCCGCTCCGGGTACACCACCATGATGGAGGTGGCCGAGCTTGGGCTTCGCCAGGGTTTGTTTATCCCCACGCCAGGCCAGACCGAACAGGAGTACCTCTCGCGCTTTTACCAGAAGCAGGGCTGGTTTCTCTCGCGCAGCCAGTATCACCTGAACCTGCTCTCAGATGTGGAGGCTGCCAGAAAGTACCGGGGATTTCCGGAGATGCCCAAGACCGCACAAAACGTCAAGCGGCTATATCAGGATCTGCTGGCCCAGTACCTTGAGTGAGTCTTAAGGTCTGCCGACGTGGCCCAAGTCTCCTGATGAGAGTCGTGGCCGAGATTACCCTGGGCATTCGCGGATCTTTGCGTAATTCCTGTGGGCATCAAATGCAGCATCATCGTTTCTCATGGTGCATATCTCCGCGGGCCAGAGAGGTCGCTACCCCTGCTGCGCATAGCATTGAGAAGAGCAGGAAAGCAGCCCTGGTGGCGTCCAGGAACCTCTCGTAATATTCCGGGACGATCTCCACCCTGCCCATATAGAGGGCGAAGATCAGCATCGCCAGGCTCATGCTTGTCATCTGGCCCAGCAGGCGCATGGTTCCAAGAGTTGCTGAGGCCACGCCGTAATACTTCCTCTCGACAGCGCTCATGATGGCATTGGTGTTTGGTGAGGAGAACAGGGCGAGGCCGAATCCCAGAGTGGCCTGCGATAGCACAACGAACCACAAAGGCGTGTCCCATCCCAGGAGCGCAAGCGGTGATACCCCAAGCACCGTGAATAGCATGCCGATAGAGGCCACTACCCGTGGCTCCACCCGATCTGAGAGCCTGCCTGCCCATGGGGAGAAGATAGTCATGACCAGTGGCTGGGAGACAAGCACCAGGCCCGCCATCTGAGGGCTCAAGCCGTCTATGTACTGCAGATACAGGCTCAGCAAGAATCCGCAGGCGAAGGTTGCGCTATAGTTGATCAGGGCAGTCAGGTTGGAGAAGGCGAACACGCGGTTATTCCGGAAGAGGCGGACGTTCATCACCGGAGATGATACCTTCAACTCCACCCAAATGAAGGCAGCCAGGAGAGCCACTCCCAGCAATACCAGCGGCCCGCCGGGAAATTCAGGAAGCAGGGAGAGGCCGTAGACAAGGGCGAGGATCGAGGCGCCGTAGATCAGCGATCCAACCACGTCGAACCTCTCGCCTCCTGCATCTGCCCATTCCCCATTCAGCCGGAAATAGGTGAGATAGACGGTTAAAAGCCCGAGAGGAACCGTGAGCAGAAACAGGCTTCTCCAGCCCAGCTGCTGGGTGAGAAATCCGCCCAAGACCGGGCCGGTTGACAGGCCCAGGTAGACCACGGCTATGTTCAATCCAAGCACTCGCCCCCGATCCTGGGGTGGAAAGACCGATGTGAGGATGGCCACACCAGTCCCGAAGATCATGGCGCTTCCTGCGCCCTGCAGAAAGCGGAAGAGTATCAGGCCCTGGGCGGAGGTGGAGATGCCGGCGAGAAGCGAGGATACGGTGAAGAGGGCGATGCCGTATCCGAAGATCTTTTTCCTCCCCCAGATGTCGCCCAGCCTGCCTGCCGGAACGAGGAGCACAGCTGCCGCCAGCAAGAACGACATGGCCACCCAGCTCAGCGTTATGGCGTCCAAGGAGAACTCGGCGCTGATCGTGGGCATTGCGATGTTTACCGAAGCACCCATAAAAGGCGTGAGGAAAGAGCTGAATGCGGCGATCCAGACCGCGCACCGCTGAACGTCTTTTTGCCCGCCCGGCTGCATGATCCATCCACTTGGATTCGTGGATTTAATACTGATGGACCATTGGCTCGGGCCAGCCCCGCTCTCACCAGTAGTCGAGCAAGCGCTGAAGCACCTGATCACGCTCGCCCTGTGCATTCTTGCTGCCTGTTGCAGCCAGGGGAAGGGCGCTTATCATATCCAGGAGATAGCGCTGCTTCGCCGCCATCAGATCGAATCCTCCCGACTCATCAGGATACATGTCCAGGAAGGAGGCAAAGATGCCGGTCAGGTATCTGGCCTGGGCAAGCGAGTCTTGGATTATAGACCTCAAGGAATCCACAGATTCCTCCTTGGATGGCATGCCTTTTCCTCCTGGCTGCAGAATGTCATGGGGGGACTTTATCGCCAGACCCATCTTACCAAAGGCCTCCAGAAAGGCCACGAAGGCTGAGCTGTCCAGGTTGCATATTCCTCCGTGGGTCTGCGCGTAGCCGCATTGCTGGCAGCGCGAGTCTGCATACTCCTGGCAAAAGGGGCAGGTCTCGGGCCTCACCGGCAGCTGTCCGCAGATCATAAGGGAGGCGGCCTTGGCCAGGCGGATGCCCTGCTCAGGACCATCCATCCGTATCGAAGCTTCAAAAAGGGACTCCAGGTCCCGCAGCAGCGCATATGCGAGCGATCTCATGGAGAGCCGGGCTCTCTGAATGGATGCGGTCGAGAGTGCCGCAGCAGCCGCATCACGGGTGCATTGCGGGGCAGACAGGCCAGGTGGGATATCCTGGCCGGCTGCAGATATCTTCTCAGTCATCAAGCCTTTTCTTAATAAGCGCGCTCATTTCTGGTGCGGGTATGATAGGAGCGGTAGACGTCGCGTGGCCGGTCCTGGAGGTAAACGAAGTCGTACTTTGCGTCCTGCTTGTGCTCCTCGTACTCCTCCCTGGCGTCGTCTTGGCAGCTGCGGCAGGCGAAGAGGGGGATTGAGACGCCAAGCGCCGTGTTGAGACGGCCGTGGCCCTGAGATGCCTGGGTTCCAACCATTAGGTAACCCTGACAGTCGGGGCACATGCGCACAGTCTCCTCCTGGTTCTCCGAGATCATATCGGTGTCGTAGAAGACGCGCTTGCGGTTTCTGTAGAACTGGCCCAACTCCTCCTTTGCTCTTGATATCAGGTCATCTTTGGTCTCCCAGATATTCAGCAGATAGTTGACCGTGGACTCAATTGAGCGCACCATCTCCCCGGTCTGGGTGAACCTGCCGGGCACGTAGTCCGGCTCCCGCACATGGGAGTAGTCCAGCCGCGCCATTGCCTGGATGATTCCGGTATTGACATAGGGCAGGGCGCTCTCTATAGCGTAGCCGCCTTCCAGCACTGCCATGTCGGGGTTGAGCCTCTCGTTGAGCCTGGCGTAGCCCTGGGCCGTGAATCGCATGTTCGCAAGCGGATCTGTGTAATGGTTGTCCTGGCCAGCTGAGTTGCAGACCAGGTCTGGCCCGAAGTCGTCGAGGATCGGCAGGACGAGGTTTTCGAGGACAAAGTGTATTCCCTCGTCTGTGGTCCCAGGCGGCAAGGGCACGTTTAGCGTGGATCCAAGAGCAGCCGGGCCGCCCATCTCGTGGACGAACCCCGATCCCGGGTAGAGCGTTCGGCCGTCCTGGTGAAAGCTGATGAAGAGAACGTCAGGATCGTGCCAGAATATGTCCTGAGTACCGTCTCCGTGGTGGACGTCGGTATCCACTATGGCGATCTTGCGCATGCCGTACTTCTTGCGGATATACTCGACCATTATGGCCTCGTTGTTGATGTTGCAAAAGCCGCGGTTGCCATGAACCACCCGCATTGAATGATGGCCGGGTGGGCGAACCAGCGCGAATCCGTTGCGGATCTGGTTGCTCATCAGGGCGTCTGCGAGGACCAGGGTGCTGCCGGCTGCGATCAGGTGGGCCTCTGTGGTCTTGGACTCGACGTCGGGGACGCAGAAATGCACGCGTGCCACGTCTTTTAGCTCTGCGAGGCGGGGTTTGTACTCCTCGATCTGCGGCAGGTCCATCAACCCCTCCTCGAATATCTGATCCCTCGTATAGAGAAGCCGCTCCTCCCTCTCCGGATGGGTCGGGGAGATCGCCCAGTCGAAAGCCGGGAAGAATATCAGCCCTGTCTTGAGGGCCTGGCTGCTCCTGGCAGGACGGACAAGTGCACTCTGCGACGACCTTCTTGACGCCTCAGGCTCATCTCTGGTCCGGGCCTGCTCTGCTGCCTCGGCGGAGGCCTGATCTCGTATGGGCTCAGTTCTCACGGCCGGCACCTCCCCAGGAAGGAAGAATCCCTGCAGGTATCTCCATGCGGACGTCCAGCAGCCGGCCAACCGTCGACCAGCCCCGCACCATGTTGAATATCTCGCTGTTGGTAACCTCGGCTTCATCGGCGTGCTCTCCTATCCCAAGCGACCTGGCCCTCTCCATCAGCAGCCGGCGGGCCATGTCCTCGGCGCCCTGCAGATTCAGGTTGCGGCCGCTGACCTCCCCGCTGCTGCCGTCCTCGGCAACCGAATACACCCCCCGCTCGGTGTCGATGTGCAGGCTCAGCGTCATGGTTGGCCTGGCGACAGCTGCTCCGATTGCATTGGCAACGGCAGCATGCTTCAGCACTATAGATCTGGCTTTCAGTCTCTCGGCAACCATGGGCACAAGTGCGGGGGAGGCTCCGCCAACTCCTACAACGTTCTGGGGCCTGACCCTCTCCTTCTGCAGGATCTCCCAGATGCGATAAGCCGGTTCCTGCTCCCACTCAAGGAACATCTGCTCAACCTCTCTCACTATCTTCTCCACCGAAGTCTCCACCACCTTTTGGGAGGCCTCCAGAGCGCTGCAACCCAATGATGAGCCCACCTCCTGCATGGCCTTCATGGCCAGGGCAGCATCGCCCACCTGTGCCATTCCCAGGACAGAGAGTGCGTCAGTCGGGGTTGGCAGCGGACCGCCCAGAGCCCGCGCCGGGCCCTGCCTATCAGGGCCGACCGTGAGATGGCCTTTGGCGACCCTCACAGCACTGTCTCCTCCAAGTCCCAGGGATTTGACCGCAAAGGCCCGGATGTGGGTGAGCATCCCGTCGACCCGAGCCCCTTTCGATGAGAGCAGGGGTTGGCCTGATAATATGAGGGCCAGGTCGGTTGTCGTGCCTCCAATGTCCACCACTACCGAGGTCTGACCTGCCGGAGCCAGGGCCATGACTCCCATGACGCTGGCAGCTGGCCCGGAGAATATGGTCTCCACAGGTCGATCCTCAGACCTGTCCAGTGGAAGAGTGCCTCCATCTGCCTTGAGTATATATATCGGCGCATCGATATTCCGGTTGCGGATGGCCTGCACAACAGCGTGGGCGAACTCGCGGTACTGATCTCTTGTGGCCAGGGTGAGAACGGTGGTCGCAGCCCGGCGGGGGAAGTTGAGCATGCCTGAGACGCGGTGGCCAACCTCGACCTCCACCTGGGGTGCTGCATCGCGGAAGGCAGATTCGGCTTGCAGCTCATGGGCGGGGTTTCTCTGACAGAACTTGCCAACTATGGCCGCCTTCTTGATGCCCTGGCCGGCTATCCTGGCAGCAGCTGCCCGTACCTGGGACTGGTCGAGGGACTGGATCTCCCGTCCTCTGTAGTCGATGGCACCGCCCAGCACTATGGGTTGGCCTGGCAGATGGTAGTCGTCGGGATTTGTGCCGGGGCCTGGTATGAGCACGAGGGAGACCGGGTCCTGCTTTCCCTCGGCTATGAGGTTGGTGATCAGGGTCGTGCTCAGGACCACCCGCTCGATCTTCCTGCAATCGATGCCTGATGTGAGTTTGTCCAGGGCCCGGAGAAGGCAGCCCAGGATATCCTGATGATCCGTCGGGCCGATTGCGGTCTTGACCACCTGGCCCCCGTCGATAAGAGCAGCGTCGGTGGTGGTGCCACCGACATCAATTCCAATTAGCATGAGTGCATCGCCTTCGCCTGTATTGGAATAACGTTTTGATCCGGGGGGTATATCGGCCTTGCGGTGATCGCGGAACAGGAACAGCAGCCAAGCCTCAGTTCTCCTGGCCTGCAAAATGGGCAGGGCGGTCCCCGACGGCAAAGGTTAAGAGGCAGAAAGGGATGGAAGGAAAAGGGGGCTCGTAGGGTAGAGGATATCCTAGCGGGCTTCGGAGAGCGCTTCAAAGAGAGCTATCGAAGAAACCCGCTGACCTGGGTTCGATCCCCAGCGAGTCCGCTATTTTTCCGGTCTGGCCAGGGTGGTGGTGGGTTGGATCTATTCGGCAAGAGAAAGGAGGAGCAGATCAGGGAGCTGCAGTCCCGAACCATTCAGCTTGAGAAGGACAAAGCCGATCTGATCGAGACCCTGCAGAAGCGAGACGAGAAGATCAAGCGCCTCTCGCGGGACTTCCAGGAGGCACAGGTCAGGTGCAAGGAGGCAGAGAGCCGGATCGCAGCCAGGGAAAGATTCAACCAGGCAGGCCAGGATACCGAATCCCAGGAGATGGCTGCTGCATCGGTCCAGGGCGGCAGGGTGCTTGGCATTCGGGAGATCCAGCTCCTGGCAGAGCGGCTGGATGAGATGCGTCTATCCAGGGCGGATCTTCTATCGGCATCCTTGACGGAAGAAGGGCTCGCAGATTTTGCTGATCTGCCGCCGCCTGCCCAAAAACTCCTGTCCAGGGTACGGCCAAAGAGAGGGGCAATTCTGTTTCATTGTCCACATCTCTTTTCACTTGTCCTGATACCACCATTTCCGGTAACCCGAGACCAGGTCAGCAGCGGGCAGGGATTTAACCTGAAGCCCCTTCGAGAGATCCTGGATACCCCGGTGCTTATGCTCTCGCTTCATGCTGGGGAGAGCGTGATCGGCGTATCCCTGAGCTGGCAGGGATTCGAAGCCCTGGAGGTGGTGAAAAGCCAGGTGATGGGAAGGCACTCGAAGGGAGGGTGGTCTCAGCGCCGGTTTGAGCGATTGAGGGAGGAGGATGTGAAGAACCACGCCTCAGAGGTTCTGGAGGCGCTCCGTCCAGTTCTTCAGAGGTACAGGCCGCTGCTTAGGCTCGCAGTTGTCTCGGGCGATTCCATCCTGGTCGGAATGGTGGAGCCTGAGGTGCAGCTGCCGATATTGCAGCGCCGAATGGAGCAGCACGATTATAAAAAGAAGGCAGAGATGCTGGACGAGCTTTATGGATTTTTGTCCTACATTGTCTGAAGAGATAGGGGATAAGCGTCCGGAGCGGCTTGCCGGCGATCCCAGTACCAGCCAAGAGATCCTAAGAGAGCTTGCCAAAAGCCTGCAGTGGCATATAAGAAGGTCGGTTGGCTGGAATCCATCCACCCCTGACGACGTGCTCCGCGCTCTTGCAAGGGACCCTGTTCAATGGGTCAGGGAGGCTGTGGGCAGCAACTCGCGTGCAGATCCACAGCTGCTTATCCAGCTCTCCTCGGACCGGGACGGCTTTGTCCGGGCAGCTGTTGCGCGCAACCGGTCCACTCCCAGAGAGGTGCTCGAAGAGCTGGCCGACGATGAGATGATGGACTTCGACGCCTCATCTCAGCAGGCCAGGTATATCGTCAAGGAGTCGGCGGCCAAGAACCCCAGCATTCAGGCAGATGCTCTCATCAGCCTTGCAGGCAGCGACAGCAGCGGGGTTCGGGCAGCAGCCGCCTCAAATCCAGGCCTGCCCGCCTCAGTCATGGAGCGGCTTGTCCAGGACCACTTTTGGATGGTGAGAGACGAGCTTGCCAAAAATCCATCCACCCCGCCAGGCATCTTGCAGATTCTGGCATACGACCGTATAACCGATGTGCGGGAGACTGTCGGGAGGAACTGTCGTACGCCTGGCGAGTGCCTTTTCGTCCTTGCCCAGGACCGAATGTGGGAGGTCAGAAGAGCTGTTGCGGAGAATCCGGCGGCTCCAGCCAGCGTCCTATCGGCCCTGGCAGGTCACTGGTCTTTCCTTGTGCGTGAGGCGGTTGCCAGAAATCCCGGAGCCTCTGAAAGCGTGCTCGAAGAGCTGTCCAGGGATCCAGACCAGAGCGTTTTGAAAGCTGCTAGAAGCCGTTTGGGGCCGAAGCAAGACCGGATGTGAGATTACCCCTTTGGCCTGCTTGAGGATCCCAATATACCTCTCCGACATTCCTCAAAACCAGACTGCGAAAGCTCGTATGCTCGATACCGGCCAGCCCTGTGCCCCGAATGTCCCTCCCCAGCTCCTCTTGAAGACGTATTTTGTGGCCGGGTCGATCAGGGTCATCTCCGGCGAAGAGGCCTGCTGGCTGGAAGGAGCGGCGGAAGTTGTCGCCGAGGGAGTGCCTGTGTAGGCAGATACTGGCTTCAAGGATGGAAAATGGGCCTGAGATGCATCGGAATCAATGACATTCGCCTTCTTATTGGCTGTCTGGCAGCGCAGGTTTAAGCTGCATTCAAGATACTCGGAGATCTCATCGCCGAGCAGATCGTCCTCGAGGATGCTTCGCCCCGACGGCATGCCTGAGGATACGGATTGCGGCTGGTCTGGATACAGGTCCTCCCAGGTCACGACCCCTACGAGGTCGCATGCCACCGGGGATGCAAGACGCACAAGGCCGCAGGCTGAGAGAGGTTCTTGTTCTTTCAGCATATGCCAAAGACGCCTGGCCTTGGCCACGCCATCGCTGACCTCAGGGCTCCAGGGGCCTGGGTTGAAGCTGTCCAGGATTGCCCTGACAGTATCAGTCGGCATAGCCACATAATTATATTCATTCGGATATACTGAATTTCTGGCCCCGGTCGATGCATAGACCGCTTTCATCAGCATCTGATAGCTCAGCGTAGGCTCGGCCATATTAATACAAATTACCTCCTAATATAAACATTTTTTCAAATTGATCCATAATTTGAACCGTCCATCTCCCATTCCAGGTGATCTTGGATGCTGCTGGCGCCAAGCTGGACAACCAGGCATAGGGACAGCCAGGCGCAAGATGCCCCGCCAATCCGACAGCATCAATCTCCGCCATGCCAGGATTGGGGACTGCAGAGAAAAAGGTGCGGACAGATGTGATGTTATTAAAAGCAACATCCTTTTCGTGAGGGGACCTCAAACTGGTCGTTCAGGTATGACTGCATCTCCACAAGCGCGGATCTCAGTGTGCCCTTGTGGTCGTAATCGGCGAGTATCTGCTCGAGCTCCTGGGCTGGTCGGCCCTTCAGATCTCTGGCTGCCTGGGTTATGTTAGGTATCGCACGCAGCAGGTTGTCTACCAGGGCGATCGTGGCCTTGCGGGCTGTTCTGGAGAGGGGGTTTAGGTCTATTGCGATGACGGTCTTTCCCATGGCCACCAGGGCTTCGCACCGGTCGCCGTCCTCGAGGGGGATGAGCACGACGTCTGCATCGTATATCCCTCCTCGTGTGGCCAGGGCACGGGCGTGGTCCAGTCCGGGGACTGCAGCGTCTGGGTGCTCCCCAAGGACCCTGTCTGCCCCAAGGCTGCGCAGAAGGTCTGCGATCAGGCCGACCCGCTCCTCGCTGCGGTGGAACAGGTTTACCTCAAGGGGTGCTCCCACCGCCCGGGCCAGGTCGACCATCTCCTGAGGGGCCAGAGCAGCTACATTGCCGTTGACGCTGATGGCAGGCTGCCTGGCCAGTATCAGTGCTGCTGCAGCTGCCCGTGCTGCCGCCGCCGCTGAGGAAAGCGTGCGCTCGCCGATCAGGTAGTCGAAGGCCTCGCCCCGGCCCTGAGCTATCAGGCCCTGTGTGCTCGTCAAGCCCTTCTTGACGCCGGTGGCTATCTTCTCCCTGGCCATGAGCGAGGCGTAGCGGGGGTGAGACAGAGGTATCTCAGTCAATGAACACACCACCCTGGGTCACCCATGTCTCGATGACCGGTCCGAACTCGGACAGCGCTGCCTCTGCTCCAGGTCCCCAGGCGAAGACCGAGTCGCCAAGCATGATCATCGATGCTTGGCCGCCAGCAGATCGAACGGCATCAATCGCGTCTGCAGCCCAGCTTGAGGCAAGCTCAGTCTCCTGGGTGAACCGATACGAGAGCTCGAGGAAGCTCTCCCAGGTGGGTCGGCGCAGCATCTCGCCAATCGCCCTCTCTCCGGCAGCATTCACCCGCCGCATGGTGGCAGGATCTGAGAGGATCTCCCTTGTGGATATGGGGCCTCGAACCGAGCAGAAGATGCGGGTGGGCGGCAGCAATATCCGGTCCACCTTGCCCACCCCCGGCCCTCCCGGATGCAGGCGGATAACGCATCCGCCGGTGTTCTGGGCGATGACATCCCCAAGGCCGGTTCCGCTGGTCACCTCCGCCCTGTGAGCCACGGCAGCGGCCGCATCGCAGGTCAATCCAAGCCCAAACAGCATGTTTATTGAGTGAGCGCATCCCAAAGCACCAGCTCCGCTGGCACCAAAGCCAGCTCCCATCATCATCTGAAGTTCAGTCGATACGCGGACCGGGGAAGGCGCCAGCGCTTCAACCACATATCGGCTGACAGGAGCGGCGGATGGAAGGCCGTCTATCAGTATCTGGGTCTCATCCGAGATCTGCACAACTGTTCTTGCTCCAAGTGAAAGGGTGAGGCCGCAACCCATTGAGCCGGCACTCAGTGGATCCGGATTGGTTCTGGCCAGGAAGAACCCGGTTATGTGGCCCGGAGCAAAGGCAGCGGCTGATCTGATCCTGGACTTTGGCTCCGGTTCGATCATCCCCTCACCGCCTCCACCAGCGCATCTATTATGGCCCTGGCTATCAGGCTCTTGTGCCCCCTCGCCTCCATGACCCGGCCGTCCTTTCCAATTATAAGCACGCGGTTCTCTTCAGTGCCCATTCCGCCGCTGCCGACATCATTGGCCACCACGATATCGGATCCCGATCGCTGCATTGACTCCCTGGCGCTGGACACCAGCTCCTGGTCGGATACGAATGTCTCTGCCTTGAAGGTGATCATGCGAAGAAGCGGATGAGCCTCGCGTACCGCCCGCACTATCTTGACTGTTGGGCGGAGGTGCAGGACCAGTTCGTCCCCGGACTTGATCTTCTGCTCTTCTGGGTCAAGCGTATAGTCTCCCACGGCCGCGGCGGCGATCATTGCCTGGTACCTGCCGCAAGAAAGCTCTTTCACAACAGCCTCCAGCATATCCGAGGCGCTCTCGGCGTATATCTGCTGAAACGGCAGGTCCAGATGGAAGCGGTGGACCAGGGCGACGTCTGCCCCCATCCGGTAAGCCTGGAATGCCAGCTCAACGCCGGTGCGACCGGAGGCCCGGTTGGTGAGGATGCGTATCGGATCAATCCTCTCGGCTGTCGAGCCGCTGGTTATCAGCACGCCTATGCCCCGCAGGTCGCCGGGGCCAAGGAGACGCTCAACATCGAGGACTATGTGGCTGTTCTCGGCGATCTTGGCCTTCGACTCCTCCAGGCGGGGGCCGACCACGACTACCCCCATTTGCTCAAGGCGGCGAAGGTTCTCCACCACAGCAGGGTGGCAGTACATAGCCTCGTGCATTGCGGGGACCACCATCACCTTCTTCTTGCTGCCTATGGCAGTGGTGGCAAACGTGGTGACTGCGGTGTCGTCTATTCCGCAGGCCATCTTGCCTATGGTATTGGCTGTCGCCGGAGCGACCAGCAGCAGGTCGGCTGGCCCTTCCATACCGCACAGCTCCACATGCTCCACGCGGCCTGTGATCTCGGTTATGACAGGCTGGCCTGAGGCGTACTCAAGCGCCGAAGGGTGCAGGATCTGACAGGCTGCGCGGCTCATAACGCAATGAACCCTGGCTCCGCGCCGGATTAAGTCGCGAACGAGGTCCACTGTTCGCACTGCAGCGATGCTGCCGGTGACTGCGACAACGATCGTCTTGCCCCGTAGGTAATCGCTTACCGTGCCGGATATGCTCAGTTCCATCAGCCGAATTGATTTGCGGCCGGGCAAGAAAAGCTTTGTCATGGGTGCGGCCTTTGCCTGACAGATGAGGGATAAGATAGCCGGTTCTTCGGCCAATTCCACGATGCGTTCTCTTGTGTCTGGTCCTGCCCTTTTCGGTCGGAGGGCATGAGCATAAGCCTTATGTAATAAATCAGATGAGGAGCTTTGCCGGGCCGGGGTGGCCTAGCTGGTTAGGGCGCAAGACTCATAGGGAACCGCAAAAAATTTGCGCCTGTCCTGAGGCATCTTGAAGTCGCGGGCTCGAATCCCGCCCCCGGCACCTATTTACTAGTAACATGGTCTGCGGGAAAGCGATTCAATCTGATAGGATCGCACACTCTATTATGGGATCTCTTAATCTCTAAGATTTCGGCGCTACTTGCTGCCCAAGATTGCCCGAGGGGCTTTCTTGATGGATCTCGTTATCAAACGAGTCTCTATCATAAGATCCAAGGACGGATTTTCTCCTCTGCCTGCGAAACGAAACTCCACGACTGCCCATCCTCGGCACCTACTTTCTGGCGAGTTTGACCATATGATGACGATTAACGATAAACTCCAATCTCATTCCTGCTGGCCTGTGGTCGAGCTCTCATAGATCTCCCTGAGCCTTCCTGCGATCTGCCTGGTCAGCCTCCTTTCCACGGCATCGAGGAATGTCTGCGCACACTGCGGTGCAATGCACAGCAGGCATTCGGAGCCGTCCATGGCTCGCTCTGCCAGATACTTCAGGTCTTTGTCGTCCAGCCTCTCCAGCCGGAACTGGAAGTCGTCCTTGTCTGTTACGTAGTAGCTGGAGATGGATGTGAGCAGGCTGCCTGCAGCTTCAGGCTCCTTGCATGGCACCAGCTTCTTTAAGATCTTTATATCTTTTCTGTTGAGCTTCTTCATCAACATCATCACCTGGATGGTGTCTCCTCACCTGTTCCCAGATCGATCGTCCTGCAGATCTGGAGTGCGATTTGAAACACAGATGAAATGTCCGGCTTCATTTCTACTGTCATATCTTGGTGCTTAGGGCTCTTAGGCCTTTCTGTGCATCCCCGTACATTGTGAGGACGGAAGACAGAAATCTGCCCCCTGGTGGTCTTTGTCTCCTGGCCAAGTGGCATCAGGAGATCAAGCATTTCTTACATGCCTCACGCAGGCCAGGAACCACCCATATCCAGAGATCAACTCGCATTATTGGCATTACCACTGCTCTTTCTTGCCCTTTCCGCAACATTATTGGCCAATGATTCAGTTAAAAGATATCGATTTTGATATTGATGATTGCGAAAATCTGTTTTTTCCAGGGAATGAATATCTTATTGAAAATATTTCAGCAAATTTAATTATAGTCAAGAACCAAATTACTTAAATAGACACAATTGACCAAAGTAGCCGGAGCATTACGGTGATAAGTTCAAATCTTTGGGTTCTTAGCTATAATTGGGTTCTTAGCTATAATTGGGTTCTTAGCTATAATTGGGTTCTTAGCTATAATTGGGTTCTTAGCTATAATTGGGTTCTTAGCTATAATTGGGTTCTTAGCTATAATTGGGTTCTTGGCTATAATTGCAGAGGATGATCTCGACTCGATCCCCTGGACGCTTGCCAATCTTGCGGCCTTTCATATCAAATGGCAAGCATCTTCTCGATCGCTCTTCTTGCCCTTACTGCAATCGCCTCTGGAACCTCGACCTTTGGCTGACCTGTGCGCAGGGAATTGAGAAGCTTGTCCACCGTTGTCTTCTTCATGTTCTGACAGATGGCGTCTGTGCTAAGTGGATAGAACTCCTTTTGCGGCATCTCCTTCTTCAGCCTGTGTAGCATGCCGTTTTCAGTCCCGATGATGAACTCGCTTGTCCTGCTGGCCTTGGCGTGCCTGGCCATGCCGGAGGTGCTGAAGACGCCATCGGCCAGGTCGATGACCTCAGGCCTGCACTCGGGGTGGACAAGAAGCTCGGCCTGGGGGTGGAGGCGGCGGGCTTTGAGGACATCGTCCGGGCGGAACCGGTCGTGGACGTAGCAATAACCGTTCCAGGGGATGACCTCCTTATCGACATGTCTGGCCACGTAACGTGCCAGATTTTCGTCTGGGACCATCAGTACCTGTCTGTTTGGAAGGGAAGAGACAACGGAGATTGCGTTGGCTGAGGTGCAGCATATATCGCTCTCGGCCTTGACCTCAGCAGTCGAATTGACGTAGCATACCACAGATGCTTCCGGGTACAGCTCCCTGGCCTCCCTGACCTGATCCGCGGTGACCATCTGGGCCATGGGGCATCTTGCCGAAGGTTCCGGCAGGACGACATCCTTCCTTGGAGAGAGGATGGCAGCCGTTTCCGCCATGAAATCGACGCCGCAAAATAGGACCATCGTGCAATCGATTTTGGCTGCGGTTCGGCTCAGCTCCAGCGAGTCGCCCACAAAGTCGGCCAAATCCTGGACCGGAGGTATCTGATAGTTATGTGCAAGGATAACTGCGTCCTTCTCCTTCTTGAGCCGATGTATCTCCTGGATCATGCCCCACCATTCACAATTGTTATTCGCCGCCGTTAGCGGCCGTTCCTCATAAAAGGTTTTCGCTGATCGCCCGACTTTATAATCCTATCCTCTGCCTTCGGAGGGCAGGATTTATAACCGTCATCCATTTAATTGTCGGCCTGCCTGCGGGGATGCGGAAATGACGAAATCCGCCACCAGGTGCAGGATATATATACGGGTACATAATGGGGAATCACCATGAAGGAGAAGATAGAGGATGTCGGCACCCGTGTGAAGGAGCTGCGGGAGCTCTCCCGGGTGGAACCTGAGGAAATGGCGAAATATCTCAGGGTGCCGGTTGAGACCTATAAATGCTACGAGGAGGGCAAGATCGACATCCCGGCCAGCGTTCTTTTCGGGATCGCCCAGAAGTTCGACGTGGACATGGCCCTTCTGCTTACCGGCGACGAGCCGAAGATGAACATCTTCACGGTGACCAGGAGCGGTGAGGGTTCAGAGGTGGAGAGACGGAGGCAGTACAAGTATCAGAATCTGGCTCCAAAGTTCAAGCACAAGAAGGCCGAGCCGTTCATAGTTATTGTGGAGCCTAGAAAGGATCGTCCGGTCGAGTACAGCCACCCCGGTCAGGAGTTCAATTACGTCATGGAGGGGACGCTGCGGGTCACTATCCACGGCCAGGAGATCGTCCTGGAGAAGGGGGATTCCCTATTCTTCGATTCATCCTATAAGCACGCCGTTGAATCGCTGAACGACCGGCCGGCCAAGATGCTGGCCATAGTCATGTAAGGCCAGAAGGAAAGGGACGGAAAAAAAGATGAAAGAGATGACCCCCAATCACATGGCGGGAATGGATGGGAGGAGTTGCAGATGACATCGCTTCTCAGTAGATTCATTTCCAGAGTCGACTTCGAGTCCTATGACGACTTCAAGCAGAACCTGAAATTTACAGTTCCTGATAATTTTAATTTCGCCTATGATGTGGTCGATGCATATGCCCGGGAATGCCCAGAGAAGATCGCCTTGGTCTGGTGCAACGATCACGACGAAGACAGGATAATCACATTCGGTGACCTGAAGGTGCAGAGCGACAAGGCAGCCAACTTCTTCTGCCGGCAGGGCTTGCGCAAGGGTGATACCGTCCTTTTGAGCTTGAAGAGCCGTTATGAGTTCTGGATCGCCATGGTCGGGCTGCATAAACTTGGAGCCGTCGCCATACCATCCACCCACATGCTGAAGAAGAAGGACTTCGTCTACCGGGTCAGGAAAGCCTCCTTGAAGATGATCGTAAGCATAAACGCAGAAGGCGTTCCAGAGGAGATCGACGGCGCTCATAAGGAGCTTGGCGGCGGCTTCATCCGGGCTTTTGTGGGAGCAGAAGACGAAGAACGCCCCAATTGGATAAACTTCAGAGCTGCGCTAAAACAGGAATCTGAGAGGTTCGAGCGGCCGACAGGCGACCAGGCCACAACCAACCGGGACATACTGCTCTCCTATTTCACTTCGGGAACCACCGGCAATCCCAAGATGGTGAACCACGACCAGACCTATCCGATCGGTCATATACTGACCGCACGGTACTGGCAGAACGTTGAGGACGACGGCCTGCACTATACTGTGGCCGATACCGGCTGGGCCAAAGCAGCCTGGGGAAAGATCTACGGCCAGTGGATAGCCGGATCAGCCATATTCGTCTACGATTACGAGAGGTTCGACGCAGGGCGCATGATGAACATGATGTCCAAGTACAAGGTCACCACCTTCTGCGCCCCGCCAACCATCTACCGTTTCATGATCAAGGACGACATGTCCAAGTACGACTTCTCGTCGGTCCACTATGCTGTGACCGCCGGTGAGCCGTTGAACCCCACGGTTTACAATAAATTCCTTGAGAAGACCGGCCTGCGCTTGATGGAAGGGTACGGCCAGACCGAGACCGTGGTCTGCATCGCCAACTTCCCCTGGATGGAGCCCAAGCCAGGGTCCATGGGTAAACCAGCTCCCACCTACGATATAGTCCTGGTCGATAAGAACGATAAGATCTGCGAGGCTGGCGAGGAGGGGGAGATCGTGATAAGGACTGATCGGGGCAAACCCACCGGGGTCTTTGTCGACTACCACCTCGACCCGGAGAAGGTCAGGAACACCTGGCACGACGGGTACTATCATACGGGCGACACCGCCTGGATGGACGAGGATGGATACCTGTGGTTCGTTGGCCGGACCGACGACATGATAAAGAGCTCTGGTTACAGGGTTGGGCCTTTTGAGGTGGAGTCGGCTCTGCTCTCCCATCCGGCCGTCCTGGAGTGCGCCATCACCGGCGTCCCCGATCCCCTGCGCGGCCAGGTGGTAAAGGCCACCGTTGTCCTGACCAAGGACTACCTCCCATCCGAGGCGCTGAAAAAGGAGCTGCAGGACCACGTCAAGAAGGTCACAGCTCCATACAAATACCCCAGGATAATGGAGTTCGTTGACGAGCTGCCAAAGACCATCAGCGGCAAGATCCGCCGTGTTGAGATCAGGGAAAAGGACAAGCCCTACCCGATCATCAGGTCGGAGGAGTGCAAGGCCTGCGAGCGCTGCATCGTCGCCTGTCCGGTCAACGTGCTCAAGATGGGAGAGGAGTTCAATCAGAGAGGGTATCGCTTCGTCGTTTACACCGGTGAGGGATGTATCGGCTGCGGCAGCTGCTATTATACCTGCCCGGAGCCGCTTGCCTTGGAGGTACACGTGCCCTCAAAGGAAAAGGAAACTCAGAGTTAGGAGACTTACAAGATGCCTGTCCAGTTAGTTGAAGGCAATAATGCTGTGATAATCGGGGCCATGTACGCCGGATGCGACTGCTTCTTCGGCTACCCCATAACTCCGGCCAGCGAGATCCTTCATGCTGCCTCCAGGTACTTTCCCCTGGTGGGCAGGAAGTTCGTTCAGGCCGAATCGGAGGAGGCTGCCATAAACATGGTTTACGGCGCCGCCTCAGCCGGCCACCGGGTGCTGGCAGCCTCCTCCGGCCCCGGGATGAGCCTCAAGCAGGAGGGAATAACCTATCTGGCCGGGGCAGAGCTGCCCTGCGTCATCGTGGATATCAACAGGGCCGGTCCAGGACTCGGAAATATCGGCCCGGAGCAATCCGATTACAACCAGGTTGTGAAGGGCGGAGGGCACGGCTGCTACCAGAACATAGTCCTTGCCCCAAACTCAGTGCAGGAGATGTGCGACCTGACCAGGAAGGCCTTTGATCTGGCCTTCAAGTACCGCAACCCTGCGGTCATACTGGCCGATGGTGTGCTTGGGCATATGGTCGAGCCGCTGACATATCCGGAGGATGCCATCGAGCATTATATAGATACGTCATGGGCAGTGGCTGGGAACAAGCAGACCATGGGCAACCTGATCACCTCGATCTTCCTTAACTTCGACGAGTTGGAGAGGCACAACCTCAAGCTGCAGAAGAAATATGCCACAGTCAGGAAGAACGAGGTAGCTTATGAGGGCTACCGCCTGGAAGATGCCAGGATCGTCCTTGTATCCTACGGCATAAGCTCCAGGATCTCCAAGTCGGCAGTGGACGCTGCTCGCAAGGAGGGCATACCAGCAGGTATGTTCCGGCCAATCAGCCTCTACCCGTTCCCAGAACAGGAGATCAGATCTCTGGCGGATCGGGGATGTCGGTTCATATCGGTTGAGATGAGCAACGGCATGTTGGCAGATGATGTGCGCATGGCCAGCGGCTGCAAAGATGTGGCCCTGGTGTTCCGTCTGGGCGGAAACCTGATCCAGATGAGCGATATCTTGAAGAAGATCAGGGAGGTGTCCTGAGATGCAAGAGGAGAAGGTGCTGGCGTCCAGGGGTATATACTCGAGCTTCCCCCGCAAGGGCGGTTCGGCTCCCACAGCGACTCACTACTGTCCAGGGTGCGGACACGGTGTTTTGCATAAACTGATCGGAGAGGCGATGGCCTCCTTGGGAATCCAGGATCGATGTGTAGTAATGAGTCCTGTTGGATGCGCCGTCTTCACCTATTATTATCTCGACTGCGGGCACATACAGGCTGCACACGGCAGGGCTCCTGCCATCGCCACGGGGCTGTCAAGAGCAGAGGACGACGCGATTCCCATATCATACCAGGGTGACGGGGATCTGGCATCAATCGGCCTTAACGAGACGGTCCAGGCAGCCAACCGTGGGGAGAAGATGGCTGTATTCTTCGTCAACAACACAGTCTATGGCATGACGGGCGGGCAGATGGCCCCCACAACGCTGGTGGGGGAGGTCACTGCAACCACCCCCCGTGGCAGAGATCCGCGGGATGCTGGATATCCAATTCACATGTGTGAGCTGATCGATACCCTAAAGGCCCCGGTCTACATCGAGCGGGTCTCCCTGTCGGATATCGAGCATATCCGGAAGGCCAGGAGGGCTGTGCGAAAGGCGCTTGAGATTCAGCGGGACAAGAAGGGCTACGCCTTCGTTGAGTTCCTATCTCCCTGCCCGACCATCCTGCGCATGGATGTCAGATCGGTGGAGAAGTTCATCAATGAGCAGATGGAGGCGGAGTTTCCACTCAAGCGCTTCCGTGATCAATCCTCACAGGCCGAGCCTATCCAGCGGACGCCCAGTGACTTCCGAAAGGAGAGCCTGGACCAGATTTTCGGCATATGTCACGAGGAGTGCATCCTTACCGAGGAGGATCCCGCATTCGTTGTTCGCGGCGTAAAGATAAGCGGATTCGGAGGCCAGGGTGTCCTCAGCATGGGCCTGGCCCTTGCCCAGGCAGCTTACCGGGGCGGACGTTTCGTCTCCTGGTATCCGGACTATGGGCCTGAGCAGCGTGGTGGGACCTCCAACTGCTCTGTGGTCATCTCAGGCCAGCCCATCGGCTCGCCCATGGTGGACCAGCCTGACGTGCTCGTGGCTTTCAACCGGCCTTCACTGGACAAGTTCGCAGCATCCGTCAAGAAGGGCGGCCTGATACTTTACGAGGCCATGATCGGTGAGTATCAGCCTCCTGAAGGGGTCAGGGCAATTGCCATTCCAGCCACCAAGACAGCGTCTGATATGGGAGCTGATCAGGCGGCAAATACAGTCATGCTGGGAGCAGTTATGCAGGCCGGAGACCTGGGTCTGCCAGATGGGGCGTTTTCCAGGGCTCTTGAGCAGACATTCGCCAAGAAGCCGCGTCTTATCCCGCTCAATCTGCAGATAATGGGTGCCGGAGCGGAGCTGGCAGGCAGATAATCCTGCCTCTCCGCAATCTCACTTCTTTTTTCTTCATGAATTGCCCATTGCTGCATGCCGTTAATGGGCGATCCCGGCAATGCAGATGCAAATGCTGGGATTCAAACCTCCTTTTCGCTGATACCTTCCCGTATCCATGTTCCTCTGGCGCAATTCAGGCAAAGCTGACGTCTCATTGTTTCGGGTTGCCGAAGCTCCAATGATGCTCCCATCAGGTCAATATCGAGCGCAGCATTAAAGACAGCCCTGATCGAAACGTCCGAGAGACGCACCGAGACGCCGGCGCGCTGCGAATGGCTGTACGGAACCGAAAAAATTGTGCAGGTTTCACCCAAAATAGGCAGATGATGATAAGAATGGAGTACGTTTTGCACCCCAGATCGGAGATCGACAAACGGACACTTGCTCTTCAATCACGCATGGGCGAGACCGACGGAGCGCTGCTATTCAATTCCGTGGATATGTGCTACTTCTCTGGCACCGCCCAGGACGGGCTTGTCTACATACCCAAGGAGGGTGGGGCTACCGTCATGATAAAGAGGAGCCTGGAGAGGGCCCAGCAGGAGTCACCACTCGAGGTCCGACCTCTGCGCAGCCTTAAGAATCTCAAATCAGACCTGGATATCGCAGACGGTGCAAGGATCGGCCTGGAATGGGACGTCCTGCCCATGGGGATATACGAGCGCGTATCTAGGTCGCTTGCAGAAGCAGCATTTTTCGATATCTCGGAGGAGATCCGGCAGGTGCGGTCTGTAAAGTCTGATTTCGAGATCGGACTGATCAGAGAGGCAGCCAGGATACTGGACTGCGGGATATCTGCGGTTCCTGAATACCTGAAGGAGGGAATGACCGAGGTCGATCTGGCCTGTCGTCTGGAATCGGTCATGAGGTCGATGGGCCACCAGGGGTCCTTGCGCTTCCGTCGATTCAACAGCATAGTCCCTCTTGGGCATATAATGTCTGGGCCGGATGCGGCTGCCCCCAGCTTTCTCGCTTCTCCAACCGGAGGGAGAGGGACATCCCTGTTATTTCCCCAGGGTGCAGGTTATGGAAAGATCAGGCGAAACGAACCTGTATTCGTGGACATGGCCGGCATCTACAACGGATACATAGCCGATTCGACACGCATATTCTGCATGGGAAACCTTCCCAGAGTGCTTGAGGATGCCTACTCGACCACCTTGGACATACTGGACGAAGTCGCAGCGTGTCTTAAGCCGGGGGCCAATGGAATGGACCTGTACCGCCGGTCGGAGGAAGAGGGCGCCCTTAGGGGATACAAGGATCATCTGGGAGGAACTCCGGGCAACAAATGCGGCTTTGTGGGCCATGGTGTGGGCCTTGAGCTCGACGAATATCCGGTGCTCGGTCCACTGGACCACATAATCAAAGAGGGCATGACCATAGCTGTAGAGCCCAAGATGATATATCCGCACCTGGGCGTGGTGGGTGTTGAGGATACTTTTCTGACAACCGGCAGCGGGCCGGAGCGGCTCACGCGGTTGCCCCGGGAGATCTGGAGGCTCTGAGCGAAACTCGCGATCTGAGTCCGGGTACCTCTCAGATCCCGCCCATATTCTTAATGCGATAAATATCGGTCTTTTTCCGCAATCAGATCAGGAGGTGGAGCAATGTTAACGAGGGGCAGATGAACAAGTGATGGAAACGCTTTCCGAGACCAAAGAAAGACACAGGCAATCTCCTGGCAAAGAGCTGGAAATCCACGGATAAATCCGCGACATTTTCAGCGTCCGTCTCCCCCTCAAACATGCTTTGTCATCATGCGGCCAGACAGGTCTCTCCGTATCTCTATTGGGACATACGATAATCGAATCAGCGAAAGCCTCCGCTACGAGAGCCTTCAAATCCGTGAGGACAGACGTCGGGCTAGGTTGGCGGACATCATGCCAGTTGGGACAGCTTGAATCCAGCTCTATCTGGTATTGTAAAACCTTTCAGCTGATTCGACAAACCGCCATTCTACGGCAGCAACGAGAATACCATTGCCCGGCCGCGCCTCTCAACAGCAATCTTGTTCTCTCGGCCCAGCCATCCCAAAGCTCCGTAAACCAGCTCTCGCCTTAAGCCTGTTGCTTTAACAATACCATCGATGGTGCTCGGACCGTTCTGATTGAGGGCTTCCCAGACGATTCCAGCTTTCTCTCCAAATATCCCTTCAACAGTTGTTTCCGCCATAATGCATAGTTCTTTGTGATTCTTCTATAAGAATACATAGGGGGAAAAGCGTATTTTTTAAGATTCAAATTGAGGTTAGCGGTTTGGCTTCATAATCCTTACTTATACATCTCCCTTAGGAATCGCGGCCGGTACAACGATATCTCCGCCGCCCTAGGACATTCGGTCAGGGTCGCGATTGCGCACCTCACCCAAATTGTCCAAGCGATTCGCCGCGGTGTAAACGATGGGATCGGCTCTCGGATCATTTTTTATCTCGACGGGGAGCGTAGAGGGGTGAAAGACCCCGATATTTAGGCTGTGGATTCAGAGCCCATCCTCCGTTTATTCAAATCCATAAATGCGATTAAGCTGTATAAACTGCTATGCTCAAGTCGTTCAAGTACCGGATCTATCCTAGTAGATCCCAGAAATACGAGTCAGCTATTGTTCCAGGTGCGGTCATAAAATCACGAAGTCGCTATCGGATCGGGTCCATGAGTGTCCTTTGTGTGAGCTAGTCATGGACCGCGACGAGAATGTGGCTATCAACATTCTGAGATTGGGGATGCAATCTCTTCGCAAACGCGATAGAAGCCCCTCCATTTAGGGTTGGGGAGCATTCACCGATTACTGGCTTTGACGATGTATCCGTTACCGGCTTCGTGATCTTCGATCAAGCCTTCGGAGAATTATGTCCTATCCGCAGGAATACCTATTCGCAGGAATACCTATCCACAGGAATATCCTATCAATAGGACAATTAGGAGGCATTCAGAGGAGGCATTCAGGGGGCACTCATTCAGGGTGGCTAGTCTCACTTATGGTTGCATGTTTCTTTGCTGTATGCTCAAAGCCTAGCCGATAATGCTCATTCAGGGTGGTTAGTCTCACTTATGGTTGCATGTGTCTCTTTTATGCCTGCCTATTTTTAGATAAATTATATTGTTATAAAATATTAAGATAATATATTAAAATAAATACTTTATATTAATGATTTATTAATTTTTAATATTTTATAAATTTAATATTTATAATCAATTAATTAGTGGCTTTTTAACAATATTGTTTCTTAATTTGTTTAATAAAACTAAAAAATACGCATAAAATTATATTTTATATTATTTAAATTTAAATTTTCATTAATAAATACATTTTATAAATTGTATAAATCTAAATTTTAATTTAATAAAAATTTTTAATATTTAAATTAAATTAATATTATATATAATTTGCATGATTTTGTATACACCATCTGCGCTTTTCGCACAGGATGCACTGCCGGTGCAAAAAAAATCGCTAATTTATAAATAGATATTTCCTTCATATGGTATAGGGTTTATCCTGATGATTACAATTTATAAAATATCTCTAATTTACTATTGATGACTCTTTCATTCACATACTATGTCATAATGAAGTTGGCTTGGATATGCCTATTCACTTTGACTCACCTTTTGGGGCAGATAATGGGGGGTATGCGCGCTGTAACCATAGTATTCTTATAGTATCTGGAACCAACGAGTTGAGAAAATAGTGGTTTTTCATAGGGATAAACAACTTGATCTCATATAGTATGTGAATGAAGTAGTTCTATTTCCGTTGAGCCTGGTGTATAACGTGGGTCCTTCGAGGAACTTATCAGAGTAGGCCACACGCTACGACTCTTCGGGCTTCTTTCGAGGTTCATTCAGGGCTTGTATAAAATAAGATCTTATCTGGGATTCATCTTAATTATTCACCAATAAATAAATTATAGAAATTATTTAATGATGTATTTATTGTAATATAAACATCATTTTAATCATTATAATCATTATTTTTAAAAAGTATATATTAATTTAATTTTTTGTTTTTATAATTATATTATTTTATAACATTATTTGACATAATACTTTGTACTTATTTTTTAACAAATTTATTTTTGTACAAATATTTATTAACAACAATATTTTATTATTTATCAATTATTTTGTTTTTTTTGCCTCGAATCTTATTGAATTGTCGAATCCATCTTCGCTGTTGTAAGGATAACGCCTAGCGGTATTTGTGAGACATTATCTTTCGCATAGCGCGGGAGTATCTTATCTGCTGAGGTGAGCCGGTGACGCCGGTGGCCGATGTAGTCGCAGCTTTTCCGGTTTTCTTTTTGAGAAGTACTGCAAAGCCGGGAATAGCGATCACGATCTCTGCCTCCTGGGGACGATCATAGCCAGATCCCACTCATCCAGATCAAAGAATATATTGTCCGTCAACAGGGCCTGATCAATCTATCGTGGCTGTCCCCTATGGGCTCGCCGACTCCCTGAATGTCCCGGATTTCTGGATGGTTACGGCATTCCTTATATGCCTCCTGGCTCTTGGCCGTCAATGACTCGGTTCAATCGAGGCAGTAGGGGGCCCTATTACAGGCAGACGATTATGGCGGGGAGGATAAGACGTGGCGTTGCCCTGACAGGCGCCTGCAATTTCCTGGCAGGCCTGCTGAGTGTCATTGGCCCGGTGAACTATTCCATGAGCCGGAGTAATCGCCGTAACCGGCTGCGCATCCAAGTTCACCCTGATCCCAGCTGCATTGGGTCTTCTTCTCCTGGCCTTCTCGCCCGTGGCAGTGTGATTGATCAGCAGCGTACCAGCCCCGGTAGTGGGGACAATTCTCAATCTACATCTTGACCGCACAGATCGGCGTTGCCTTTCTGATGACAATTGAGAGAAAGGCGTTTCAAAACCTGGATCATGGACTTGTGGTGGGCATGCCCATCATCATCGGCATCGTTTTGTCTTTCTTGCCCTTCAGGCATCATCGATCAACTTCCGCTCGCTTTTCGACCGTTGTTATCTAACGGATTTGTTATGAGGGTCCTGGCTGTACCGTTGCTGGAGCATGTGATCTTTAGCGGCCTTTGGGATGGGCAATCCGAAAATGATATTTAAAGAAGGCAGAATATGAACGTCACATAAGTCCCCATGATTCTTTTTTCATGAAGCCTTTGACAGAGATGACACATAGAGCGGAAAACCTCCCCGCCATTCAACATTCATTATCAATTGAGGATTTCGTATTTCCGGCGCGATTTCAGGGAAGTCATCAGTGGTTTTTGAAAGATCGTGAATTATAATTGTGCGTCTTGCTCTTTAGGACGAAAAATTGAGATTTGTCCGATTCGTCGACTGAGCAATCACCCAACTCCGCGGTTCCTGATGATCTGCTCGTATGTATCGGCGGCCGGACCTCTCCTTCGTGTCAACATAGGATCGCTATCCAGCTGAATATTGTAAAGCCCGAAATCGCTGGCATCATTGAACTTCAGATCCCACTCCCGGTTTGAGGTGATGGACCAGCAAAGATAACCCTCCACGCCAAGTCCGTCATTAGCAGCTCTCTGCACCTGCCTTATATGCTCACGGATATAGGTCTCACGATCCCACCCATCCGCCTCCTTGACCGAGCCGTTCTCGAAGATTATGAGCGGTTTATGCGGGAACATTTCGTGCAGGTCGCGCAGGATGTCGTAAAGCGCTCCCGGCCAAACCGGTGCCCTATCAAATCGCCGGTACGCCGCATCTATGAGCCTCTGGAGGCGCTCTATATGCAGGCTTGGTATCCCCCAGTAATAGTCCAGGCCGACGTAGTCCAGCTTGTGCCGGCAATCCTCAGGACACAGATAGTCGTTGAGCTTTCCAGCCATCCCCATATACCACCAGTTGGACATGAGGAGGGTGGAGAGGATCGTGTATTGCTTAAGGATCCGGTCCAGAAATCCAGGCTTTGTCTCAAGCGATGCCATGCGCTTTTGAAAAGCCAGCGTCTGGAAGCGCACCTTATCTGGATCCCCGAGGATCCTCTCGGCAAGGGCGTGAGCCAGCATTATCTCAAGTCCGCCCAGATTGCCCGTATCCGCATCACGGTAGCCGAACCAGGGGAGATCTTCGCTGACCACAACAACCAGATAGCCTCGATCCTGGATACGGCGAAGGGCCGTGCCGGGGGCAGCTCTCGACAGCTTATCAATCGAGTCAATTCTTCGTGCTGCTGCGATCCTGGCGCTCGATTCGCTTATCACAATAGACCTGGAAATGGTCTGGGGCTTTGAAGCCGTTCGACCGGTGAGCTGGCTGTAGTTGGCCCTCCACTGGGCCGCTTCTGGTGATGTGTTAAACGACCTTACTGCGGAATCGACCAGGCTCAGCAGCTCGCCATCTCCCTCCGAGATGGCCACGGAATAGCTCTCCCGGTCATGAAATTCGCCATCAACAAGCCGATATCTCCCTGGGTGACGAAGCATTAGACCGATCAGGATTGCGTCGTCACCAAGAATCGATGATACACGACCTGAGTCGAGCGACTTCAGGGCCTCGTTGTAATCGTAGAACGTAATTGCCCGCGACCCTGTGAGGTATTTGGGGACGCCCGGTTCAGAGGTTGGGCCCCTTAGCACTGCGACCTCCTTGCCAGCCAGTTCTGAGGCTTTGTCGATATCGCTATCAACACCGACCAAAAGCAGTTTCTTGGTGCAGAAATAGGGCTGGGAGAGCATAACCTCAGCATCCCGTTCTGAAGTTTTGGCCAGGGCAGCGATCACGGCATCGACCTTGCCTCTTTCAAAGACACTGGATCTGATTGCGCTGATCCTCTCTCCCCTTATCAGGTCTCTCTTGAGAGCCAGGCGATCTGCCTGAACCTTAAGATCTCCGTCGCCTTTGATGGCCAGAGCATTCCTATTAGCCAGAAATTGAAGCCACTTTGGCAGGCCGTAAAAGTACTGGTTTACGCCAACCTTTGCATCCCGGTTTCTGTCTCTTACTATCTGGTAAGCCTCCTTGTTTGCCAGAAACAGATTTCGGATCAGCCTGCCCACGGCCTCCACCTGCTCAGATGTTGTGGTCCCCTCAGGCAGTCCAGGCGGGGCTGCGTAATTGGAATCCCACCAGGGCTTGAGGTAGCCGCCGATGAGAAGGTTCGGCTCGTTGAAGGTAATCCAATAGGGGACCAGTTTGGCGAAGCGATCGGCAACCTCTCTGACGTAATCGGCATAGATATCAGGAAAATCGGGCCCTATCATTCCTCCACGGGCCTCCACATGAAGCGGCCAGGTGAAATGATGAAGCGTCAGTACTGGGGTCATATCGCAGGAGCGGATCTTCTCGATCAGCTTTCTGTAGTGATCGAAAGCGTCCTCATTCCACCCGTCCTCGCCGAGATCGACCCTGGACCAGGCAATAGAGAAGCGAAACGCATTGCATCCCAGCTTCTGTGCAAGTTCGATATCCTCCTCATACCTATTCCAGAAGTCGGTTGCCCTACCGCGTGCTGCCTCCGGACACCGTATCTCTTCCCACCTATCGCGGATGTCCGGGTACTTTGGATCAAACGCCTCACATTGATGATCCGCGGTGGCAACTCCGAAAATGAAATGGCCGGCCAGTGGGGGGAGCTCTTGCTTCCCAAAAATGCCAGCAAACGTGTCTCTCAAGGTCATTGTCTATCGCCCTCGAGCAAGAAGCCCTCTGTTGCTGCTATACGGACGATGTTCTTATACAGCTCTCTCATCTTCATGGCAGCCTGCCTATATCAATTGCGATATTGGCCATCTGATACTGACTATGTGATACAGACCATATGAAACGGACTATGCTATACGGACCATGTGATACGGTTAATCCACACCGATTATGCTTTGCCGATTATGCTATACCGGTTACGCTATGATACTTGTCTGTCTTCTCTCAATTGAGATCCTTTGTGGACATCCCTCATTTCCCGCAATTCATATCACATCTTCCGCGTTTATCGAATGTACATGGGACTTTGCCTTCTCTTTCCATCCTGTAAATCTTTATCTGATCTGGCTGCTTCTCATTCGGATCTATTATTATGAAGGAGCTTGTGCATGTCTTCTTGTTCGGGTCCTTTACCCACCCTCCGCAATTGTAGATGGTCAAATCCGATTCAGGATCTTTCTTCCAACCTGCCATGTGGGTATGGCCGAAGATGTAGTAATCGATCTTCTTACCCTCATTTCCGAGGTCCTGCATCAGATTTATATATTTATAATTCTTTTTCTCGATACTTATATCCTTTTTGGTTATATTCGGCAGTACTTTGTCAACAGGCGTTCCCCTCTCGCCGCTGACTGTGTTGGCCACAATTCTGGATAAGAGTAGGCTGGAAAGCCTGGGAAAGGCGTAGATAAGCGCCGTCAGCACCCCCCATGGGACCAAATTCGAGTAGCCAAGAACGGATTGGAGCTCAACAGGTTTTTCCGCCTGCATGCCAGGCAGGATGAAAGTGAACAGCGAGGTGACAGCCGCCATGGCTGTCGATAAGAGCATGGAGAAGCCCAACCAGGTCTTCTTCTTCAGCCGCCAGATAAAATCCCTGCCACCTCTAACCATATCGTCCATCTTGGAATGATAAAGGAGGCAGAATACTGCCGAAAAATTGGCCTCGAGATCGCTGTATATCTCCTCCGGATCAGCTGACTTAAATTCGCTCTCAAATATCCGGGAGTTGGAGAAATATTTTGCGCCGTATTTGTAGATCTTGGCAAGGATTGATTTCATCAACCGCTGCTCCTTGACATTGAAGTGCCCATGATCCAGATAGATCGTCCCGACACCCGGTATCTCCATCTTATAATGCGGATAATAAAACTTAAAATTCAATTTTTTATCGATGCCGAGGTTGTCAAGCTCGACGTTGAGCTTGACTGGAATGCCGGAGGTAATGCCTGAGGCTATCAATTTCTCATATCTTTGAAGGGACTCCTCAGCATAGCTGATCTCCTTTAAGAAGTGATCGTGGTTTCCAATGACATATATAATTTCTGCACCATGATTTTCTGAATAACCGGATAATCTTTCGAAAAACTTGATATCATGAGCATTATCCCAGGCATCCTTAAACTCGACTCTCCACAGATCGAAGACGTCCCCCAGAAGGACGATCTTCTTGGGAAGTATCTGGTTTTCTATCAGGTCCAATAGGTTCATGAGATCGGTTATATTTGTCTCTTCATCCTCTGTGGGATCGTGAATTACCCCAAAATGAAGGTCCGAGAAGACGACTACCCTATCAGATGTTTGCTGCTGAGCCATATCCAACTTACCTCAATTATTATAAGCAACATTGATTATAGTTATAGATTTCTTGCTTAAATAGCTTCGTATCTTTAAAGACCCAAGCACAACGGACGACATGATTTCTGATGACGTGATGCAGGGAGATCGTCCGGATCGGCTCGAAGATCGGATGCAATCTGAAGACCCCTGGAGGTACTAATCGAATCCTCGATCTGACCGGCAAAGTGACAGTCATTGATCCGGCGTGTCTCTTGGTCATCACGATGCAGGCAAAGAAAGACGAAAAAAATGAAGAAGATATATCATTTGACAGATATATAATTCAGCTATTCTCGATAAAAAGATATGATTCTAAATAAGAAGCCACTGTCGAATGCGTCCCGGCTTGCTGCAGCCATTGTCAATGTCAGGAACTTCTGCGGATACTGCTTCTGCCGATACTGCATGAACCTTGCAGCATGCTGAATATGCGGGACAAGAAGTCCCGGCCAGGATGTAAAGCCTCAGCCAAAGAGCCTCAGACCAAAGAGCAAGTCGCATGCGTCAACCCGATTTACGAGGACATGAGGCGGATCAATGCGTGCCGAACATCCCCGGCGAAAGACTGATAAATGAACCGCACAGATTATACAAAATGAGATAGCAACATCTTACATATTAAGCCGAGATGGTGTGCCAATCGAGTGGGATCGAATCATGAATAAGGTGATAAGAGGATTCCTGAACCAGTCCCATTGTCGTTGGGCGTCAGATGCAAGAAATTTGCCGGCGACGTCTTCCTTATCGATATGCTCTTATCCGCCTGTTCTTGAACTGGCAAAGCGGCAACCATCGTATACACGATTTCTGAGATTTATCAACGATGAGCAACACATATGACTAGTGCATCTTGGCGAATGCGATCATCGGAACTTAAGGTTCCATACGATAGTGCAATTCGATTGCATCCGAGACCCATCACGGTGCTGGAATCAGTGCGAAGGTACTTTAAAGCGTCGCTTGCTGACAACTTCTCTCAAGCGGATGACGGAAATTTGGATGAGACGTCGCAGATCTATCGGAGGAGGTAGGTGTGTATTGAGATGAAAGACGCTATCGTCAGGCTCCTGGGATTGGCTGGAGGGCTGACTGCGATACTCATGGGCATTGCGGCATTTGCACTGTCCCTAATTTCCGCTGCAGCCGGCCATGGTTCTGCTGGCGGATTGCTGATGGTCCCCCAGATAGCTGGTGGGCTTCTGTTCATGCTCCTTGGACTTATCAGCATAGCTGCTGCGCTTCAGACCAGGCGGAATCCTAAACTGAGTTCTTCACTCCTCCTGTTGTGCGGTCTTGCTGGATTTTTCATCGGCTACGACTCGATGTGGTTCCTCTTTGGAGGCTGGAAATCCTGGATAGTGCCAGGCACGCTTCTGCTGACAGGTGGATCTGCAGCCAGGCTCGGTTCTGGAAAGATGAAATCGTCCCTCCCACTGATCAATAGCGACAGCAGGCCTTTGGTGCTGATCGGACATGCTTTCTACGGCCTGATCTTAATATCCCTTATCGTTCTGGTCATGGCTGCACAGATCCAGTTGCCTGATCTGGGGGCAAGCACTAAGAGCGACCTATACGAGGCAGAGGTGGCCCAGACCATGGGCAGGATCGACAAAGCGGCGGAAGCTTATGATAGACTGACCGAAAGGGACCCGACAGATTCAAGGTACTGGGTACTCAAAGGAGACGCCCTTTACGAGTTGGGAAAAGACAATGCCAGCAGGTATAACGAGTCCCTTTACTGCTACGAGAAGGCCATAGAACTTAACGGATCTGATCTCAGAGCCTGGAGCGGCAAGAAGGCGGCTCTGGAAGCACTGGGGGGGCAGAATCAAAAGAAGATGCAGTAGCTGTAGCAGCCCGGTGTATGCAGTCCTCTCTGATATCGTCTTGTTGAGGCGTAATCATTAACCAGATGCATAACAGATGGAGTGGCAGGGATTTTATTCGTCGAGATCGCGCTGGCTGAGACCGTTATCTCATATATGATTATCTAATAGGCGTTGAACGCACGGTTTGAGCTCATTTGAAGCTGCCTGGAGCGGTGAATAAAAATGCATGAGACCAGAAAGATAGCAAAGGTCTTCAAAAGCAGACCAACGATTGAAGGTGCAGGAGTGCGCTTGCGAAGGGCTTTTGGGTACAGCCATGTTCCCATGTTCGATCCGTTTCTGATGCTGGACGATTTTCGTTCTGATAATCCGGACGATTACCACAAAGGGTTTCCCTGGCATCCTCATAGAGGTATAGAAACGATCACCTATGTTCTTCGTGGGGAAGTCGAGCATGGTGACAGCATGGGAAACAAGGGAATTATCTCATCAGGCGATGTGCAGTGGATGACTGCGGGAAGCGGGATCATCCACCAGGAGATGCCCAAAGGAGATCGCTACGGTAAGATGTACGGTTTTCAATTATGGGCCAACCTTCCCAAATCCCATAAAATGATGAATCCCAGTTATAGAGATATCAAGAATGACCAGATCCCTGTAGCGCTGCTTCAAAACGGCACGAAGATCAGGGTAATTTGCGGAAAAGCTGGAGATATACAGGGTCCTGTTCGAGACATAATAATCGATCCAGAATACCTGGATATAACAGTCCCTGCTGGAACAGAATATATGCATCCGACCAAACGAGGACATACCGTATTTGCGTACGTCATCGAAGGAATTGGGGACTTTGGCAGGGAGAAGAATCCGTTCTCTTACGAGATAAAAGGCACGAACTTCTTCGATATGAATCGAGAAGCATCCCTTCGCAATGGAGACCTTGTCCTCTTCGGCGATGGGGATCAGGTTATGGTCTTAACCGAAAAGGATCCAATCAGGTTCTTGCTGCTTTCCGGAAGACCGATCGGCGAACCGGTCGCATGGTACGGTCCAATCGTGATGAACACTAGAGACGAGCTGCATATCGCCTTCGAGGAGTACAATAACGGAACCTTTATTAAAACTTAAAGTCAAGCAGCAAAGCAGCAAATCGAGTCCTGCAAAATCAGCATCGATCACGATTTCCTGCCGTAAGGAACCAGATCACCGCATTGACTGGTCCGATTCCGCCAGACCTTACTCAAAGCCGGATTAGACGCAAACAATGCGCTGGGATTTTAACACAGCGTCCTTTTCAGGGGGATCAGAGCACCGCCAGGTGCCAGGCCTGTGTTTGCTCCGCCTCACGGCTTTGCGCCGCATTTTCCGCACATAGCAAGAATCCCAGATCTCGCTGAATTAAGGTATGTTACGCCTGTTACAGCGTGCATATTTCTTGCCTTATCGAGCTATTTCAGCTTTCCCTGGTGCGCTGCCAACCGCCGCATAGACGGCACTTCACGGGTCTTCTGAGTCGTGACGTATCTAGGTGGGATATGCCTATCGACTTTTTCCGTCCTGAGAGTCCTGTTGGAAATACGTTCTCGATCTTATAGCGCGGAACGCGGCTCTCTTATATATGCATGATTAATACCTATGGTTTACTGTTGATCCAGACAAAATCGGCTTCTAAGCGCCTCAGACCTGGCCCACATCTGCGCGAAGATCCTTTGGGCAGCAGTGAGATTCCCTGGCCGTCCATGTATAAGAGCTGGAAGGAGTAATCCGGCAGCTAGACTGGCTGTGCGGTGAGTTTTTCGACAACGTAGAAGCAGACTGCCAAATCCGCAGAATACTGGAAGTGAAGGTTCCATGCCTTACCGATCTCTCTTTCCTGGAAAAGCAGACTGCCAAGTCCGCAGACTGATGAAGTGAAGGAGCCGCGGAGTTGTCCGCTGTACCTTTACACGAGGCCCGCAGCCTTAACAACATAGTCATAGCGCTGTTAATATACCGCTTGCTAATGATTTTCCGGCCAACTTAGTTATCCCAGGAGGGCCTATAGGAACGCATGAGATCGAGCCTGGAATTTATGCGCCCCATCCGAGCTGACCTTCAGCCCTGCCCTCATCCGGCCCTGATGGAGCTGCGCACCGCAAAAGAGATGCTGGCTGAATACCTTGATGCTCGCCCCTCCGAGGTGGAAGCGATGATCCGAGAAAGGATTGCAGAGAGGTTCTCCGTGCTGGATGGATTCGGCCTGTGAGGGCTGGCAATCAACCCATAAATGCCAATAATCCGGAGCACCATGCGTCTGTGAGACGCCGGAGCGCCAACCAATGTCCCGGGATCACCCCTACGATCTGGAGGTGCCAGGAGATGAGAGGAAGATCGCCAGTGGGCTTATGAGGCTCTCACAACAGGCGCTATCCAAATACGTCGATAAAGAGCCGGATCTGTATTGCGCACAAAGCAAAATTGGCGTTATCCTATCCCCGCTTACGGATCTGAGCCATTTTAATCGGCGCCCTTCATTTATTTCTTCACGAGGCCAAATATGATGTTGTCGTTGCTTACACTTTAGCGATTATTCCTCCTAAATTTCTCCGGAGGACGTTTCAGCTCCATAAATACGGACTTTTTTCGCAAAAACCGGATTGCTCTCAGATTCCGTGATAATGGTTGATACGCTTGCTACTTCGGAGAAGAAAGCCCGTATTATACGCACGTTGGGCGAAGTTGATAGCGATCTCAAGGCAGAGATTAAATCCAAACTTGCAGAGTGCTACAGGCTCAGATTATAGAGTCATGCATCAACTCTTCAGCTCGCCGAGCTGTATTTAACATGCAACAAAGCATGAAAACGAGGTGGAGAAGAGCGAAGATCCCTTGTGAGGCCTCACGTTAATTCTATGTCATTTTCGTTTGGCGAATTGAGAGTATCATGATGTAGTCTTACATGATTAAACCACTTTATAGCTGTCCTTCATTACTGGTAATTTAATAGCGGGGAGTAGATTTGAACTACTGATCTACGGGTTATGAGCCCGTCGGGATTTCCTGGCTACCCCACCCCGCTTCTTAGAATGGGACAGCACATCAAGGAGTGATCCTATATAAATCCCTTTCGACACGAAGGCCAGCGGCAAATTCCGCTTTTTCCTATATGCGATCCGATATGCGATCCGATATGCGATCCGATATGCGATCCGATATGCGATCCGATATGCGATCCGATATGCGATCTGATATGCGATCTGATATGCGATCCGATATGCGATCCGATATGCGATCCGATATGCGATCCGATATGCGATCTGATATGCGATCCGATATGCGATCTGATATGCGATCCGATATGCGTTCCGATATGCGATCTGATATGCGATTCATTATGGGACCACAGACTGCGGGCTTATTCGCTTGCGTTTTAAACGGAAAAGCGCGATCTTTGGTCAAGGAGAATAAGCATGCAGGACTTATGGAGTCGAGATTTCCGTATGGGTAAAACAGGTCGGCTCTGGAAAGAAGAGCGCAGAAACGTTCTTCCCCGGCATCTTGATGTCGGGCTGCCGCTGCCCAACTATATATGGAATGGATGGGAAAAGGTGACAAGGAGGCTGTGACATCTCCCAAAAACGCCCGCCCTGTTCTCCCATCTTCAGCTGCTCGCTACAGTTTCTCATAGCGATGTCCATCCTAACCACATCGGCGATTCCTGCTGGCTGCTCTGATTCAGGAGCGCCAGATTTCGGCTATAAGCTCGTGGCTACTTACCCTCATGACTGCGCCGCCTTTACTCAGGGGCTTGCCTTTGACGGCGGCTACATCTACGAGGGGACTGGCAGGTACGGCCTGTCAACCATTCGCCGGATTGACCTTACACGCGGAGAGGTTCTCGAGCATAGGTCGCTCTCTCCCGACCTCTTCGGAGAGGGGATAACCATCATCAAAGACCGGATATTTCAGGTCACCTGGACATCAGGAATAGCGATAGTCTACAGAAAGAGCGATCTTGTGCCTCTGGAACGCTTTGCCTACCAATCCGAGGGGTGGGGGCTCACCGACAATGATAGCGAGCTGATAATGAGCGATGGTACCAACCATCTGTACTTCTTCGATCCGGATAGCTGGGAACAAATTCGGACCGTATCAGTTCGTGACGGAGACTCTCCCGTATATCAGCTCAACGAACTTGAGTACTGCGACGGGCTCATCTTTGCCAATGTGTTTCAGACCGATAGAATAGCAATGATCGACCCGCGTTCTGGGCAGGTAAAGGGATGGTTAGACCTGTCTGGAATTCCAGGAACCGAGCTTAAAGAGAGCAACCAGGAAGCGGTGCTCAACGGGATCGCATGGGACAGCAGAGAGCGGCGCCTCTTCGTTACCGGCAAGCTATGGCCATGGCTGCATCAGATCGAACTGGTGCCTCCAATGCCGACCCGTTCTCCGGCGCCGGGCTGAATTTACAGGATGTAACAAGAGCAAACCAAGAGGAGATGCAGACGGAAATGCCTGAGGTGTATCCGCCGAGATGCGCGAGTTTCATTCTTCCGATCGTCTTGGCGCCAGGAACAAAGCCTGGGGAAGATCCGCCGCGTCAATTGATGGCGGAGCCTGCCAGGGCCATCAGCAGAGATAGCCCCAGGAGAACCACGTCCATTAGAAGCACGCCAGTGCATTGCTTTTGCGCCTTCATTGTCATCACCTTGAAATTCTATCTTTCATCTATTCGAGAGTCTTCTGGTGGATAATTTCGGTAGACTCCGGGCATCCGGACCGGATCCATCTCCAGCAGTCCATAAGATTGTTGGTATAATTAAAGAAGATATTTTTCAGATGGGATGTAGATGAGGCTCACATGAGCCATATTCGGCATCCTGCGGCTCAGCCAAGCTCATATGACTTCATCTTGCGGATCCGTCTGATCAATGTGATCCGCGAGCATGTCCAAGCAAGTCGCCCTTTTTCCAGATTCTACTCAGGAGTTCGGCGTCCTTATCCGGGCCTTGTCATTTCCAAAAAGAGGGCCGATCCGAAATCGCTATCTTCTTTCCGATGCATTGTTTTCTCTTGAGGCATATGAGAGAGCGGATTCTTATCCTTGGGGCAGCGGGTAGGGATTTTCATAACTTCAATATGGCTTACCGTGACAGGCCAGGATTCGAGGTTGTAGGCTTTACCGCAGCTCAGATACCAGGAATCGCAGGGCGGACCTATCCGCCTTGCCTGGCAGGGCGACTCTATCCAGACGGCATACCCATCTATCCTGAGTCCGATCTGGAGGATCTCATCAGGGGGCTGGATGTGGACCGCTGCATCCTGGCCTACAGCGACCTGAGCGCCTCGGATGTGGTGGCACTGGCCAGCAGGGTCGTCGCAGCAGGTGCCGACTTCGGTCTCTTGGGCGGCAGATCGACTATGCTCAAGAGCCGAAAGAGGGTGATAGCAGTCTGTGCAGTTCGCACAGGTGCCGGAAAGAGCCAGGTCTCCAGATATGTGGCCGAATGGGCCAGGGGTGCTGGCCTGCGTCCAGTAGTCCTGCGCCACCCAATGCCATACGGAGATCTCACAAGCCAGGCAGTGCAACGGTTCTCAGATCTGCGCGACCTTGAGCTCGCAGGGGTTACCATGGAAGAACGGGAGGAGTATGAGCCTCATATCCACCGATGCACACCGGTTTATGCCGGTGTGGATTACGAGGCTATACTGAAGATGGCTGAGAAGGAGGGCGACCTGCTGATCTGGGATGGCGGCAACAACGACCTTCCTTTCCTGGTGCCCGACCTGTGGATCACGGTTGCGGATGCGCGTCGGCCTGATCAGATAACCGGCTACTACCCGGGTGAGGCAAACCTGCGGGCTGCCCAGGTTATCCTGATCAACAAAGCAAACACCTCGCCAGAAGGGGCAAAGGCGATCTGGGAGGCTGCGTCCCGGATCAATCCTCAGGCCAGCCTGGTCTGCTCCGCCTCCATTCTGAGCTTGGACAGACCGGACATGGTGTCAGGCAAAAGGGTGCTGGTAGTTGAGGATGGCCCTTCCCTGACGCACGGAGGGATGCAGGATGGGGCCGGCGCAGCGGTTGCTCGTCAGCTTGGTGCGGCTCAACTGGTGGATGGGCGAGTCTCGGCGAGGGGGTCGATCGCCCAGGCGCTGCTGCAATACCCACACATCGGTCCTGTCCTTCCGGCTCTGGGATACTATCCGGATCAGTTGCAGGAGCTGGAAGACAGCATAAATCATGCGGAGTTCGATACCCTGATTGTGGCAACTCCGGTCGACCTGGGGCGACTGATCCGCATCGACCGGCCGACTGTCCGGGTGAGATACGAGCTGGCAGACCTTACCCAACCTGCCTTGCGCTCGATTCTTCACGAGATGAAACGGAAATGGGAGCTTGAACCGCAGCCTTTCCAGCCTGAAGTGTGCAAGCCCTCTGAGACGGGGGTGGGAGAAGGACAATAGTGGTTGCCTTCGGAGGCAATGCGCTTCTGCCTCCAGGTGGCATTCCAACTGATCAGGCCAGAGCTGCAGCCGGATTGTCCCGGGCACTTCCGATGCTGCTGCGGCCGGACGAAGGAGCGGTTCTGGTTCATGGAAATGGACCTCAGGTTGGCATGCTCCTCCTGCGGATGGAAGCTGCGCGTGATGCATTGGCAGAACCTCTGGATATGCTGGTGGCAGAGACTCAAGGGTCCCTTGGATACATCATGGCCAGGGAGATTAGGCGTGCTGGGTCCGTGCATGAGGTGGCTGCCGTGATCACCCAGGTGGTGGTGGATGAGGAAGATTTGGCATGGGACAATCCAGACAAGCCGGTTGGGCCTTTCTACAGCGATCAGAGGGCAGAAGAGATGCGCCTTCTCGGCTGGGATATGGTCAAGCAGGAGAATGGCTGGAGGCGGGTAGTGCCCTCTCCAAGACCCCTGCGTGTGGTGGAGGCGCATACAATATCCGATGCCGTCTCACATGGCCATCTGGTGGTAGCCGGCGGCGGCGGTGGTATTCCAGTCGTGGAGGCGGCAGATGGGCTGGCCGGCGTGGAAGGAGTGGTTGACAAAGATCTAACGGCTGCGCTGCTGGCAGTGGATCTGAAGGCAAGGTTATTCCTTATCCTTACCGATGTGGACTCTGTCTATCGGAGCTGGGGCAGACCCGAGCGGAAGCGCCTTGAGAGTGTGAACGTTGCGGAGGCCCAGAGCCTCCTGGCTGCTGGAGAGTTCTCGGCCGGATCGATGGGCCCAAAGGTGGAGGCTGCGATGCAATATGTCGAGCAGACCGGCCAGCCTGCCCTGATAACTGATCTGAACCATCTGGCCGCCTCGATGGACGGCAAGGGGGGGACCTGGGTGGTGAAATAGTCCGTCGTGCCAGGGCAGATAGCCTAACGAATTGATCGGAGCCCGAATATCCGCATATATTCTCAGGCGGTTTCTAGAGATGGGTCACCGGGCTTGAGATGGCCAGATAATGCCGAAAGAGCGCCTCTCCCCACCTGAGTCCCTCTTCCCCCTTGCATATGAAATCCGTGTTCAGGTCGTAATGCCCATCGTGACGTACCAGCCCCAGTCTCATCAGGGATTCGGTGGCTGCCAACTTCACCCTCAGCGGCCCTTCCACTACGTATAAACGAAACTCATCCAGGTTTAGAAGGTCCTTCAGCATGCCTGACAGTCCTGAACCCGAGGATATACGATAGAGGAGGGAGTTGGTCAGGATGACGTCAACTTCCTTTCCTTCCCATGCCATCTCACTCAATAGCTGCGGATAGCCGGGGATTATTATGGGGGTGATCAGGCTTATGCGGTCTGCATGCTGGATCTCATTCATGAGGATCCTGTTCTGCTTAAAAGGGTCCTCAGGATCGCCCTTGATTATCTCGCACTGGCCCAGCATGCCTATCTGCGTGAGCAGGGTCTTTGGGATCCCGCTTATGTCGTGGTCAAGCCAGAAATCCCTATGGTCGTCCATTACTGTTATGGAATCTATCAGCTGATCGATGATAGATACTTGAATTATCCCTATATTGGACAGTGAGTAGCGCTGTGAGTTCTTGACGATCAGGCCTTCTTCTATCATCTCCTTGATCGCATGCAGAATGGTCGAGGCCCGCACTCCCATCAGTCCCTCCAGCTCGCTGATCACCAATGCGTTTCCCCTGAGGCATAGCATTATCCTGGTACGGATTGCCGACCTGGTAAATGCCTTCAACCTGTCCTCTGCGTTATCATAGTTGGCGTACCGGGATACGGACACTGTATAAACCCCCTTTGTCGGATCTTCACAGGCTAATAATACTTAAGGTTCTCCTTACAGAATCCCAGATCAGTAAGATTTACGATGGTATATATTTCTATCTATTAGCTAATAGTGACAAGACCCAGGCTTAGTAGGCGCACAAGGTAGGTCGCATGCCGAAATGCCGCCGGCCTTCGTATCCGCGGAAACGGTCGCCTGTCAGATCTCGCTGATGTATATTCGGCGGGTAAGCGAACGATGGACCCGCTCCAAATGGATCTCTCTTTGCAGGAATCCTGCTGATGCCAGCAGATCGTCGATTGGGTGATCTGCAACTACTACGGCCCGGCGGCCGGGCTGCAGCACCCGGGCCATCTCCTCGAAACTGCGCGCCAGGAGCTCGTCTCGAGATGCTGCCCTGATCGCGGCGGAACGCCCGTACGGCGGG
>MVQI01000012.1 GCA_002067795.1 Methanosaeta sp. PtaB.Bin039
GACTCTGCTGCAGACTTTGATGCAGCTCCGATCATCCTATCCACCTCCAACCGCGTTGTGTCGAGCTAACAAGGCCGTATCCTTCGAGATCCTCAAGCTGGTTTGAAACGGCCTTTACTAGGTCAGTCTCCTTGGGATCAATCCCCAGCTTCTCAAGGAGCCTATAGCTGTCAATAACCCCACTGCGCTTGAGGATGGCTATGATTTCCTTATTGTGTTTTCTAGCGCCCACAAACTTGTCCTGAATGAAGGCTTCACTCCTGTATCGCTTGAGGTCATTCTCGTATTTCTCTAGGACAATCTCCTTCTGCTTCAGGTCATCTCGAAGCTCTTTGTTTTCCACCCTGAGCTTCCCTATCTCTTTGACAAGTTCTCCTCGGGGCTTGAAGTCAGATTCCTCAGTAAAGGCATTCTCTACTACCTCTATAACAAATTTCGATAAAGGGACTCCTGCCTTATCAGCCAGGCTCTGCCAACGCTGTTTATCCTCGACAGTTGGCAGGTATAGGTAAACGTATCTTGACTTATCGGGCATAACCATAGGGCCAACCCCTACGGGAAATGCTAACCCACAGCTATTTATACATTACTAGTAAAAGAATGCGGGGGAAGGGATTCGAACCCTTGAACTCCTGCGAGAATAGATCTTGAGTCTATCACCGTTGGCCTGGCTTGGTTACCCCCGCAAAGCCGCCCCTGGTTTTTGGAAGGCGGGATTTAGGTTTTCGTCTCGCCGGGTGGTCCTGCCTTGATTAAAAAGGTTTCCATGGAGGGCGAAAAATGCACATCGCTTTTTCCTGACTGGACTATTAATGATCCCGACTAAAACAGCCCCATAGCTCTGCATATCCGGGAGCTCTCCTGAAATCCGTGTGTATTAGATACCCAATCTGTCCCTTATCCGGCCAAATATCCCCTTTCTTATATTATGCTCGCTCTCGGAAGCAGCCAGGTTTAGTATCGGATCGCCCTCTACCGTTACCCCGTGGAAGGAGACGTCCAAAAAGACCTCCGATCCGTCCTCTTCCACTGCGAATATGTGGCATAGAGGATGGTTTTTGGCATCATGCGTCACCCAGCAGCCGCAGTTGTAGACCCTGATATCGCGATCTTCAATCACTTCCCACCCACCGTCATGCGTATCGCCGTAGACGAATGTCAGCCCAGCGCTGGCCAGTCCGCTCTGCGCCAGGTATCGCTCATATGATCCAGAAATACCCTTCTGCACCGCATCAGGGATCCGTCTGGTGGATCTTGTCTTTGCCCATGTCCATTTTAGCCCGGGCAGCGACTGGCCTTTGGTTTTCAGATCAATGGACCTCTTCCTTCCTTCATTCTCAGAACGCCTGTATGCTGCATGCAGCTTCTTGGACGCGTTGAGGTGTGTTGAGGACGGAAAAGCAAAGGGCATCTGGCTTGACTGACCCGTTGCCTTTCTTTCGGCAAAGTCTTGCTCCGCCACGGCCATACACTTAATTAGGTGCATAGCCTACGGGTGGAGGCCAAGCCGGAGATCAGATGGCCACAATAGACGAGCAGATCCGGGAGATCGAGGACGAGATCTTCAAAACCCAGAAGAACAAGGCTACCGAGCACCATATCGGCAAGCTCAAAGCCAAGATAGCCAAGCTGCGCGCCCAGCAGGAGTTGCACAAGGTCAGGGGCGGGGGCGGGCGGCGCTACTACGTCAAGAAGTCCGGAGACGCGACGGTTGCGCTGGTGGGATTTCCATCGGTAGGCAAGTCAAGCCTTCTCAACTACCTGACAGGAGCCCAGTCAGAGGTGGCATCCTACCAGTTCACCACGCTTGAGGTTATTCCGGGAATAATGGAGTACAAGGGTGCCCAGATTCAGATCCTGGACATGCCCGGGATAATCAAGGGGGCAGCCAGGGGCAAGGGCAGGGGACGAGAGGTCATCACCGCCGCCCGGGCGGCTGATATAGTCCTGCTTTTGGGAGACGTCTTCAACTATCGATTGGATATCCTTGAGAAGGAGCTGTACGAGGCGGCTATTCGCATGGATCGCGAGCCTTCCGATATATCCATGATCCGGGAGGACCGGGGCGGAATACGCATCCGCTCCACAGTCCCTCTGACACATATGACCGAGCAGGAGATCGCAGAGATCATCCGTGTCTACGGCATAGTCAACGCAACCGTAGTTGTGAGGGACGACATAACAACCGATGACCTGGTGGACCATCTTGCAGGAAACAGGGTCTACATCCCAAGCATTGTCGCCATAAACAAGTTCGACCTGCACTACCCTGGCGTTGTGCAGAAAATCGAGAGCAGCATTGGCCGCGACTTCCACCGCCTATCCATAACCACCGGTGAGGGTTTGGAAGATCTGAAAGAGATAATCTACCAGCGATTGGGCTTCATCCGTATCTACCTAAAGCCGCAGCGAGGCAGGGCAGATATGCAGGAGCCGCTGGTCCTTCTGAGCGGCTGCACGGTGCGCTCTGTATGCGAGCATCTGCACAGGGACTTCGTGAACCTGTTCCGATATGCTCAGGTCTGGGGAAGAAGCGCCAAGTTTCCAGGACAATCGGTGGGGCTCGACCATCAGCTTCAGGACGAGGATATCCTCACAATCGTCACAAGAAAGGGATGATCGCCGTCGTCCGGCCCTCTTCCAGCCGGCTGGATTGGCTCTCGTTCGATATCCGATCTGAGCTTTTCAGGCGTCGCAGTGGGCGATGCATGTCCAGTGGTAATAACCGAATATAGCCGTACCGGTGACGTGATCCAACTCGTCAAGCTCAAATCCGCAGATCTGGCAGATCTCGCCCTCAGGTATCTCTATCTCGGAGTCGTTGCAGATCACGATCATGATATGGGAATGTCGGAATCGGATCATATAGCCTTCCCCTGCATTACCGCCATCCTGCCCAATTTGTCGAATCGATAGATTCATAACGGCCTGAGGCAGCTTGGTGGGCATCTGAGGTGTAATCCATTGAATATAATCGGTCTTGACGACCGCGAGGTCGAGGCTGGCTTGCGAGGGGCCGGGCTTGGGATGAGCGTGGCCGAGGCTCGCTCCATAGCGGCGGTCCTGAACAGGGATCCCACTCTTCCCGAGCTCTTCAACTACGACGCGATGTGGTCTGAGCATTGTTCATATAAGAGCAGCCGCGCAACTCTTCGAGAGTTTCTCCCAACAGAGGGGCCAAATGTTGTCATGGGGCCGGTTGAGGATTCGGGGATAGTGGCCATCGATGACCAGTGGTGCGTCGTGATATCACATGAGAGCCACAACCATCCCAGCCAGATCCTGCCAAATGAGGGTGCCGCCACAGGTATCGGTGGAATCGTGCGGGACGTCAACTGCATGGGCGCCAGGGTAGTTGCAACCGCCGATCCGCTGCGATTTGGCGATCCTTACGGTCCACAGGCCCGCAAGGTCCGCTGGGTTGCAGAAGGTGTTGTCGACGGAATCTGGCAGTACGGAAACGCTCTCGGCGTTCCTATAATGGCCGGAGACATAGTCTTTTCCGAGAGCTTCGACCAAAACTGCCTGGTGAACGTGGTTGCCATCGGCGTGGTCAAGAGGGACCAGATAATCCGCTCTCGCGCCCCTCCCGGAGCAGGAGAGAATGAGTACGACGTCATACTTGTTGGAAAACCAACCGATTCCTCGGGTCTTGGCGGTGTGATATTCGCATCCGAGATCCTGAGCCAGGATAAAGAGGAGACGAATCGAGGCGCCGTGCAGATCCCAGACCCATTCTTAAAGAACGTCCTCTTCAAAGCCAACCAGGATCTGTTCCGCCTATCGCAGGATTCGGGAGTCGAGATCGGATTCAAAGACCTGGGCGGAGGGGGTTTCACCTGTGCCTCCTCTGAGATGGGCGCAGCCGGCGGATACGGGATGGAGCTGGACCTGGACCTGATGCACAAGGCCGGCCAGTTTCCGCCAGAGGTCCTGTGCATTGCCGAGACCCAGGAGCGCTTCCTGATAATCTCTCCTCAGGAGATGCGTCAGAGAATCCTGGATATCTATAATCAGGATTGGGACCTGCCTAACGTTTACGAGGGCGCCAGGGCAAGCGTGGTTGGCAAGGTGTCTACCCACGATCGATACATAGTCCGTTTCGAGGGCACGGAGGTTATAAACGTGCCCATCCAGCATCTGACAGGCGGAATCAGGTATAAGCGGGAATCCAAGCCCTCAAGCCGGAAGTTCTCAGAGCCAGCCCTTGATATGCCGCAGGACCTAAACGAGGTTATGCTCAGGATGCTGGCTTCTCCAAACATAGCGTCCAGAGAACACGTCTTTCGCTATTACGACACCGAGGTCCAGGGCAACACAGTTATCCGGCCAGGAGAGGCCGATGCAGGCCTTATCGCTCCTGTCAGAGGCGAGAGGTTCGGAATAGCACTATCCGTAGACTCAAATCCATTCTACGGCCGGATAAATCCATACTGGGGTGGGGCCACCGCGGTTGCCGAGGCGATGCGAAACGTTGCGGCCATCGGGGCAACACCATCAACGCTGACCGATTGTCTGAACTTCGGAAATCCTGAAAAACCGGAGGCCTTCTGGGAGTTCCGGGAATCGGTGAGGGGCCTGGCAGATTCTGCTCGTCAGATCTGGCTGAAGGGGTATCTAGGCCAGCCAGTTCCAATAGTATCGGGCAATGTGAGCTTCTATAACGAGGCTGCAGAAAGGGCAATAGATCCCTCTCCTGTGATCGCATGCGTGGGAATCATCAGGGATGTGGAGCGGGCGGTCACAATGGATCTCAAGTCCGCCGGCAGCAGCATCTACCTGCTGGGACCGCGCTACGACGAGCTTGGGGGTTCCGAGTACTACCGGACCATGTGGGGCCTCTCAGGTGCGAATGTTCCTGTGGTTCGGTTCCCGCTGGAACGCTCGATGATCTATACGGTGATCGAGGCCATTGACCGGGGACTCGTCAAATCTGCTCACGATATCTCAAACGGAGGTCTGGCAATATCGGCAGCTGAGATGGCAATGGTCTCTTCGCTGGGCCTGGAACTGGACCTCTCCGGATCCGGAGAGGCGAGCCTCAGGTCAGATCGGCTCTTGTTCTCGGAATCCTCTGGCTTCCTGGTGGAGGTCGCAGCTGGAGAGGAGGGCCGATTTGAGCGGCTGGCAGAGTCCAACAGTCTTTCACCCATGCTCCTCGGAAAGCCCAACGCCAGCCGCAGGCTCAAGCTCCGCCGGGATGGCAGAAGCCTGATAGACCTGGACCTTGAGGATGCCAGGAGGGCCTGGATGGGCGGTCTTGAGGAGGCGATGAGATGAAGATAGCCATAATGCAGTTTCCTGGCACGAATTGCGAGCACGAAACGCTTGTGGCGGTGCAGGCGGCTGGGATGGATGGGGAGATATTCCGCTGGAACCGGCCGGAGCAAGAGCTGAGTGGATTTGATGGATACGTAGTGCCGGGCGGATTTTCCTATCAGGACCGGGTTCGCGCGGGGGCTATCGCATCCAAGGAGCCGGTGATGGCGGCTCTCAGCGAGGAGGCAGCAGCAGGCAAGCCGATCCTTGGCATATGCAATGGATTTCAGATACTGGTGGAGTCGGGGATACTGCCGGCAGGAAAGGGCGTCAGCTTGGCCCTGGCACAAAACGTGATGGAGCGGCAGGGCAAGATAGTCCGCCGAGGCTACTACTGCGCCTGGACCAACCTGAGGCACGATTCCCTTCCGGGTCGCTGCGCAGGATCGTTCCTGATCGAGCCCGGTTCTGTGTTGCAGATACCAATAGCCCACGCCGAGGGAAATCTCGTCGCTGCCGATCCGCGGATTATCGACGAGCTGCGGGAGAGCGGCCAGGTGGTATTCAGGTACTGCGACTCTCGGGGCCAGCTGTCCTGCGACTTCCCGGTAAACGTCAACGGATCGACCGATAACATAGCCGGGATCTGCAATCCGGAAGGAAACGTCCTTGGACTCATGCCTCACCCTGAGAGGGCCTTCTTCTCCTGGCAGCTGCCATACGATCATCCGATCAAGCGAGATTTATCCGCTGCCGGCCCTGGAAGGCTGATATTCGAATCCATCAGGCGCTATATCGAGGTGAGGAGATGAGGATCAACCTGAGGGTATGGCTGAAGATACCCGATGCAGAGGCAGCCACTGTCAAGAACACGCTGCTGCGAAGGTTGGGTTATCAGGGCATTCTTGGGGATGTCAAGCGTGAGCGGCTCTTTTGCATAGATGTTGACGGCTCAGCCGATGCCAGGGAGCTGGCTCGTCAGATAACCAGGGAGCTTGTTAACGAGAATAAGGAGAGCTCTCTAGTCACCTTCGATTCGCTTGACTTCGACCCGGAGTATGTCCCTGTCAGGGTGGCCCTGAGGATCGAGGACGGCGAGGCAATCTCGGTGAAGAACCGCCTGGTTCACCGCCTCGGCCTCTCTGCGGTACGCCGGGTCGAGCGGGCCAATATCTGGAAGCTCTACCTGGACTGCCCTGATAAGGAGGGCGTTGCCAGGGAGATCGCAGAGAGGCTGCTCATAAATCCCAATAAGGATCGATACGAGATCCTGTGAGATAAAGGATGGCGGTCGGGCAGATCCCGATCTGAGAAGGATCGCTCGCAGCAAGAAAGCATAGCTGTGAGACATGCTGCCAATCGGGGGATGCCCGGCCGAAGCTTCCGATGGTGACCTTTTTTTGCCTTGATTTTTATTCCTGCCCCATATCGGAAATCTCCGCACTATGATTAAATTGGGAAGGCTGAGTCATCAAGAAATCGGATCCAGACGGATAGGTGAACTTGCAGGATTTCTTTGCGTATATTTTACGAATTTATGCTTCGTGAAGGCTGCTGTGCTCTGCAATTAGCTATGATCAATCATTAGAAAGATTAATCAACTATGACTGCTTTAACAGTATGCTATAATCATGAGGGATATTCGATGAATGAACTTTATGTAAAAATCATTTTCTATATTGTTCTCCTTTTTCTGGGTAATCCATGTTTTGGCGCTGATCGATCAAATGACGATGTGGATGGAGAGGCTGGCGAGGTTTTAGCTGGTGTTTCAGGTGTCACGCTTTATCAGGGCTCGATGTCTGGTCAGGATCCGAATAAAGACTCAGATAAAGACGGGCTTTCTGACGTGAGAGAGAGCTGGTGGCTCTGTGATCCAAAGGATAATGATACCAACGACGATGGTATTCTAGATGGAGACTCAGTTGACTTCTTCAGCGAGAATAAAACCTGGCCTTATAAAGATGAAAATCTAAAATATAATGATGTAGATAACGATCGATTGCCGAACCGTGCAGAGATGTACGATACAGGCACCCACTATAGGCGCTTTAGCACTGATGGCGATCCGTACGGAGATGGCCAGGAGTACTTCAATATGAACATGCCGGAGATATCGCCGGCAGACCACCCCCTGGTCGCAGCTTATCCTCATCTGAGCGTGAGGCTAACCCAGGTCAATGTAGTGCCGAAAAAGGAGATAGTGTCCACAACAGGTGGATCAAGACAGGATGCCTGGAGTATATCCACAGAAAGCTCACATAGCGCAACCAGCAGCTTCGAATTCGGATTTGAAGAAACGGTATCGGCCGAATACGAATTTGGGCTCGAAGGTGGATTGACGATCGGCGGAGAGTTCAGCGCCCATCAAATCTGGGAGTCGGGTGATACATGGACTACAACGAAAACGAAAAGCAATTCCGGCTGGAACCAGGAGGATTGGAGCACAGCAACTACCACAAGTACTACCGATGCTGCCAGGCTTGGTTTTGGCTTAATTGTGCAGAATAGCGGGACTATCCCGGCGTATAATGTAAAGCCAGATATTAATATAAAGTTGGGAAATAAGGTAATTGCAACAGTAACCCTGCCACCCGAGATCGGCTCAATTGATATCGGCAAAGAAAGCAAGGAATTTTTTGTAGATAGAAAACTGGTGGGGCAGACTCCTGAAGAGATCACTGCGTCGATGGAACAGCTGAGGTTCATTGATGCTGGCACGCCGCTCAGCATTGAGACCCTTCAGGTTCGTGCAGATGTATTGCAGTGGGATGATAGCAATAACAGATGGTATACAATGGACTCCAGCTCCTACATAAATGAGATCGATCGGAGATGTGCGACTCTCATTTTCGAGCTTGTCGATGAAGATTATAAGGAATATAAGGTCTTCACAGCGGAGAACTCACCGATGACTCTCGGAGATGCCGTAAATCTAACCATAGGAAGAGATGAAGCAACCCAAGGGATGAATCGCACATGGGTGTTCGGATTTTCAGAGGGCGCTCTTCGTGAGGCCAGGAAGTTATTGAACGGAAATGAAAGCATATATAATCTGAAGTTGGAACCGGGCTGGGAGATCGTTATAAAGGCAAAGAGCGATAATCCGAAGCCTGAGATTCGCTGGACCGGCTATAGCCAGGATATGAAGACTATCTTTGCATCGGTTACCGATGATCTGAAGGTTAAGAGCGTAGCAGCGCATGTGAATATGGGAGGGACGTTTAAAGACCTGAATATGACCGATTATGACGGAGACACCATATACACCCTCCGGTCAGACCAGGTCTTAAAAGTGGACGCCGGCAACTATGTCAAAGCGACGGATATCGAAAATAACTCTGCTGTATCGTACATCAATGCATCAGCCACCCCGGATGTGGTTACTCCCAATCAGGCCTGGCATCAGGACATAAGGGAGATCCAGGATTGGGCTGAACGTTCGGATGGATTCGGAAGCTCTTTGACGCTGGGCGACTTCGACGGTGATGGATTCGACGACCTGGCAGTGGATGTGCCAGGCGACGAGGCCGTTCAGATAATTCTCGGCTCTGCTGATGGCCTTGCGGCAAAAAACTCGACAATCCTTTATCTAAAATCGATGTCCTACTTCCTGGACAGTCCATATAGTAATATTATCACCGCGGGAGGGGACTTCGATGGAAACGGAATTGATGACCTGGCGATAGGAGAATTTGGATTCATATTGTATGATGCCTCTGAATACTCAACTGGAAATCTGAATCAGTTGGATCGATTAGATTGCGGAGTATATTATTCTCGTATGGCGGGAGACTTCAATGGCGATGGCAATGACGACCTGGCGGTTGCTTACCGAACATGTCAACCCGATGAAGAAGCCGGTTTGAAGATATTCTCCGGCTCGAAAAACAGGGCAGCTTTCCTCTCCGTCAGCTCCACTCATGATCTTCTCTCCGATTCCGGTGCCCTTTTCTGGTCGGAGGATTTCACGGAATATCTTTCCAGCAATCCATATCAGGCATTGGCAATAGGTGACTTCGATGGTGATGGGAAAGACGACATAGCCTTAGGCCTGCCGTCTTGGGATAAGCGAAACTTGACCTATGAGTCCATCATCGAGGACGTTGGCTCGGTGTGGATATTTCCGGGTTCCTCTACCGGCTTCTTCACTGGGAATAAGCCTCAGGTATGGTATCAGGACCTGCTGAATCTGAATTCAAGTCCCTTCAAGAGATTTGGACACTCTCTGGCGGTGAGCGATTTCAACTTTGATGGATTCGATGACCTGGCAATTGGTGTACCAGGCATGAATATCAGCAAAACGCCACCTCTGTGGCAGGACTATATTCAGCGCTTTATAACACCTGGCGAGGTTGACATGCTGTTCGGATCCACCAGAGGTCTGTCTGCAAGCAGCCGGATGATCATTCAATCCGAAATGTGTGGGCTATTGGGGTATTCTATGGCTGTTGGTGATCTGGATGCTGATGGAATTGACGACCTGGCGGTTGGAGAGCCGGCAATGGACCGGGTCAGGATATTCTTCGGTCCCATCGGAGGAGATATCACAAATCACAGCCAGATGTTGTCTCAGGAATCTCTGGGACTAAACGAGACGTCAGAAGGTGATTTCTTCGGAGCCTCCCTGATAGTAGGTGACTTCAATGGCGACGGAATAGACGACCTGGCTGTGGGAGCACCTGATAAGGATATCGATATCGGCCCAGCAGAGGATCCGATCAAGGATGCCGGCGCAGTTTACATCTTGTACGGAAGGAAGAGATAGCGTTGTTCTGTGAGAGGCCTGGGGCTCAAGCGGCTCCGGGCCTGGATATTTATAGTTCCGGCTCAAATTTCTGTAGCGCGCTGTAATGCCCAGGCATTCGAGACCTATTGCACAAGTAAACATATTCGATCCCTGCTGCACAAGGAAAGCATAGTATGATCCCGGGTGGAAATGGAATTGATTTCTCCAGTCCCGGTTCCCAGCCCTGGCATGTATGATCTCCTCAGATGTCCCAGCCTTCAGTTGGGAATTGGCAGAGCTTCCGGCGGCGCTCCTGACTGCTGTTTTTATGCCAAACATAATCGATCTTTCAGTCTTGCGGCCTTTTGAGACCCTCCTTGAGCCTCCGGGCGTATTGAGTGAAGCTGCCGGGCAGATAGACCAAAGTCCAGCTATCGCGCCCTTTCGCAAAGAAGATATGAGTTGACATCGAGAGTGGCAATGTATGCCCTCCTACCTCGAGCACAGGCTGCTTCAGAAGGACTGCGTCGAGAAGAGGCTGTTTCAGATCGACCTGGCCTCGACAGCGCTTCGCCAGTCCACCCTGGTTGTCCTGCCCACCGGTCTTGGCAAGACTGTTGTAGCCCTGATAGTCCTGCTGGCCAGGCTGGACCGGGGACGGGTGTTATTCATGGCTCCAACCAAACCTCTGGTGGAGCAGCATGCGTCATTTCTGCAGAGGGTATTAAACGACCCGTCGATGGTAGTATCCATGACCGGTGAAGATCCGCCTGACAGGCGGCAGGAGCAGTGGAAGACCGCCCGCATCATAGTTGCCACCCCTCAAACGGTTGAGAACGACCTGCTCTCCCGCCGGGCCAGGCTTGACGATTTCTCGCTTCTGATATTCGACGAGGTACACCGGGCCACCGGCGGCTACTCCTATGTTTATATCGCGTCTCGCTACCGCAAGGAGGCATCCGATCCGCTGGTTCTTGGGATAACCGCCAGCCCAGGCAGCCAGGGGGAACGCATAGGAGAGATATGCCAGGCGCTTGGGATTGAGCGGATAGAGACCAGGACGGAGGACGATCCTGACGTGGCACCATTCGTCCACCACCGCGATATCGAGTGGGTGAAGGTGAAGGTTCCTGACCAGATACTGCGTCTGCGAGGATCACTTGAGGACGTGCTTGAGGACCGAATAGAGGAATTGAACAGCCTGGGTGCTCCTGAGGCGCTTGGCTCCATTGGCCAGCCCAGGATTGATATCAGAGCTTCCAAGAAAGCCCTTCTCGATCTTCAGAAGCAGATGAGCGTCTCAGTCTCCAGGAAACCAAATCAAACCCTCTACCGTGGGCTTTCCATACTTGCAGAGGTCATGAAGATCAAGCACGCCGTCGAGCTCGCTGAGACGCAAGGGATGGACTCTCTCAGACGCTACATGGGTCGCCTGGAGGGCGAATCGCGGTCAAGAGGCGGCTCCAAGGCCTCACGCAGGCTGATGGAGGACCCTCGCATCCAGGAGGCCATGACGCTGCTGGCAGGGCTCGACGTCGAGCATCCAAAGATCGCAGCGGCCCAATCGATACTTGAGCGGCAGCTCGAGGAGAAGCCAGACTCAAGGATAATGGTCTTCACCAACTATAGGGACACTGCCACCGCTCTGCTCTCCTCCTTGAAGAAGGAGAAATCCGGGTCTATTCGGGCGGTGCGTTTTGTCGGGCAGGCCAGCCGGGAGGACGACAGCGGCCTTTCCCAGAAGAAGCAGGCGAGCATTCTTGAGAAGTTCCGTACCGGCGAGTATAACGTTCTCATAGCAACCTCGGTCGGAGAAGAAGGAATCGATATCCCGGCTACTGATATGGTGCTATTCTACGAGCCAGTGCCGTCCGAGATCAGGTCTATCCAGAGAAAGGGTCGAACCGGCAGGGCCAGGGCCGGCAGGGTTGTGGTTCTCATGGCCAAAGGGACCAGGGACGAGGCCTACTACTGGATCAGCGATCGCAAGGAGAGGACAATGCGCCGCCAGATCCGGGATCTTTCAGAGCCCTTTCACAATGCTGCCGGCATGGACGAGGAGACGAATACTGAGCAAGATTATGGGCCTGGCGGCAGGGCTCTTGATTCCAATGATGACATGCTTGCTCAACCAGCCCTTCTCCGCCAGTCTCTCATAACCGATCTTCGGCAACCTTCGACTTCCGCGCCCTTATCACATCCGACACTGGTGATTGTCGATCCTCGGGAGCGCGAGCTGGGAAAGAGGCTGGAAGAGCTGGGGCTGGAGGTTGCGCTTCGGGCACTCGAGGTTGGGGATTACGTGGTCTCGGATCGGGTCGGAATAGAGCGGAAGTCGGCACCAGACTTTATCTCGTCACTTGTGGACCCGGAGAGAGGCCTATTTCGTCAGATCTCAGACCTCTCCCGCAGCTATGAAAAGCCGGTTATGATCCTGGAAGGCGAGGACCTCTACTCAAGACAGGTACACCCAAACGCCGTTCGTGGCGCTCTCGCATCCATAGCAGTTGACTTCGGAGTGCCGATAATTCCCGCCAGAGACGCGGATGAGACCGCAGCGATAATTGCCCTTCTGGCCCGCCGGGAGCAGTCGGAAGGTGGCCGAGAGGTGAAAGCCCACGGCAAGAAGACCTCTCGAAACCTGAGAGAGCAGCAGGAGTACCTGGTCTCCGCAGTGCCTGGCGTCGGAGCGGCAGCGGCAAAGAACCTGCTTCTGCACTTCGGTTCAGTGCAGTCGGTCTTCTCTGCTACATATGAGGAGCTGCAGAAGGTTGAAAAGGTAGGCCCCAAGACGGCAGAGCGGATCAGGGAGCTTGTTGGAGCCGCCTACAAGGGCTGAGTATTGGTGGACTTTGATGATAATGGTGAGCCATTGCCTGATGATCTCTGAAAGGAGTTGCAGGTTTGCTCCGGCCTTTGATGGTATCGATTTCGATACTCGCGCCGGAGGCAGTCCTGGGCAGGATGAGTCAGGCGAGAATCTGCAACTTTTGAGGGCTTGAATGAGCCATGCCGATGACCTCGATATGCCAGCCATAGTCCTGGCCGCATATGGCAGTGCTGAGGATAGGGGCCTTCAGACCTATCAGAGGGTAGCGGACTTCTATTCCCGGGCATTCCCAGGAAGCAGGATTGAGCTCTCATTCTCCTCATCTGCCATCCGTAGAAGGCTGGCAGCAGGAGGGAAGAATGTGCCGGATCCGTTCACATCCCTGTCCCATGTACATGCCGAGGGATGGAGAAACGTTGTGGTCCAGTCGCTGCATCTCGTCCCCGGTGGGCAGTTCCATCATATTGCGTCTCTGGTAAGAGGCCTGCAAGGTGTCAAGGGGCGTTTTGGCTTCGAGTTCCTGGGGCTTGGCCTGCCCCTTCTCTCCTCTCAAGAGGACTTCTCTTCAGTCGCTTTCGCCCTTGCCGAACACGTGCGCTGCATCTCAGGCATCTCGCAGGACGACGCCTCGTCCGCTGGCCTGAGTTGCATCGGCAAGTCTGCTGCCGTCCTGATGGGCCACGGAACCAATCATCCTGCAGACAGCGCCTATTCTCATCTCGCTATCCATCTTAGCCAGGTGATAAAAGCAGACGTCTTCTTAGGCACGCTGGAAGGTTACCCCGGGCTTTCCGAGGTGATGGGCCAGCTGAGTGCATGTGGAGCTTCTCGGGTGCACCTGTTCCCATTCCTGCTGGTTGCAGGCGCACACGCTCTATTGGATATGGCAGGCCCTGCGGAGGACTCTTGGAGGTCGAGGTTTCTTAGTGCAGGTTATCAGGTGGATGTCCATGCTGTCGGGCTTGGGGAGATCGATTCCTTCCTGGAGATATTTGCCAGGCATACAAGGGAGGCTTGTGGGAGATCTCTCGTCTCGACCCTGCGGCTGCAATCGGACTAAGTCGGTAATCGGACGTGAGGTGCGTTCATCTTTTCAAAGTAGCGATTCTCAGGTTACCGATAACGATCCTGCACAAAAAAAGGCCGGCGAAGTTAGCGAATTTAGCGATTCTCAAACGTTTCTGCCCTCATCTCTGTATGAGACCGATAGATGCCCTTTGAGACATTTTCGGCCCAAACTCTGAAAAGCTCTACCTGCCCATAAGCTGTGGACAATATCGAAAATAGCACCGAAGGGAAATAGCCGGAGAGATCGTGATCCGTTAGGATGGGCAAAAAAGTGCAAAAAATGAGTTTAAGGCAGCAGAACCGCTGCTGCCTGTATAGCCCAGTCGATGAACCCCTGCGGAGCCAGACCGATCCACAGTACACCAATCAGGGTGACGAGCAGGGATAGCACATAGCCTTTGGGCTCCGAGATCCTGCCGCCATTGGGGTCCTTCAGGTACATGTAGCTGATTATGCGCAGGTAATAGTACAGCGAGAGGGCGCTGTTCAGTATGGCGAGCACCGCTAGCCAGACGAGCCCTGCGTATATGGCCGACCCGAAGAGGACGAACTTGCCGATATAACCTGCTGATGGCGGAATTCCTGCCAGAGCCAGCATGAATATGGCCATGCACAGTGCGGTTATCGGCGCACGCTTGTACAGGCCGGCGTAGTTCGATATGTCGTCGGGATCGGTATCCCCGCTCTTTCCTACCATGTCAGCCACTTGAGCCGTCCCTATGAACGCTCCAGTCTTCATCAGGGCGTGGCCCAGTATGAGCAGGAGAGCTCCGGCCAGCCCGAACTGGGGCACGCTGTAGCCGTCTGGTGTGGACATCCCGGCCCCGGCTCCTACCACAACCACGGCGATCGCTATGTAGCCAGCCTGGGCGATTGAGGAGTAAGCCAGTATTCTCCGCACGTTGTTCTGCCAGCAGGCCACCAAATTGCCCAGCGTCATGGTAACAGCTGCGAGTATGGCAAACGCCATGTACCACTCAAATCGCAGGGCTACAAGGGCCACGAAGAGGATCCTGAAGGCCGCGGCAAATCCCATCTTCTTTGACCCAGCTGCCAGAAGGGCTGATACCAATGGCGGAGCGCCCTCGTATGTATCCGGAGCCCACATGTGGAAGGGTACCAGAGCCATCTTGAAGGCAAATCCCGCGATCACGAATATCAGGGCGACCAGAACTGCCGGGCTGAAGTCGGCAAGTGCCACGCTTGCTATCTCGGCGATCCGAGTGGAGCCGGTCATGCCGTAGAGCAGGGAGAAGCCGAAGAGCATGAAAGCGGATGAGACAGATCCGAACAGGAAGTACTTCATCGCAGCTTCCAGGTTCTTCCTCGACTTGTCGAATCCGGCCAGGGCGTATGTCGATAGCGACGCCAGCTCGAATCCCACGAAGAGGGTCACTATATCGATGGCGCTTGATACGACCATCATGCCTACGGTAGCCAGCAGGAGCAGCCCGAAGAACTCATCTCCGCCTTTTCGGCCGTTGTATTTGCTCATGGCCGCTATGACCACCAGCAGAGAGACCACTATGAAGACGGCCTTAAAGAACTGGGAGAAACCATCGACTGATATGGTCTCATAGAAGAAGATGGTCCCAGTCTTGGCAGTCAACACAAGGCCCAGTGAGGCCACCAGCCCGATCAGGCTGATGATCCCCACGATCCCGCTGCGGCCCTTGGTGGCTATGCCGATGGCTATCACCAATAGCCCCAGGGTTGTCAGAAGGGCCTCTGCTCCCAGAGGAGCCAAATGCGCTAGATCCACTTCAGATCACCCCCATCTGGGCTAGGGTCTTGACAGGCTCCATCAGCTGATAGGATGCTGTCTGCATGATATCGGTTATCAGGGCAGGCTGCAGTCCAAAGATCAGCGAGAGAACTATTATTCCGCTCATGGCCACTAACTCATAGTTGTGAGCATCGTGCAGGTGCAGGTACTTCTGGAGTATGGGTCCAAAGAGCACCTTCTGAACCGCCCACAGGTGGTATCCAGCCGTCACCACCACGCTCAGCAGTATCACGATTATGGTGAGTGTCGGCATGGTCTGGTACGATCCGGTGAGCACCAGGAACTCGGCTACGAAGCCGCTCATTCCTGGAAGTCCCAGGGATGCCAGGAATGCTGCCACCATCAGGAAGGCGAACCTTGGCATGCGATCTGCCAGCCCGCCCAGATCGGCTATGATCCTGGTACCGACAGTGTGCTGTATGGTACCGGCGGACATGAACAGAGCGCATGTGATTATCCCGTGTGAGAACTGCTGGAACATGGCTCCCTGCAGCGAGAGGAATGGAGCCATTGCCCCTATGGCAGCCACCGAACCAAGGGTCACGAAACCCATGTGGCTGATGGACGAGTAGGCAACCAGCTTCTTAATATCCTTCTGGGCCAGGGCCAGGAAAGCGCCGTATATGATGCTGACGACGCCTATTATGGCAATCAAGGTCACGAAGGCCGAATCCACGTTGGGCAACATGGGCATGATGACCCTGAACAAACCGTATCCACCCATCTTAAGCAGCAAGGCTGCCAGCACAACCGATCCGGCTGTGGGCGCCTCGACGTGAGCGTCGGGAAGCCAAGTGTGGAACGGGAAAGCAGGCATCTTGACAAGGAATCCCAGTAGCAGTCCTGCGAATATCACATTCAGGAGAGCTGGGGGAAATAGCGTCTTGTCGGACGTTGCCTGCAGCAGGGTCAGCATGTCGAATGTCCTGGAGCCATCTGGAAGCGTGTAGGTGAAGTACAGGGCGAATATCGCCAGCAGCATCACCAGGCTTGCCACGTGCGTATATATGAAGAACTTGATGGCTGCGTAATCCTTTCTCGGCCCACCCCAGACTCCGATCAGGAAGAACATGGGGATGAGGACGATCTCCCAGAAGATGTAGAACAGGAAGAAGTCCAGAGCTGTGAATACCCCCATCACTCCTACCTCGTTTAAGAGCAGCAGTGCGAAGTACTCGTTGGGCCTCTTGTTCTCGCCCCAGGAGTAGATGATCACCAGGACGGTTACGATGGCCGAGAGCAGCACAAGCGGGAAACCTATCCCATCTACGCCAACGGTGTATTTTACACCAAGAGACGGCACCCAGTCGTAGCTCTCGACGAACTGCATTATCTTCGAGCTCTTGTCGAACTCCATATACATCTGCAGAGCCAGGACCAGCGGCACAAGCGAGGCTATCAGCGAGACCAACCTGGCCTGGGACCTGTTCCTGGTAAGGAAGGTCAGCAATGCGCCGATCAGCGGGACGGCTATCATCAAGGAGATGGCGTTTGATATCATAAGCCCACCTCCATGGCCAGCTTGATCACAACCACCAGTACCACCACTCCCAGGATCAGTGCTGTGATGTAGTTCTGGATCACACCGGTCTGGACCTTGCGGACCGTCCCGGCTGTGGAGAGCGTCAGCTCGCTTATCTTGTTGAGTGCACCGTCCACGATCTTGATATCGATTATGTTCATTATAATGGCTATTCCGTACACCACCGTCTCGGCAAACCAGGCCGTGAAGATCTCATGCTGGTAATATCCCTTCAGCAGGAGGTTGCGGAACGGATCGCGTTCGCCGACGAACTTTCTGATGTCAAGCCTCCTCCAAGGCGAGTAGAAGAGCAGTGCCAGCAGTATGCCTCCAAGTCCAACCAGGATTGGCAGGATCTTGATTATGAACGGCTCGTGGACCTCTGCTCCGTGCTCGACATGATGTCCGCCTATTACTGCCAGCTCCTCGAAGTTGACCCCATAGTGCTCGAAGTTGTTGCCAACAGCCTCGTAGAATGGCTCTTGTGCCGGCAGCCCGAAGAATAGGGCAAATACTGCCAGTATCATCAGCGGGATCAGCATTATCCAGCCAGACTCGTGTTTATGGTAGTCTGAGCGCGCCTCCCCGGTAAATGCGACGAACCACAGGCGGAATGTGTAAAACGCCGTCATCAAGGCAGCGGTTATGGCGAATATGTAGGGCAGCCACTGGTGTCCCAGGACTCCGTACTCCCATGCCGTCACCAGGATCTCGTCTTTTGAGTAGAATCCTGTTGTCAGCGGGAATCCGGCGAGTGCCAGGCCGCCTGCCAGCATGGTGTAGGCTGTGTACTTCATGTACTTGCCCACTCCGCCCATCTCTCGCATGTCGTTGGTGTTCACTGCGTGGATCACTGAGCCGGCGCACAGGAAGAGCAGGGCCTTGAAGAAGGAGTGGCCGATCAGATGGAACATGCCGACTCCAACTGCAAACGATCCCACGACTGCGCCGGTGCCCAGCCCCAGCATCATGAATCCAAGCTGGGAGACTGTCGAGAATGCCAGAACCCTCTTGATATCGAAGGCTGCCAGGCCCATCGATGCTGCGAATATCGCTGTGAATCCTCCTACGTAGGCCACTGCCAGAAGGCCGTGGGGGGCTGCGTAGAAGAGCGGAAACATCCTGGCCACCAGGTAAACGCCTGCTGTAACCATCGTCGCAGCATGGATCATGGCTGAGACCGTTGTGGGTCCTTCCATGGCATCGGGAAGCCAGACATGCAGGGGGAACTGACCTGACTTGCCCACTGCGCCTCCAAGCAGGAGCAGCGCGATATAAGTGAGCTGAGTCGGTTCGATCTTGGCCAGATTCTCATATATGACCGGGAACTGCAGCAGGTAGGTGCCATCTGGCAGGTTCAGAGCTGCCATGTTATTGTAGAGCAGCACTATTCCGGCCAGGAACAGGACGTCGCCCACCCTGGTCGTCAGGAAGGCCTTCTTGGCAGCAGCTGCAGCAGAGGGCTTTCTGTACCAGAATCCGATCAGCAGATAGGAACAAAGGCCCACAAGCTCCCAGAATATGAAGAGCTGGAGCAGGTTGTCCGAGTAGACAAGTCCCAGCATGGCGGCGGTAAATAGCCCCGCCTCTGCAAAGTACCTGGCCATCCCCGGATCGCCGTTCATGTATCCAAGGGCGTAGGTGTGGATGAGAGTGACCACGAAGGTCACCATCAGAAGCATCACCAGAGCCAGCGGATCTATCAGTATTCCCACGTTTAAGGTGGCGAACCAGTGCATCGATTGATGAACCACCTTTTCGGGGAAATTCTCCATGAATATCCCTGCGGATATTATGAAGCCGGCAAATGTAGCCAGGACTGTGAGGAACCCGCCTCCTCTGGGCAGATGCCACCCAAAGAAGATCGTGAGCACGAATGCCAGGACAGGCAGACCCACGATCAGGTAAGCGTAATCTGCGTACATCGTTACCACCTCAGAGCATTGATGTTGTCCAGGTCAATGGTTCCGTACAGCCTGTACAGCGTGATCAGAATGGCGAGACCAATCCCTGCCTCGGCCGCAGCCAGCGCTATGGAGAAAAGCGCGAAGACCTGGCCGTTTAAGTTTGGCTGATAGGCGGAGAAGGCCACCAGGTTGATGTTGGCGCTGTTGAGCAGAAGCTCAACGCACATCATGAGCTTGATACCGTTCCTCCGCGTGGCCAGGCCCCACAGGCCTATGCCGAACATCGCAGAGGATAGCATGATCACCAGCTCAAGCGGGATCATTACTCTCCCTCCTTGTCATCATCTTCGGGTTCCCTCCCTCAGGCGGTCTCCTTTTTCGCTATGTAAATCGCTCCGATCAGGGCTGCGAGCAGGACGAGGGAGAGCACCTCGAAGGGGAACATATAGATGGTGAATAGCTCCACTCCGATGCTTCCGATACCGCTCTCCGGGGTCCTCATGCCTTCCTTGACCGGCTCATAGGCGGGCTGCGCTTGCTCCCCGTAGTTCCAGGGAGTCAGCGATATCGACGCTAACAGTACCGCCAGGAAGATAATCGCCAAAATGGCGGTCTTGAACTTAGTCATTGGACTCCTCCGTCAAGGTCTTCCTGGTGAGCATCACGGCAAAGAGGATCAGCACCCCTATGGCCCCGATGTAAACCAGAACCTGAGCGACCCCTATGAAGGTCGCATTCAGCAAAACGTAAAGGGCTGCCACTCCAGCAAAGCTGCCGATCAGGTAAAGCGCTGCGTGCACGATATTCCTTGAGTAAACGGTCAGGACCGACAGGCCCAGGATTATCACTGCCACAGTGGCGAACACGGCCAGCTCTATGAAGAAGCGGAAATCGTATGCCATTGCCCTTTCTAATATCTTCGCGGTCCAGGGGGAGAAGAACACTACCGCCGCCAGGACGATGAAGATTATGCCCAGGCCAATCAGGAGAAGAACCAGGTCGGCCAGGTACTTGATGTATTTTACGGAATCCTTCTCCATCAGGCACCACCCTCTGATGTCTTCTCAGCCGCTGCCTTCTTTGCAGCGGGCTTCTTGGCCTCACCCTCAGCACCCGACCCCTCTGCCTTGGCCTTGGCGGCCTTCTCCTTGGCAGCAGCAGCGGCAGCCTTCTTCTTCTCGGCTGCTATTCTCTTGGCCTCGGCCTCGAGTTCCGCTACCTCCTTATCGGTGTGCTTCTTTACCGCGATCCTGTCCGGGCTATAGATTATATCCTTGCGGTTCCAGCCGGCGAGCACGACCTTTTTGCCCATCTTAAGGCAGGATACGGGGCACTCGTCAACACACAGGCCGCAGAACATGCATCGCCCGAAATCGATCTGTGGAAATACCATCTTCTTGTTCTTGAGGGGATTGCCATACTTGTACGGCACCATCTCGATGCAGCTATTGGGGCAGATCCTGGCGCAGGATCCACAGCCTATGCATATGGTGGCGTCCAGCTCGTGAATGCCCCTCTCTGCGTCCGGAAGAGGCATCATGTACTCGGGAAAGAGCCTGGTGACCTCCCTCTCCATGGCAGTCTTGAGGGTCCATTTCATTCCTTTGAGAACCATCTTTCACCACCTCAGGCCAGGTAGAGCCCCACCAAAACTGCCCACGCCAGGTTTACCAGCGACAGGGGGAGCATCCATTTCCATCCCAGATCCGTCACCTGATCTATCCTGAACCTCATCACTGAAGCCCGCAGCCAGACCAGGAATACCAGGACTATGATCACCTTCATCAGGAACCAGATCATGGGCGAGAATATGGTTATAACCGGTATGGAAGGCCCTCTCCATCCGCCCAGGAACAGAAGGACCAGAAGAATGGACCCCAGGACCATGCTGATATACTCCTGGAAGTAGAGCAGGCCCCACCGTATGCCTCCGTACTCGGTTACATAGCCTGCAACCAGCTCCTCTTCCGCCTCGCTCTGGTCGAAAGGCATCCTTCCCAGGTCGGTTATCAGTGCTATTGTGAACACCACAAAGCCGATGGGCTGGGCGAAGGCGTACCACACGACCTGGCTCTCCACGATATCCACCAGATTGAGGCTGTGGGCCATCAGGGCAACCCCGATGACGCATACGCCCATTGGGACCTCGTAGGAGATCATCCTGGCCATGCCTCGGAAGGCACCCAGCAGGGAGTACTTGTTGTAAGAGGAGAATCCCGCCATGAATGCGGCCACCACCATTATTGAGAGCACCGCCTCTACGTAGAAGGCGCTGATGTCCATGTTGGCGACAACTAGCGGATAGTCAACCCCGTTGATCCTGAGCGCGCCGAAAGGTATGGCTGCAGCCACCAGCATGGTGGATATGCTGGCCACAATTGGCGCCCAGACGTACACCTGCTTGTCAGCCCCTTTGGGGATTATGTCCTCTTTGGTGAAGAGCTTGATGGCGTCTGCACCAAGCTGGAGGATGCCCCAGCGGCTGCCGGTCCTGTTAGGACCGAACCTGGACTGAACATCGCCTAGAACCTTCCTCTCCAGCCAGACCACCGCCATGGCGCCCACGTTTATGACGCCAGATAGGATGGCTGCGCCGATGAGGCCGATGATGAGGGCGGTAAGCGCCCTCTCCTGGGCAGCCCAGTTCATTATAGTCTCAACAAATGCGAATAACTCCAACTCCTAAACCCCCTTAACGGTCCACCTCGCTGGTGCAGGCATCCATGCTGCCGGCGATGGCCACAACGTCGGCTATATAGGCGCCCTCAAGCAATGGAGGCAGGGCCTGGAAGTAGGCATAAACTGGCCCTCTTACCTTTACGCGGTAAGGCTTGTCCGAGCCGTCGCTGACCACGTAGAAGCCCATCTCGCCCCGCGGATCTTCCACCCTGTAATAGGCCTCCCCGGGTTCGGGCTTGATCTTCTTGGGGAGCTTCTCCTGGATTGGTCCTTCCGGTATCCTGTCCAGGCACTGCTCGATGATCTTTACGCTCTCCAGTATTTCGTCCAGCCTGACCTCCACCCTGGCAGCCGAATCCCCGGCCGTCCTGGTGATCACATCGAAGTCGAGATCGGGATATACAAGGTGCGGGTCTTCCCTCCTCATGTCGTAAGCCACATTTGTCGCCCTCAGAGCAGGGCCTGACACCCCAAGGTTCTTTGCTTTTTCAGCGGTAAGCACGCCAACTCCAACCATCCTCTTCTTGTAGATGGAGTCGCTGGCCAGGAGATCCTTGTACTGAAGCGTCTTTTCCTTGACCATCTTCAGGACTGGCAGGGTCTTCTCCTTGAAGTCTGGAGGAAGGTCGTTTCTGACCCCGCCGAACCGGACGAAGGTATGGGTTATGCGGGCCCCTGTCACGCTCTCTATGAGCGATACCACGTCCTCTCTGTCGATGATCATGTACATGAATGGAGAGTAAATGGCGCTGGCAATCAGGGTCAGGAATTCGGCTGTTCCCAAGAGGTGGCTCTGAATTCTTGAGAGCTCGGCCAGGATCACCCGTATGTATTGGGCCCTCTCGGTTGGCACTATGCCAAGCAGCTTCTCCACGGCGCCGCAGTAGGCCTCGTTGTTGGAGATCGAGGCCATGTAGCACATCCGGTCGGTGTACACCAGGGCCTGCAGCCAGTTCCTGTTCTCCATGATCTTCTCGATGCCCTTGTGGATGTATCCCACATCCAAAAACGCCCTCTTAACCCGCTCGCCGTCCAGGAGCAGGTCGAGCAGAAACGGCCCGGGAACCACTGCGTGCTGAGGTCCCATATGCATGATCATCTCAGCATCAGATCCCAGTTCCATCTCCTCTCTCTCCCGGAAGTTTGGCACCTTTATGCGCTGGAAAACGCCCCCTTCCATCTCCTTGTCGGTGGGCATTATGGTGAATTCGGTGTGACCATCTGAAGTCACACTCTCCACTGCTCTTCTGCCGGTGCTGGTATCGGGATACCCTTTGAAGTCTTTTCTCCACGGAAAGGCACCTACCAGCTCATCTGGAAGAAGCAGGGGATATAGCTCGGGATGTCCAGGGAAGTTGATTCCGTACATCTCCCAGATCTCGCGCTCATACCAGTTGGCATTCCAATACAGCCCGGTAAGAGAGTTGACCGACGGCGCGTCTCTGGGGGTCTTGACCTTCATCAGGACCACGACTTGATGGGCCCCGTGACTGGTCAGGATCTCGACCACCTCAAAGAGGTTGTCGGCGATCCTATCCACACCGGCTGCCCCTGAGTAGTGGTCAAATCCATGCTTATCCCGCAGGAATTTGGTCATGTCCAGGAGCTTGCCCGGGTCCACTGTGATCCATAGCCGGCGATCCGACTCGACCCTTTCCTCCTTCACAGAACCCGGGAAAGCGGACTTGATAGCGCTCAACACTTCGCTTGCTGTTACCATGAATTTCCCTCCTCGCGGTCTAGGCCGCCCGTCTTAGTAGCCCCTCTTGTCCTCGCGCTGCTTGATCTTCTCCTGGAGCTCAACGAATCCCTTCACGAACTGCTCGGGCCGGGGCGGGCATCCGGGGACGTAGACATCAATCGGGAAGTAATCGCTGGTATTCTGAACTATATTATAAGAATCATAGAAAGGCCCTCCCGATATGGCGCACTCCCCAACGGCGAGGCACCATTTCGGCTCCAGCATCTGCTCCCAGAGGTTCTTGATTGCAGGCAGGTACTTTCTTGTGATGTAGCCGCTGATGATCATCACATCGGCCTGCCTGGGTGTGCCTCGCGGAAATATCCCGAATCGATCGCAGTCGTAGTGGGGACAGCCAAACACCAGCATCTCGACACCGCAGCATCCCATCGGTTGCATCAGGAACCAGAGGGAGTTTTTGCGGCCCCAGTTCATGACGTTCTTGATAGGACCCATCTCGATGATCTGGTGGATCCTCTCCGTGGTGGTGAACCAGACATCCGTAAGCGGCCTGCCCCAGATGGTCCACTTCTCTAGTTCCTCGTCGACGACGACGGGGAGGGGAATAACGTCGCTTAGACCCAACGCAGTGCCTCCTTCTTAATCGCGTAGAGCAGCCCGAGCAGCAGCACTGCTATGAACAGCACCATCTCGACGACTGCCATGTTCAAGAAGCCCAGGAGAACGAACCTGTTCATGATCTCAGAAGCATAGACGTAGATCCAAGGGTATAAGAAAAGAACTTCAACGTCGAATATCACAAAGACTATGGCAAATAGGTAGTATTGCACGTTGAACTGGATCCGAGCGTCGCGAACCGGGCTCAGTCCACCCTCGTATATGGACTTTTTGCGGCGGTTCGGCTTCAGCGGAGATATTATCTTCACGGCCGCTAAGGCGGCTATGGGCACTATAGCGCCCATCACTAAAAACATAATAAGTGGGATATAATATTCCACTGCCAACGGTTCGCCGGTCATTGTTTTTCCTCCGTTCTAGCTAGATCAATGCAAGGTATAAAAGGTTTATGAAAAACCATTTCGCGTTCCTCCGACCTCATCGCCTGGGAGATGTATTCTTCATGGCCTGAAATTCGACGATCGGCGATATATTCAGGCAAATTTCTTAGGCAGATAATCTCCTGTGGATATGCCCCTTACTCATGCCTAGATCTGCTGAAGTTTCGGATTTCCGGAGTCGGCTGATAATAATAAATCATGAAAATCAATCGGCGCCTTATTGGCCCTCTCCTTCACATGATGAGCGATGCGCCGCTGGTGTGGATCTCCTCTCCTTTTCGTCTCATGCTGCCATATGGATTGGCAATATAATCCGTATCATTAGGCGGCGTCATCCTTCATCGGCCAGGGCGAAAAATCCGGGATCAAGATCTCTATCTTGTGACAGGTTAATATGTGGAGGCAGCAGATGGCTGGCCTGGAGATAAGAGCCATGGAGACGGTACGCCAGATGGATGTAAAGCCAGGCATGAGCGTGGATGAGCTTGTCAGGGCCATGGGAGGCTGCGGATTTGGGGCCAGCCGGCTGGCTGATGCCGTGGAGATATATCAGGATATGGTTCTTGGGGATTATACCAAGTTCTTCGCCCTCTCAGGAGCCATGGTCCCAGCAGGTATGAGAAATATTGTCGCCCAGCTCATAAGACGGGGCATGATCGACGTACTGGTCACCACCGGGGCAAATCTGGTTCACGATATAATCGAATCCATCTCCCCTCATCACCTGGGAAGCCCGGAGGCCGAGGACGCCGATCTGCGAGAAGGAGGTCTCTCCCGCATCTACGATGTATACCTCTCAGATGAGCAGTTCATCCAGTTCGAGGATCTCATGCAGGGCATAATCCCCGCCCATGGAGATCCCGTATCCGGAACCGCTTTCTTGCATCAGCTGGGCAGCAGGATAGATGATGAAAACTCCATCCTGGCGACGGCCGAATCCTGTAATGTTCCAGTATTCTGCCCAGCACTCACCGACTCCATGATCGGCCTGCAGGCGTGGCTCTTCAGGCAGACCCGTCCGCTAAGGCTTGATCTGCTTGCAGACGTAAAGGAGATAGTAGATATCTGCTATCGCGCGGAGAAAGCTGGCATAATGATAGTGGGCGGCGGTGTCCCCAAGAACTTCTCTCTGCAATCGATGCTGGTCACCCCTCACAACTTCCAGCTTGCTGTGCAGCTTACTACCGACCATCCGGAAGCAGGCGGTCTCTCAGGCGCCACGCTATCCGAGGCAATATCATGGGGAAAGCTCTCGGCGCAGGCTCGATACGTCACGGTGTACGGGGATGCCACGATCAATCTGCCCCTTCTGGTTGCTGCGGTGCTTACCCGAATGGAGGAGAGGATTTCTGAGGAGGACCGGTCACAGAGGTGCGATTGAGGATAATCTGTGGCTTGCCTGCTGGAATGAAATGTCTCATAATCTAAGACAGGAGCAATCTAAGACAGGAGCTATGGGATATACTGAAATTGCGTATCATAGGACATCAAAGGGGCGATCGAAGGATATGGCAGACGGCAAGAGTCGGGCGGCTGAGGCCAAGGGCGGCGAAAAGTCCGGGGCGTCTGAGCGATTCGTTGATACAGAGACCGACCGCACAAAGGCCTCCTGGGTAGCCAGGATCGTTCGCGATTTTGGCAGGCCGACAACTGCCAGGTCCCTCCACTACTTTGCCATGAAGCGGGCGGTCTCGGATTATCCTATTTGCGGAGGGTTCGTAGGGGAGATCAGGGTCCATCGGCAGTACCAGGATTCGGACTGGGAGAAGCTGAATAAATGGGTCCTGCGGGCTAAACAGCTTGGATTCATATCCTGGCAGTCGGTGATGGAGGAGGAGCAGGATTTGCTTCTTCCCTCAGGCGAGATCCTAAGGGAAAGCGACCGCATCTGGTCGCAGGAGCTGTGGTGCAGCAAGCCGTCACTTCGTCCTCTGCTTCTCCCAGTCTGCCAGGAGAGGGGCGTCTTGCTGCTGCTCCGGCATGGCGTGTCCTCCTGGGACTCCGCCTGGAACCTCTGCCAGCGGGCCGCGCGCCGGCCTGTCCGCGTGTGCTACCTGACCGACCTGGACGCATCAGGCTTTTTGGCTGCCAGCGACCTGCAGTCCAAGATCAGGGCGATTGATGCCTCCTTCTTCGGAGATCTGGATATCAGGATCAAGAGGATCGGGCTTGATCCATCTCAGGTTCGGCGTCTGGGATTGCCAATGGTCTCGATGTCCAGGCCTGAGAAGGAGATCCGTGATACCTACCGGTCTTATCTGGAACAAGAGGGCCTTGACCATCGCCTGCGCTCTGAACTGGAAACGCTGGAGGTCTATCATCCTGGGGGTCTCAAGGGATTTCTGGAGGAATGCCTGGACCTCGCGATCGATGAGTGGGGCTGAGGCCATTTTGGCGGAGCCTCGATTCGAAGATGACCTCGAATTCTTCTCAGGTGACGAGGTCTTTTTGTCCTGCAGGTAGAGTCCGCAGCGAAATCCTGCTATTCCCGCAGCACCCAGGAGGAATTGAAAAAATCCGCGACCTTCGGAACGGACATTCCAGTCCCTACGGACTGCTGTTCAGCTCCTCAATAGCATGCTGGAGATAATTGCCGGTTATAGCCGTCCCCTTGCATGTGCCAAGATTTATGGAGATTAGCATCCCCACTACCCTTTCGTTCTGGAATATGGGCGTTCCGCTGTCGCCGGGACCAGGAAGGTCGCCAGGCTGAAGCATCATATAGGCGATGGACCAGGAGACCTCCGTAAACCTGCATCCCATGCGGCGGGCGGAGTTTGCAAGCGTTCCCTGTCCCAGGGTGGGACGGCCCAGGTCGGTCATGCGGCAGGGCGAAAGAACCGGGAAGAAGGCCAGGTCTGCCTCTTTGGAGAATCGCATCACTCGAGTGGTCTTGTCTCCAAGCCTCAGGCGGTCTGTCCCGGAGTAGCAAAAGACATGAGCCGGCGCTATGCCTATGGCTGCTCCCCTCCACGGGAGGAAGGCGCATACTACGCCGCCTGACCGGCCTGAGATGAACTGATCGCCTGCCTGCAGCATGGATATACTATGGATGCGGAAGAGATGCAAATCATGTCTTATTGTTTATTCAGTTCCTCAGGATTGCCTGGACCGCAGGATGCCCTTTTCCCATCCTTTTTTGGCGGAGTCCAGGTTCCGCGTCGCCAAATGTCCTGGCGCCTGGCCTCCAGGCTGCGGCAGAGGGGAAAGCCGGACCGCCTTTTTTCCGGCAAAAAAACGGTATCCGGCATTCGCTGTGGCGGCGCTCTGGGGGCTTTGCGGGCTCTGTGACCATCCCATGATCTCGCCTCCTATTCGCTCAGGGCAAGAGCCCAATGCCTATCGATCTCCTCTCTAGGTCAGGACCCAGTAGTTCCTTGGAGTCCTTATCACCTGACCAAGCTGCTGAGCTCTGATCCAGGGATCGTCTGATAGGTAAAGTGGAGATAGGACGGCGGCTGAGTCGTAGTTCGAGCGGTTTAGCCAGACAGGTTGGCCGAGCGGCCTTTCGCCCAGCCAGTCGGCGCTGATGTTGGTGAGATTGTAGGTGCGGTCGTCATCCACCAGCTTTCCGTCCTTAAGCGTCTTGCCTTTGGGGATGTTGCCCCAGTTCCAGAGCTGCATATTCTTCTCGCTCTTTGTTGGCGGCTCGTTGTACTTCAGAAACTCTTCCAGCCAGCCCTGGGCGAACTCGCCTCCCACAGGTTGAGCGCCTGTCACCGGCACCACAACTCCTGCCTGGGCTGAGATAGCGGCAAGCAGCAAAGGAGCTGCCAGGAGTGTCGTAATCCTCATTAAGGGCCTCATTTCACCAGGCACTATGTCGATAGATCCCCGATAAATCTTTCGGATATTCGATCACAGGTACGGATCCTGGATGCTGTCGGCAACCATCGGATCTTCGGCCATGAGCCATTGTTTTCAATCCAGGTGGGCCATCGGGACTCTCGGAAATAGACCTGACAAACTGACAGCCGTCCTTTGCCAGTCGTATGCCCGAGTCACATACCCAGGTTCTTGCGCAGCCTGGCCCACTCGATGACCTTATCGCCGTCGGCAAGGCTGTCTTCATCCACCTCGTCCTCGTCTGGCAGCAGCAGTATCTCCAGAATCTCCAGTCGAATCGCCACTCTCTGAACCTCTTCCCTCAATGCCTTTATCTCCTTGAGGATGGCTAAGAGAGTCTCCTTATCCTCGGGGTCCATGGCTTTGATCTATCCCCTTGCCGTTGAGTCCACATATATCATTTGCCAATCGGACTTCTTCTATCTGCTGGTAGGGGATCGATGGGGCGTCGGCGGCAGCAGTCATGGAGGGTCATATGGGCGAAGGTGCTGGGATTGACAGGCGCATGAAGCAAGCGATTCTGTCTGCACAGCTCGCAGTCGATGCCCCCAAATGATTGGGGTGAGGGGCCCACGTATGGTCCGAACATCTCTGCACTTCGCCAAAGACTCACAACAGAATTTTTCGTCGCGTCCTCTCGGACATGATCTTTCTGCAAAATGGATATTTGGGGTCATGCCACCATCGACCGGCGCGGATGGGCAAAGCTTTTCCTCTCCCTATATGATTTGAGCGTGTGGCATCACTTCGTGGGGGACCAGCCTCACTGACTAAAGCTTTTATATAATCCGAAGCCTCTGACTGGCGCAGATATCTCATGATATTCAGCAAGGCTTATGATATATCCCTCCCCCTGGGGGCGGAGATGATGGTATATCCAGGCGATCCGCCTTTCAGGAGAACCATACTCTGCGGCCTGGACCAGGATGATGGATATACCCTCTCCTCGATATCGCTATCGTCTCACTGCGGGACCCATGTGGATGTCTCAGCGCACATGATAAGGGGAGGGTCAACGGTGGACCAGATTCCTTTTCAGAAAATGGTTCTGCCCGCTCTGGTAATCTCGTCTGCAGATCCGGTATCCGTAAAATCCGAAGATGTACGCGGCCAGCCGGTCCAGCCCGGAATGGCAATCCTGTTTCAGACCGAGAACTCTCGGACAGGTCGGCTGTACAGTATCCTTGACCATGATCTCGTATTTCTATCGCCTGGGTGTGCCAAGTGCTGCCTCGAGATGGGAGCTTCCCTGGTTGGGATCGATTCCATGTCGGTGGATCGTATCAACTGTGGTGAGCATCCGGTTCACCATATGCTTCTGGGGGCAGACATCCCGATCTTGGAGGGAATAGACCTGTCCGGAGTCCCTCCTGGTCGATACGAGCTGATATGCCTGCCCCTGAATATCACCGGTGGGGAGGCAGCTCCTGCACGGGCCTTACTGCTTGAGATGGGGGCGAATTGAAGATGGGCTCGGAAGATGCCGGTGGCGCTGCAGGCTCTCTCATGAATTATCGCGCTCTTCTCCATTCTCTGCAAGATCCGGCGTACCTCTGTGATCTGCAGGGAAACGTGGATTCGGTAAATCCAGCAGCGGAGGGTCTGTCTGGCCCGCTTCACTCTTTGAGATCGCTCAGATCGTGGGAGCTGTTTGGCCGGAACTGCGCAGTTTCTTTTGAGCGGGCCATTCTTGAGGGAAGCTCTCCGCCTGCCCATACCTACGTCATGGACGGCAAAGGCATGGCAGTGGAGGTGGAGCAATCGATTGTGCTTCTGGGAAGCCCGAAGAGTGCTCATGGTCTCTTGATCCTGCAGCGACTGATAAGTGGTGATCGGTCACGCCGGAGCGATCGATTGTCACTTGAGGAGGATTTCGGTGGCAGGATCAAAGGTTCTGATCTTTTCAGTGACGTCGAAGACCTGTGGTATCGTGCTGCGTGCCAGGCCTCCTCGGAGATGGTATGCTTCTTCCAGAGCGATTCAAGGCGACTTCTCGATTCCAACCTGGCATTCCAGGAGAAGTTGGAGTACGGCGCAGAGGATATTCTCTGCCTCACAGTTTACGATTTTGTCGATATGGATCGGACATGGATCGACGAATTCATTGAAGAGGCCCTTTTGTCGGGACATACCGCCTACCAGGAGATGAGCTATCGGACCAGAGACGGCAGCACTCTGGAGGTAGAGGCAGCATTGTGCCTGATACCATCATCCGATGGGTCGGTCCTCTGTCTAATAGGCAGGATGGTGGCCGAAAGCAAGAGATCCCTGGAGGAGCTGAAGCGAAGGGACCGTCTCCTGGCTGGCGTGGCGCTTGCCACAAATCAGATCCTGGGCGGAAGCGAATTGGACACGGCCATCGTACAGGCTTTGGAGCTGCTGGCTTATGCAGCCGAGGTGGATCGGGTCTATATCTTCGAGAACCAGCACGATACAGGTCCGGAAGCGTCCCTGGCATCTCTCCGCTACAAATGGGAGCGGGAGGGTTATGAGAAGATGGTTGTCGGAGAGGTGATCCGCTACCATGATGTCCCACGCTGGCGCAGCCGTCTGCCGGTACATAGACCGATCCACGGAACAGTTGAGGAGATGCCTGTTGAGGAAAAGGAGATCCTCTCTGGCAGGGGTGCTATCTCAGTGCTTATCTTCCCCATACATATCGATGGACGGTTCTGGGGATTCATCGGATTCGACGATTGCAGCCGGGGGCGGCAGTGGAGCTGGACAGAGGTGTCAATACTGCTGGCTGCAGGAGGCTGCATAGGTGGGGCCCTTGCAAGACAGCAGTTCCATGGCAGTCTGGTCCGCAACGATGAGCGATATCGCCAGATATTGGAGGACGACGGCACTATCCTGGTTCGGATCGACCCCAAAGGGCGCATCACATTCATGAATGATCAAGCTCGGAGCTACTTTGGATTCTCTTCTGAGGAGTTCTTGGGCAAGGATATCGTGGACACTATCCTGGCGGACCGTGAATGGTGGGAGCCTCTGATCAGGGCATTGCTCGATCGTATAGTCGATGGTCCTGACGTCTTCGATCAACCGCTCTTGGAATCGACGCGCAAGAGCTGCCAGAAAGCATGGGTCTCCTGGGCTTTTCGTCCCATCAGAAATGAGCGGCAAAATGTCACGGAGATACTCCTGGTTGGAATAGACATAGCGGAGGGAAGGATGGTCAGGGACAAGCTCAAAGAGGCCAACCGCAAGCTTCTGGATATCATCGACTTTCTTCCTGATGCATCGTTTGTGGTTGACGAAGGTGGGCGTGTTGTGGCCTGGAACCGGGCAATTGAAGACCTGACAAATGTCCCCAAGAGCCAGATACTGGGCAAGTCTGATTACTCATACGCTGTGCCCTTCTATGGGAGCCCGAGACCCATGATCATAGACCTGGTGAGAAGCCAGGATCCGGCTCTCAGATCGTATCTCTCCCCTCAGTATGAGGTTCTTGAGCATAATGGCCGCACCGTATATGCCGAGATCTTTGCCCCCAGGCTTCGAGGTGGAGAAGGCGCCTATCTTCTGGCCAGGTCCTCTCCGCTGATGGACGGAGAGGGGCGGATAGTAGGGGCAGTCGAATCCATCCGGGATATAACTGATCAGAAAAAGGCCAGCGATGAGCTGATAAAGAGGGATCGGCTGCTGGCTGGCTCAGCCCTGGCAGCCAGCAGCCTCCTGACGGCCGGCGATTATTCCTCCGCAATAAAGGAGGCCTTGCAGGTGCTGGGTCTGGTCTGCAATGCTGACCGTGCTTACGTCTATGAGAACCATAAATCAGACCGAGGCCATCTTAAGACCGATCTGCGTTTTGAATGGAGCAGGGAAGGTGATTCAGACGAGGCAAAGAATCTATCCGGGCGCAGCGTATCGGATTGCCAGGAGCTCCCCGAATGGTATCAGATTCTGGGCTCCGGAAAGCTCATCAAGGGCCTGGTCAAGGACTTTTTGCCATCAGAACAGGCAGGTCTGGCTCCGCCGGGAACTTTATCAGTGCTGATCGTCCCGATCATGGTGGAGGATCTATTCTGGGGATTCATCGGCCTTGACGATTGCCATAGGGAGCGCTTGTGGAATGAAGGAGAGGTCTCGCTGCTGATAGGCTTCGCCGGAAGCGTTGGAGGCTCCATATTGAGGAAGCGGGCGGAAGATAGGCTGAGGCTTTTTGAATCGGCAATTGTCAACTCCAATGATGCCGTTGTCATTGCTGCAGCCGGTCAGCGGGGCGCGCTTCCTAAAATTGTCTATGTGAACGATGCCTTCACCCGCATGGCTGGCTACGGGGCTGAGGAGGCGCTGGGTAGGCATCCTGACTTCCTGGAGAGGAGAGAGTCATCCGATATTGATGCGGATGGTATGTCTGAGACGAAATTCTGCGGATTTCCCGTTCACACTGAGGTTGTGAAGTACCATAAGGATGGGACTTCATTCTGGGTCGAGCTCAACATCGTGCCGCTTAAGGATGAGCATGGAGAGGTGACCCATTGGGTCTCCATAGAACGGGAGACTACGGAGAGGAGGAGGGCTGAGGAACGGTTGCGTTGGAACGACACTCTGATGCGGTCGATGACCGATAACTCCTATCTGTCATTCTGCGTAGTCGATACCCGTACCGATGATGTGGTATACTTCAATCACCACTTCTGCCAGCTGTGGGGGCTGCAGGACATCGAGGATCGGCTTTCCCGTTCGGAGATAAAGAATACCGACGTCCTGGAGCGCATAGCCAGGATGGTTCAGGATCCTCAGTTGCTCCTTGAGAGCTGCCGGATGCTCGGTGAGGAGTCGAATACCGCCATTTTGGAGGATGAGATCCTCTTTCTGGACGGCCGTATAGTAAGGAGGTTCTCGGCTCAGGTTAGGGACCAGGCTGGGCGATACTTCGGAAGGCTGTTCATATTTGAGGATATCACAAAACGCAAGCTTGAGGAACAGGAGCTGATTGAGACAAGGAACTATCTGGAGAACCTGATCAATTACGCCAATGCCCCGATCATCGTGTGGGACGTCACTTTTTCGATAACCCGTTTCAACAGGGCATTCGAGCGGTTGACAGGATATGGCGCCAGCGAGGTTCTCGGGCAAAACCTCAGCATGCTATTTCCCGAGATGACCAGGACTCCATCGCTCGATGAGATAGAGCGTACGCTTGATGGGGAATACTGGGATTCGGTCGAGATACCCGTACTGCGCAAGGACGGCCAGGTGAGGGTAGTGCTCTGGAACTCCGCCAACATCTATTCCAAGTCCGACGGGGTGCTGCTTGCCACCATGGCCCAGGGAACGGATATCACCGACCGCAAGAAGGCTGAGGAGCAGGTGCAGTTCCAGGCATCCCTACTCTCTCAGGTGAGAAACGCCATAGTTGCCACTGATATGGATGGCAGGATAATCTACTGGAACAAGTTCGCTGAGATGCTATATCAATGGACATGGGATGAGGTCTTGGGCAGGAATATCCTTGAGATCCTGGTTCCAGATAATAAGAGCCAGCTTGTTTCCGGGGTGATGCGGTCCATCTATGAGACAGGCCATCTGGAGGGGGAGTATCTGGTCAGACGCAGGGACGGTTCTGTCTTCCTGGCATATTTCGTGTATTCCCTTATCACCGGCTCTGAGCGGCAACCCGTGGGCTTTTTGGGCGTATCCACTGACATAACCGAGCGTGTGAGGTTCGAGGAGGAGCTGCGCAGGGCAAAGGATGAGGCAGAGGTTGCTGCGAGAGCCAAATCGGAGTTCCTCGCCAATATGAGCCATGAGATAAGAACCCCCCTCAATGCGATAATCGGCATGACGGGGCTTCTGATGGAGACAGATTTGGATCAGGAGCAATGGAATTACGTGAAGACCGTTCGCAGCAGCGGAGATGCCCTTTTGGAGATAGTGGGCGATATCCTGGACTTCTCGAAGGCAGAAGGAGGAAAGCTGGAGCTGGAGAGCCATCCCTTCGATCTGAGGGAATGCGTGGAGGCCTCATTGGATCTTGTATCTGCCAAAGCTGCAGAGAAGGATCTCGATCTATCCTACTTCATGCATCCCGGCGTCCCCGAGTCCCTGATCGGCGATGTGACCAGGTTGCGTCAGGTTCTGGTAAATCTGCTGAGCAACGCGGTAAAATTCACTGAGATTGGTGAGGTAAGGGTGGATGTGACGTCTGCGCCTATTCCAGAGGGTGACTGCGAGATCACCATATCCGTAACCGACACCGGCGTGGGCATACCAAAGGATCTGATGTTCAAGCTGTTCAAGTCTTTCAGCCAGGTAGATACCTCCATAACTCGCAGATACGGCGGAACCGGTCTTGGTCTGGCCATAAGCAAGTATCTGGTGGAGCTTATGGGAGGGAGGATATGGGCGGAGAGCGAGGTTGGAAAAGGGTCTATATTCCATTTCAGTTTTGTCTCAAGACCTGCTGCAGGACCTGGCCGGCAGATCAGCCCGTCCTCGGTGCTCGATGGAAAAAAGGTCCTGGTTATGGAGTCCAGCCCTGCCATACGGTCGATAATATCATCGTACCTTCGATCCTGGCACATGATACCGGTTGAGGTAGCAAGCCCTGAAGAGGCGGAAAACGCTTTGAGTTTAGGGACCTATCAGATCGCGATAATCGATCTGAAGATGCCTGAACGGAAGGCCAGATCTCTTGCAGAGACTGTAAAGAGCGCATATCCCGATGCCTACCTTGTCGGCGTCTCCTCCATTTATCCCCGGGACCTCGATATCGATACGCCTTATGATGCCATAATCACAAAGCCCGTGAAGCCGGCTCAGCTTCATGAAGCCCTGACAGGATTGTTCTGGCCAAAGCCTCTTCAGACCGATAACGGTTCCTCCAAAGCCCGTCCTTCACGCCCCAGCCTGCGCATACTTTTGGCCGAAGACAACGTTGTCAATCAGAAGGTGGCTCTGATGATGCTGGAGCGCCTGGGTTACCGCGCAGACGTCGCTGCCAACGGCCTCGAGGTCTTGAATGCCCTTCAAAGACAGAAGTACGATCTGATACTTATGGATGTCCAGATGCCTGAGATGGATGGCCTGGAGGCTACCCGAAGAATAAGAAAGCTAACACCGCAGTCCGGTCCATTCATAGCTGCGATAACCGCCTATGCTATGGAAGGGGACCGTGAGCGATGCCTAAGGGCTGGGATGGACGACTACATCAGCAAGCCCATAAAGCTGGAGGAGCTGAAGAGGGTTGTGAGGCAGAGCGCCAGATTGGAGGAGCCACAGCCCCTTGATCCGGTTGCCTTGGCCAGCTTAAGAGAGCTTCAGGAAGAGGGAGAGCCGGATATAGTCAAAGAGCTGGCCAATATATTCCTGGGCCATTCACCGGGGCGGATAGCAGAGATGAGGCGGGCTGTTGAGGCGGGCGATTCAGAGGCCTTATTCCGGGAGGCTCACAATATGAAATCGAGCAGTGCCAGCATGGGGGCTTTGCGGCTCTCCGGGATATGCAAGGATCTGGAGCTTCTGTCCAAATCGGGAAGCTTGGATGGCGCTGCCGAGAAGATGAGGGAGCTTGAGGGTGAGTACGAAAGGGTGAAAGCGGCCTTAACCTCCCTTCTTTCCGGATGATTGAAGAGCGGCCTGTCAGAAGGCCGGTCACCGATTCTTTTTCGGGATTGTGGCTCCAATACAGGATCCTGGATGGATTTTCGCCTCTATTTCAGGAGAATCCGTTACCCTGGGAGTCCAGACATGCCTGCGATGGCGAAGAAAGCTATCAGGGCTTCCAGTTGAATCCTCTCGTTAGCCCCTTCGGTGATCCGGAAATCGATCTCGCCGATCCTGTCGATCATCTTCACCCTGTCAGCGTCTTTCATCTCCATATCAAGCATCTCCCGATGGATCTGGACAACGACATCCTGTCCGGACAGGCCCTGTATCAGGAGCAATTGGTCAAGCATCGATCTGGCCTCATGAAAATCGCCTTTCAGGGCTGAGCCAATTAGCTCTCTTATCTGCTCTGGACGGGCTTGGGCGGTGATCTGATAAATAGTGTCCATCTCTATGCTATCCCCAATCAATGAAGCCGCCTGCAACGCATTTATGGCTTTTCTCATATCCCCCCTCGCCACATAGTTTATCGCCGCAATCCCTTCATCGCTGACCTTGAGCCCCTCTTGCCGGGCGATGTGGCGGACTCTCTCCTCAATCGCTTCGGTGCTCAAGGAGCGGAACCTGTAGACGGCACATCTGGACTGGATCGGCTCGATGATCTTTGATGAGTAGTTGCAGGAGAGTATGAAGCGGCAGGTTGCGCTGTATCTTTCCATGGTTCGGCGCAGAGCCGATTGAGCATCGCTGGTCAGCGCGTCTGCCTCATCCAGGAAGATTATCTTGAACTCGGCTCCGCCCAATGGGGCCATGCGGGCAAAGTCCTTGATCTTGGTGCGCACCACGTCGATCCCGCGCTCGTCGGAGGCGTTGAGCTCTATGAAGTTGTCTCTCCAATTCTCCCCATAGATCTCCTTGACTATGCTTATCGCCGCAGCGGTCTTCCCTACCCCGGGCGGCCCTGAGAAGAGGAGGTGAGGGAGATTTCTGCTGGCAACATACGATTTGAGCCTCCTGATTATCTCGCTCTGCCCCACTATGTCCGACAGACTGGTGGGCCTATACTTCTCTATCCAGATCTCCTCTTTCATCCAGTCCCCTCATGATGGCCTCACTATCCCTCGATATATCAAAGTATCCTGTGCTGCCGGCCAAAAAGAAGCATCAGGCCTGATGGATGATCGTTTCTTACCAGAGTCGCCGGCCCAAGCTTCCCATCGCCTTCGCGAGGATGGGTGCTGCATGAAAAGCCCCAGATCTTGCCGGCCGCGACGGTGAAATGTCGATTGAGGGGAGACGGTAGTTGCGATGGACTTGCCTTGATCTCCTCATGAAATGATCCGGGATATCCGATCTCTTTTCCACGGACGAAATTTGCAGGCTGCAGACTTAACTTTAAAAAATTATATAGTAAGAACTGATTTAATCTCAAAATCCGCGATTATTAATAGATCAATTAGATTTTATGCTTAAAAATTTTGATTTCGGCTGGATTATTTAGAAAAATTCTCTGAATAATTCTCCCTAAGTTTCAAAACAAATTATTTATATGATTAGGTATTTCTATTAACATGTACTTCTGGTGGTTCCAATGAGGGATTATACCGTCAAGGTGCTGGATGAAAGGGATCTAGAATTTATAGAGACCCTGCGCAGCCTTGGAGTTCCACGCAATGTGGCCTCGCTCATCACATACCTTTCTAACATGAAGGAGGTATCTTCCAGGGAGATAGAGATGGGCACAGGTCTGCGCCAGCCTGAGGTAAGCATAGGGATGCGGACCTTGCGGGACAACGGCTGGATTGACGAACATGAGGTAAAGAGCTCGGGAAAGGGCCGGCCCATGAAGGTGTACGCCCTAAAGGTACCGATGGCCGAAATCATAACTCATTTTGAGCAGAAGAAGCTCTCCGAATCAGCTCAGGCAATGGAATCGATCCGCAGGCTCAAGGAGCTAAGCTCTGCCTAAGCCTATCAGTCTTTCATCATGTCCGCGAATTTCCCGCTGCACAAGATAATGGTGGCAACCGACGGATCGGATACCAGCCGCCGGGCAGCCCAGGCCGCCATATCATTGGCAAATCTGGCCGGCGGATCGGTGGTGGTATTATTCGTGGCCGATACTGCCAGATTGGTCCAGATATCTGGCTATCTCATGTTCCCTGTCCTCAGTGAAGGGATACGTGAGGGGATGCTCAGGGCAGGTCAGGCTGCTATCGACGAGGTGGAGGCCATGGCTTCAGATGCCGGGATACGAATAGAGAAGCTGGTGGTGGAGGGAAATCCCAGCGATGAGATTCTGCGGCAATCTCTGGAAAGGGATGTGGATCTCCTGGTGATGGGATCGGTAGGCAAAGGGGGATTGGACCGCTTCATCCTGGGAAGCGTGGCTCAAAAGGTGGTCGAGCATTCAAAGGTTCCTGTAATGCTTGTTCCAGGAATCGATGCCCGCAAAGCCTCTGAAGGCCCGGGAAGATCGGCAGCGTCGGCGATGGGTCAGCCATTGCCGTCATAGATTGGCAGGCGTTTTTTAGGGACCTGGCAATCATACTCGCCTATTTCTTTTCGCCGTCCGTCGGATTTTCCATTTCCGTTGCCTCACAAAGGCTAAATATAGCGTGGCCGTACGGAGCCATGCGTTTTCGTCTGGAGGACTGGACTTGATTGTAGAGGTTCCAGGACAGTACAAGGCAGATCAGATCGAGGAAGAGATCAGGCATTTCTGGGATGAGGGCAGCATATACTCAAAAGTCAGGAGCTTGCGGGCGGGAGGGAGGAGGTTCTTCTTTGTGGACGGACCGCCCTACACCACCGGCCGTATCCATCTGGGCACTGCCTGGAACAAAGTGATCAAGGACTCCATTCTGCGCTTCCGTTCCATGAATGGCTTCGCTGTTAAGGACAGGGCAGGATGGGATATGCACGGCCTGCCAATAGAGGTCAAGGTGGAGGAGTACCTCGGATTCAAGAACAAAAAGGATATCGAGGCCTTCGGGGTGGAGAAGTTCATAGAACAGTGCAAATCCTTCGCACTTCGCCAAAAGGACGACATGACCGCCCAGTTCAAGACGCTCGGGGCCTGGCTGAATTGGGACGATCCATACATGACCCTAAAAAACGAGTACATAGAGGCGGCATGGTGGACTCTTCAAAGGGCGCATGAGAGGGATCTGCTTGAGAGAGGGCTTCGGGTAGTCAACTGGTGCCCGCGCTGCGAGACAGCGATCGCCGATTCCGAAGTCGAGTACTGGGATGAGACAGATCCGTCGATCTACGTCAAGTTTCCTGTGGTCGATCAGCCAGACACCTATATCGTTATCTGGACCACCACTCCATGGACCATTCCTGCAAATGTAGGCGTGGCAGTTCACAAGGACTTTGAGTACAGCAAGGTCCTGGCTCAGAAGAAGAACGGGGCCTCTGAGATCCTGATCATGGCTTCAGACCTGGTCGAGAACGTCTTGAAAGAGGGGCGGTATCAGGATTATGAGATACTCGACAGGCTGCGTGGAGAGGATCTGCTGGTCTATCAGTACAGCCACCCTCTTGCAGATATCGTGCCGGTCCAAAAGGACATCTCTCATGGCGTGCATCTGGCAGATTTCGTGACGTCCGAGAACACCGGAATCGTACATATAGCTCCGGGCCACGGACTCGAGGATTTCGAGCTCGGAATGGCGGAGCACATGCCGGTGTTTTGTCCGGTTGGGGAGGACGGACGTTATACCTACGAGGCAGGGGAGAGATATGAGGGAAAGTACGTGCGTGAGGCCAACGAGATGGTCAATCTCGACCTGGCCGACCGCGGCCTGCTCCTCGCCAGCAAGAGCATGGTTCACCGCTACGGACATTGCTGGAGGTGCAAGACGCCCATAATATTCATCGCTACCAGGCAGTGGTTCCTCAAGATATCCCAGCTGCGGGACCAGATGCTGGACGAGATTGCCCGGGTATCCTGGTATCCGGAATGGGCAGGCTCGGCTCGCTTCAGGGATTGGATCATGGGAGCTCGGGACTGGTGCATCTCAAGACAGCGCTACTGGGGAATTCCACTGCCCATATGGATATGCCGCAAATGCGGCCGGATCGAGGTCATTGGGACTGCCGCAGAGCTTGAAGAGCGCAGCGGAATCGAGATGTCAGACCTGCACCGTCCGGGTGTGGATCAGGTTGTCATGTCCTGCTCATGCGGCGGCGAGATGCGGCGGGTGCCTGACGTCTTTGATGTCTGGTTCGACAGTGCCGTGGCCTCCTGGGCCACGCTGAACTTCCCGCGGGACCAGCAGGCTTTGCAGGATTGGTGGCCGGCTGACTTCATCACCGAAGGGCATGATCAGACCAGAGGGTGGTTCTACTCACAACTGGGGGCCAGCATGGTCTCGTTTGGCCGGGCTCCTTACAAGAGCGTGCTGATGCACGGCTTTACCCTGGACGATCAGGGCAGGAAGATGTCCAAGAGCATAGGAAACGTTGTGCAGCCTGAAGAGGTGGTTAAGAAATATGGCGCCGATACCCTTCGACTCTACGTCCTTGCCTCAAACGCCCCCTGGGAGGATCTGCATTTCTCCTGGGACGTGGCCGAGAATACTAACCGCATGCTGAACATCCTTTGGAACGCCTACCGCTTCCCCCTGCCGTACATGATCCTGGACGAATTCGATCTGAGCAGGGCCGACATCTCGCGCTACCGGGAGGTGCTCAGGGCAGAGGACCGCTGGATACTCTCACGCATAAACAGCCTCGCCAAGGAGATCGAGGAGAGCATGTCCCAGTACCAGCTCCACCGTGTGGCCAGAAGCTTGCAGGATTTCATCCTCGAAGACCTCTCACGCTGGTATATTCAGCTTGTCAGGCCTCGCACCTGGATTGAGACCGACGATCCTGACAAGCTGGCTGCCTACGCAACCCTCTGCCATGTGATGTCCACCCTATCCAAGCTCCTGGCGCCGTTTGCTCCTTTCGTGGCCGAGACCATGTACCAAAACCTGGTGCGCGGCCTGGATGGCTCTGCCCCTGAATCGGTACATCTCTGCAATTGGCCCGGCCACGATTCCTCAATGATAGATCCCGAGCTCGAGCGGCAGATGGTCATCGTACGGGAGATAGCCGAGGCCGCCTCAAACGCCAGGCAGAAAGGCGGCAGGAAGCTCCGCTGGCCGGTCTCCAATATAATAGTCTCTTCAAAAGAGCCAGTTGATCTGGGCGATCTGGAGAAGGTCCTCAAGGTACAGACCAACTCCAAAAACATAACTATCCTGCCTCCAGGAGAGAAGCCTCCGATGGACATGGAGCTTACCGTGGTCCACAAGAAGATCGGGCCGGCGTTCAAGGGGGATGCCGGAAATGTGGTAAAAGCACTCTCCTTTGCTTCTCCCAATGATGTAAGACGCCTGATCGATTCTGGGGAGCCGATCTTTTGGGAAGGAAAAAGCTACCTGATAACAGAAGAGATGGTGGAGTTCCACGAGAAGCCTCCAGCGAATCTGGTACATGCAGGATTTTCCCGTGGATCCGTATACGTGGATATCGCGCTCAGCGATGATCTGCGGGCAGAGGGATACTCCCGGGAGATCGTCAGGCGGATTCAGGACATGAGAAAAGAGCTGGACTTAAAGGTGGACGATCAGATCAAGGTCTCGATTCTGCTGGAAAGCCCGGAGGTCTTGACCCTTATTCAGAGGATGGAGGGCTATGTGGCCAGCGAGGTTCGTGCCTGCTCCTTCCGTATGGGAAGAGACCAGGTCGTTGAAGGCATATTGCTCAAGGACTGGGAGTTTGAGGACGTGAAGATGAGAGTTGGAATAGCGCCGGTCTAGGTAATGTCCATGGTCCAAGACGGAGAGGTCGGGGATTGCTTGCCAGCAGAGACGGAGCAGACCATATCGGTCAAAATCAGAGGCGTATTTCTCGTGGAGTCCGGCGAGGGCGGGTCCTCACCGGTGGTCCTGCTCGAAGACGATAGTGGGAAGAAGATCATACCAATCTTCGTAGGGCTGTCCGAGGCCATATCCATCCAGAATGCACTTCGTGGGGAGACCTCTCCCCGTCCAATGACCCACGACCTGTTCATCTCCGCCCTTGAGTGTCTTGGAGCCAGCGTATCAGGGGTGCTGATCGATGAGCTTGATGGCGGAGTCTATTATGCCAGGCTGACCATTCGTCATGAGGATCTGGATAAGGAGGTTGACGCTCGTCCCAGCGATTGTCTGGCACTGGCCATCCGGGCTGGCGCTCCTGTGCTTATCAGGGAGGAGGTTGTAAGATCCTCTGCTGTAGAAAAGGGCGATGTGGAGGGATTGCGAAGTCTGGAGAGCTTAATGGATTAAGGATGCCGTAGTTTTGGCTGATGATGGATCTGCCAGCTTATCACCTGATGGCGCAGGCATGTTGGACGGTTTGAGCGGCCTATGATTGCCATCCACACGATCTTTCCGAGATCCTGTGCTGGAGCTGCATGGCCGCCTTATTATCGCAGCTGCTCGCTTTTCCATCAGCCCGGGATCTTTCCTTCGGCCCGATTTCAGTTGCCGGCAAAGGAATGGACGATCTGGCAGAGCAGAATACCATATTATCCGAGAAAAGCCTGGCGATTGATTTCGGCTGCCGCCGACGGACAACGGCATTTTCCAGTTGCCCTTGCATAACCTTCGCAGGTATGATCGATTATGTTGCAGATAATATTCCTAGGAACGGCCGGGTCGCTGCCCACCCCTGAACGCAATCCTTCAGCAATACTGATCAACCGGGAAGGAGAGCTGGTGCTGTTCGATTGCGGAGAGGGTACGCAGAGGCAGATGATGAAGGCCAGGACGGGCATGATGAGGCTTGGCCATATATTCCTGACCCACCTTCATGCCGACCACTTTCTGGGAATCCCAGGTCTCCTTGAGACGATGGCTTTTCAGGGCAGGACTGAGCCGCTTGTTATCGCTGGGCCTGTTAGGACTTCACGGCTGCTGATGCATCTTACAGCCATCGGGTGCTGCTCCCGCAGCTTCGAGGTGCAGGTTGTAGAGATGTCTCCTGGCGATACCATGTCACTGGATGGATATCGAGTAATAGCGTTGCGCACCGAGCATAGCGTGCCCAGCCTTGGATACTGCCTGGAGGAGGACGACCGGCCAGGCCGGTTCAACCGAGATCGGGCAGTGGAGCTGGGGATTCCTGTTGGGCCGCTATTCGGAAAGCTTCAGCGCGGTCAGTGTGTTGAGGTGAACGGCACCTTGGTCAGGCCGGATCAGGTTATGGGTGCTGCCCGTCCAGGTCGTCGAGTTGTGTATAGCGGCGATACCCGGCCGGTTCAGGACGTGGAGGATGCCGCCAGAGGAGCCGACGTACTAATTCACGATGGTGCGCTCGGAAGCGAGATGGCGGAATGGGCCAAGGAGACCAGACACAGCACGGTTGCCGAGGCTGCCGACCTGGCCAGCAGGGCCGGGGTCGCTCTGCTGGTGCTCACTCATATCAGTTCCCGCTATTCTGAGAACTGCGCGCCACTGCTAAAAGAGGCTTTGCAGCGGTTTGCACCTGCAGTCGTGGCCGAGGATCTGATGAAGATCGACGTTCCCCTGCGCGAATAATGCGATCTTTACGAGGTAATCGCCGGATACATCTAGCAGAACCGGTCCCCGCCTATCTCTTCGAAATCCGTATCCTGTGCCGGTTTTCTCTTAACTGCGATGCTATCTTCGTCCTCGCCTCCTGGTCCAAGGCGATTTTGGCCCTCGTCGCCGCCGATTTGATGATAGCTTGCATTCTGGTCCGGTATTCTTGAATGCACAACATCGAGGAAGTCTTGAGTGGTCTTGTCATCGCGGTCCAGGGCGGCGATGCTTGAGGCAAGGCTATCGAGCGCAGCCTGAGCCCGCCCCAGGTCGAGCCCCTGGCTCTCGAACGCTATTCCTTCCCGGATTATGGCCTCTATCCTCTCTGGCGGAAGGTGCAAGGCAGTGGCAGCGCTTGCAGCCCTGCCATACATCTGGCCTGCCAGGTAGAAGTTTAGCCCCTCGTTTAGCAGATCTTCGGCCAGGCCAGCCTGACCGGAGTTTCTGGCCATCTGTGCTGCCCATAGGTAGTCTCCATGTTCCACAAGTATCTTTATTGCCTGAGGTATGCGGTTGTTCTCCCTGCACAGGACCGCCGCCAGTTCCACCTCGCCGGCGGCAACCAGGACATCTATGCCGTCCTCCACCAGTTCTGCGGGAAAGGATCTCAGGTTGGCCTCAGCATATTCTCTCTGCTCGTCTGGGGTCATGTCTTTCCAGATTTTCATGATATAATCTCTCCTCAACGCACGTCTCCCTTTTCGTCTCTCAAATCAGGCTATATCGGTAACGATAAAGTTCCCCGGCTCATCGGCTGAAGTCCCCACTTTTCAGCAAGATCGATCGAGCTAGTCTGGATCCCAGTCTCTCCCCTGGCCCGGTTTTCCAGCCAATCAAAGCCCAAATGGCCAGGTCTCATCCTATCAGATCGCTAATCTCCCGGAAGTCCACCCTTGCAGTGGAATCAATGGTAAGAGGGGTGATTGAGATCTTTGCATCCTGGTACACAGCCCTCACGTCGGTTCCCTGCCTCTCCCGGCATATCAGGTCCCCATCAATCCAGTAGTAGGGCCTGCCTCTGGGGTCGGACCTCTCCTGAACCGAAGTGCGGAATATCTTGCGGGCCAGCCGGGTGATGACTATTTCCGTGTCCTCTGACGCATTAACAGGAAGGTTGACGTTGAGGATGTCCACCCCTTCGGGAAGCCCTCTCTCCAAGACGCGGGCTGCGATCCGCCTCACCAACCCGACAGCGGCCTCAAACTCGTATTTGGTGACATGGCTGTCGAACTTGTCCCCCTGATCAACCACCTGGATAGATGCTGCTATCGAAGGGACTCCGTAGCTGGCAGCCTCTATGGCCGCGCCGATCGTCCCGCTGGTGGTGACCGTGTCAGTGCTGATATTCTCGCCTATGTTGATCCCCGAGACTGCGAGGTCTGGCAGCTGCCCTTTCATTATGGAGAAGATCCCTATTATCACCGAATCGGTTGGTGTTCCGGATACTGCATAAGCCCTGAAGCCGTTCATTGTTACACTGGCGGCTCTCAGGGGCTCAAAGACGGAGACCGATCTTCCGACGCCGCTTCTCTGTCCAGATGGGGCCACCACGACCACCTCTCCCAATCCTTCCACGCTCCTGGCTGCGGCCCGAAGTCCGGCGGCGTAGATGCCGTCGTCATTGGTTACCAATATCCGATACATCTCACCATGGGGTGGTGGCTTACGATATAAAAAGTCTGTTCAAACAGCGGGCTTTTTTGAGATCAGGGCCAAGATCTCCTCGTTCTTCTGCTGCCTTTTCAGATCAGGGCTTGGGGGTGTCTCACTTTATCTCGACGGGGAGCGTAGAGGTGCGAAAGACCCCGGTCTTTAGGCCGTGGATGCAGAGCCCCTCCCCCGTTTATGCAAATCTATAAACACGATTAAGCTGCATGAACTGCTATGCTCAAGTCGTTCAAGTACCGGATCTATCCTACCAAATCTCAGCGATCGAGGATGGAGCGGACGCTGGACTTGTGCAGATGGGTCTGCAATCAAACCCTTTCATACCGGAAAGACGCTTGGGAGAAGGAAGGCAGATCAACCTCGAAATACGAGACCCATAACCTCCTCCCGAAGTGGAGGGGTGAGAAGGCCGAACTGATCAAAGTCCACTAACAAGTTCTCCAGAATGACCAGGAACGGATTTGAACTGGCGTTTAAACCGTTCTTTCCGAAGGGTCAAATCGGGCGAGAAACCCGGCTATCCCCGGTTTCGAGGACGCGGGTGGTATGATTCGTTCACCTATCCTCAGTCGGGATTCAAGCTGCTCTGCGGGAAGCTTCGCCTCTCTAAAGTC
>MVQI01000013.1 GCA_002067795.1 Methanosaeta sp. PtaB.Bin039
GCAGGAGATCTCGCAGAACATAATGAACATGTCCGCCGGTGCCGTGAACACCACCATAGATACCCTGAGGGAGCATACCAATGTCACCTCCTTCAACCTTCTCTACGAGCTGGTCCACGATATCAATCCGCTTGCTGTGATCGCCAACATCGTCGTCATTGTTGTCATCATCCTTGCAACCCAGGCGGTGGCCAAGCTGGCAGACCGCATGCTTGAGAGCTATTTCATCAAGATAGCCGACAAGATGCTCAGAAACCGGATCGTTATGTCCGGAGATCAGGAAGCCGAAGTAGAGCGGTCCCGCACAGCTCAGCTTATCACCCGTCGCCTGGCAGTTGCTGCCATCTACACCTTCGGCCTGATGATGATAATCCTGCAGATCCCCCAGCTGTACCGCCTCGCCGTGGCACTTCTGGCCGGAGCCGGTCTGGCCGGCTTGGCCATAGGTTTTGCAGCCAAAGACGCCCTCTCAAACATCATTTCCGGGGTCTTCATAGCCGTATTTCAGCCATTTAGGATCGGGGATTACCTGACATTTCGAGACGAGTACGGTTTTGTCGAGGACATAACTCTGCGCCATACCATCATCTGCACCTGGGACAAGCGCAGAATCGTGGTCCCCAACAGCGTTGTCTCAACCGAGGTCCTGACCAACTGGTCGATAAAGGACCCCGTCTCAGCCTGGGCTGTGAACTTCGGAATTGCTTACGACGCAAACATGGACCTGGCCAAGGAGATAATCATGGATGTGGCTAAGAGCCATCCCAATGTCCTCAAGGACCAGCCAATCACCGTGCGGGTGACCGATCTTGCCGACTCGTCGGTGGTGCTGCGGGTGCTGTTCAGTGTGCCAAAAAGGGATGGGGCCTTTGAGACGGGCTGCGATATCCGCGAGGAGGTCAAGCGGCGCTTCGATTCGGCGGGTATAGAGATTCCATATCCCTACCGAAACGTGATCATAAAGAAGGAAAGCTGAAGAAAAGCGCGCCAAATCCTCGGGGCTTTCCCCACCTATTCTTATATCTATTTGATGGCCGCCGCCCTCGACCTCTCCTGTATTATCCGCCGCAGCGCCGAGATATCCCCCTGCTTTGCGGATATGGGTGCCATGCGGTCGGACCACTGCCTCCACGGCGGCAGCATCCCAAGCCGCTCGCCTATCCAGTCCAGGGTCTCATCGGGATTGGCAATGCGGTCCATCTTGTTGGCAGCCAGGACCGGCTGCAAGTCCATATCCTGCAAGAACTCCCACAGCTCTACCTCAATCGGAACCTCACCCCTCTCCTCCCACCTGCTGGCTATCTCCAGAAACGAGGCGGCGTCTATGACCTGGATGGCCAGAAGCATACGATCCTGGTGGTCCTCCAGGAACTTCACCACCAGATCTCGTGTGGCCTCTTGCTCGCCTTTCGTGCGGTACTTCATGAAGCCGTAGCCTGGCAGGTCAACATATATCAGGTGGCCAACCTGGGCAGAGAAGGGGCGAAGGGTGAGCCCCGGTCGCCTCCCCACCGGTACGGCCCTGCCGGTAAGGGCCCTAAAGAGGGTCGACTTGCCCACGTTGGAGCGGCCGGTCAGGACGATCTCACGATTCATATCGAGCGGTGGATTTGGCCCTCCAGGATAAAAAGGATGGTCCCAGGTGGGGCCGGCTGGCGGAGAGGGTGACCGCATGCATTGGATCAGGCGGATATGGGTGCCTGAGCCATGCGATCCTTTCTTGCCTTCATGGCCTGCACGAAAGCGAGGAACGGAGGAGAAGGACGGTTTGGCCTGGAGCGCATCTCCGGATGGAACTGCGAGCTGAAGAAGAACGGGTGGTCTAAGATCTCGGCGATCTCCATCAGGTCGCCGTTGGTGCCCGAGAATATCAGGCCGGCTTTCTCCATGAGCTGGATGTATGCCGGATTGACCTCATACCTGTGGCGGTGACGCTCAACGATCTCCGTGGTCCCGTATATGTGTTCTGCAAGCGATCCCTTCTTCAGATGGGCCGGGTAATTGCCTAGCCTCATGGTCGCCCCCATCTGCCTGATGTTCTCCTGCTCAGGAAGCAGGGCGATCACTGGATGTGGGGTCGGCCCGAACTCGGTGCTTGAGGCGTTCTCAAGCCCGCAGACGTTTCGAGCAAACTCTATTACGGCTAGCTGCATGCCGAAACAGATCCCAAGGTAAGGCACCTTGCGTTCCCGGGCGTATGTGATTGCCTTGATCTTCCCTTCCGTCCCTCGTGATCCAAACCCGCCTGGGACCAGGATGCCGTCGAAGTCCCGCAGGACTATCTCCGGGGCCCCAGCTTCCAGCTCCTCAGCGTCGATCCATGTGATCTGCGGCAGCAGACCAGCCTCGATTCCGGCATGTTTGATGGCCTCTCTGATAGAGAGGTAGGCGTCCTCCATCGCATCGGTACACTGTGAGCTTGAGGTGTACTTGCCCACGATAGCCATCCTCACTGGCTCCCTCTGGGCATCCATCTTGCGCACCAGGTCCGCCCAATCCCTCCTCTCCTCCAGGGGGAATAGTCGCATGGCCTTCATCAGGTAGCGGGTCAGGCCTTCCTGGTCCAGCTGCAGAGGCACCTTGTATATGTCCTGGGCATCGTGGCAGCTTATCACCGCCTCAATGGGGACGTCACAGAAGTGGGCGATCTTCGACTTGGTCTCCGGCAGCAGCGGCTTCTCACAGCGTACTGCTATCATGTCCGGCTGAAGGCCAAGCTCCCGCATCTCCTTGACGCTGTGCTGGGTGGGCTTGGTCTTCTGCTCTCCGTCCATGGTGGATGGGGCGAGCGTGACGTGGACGAAGAATATGTTGCCGGACTCCTCGTACTTGAGCTGACGCATGGCCTCGAGGAAGGGCATGGACTCGATATCGCCGACAGTGCCACCGACCTCGATAAGGCAGATCTCGCAGCCGCCCTCCCTGGAGACCTGGCGGATCCGCCGCTTGATCTCCTCGGTGATATGCGGTATGATCTGCACGGTCTTGCCCAGGTACTCTCCCCTGCGCTCTTTATCGATAACGGTGCTGTAGATCTTGCCGGTTGTGATGTTGTGATCCCTTGTCAGCTCCACATCCAGGAATCGCTCGTAGTTGCCCAGGTCCAGGTCAACCTCCCCGCCATCCTTGAGCACATAGACCTCGCCGTGTTGAAACGGGCTCATCAGGCCAGCATCGATGTTTATGTAAGGGTCGATCTTTATGGCGGTTACTTTGTATCCGTTGTTCATGAGCAGCCTGCCGATTGAGGCCGCAGTAATTCCTTTGCCAAGCCCGCTCATCACCCCGCCGGTGACCACTATATATCTCAACTCTTTCACGCCCCAGGAGATGCCGCCCGCCCGCCATGAACCGGCGGCCGTCAAGCTTTCAGGAGGGTTGCCGCACCATATATGATAAGGGTGACGATCAGCATGGACGATGCGATTGCTCCCGGGAATTCCGGGACGCTCCGGGTGTAGAATGTAAGAGCTAAGGCCAGCAGCAAGGCTGCCATGAGAACAGCTGGAAGCGCCAGAAGCCTCCTATTATCCCTCAGGCGGCCAGGTCGGAACAGATCCTCCGGCGGTGTGTAGCGATCGTACGGGTCATCTCTGGGCGGCGCCTCTTCGCTGGGCTGTCGGCTCGCCTCTCTTGGAGGTTCGGGCTGCTGAAAGCGTCCGGATGGTGATGGATTGTGCTCAGGCCACGGGTGGCGGCTTCCGGACCGGACGTCGGCCTGTCGATCCCCAAACGTCTCTCCCGATGGGCCTTGGTCTTCCCCGGTGTCGTCCTCTTCATCCTGATCCCACGCATCTGCAGCAGGGTGGCTCTGGGGCCGGTCATCTGGCTCCTGCACCACATGCGGCAGGTCTGCAAAACCGGCTGATAGGCCCTCGTCCTCCGGGCGTGCAGCGCTATCGAGATCGGATATCATTGTGACCGGGACCCTGGCTGTGCCAGAGTCGCTTTTGAGGAGGAGCTCTCCACGAAGGACATCGGTCCCCGGTGGCAGGCAGGCCACGAGTTCGATGGTCTCCTCCAGGATTATGTAGTGGTTTGACTTCTTTGGCAAGAGAGCGGACCCCAGCCCCCTATCCGCCCTCACGCTCAGATTGGTGGGGTCTCCAAGGTTCACAACTCTCAGTATGATGCTCTGGCTCTCTCCCGGCCACAGCCTCAACTGAAGGGTATCGGGATGGCCACTGCCGGCGCTATCGTTAATGCGTACGACGTGCTCGGGGGAGGGATCCGATCTTTTCATCACAATCTATTATGTATCCCTCTTTTATAAATATTACTCCGGCCGACAGCCGGAGCTGGCCGAGAAAAAGGATATCGCCTCTTCTTGAATAACGCCGTCTAAATCGCACGATTATTTCGGTTCATTCCCGCAGGTCTGGTGGAAGCATGTTGGGTATTCCGTCCTCTATTGGGTATGTCTCGGGGCAGGATTTGCAGACGAGCTTTCCCGTCAGGATATCATCGCCTTTCTCCAGAAATACCTCCAGTACCAGATCCCCCTTGCATAGAGGACATGCCAGTATCTCCATCAGGTCGCGTTTCATGAACCTCACTCTTCGGTTTCATCGACTTTAAACTTCTCCAGGGCATTTGTCTCAGATCATCCCCATCTGTGAGAGCCGCGCCGGGAGATATTCCTTGGTCACGAAGTCAAGCCCCTTTCCTGCGAAGGCCTGCTGCTCGGCCTTCCTCTTCAGATCTATCTGCAGCTTGATCTGCTCTCTCCAGTACTCCGTATCGAAGCGCGGATCGGCAAGCTCGCTGCGCAAAGCGTGCATGTCCTTTTCGGTCAGCTTGTCTGTGGAGAGGTCGTAGTCCACGATATCGCTGGGCTGAACTCCGAGGAACCGGGCCCCAGGCGTTGCCAGCTGCTCCGATAGGTGAGCGCTCTTGATTGCCCCATAGGCGACGCTTGCAAAGATGCGATAAGACCAGGGGTCGCCGTCGGTGAATACGGTAACCGGTAGTCCCAACTCCCGGTTCAGCCTGCGGATGATCCTGCGGGTTGAGCGGGCAGGCTGGCCCTTGAGATGCACCAGGATTGCGCCGAACTCCTGATCAAAACCGTTCTCGATAAGCCGGGCGTACATGCCGCCGGTCTCAACTGCCATGATCATCTTGGCCTGGTGATCCAAAAATCTGATGTTGTCAACGTTGAAGGGAATCTGGTATCCAGCCTCCCCCACGTCCTCCTGACAGTGGATCTCCCGCTCTCCTCTCCGTGTCTGCTCCTTTATCTTGAGGGGACCGAAGACAGCAGCCCCGTCCTCCTCCGGACGCACATGGAAGTCCTCCCTCTGCAGTCCTGTAACTATCTCCAGGTCTTCTATCAGCCGATCGCTCTCTGCCTGCTCGGCGAACTTCGCTATATCCCAGTTCTCAGAGATGTAGTAGATCTCCCTGAGGGTGGACCCGCGGTTGTGTCGCAGGTGCTCTTTTATCAGCAGCTCGGCCAGGTGTACGGTCTTGAGCAGGCTCTTTGCTCCCCTGACCGTCTTCACGCTGCGAACGCTCTCCTGATCCCCGTAGACCCATACCTCCTCCTTGCTGCTGTACTCGATGTTGTTCCTGGTGCGAGAGGGAAGGAGAAGGTGGGGGACCACACCGTCGGTGAACTGGCGGTAGATCACGCGGGCGAGGTCCATCAGCCTATCCTCAGCTCCACTCATGGTATCGCCTTGGCCCCGGTCACCAGCTCCGGGTCAACTCCCTCCACAACCGGCTGAGGCAGCTCAGAGGAGAGGTCGTCCTTTGGGATCTGGTATCTTATGCTCATGCCTTCTCCGGGCTTCAACGAGATCTTCCAGATATAGTCATAACCCCGACCCGCCGGGATCTGTCGTGCAGGCGGATTGACCTGGGTGGCGGCCCATGGGATGAGGTCGTGAAGCTGGAAGGACCTGGCCGCCTCGCTGTGGTTGTGTACATCTATCACCACGGTTCGCATACCGTCCTGGTCTCCAATCCTCCTCCTGACCATCAGATTGCCCATTATCCTTGCCACCACCGGGCCTATATCCGGCTTCTCCATCCCAAGCACATCGGATAGCTTCTCGGCTATCCTGGGCAGGATCTTTCTGATGATCTCCTCCTTTTCCCGCCGCTCGGAGAGAGCCGCCTGGCGGGTCAGGTATCGGCGTAGCTTGCGGGCGTTCTCTTTTAAGGCCAGGTCGATCTCGGAGAGTATCTCCGGCATGTCTGCCACCGCGTCCTTGGACTCCGAGGTGAACGGGATGTTGGTCGAGGCCAGGTGGATCATCAGGACAGCTGGTCCAGAGGGCACCCCGCCACCTGGTTGGTCGAGGGAGTAGTTCTTCCAGGAGATCTTCTCGACAGCGTGGGTTATTGCGCAGGCACCCTGCTGGTAGACCAGAGGGACCCGATTGGCAAAGCGGAGTATCTCCACCTTTCCCTCACGGTCCAGCTCGCCGCCATAGGCCAGAGCTGCCTCCACCTGAAAGGGATGGCCGGAAAAGACGCTAACCGGGCGGGACGTGGTAGCCACGAAGTCCACACGGTACTCCTTCTCAAGGCCTGCACGCATCAGATCCTCGCCTATCGGGGATAGGCAATCGGTGGGCGGCGACTTTACCCTGATCTTCTTGAAAGCCGCCAGCAGCCGTTTGGCCTCGCTTAGGTCGAGGCTCTGGGGCTGGCGCTCTCCATCCAGGCCGGAGATGCTGCAAAGCTCCTGGGCGGTTATCGCCCCAATGGAAGTGAAGGACTCCTTGAGAAAGCTTGAGAGCTTCTTTCTGTCGGTGTAGCGGAGCTGCTTTGTGAGCTCTCCCAGCTCGATTCCAGCAGGGTGGGGCTGGATCTGATAGGCCTTCTTTGGCAGCGACTCGGTGGCCCTCTCGAACGCCTCCATATGGCCGTCCGGTTCCACCAGGGTGATGCGGGCATGGGGATTGACTATTGCAACGTTCTTTAAGTAGGCGTAGACCGACTGCCTGCGGCTGCGCACGTAGGCGCCCTCCATCTCAAGCTCAATCCTGGTGCCCCTGGGTCGTTCCCAGTCCGTCTCCTCCTCTCTCAGCACCTCCGGCTCGTTTATGGCAGTGTTGATGATGACCTCCACAAGATGGGCAGGACGGGACGGGCCGATCTTGGAGGTGATGCGGGCTGGCTTTCCGCTGGTGAGCTGGGAGTATAGGACCGCTGCTGAGATACCGATGCCCTGCTGCCCCCGGCTCTGCCGGAGAACGTGGAAGCGTGAGCCATAGAGGAGCTTGGCAAATACCCGCGGGATCTCCCTGGACACGATTCCCGGGCCGTTGTCCTCCACAATCACCGTGTACATGTCGCCTGATCGGCGGATCTGGACGAATATGTCTGGAAGAATGCCAGCCTCTTCGCAGGCATCAAGGGAGTTGTCCACCGCTTCTTTTACGCAGGTTATAAGCGCCCGGGGCGCGGAATCGAAGCCCAGGATCTGGCGGTTCTTCTCGAAGAACTCTGCAACCGAGATGGCCTTCTGATTCCTGGCTAGCTCCTCTGCAATCTCCATGGCTATAGAAAAGGGCGTGGGGCCTTTAGAGTTCGGCCCCAACTACGGTCTGCGTGGCAGTGACGTTGTCTATCTCCCTTATTGTATCCACCAGCTTGTTCAGCATGCTCAGTCCTTCCACCTCGATGATGACCACGAAGTCGAACTCACCGAAGACGTGGTAGACATCCTTGATCCCGTCGATCTCCCGAAGCGCGCTGTATGTGGTCTTCTCCTGTCCCGGAACGACCTTTACCATTGTAACTCCGATCACCATGCCTTTCACCAAACTGATATGGCATATTGCAGCTTATATATATCTTTTCAGCCTTTCTTTCCGAAGTTAAACGAGGGGATCTCCTCCTCTTCGACCAGTTTGGAGGACCTCTTGTGCCTGGGCTTTTCCTGATCGCGGATGTTGGCTGCCTGCTCCGGGATTGGCTGCTGCCTCGCCAATGGGCCGGCAATCTCCGGACTGGTCTTCGTCTCTGCAGGCGGAGATGGGCTTGCTGTTTCTCCCGTGGTCGGTGGCAGTTTGGCCCTGACAACCGTCGGCTTTTCCTGGGGCTGCGGTTCGGTCTGCGACAGGTCCAGGGAGCGCAGAGCTTTTTTCACCATCGCCCTGTATTCCTCGATATCGGTGCCGTAATGATGGCACGCCCTTTTTGCGTCATCCTCCGATCCGGGGATCTGCGGGCTAAACGCGTCTCCTGGCTGAAATCCCGGACTCAGCTCTTCGCTGCATGCGTCCCGGATCAGCGATAGGCGAAAGATCGTCCTTTGGGCAGCTTCCATCACCCAGCGGTTCCTTGTCGCCTCGTCCACCGGCTGAACCGACTCGGCCCGTATGGAGACGATCTTGCGCCCGTCCTCCGTCTCGTACAGACTGGGCTTCCCAACCACCGCCACAAAGGCCGGGGGCTCTATTCCGGCAAGTACCTGGGCGGCAGCTGGTTGGTACTGGCCTGCATAGATCAGGATGCTGCCTGTGGGGTCCACCAGCCGTCCGCGCCAGTACTCCGCCTCCCCTCCGATATCATCTCTTTCAGTCAGTGTGCCCACGATGAAGATGCGGTTGCATCTGGCTCCGGTTGGCGTCAGAAGGTATTGGGGGGCATATTGATGGCTGTCTTCTCCTTCCCGAAACGAGAGGTCGGATCGGCGCAGCTCCTCGGCGAATACCCGGCGGGCCACCTCTCTCGAAAAGCCGGCCATCTCAGATCTCCTCCGTCAATTCGATCAGCCTGGAACGCTCGCGGTCGGAGGCCAGAGCAGCTTCCTCTATGGACTCCACCAGAAGGTAGCGATCTATCCTGGGTCCTTTGGCGGTGTAGTAGCGTCCCACCAGCCTCTCTTCCATCAGTCCCAGGATCACCTCATGGTCCAGGGCCTCCATTGCCATCTCCTTGGCCCTCTCAAGGGACAGCCCGATCAGGCCTTCTGTCCTTTCCCTGTTGATCAGCAGATCCTGGACGCGATCTCCATCGTCCATGGCCGCCTTTATCCGCAGGTCATAGACGCCTTCCACCTTTCCGTGCTCTCCGCATATTCCCTTGGCCAGCGACCTCTTGCAAAGAGGACAGCGCTTGATCAGACCTGAGCCCTTCTGAATGTCAACTATGGCTCCCGTGAAGGTGATGTTTTGGGGCACCACATCGATCTGCTCGTCGGTCTCCTCTATCTGGCTTGTGCGGTTGAGCTTGATGCTGAACCGTCCCTGGTACTCGTCGGTTACCACGTTTTTAAGTGAGTAGCTCTTTCCTTCCACCAGGTCTGGAAGCTCTGCCTTGGCCCACTTGACGAATTTGACGACGCCGGTGTCATCGCCCAGAAGGCCGGACTGCGATATGGACTCGTTGTTTGCGTCCCACAGCTGTATCACCTTGGCCTTCAGGTCGATCCACCTGCCTGCCTGGTCTATCTCGCCGATCTTCTGCTGGGCAGATCCGGCGAAGACGGGGACTGCCTCTACAGGCTGATCCAGCTCCTCTATCCGGCTTGTGCGGTTGAGCTTGATGTTGAACCGTCCCTGGTACTCGTCGGTTACCACGTTTTTAAGTGAGTAGCTCTTTCCTTCCACCAGGTCTGGAAGCTCGGATTTGGCCCATTTTACGAAACGGATCGTTCCGGTTCCGTCTCCCAGCACCCCGGCCTGAGATATGGCATCGCTTTCGGCCGGGAGTATCTGTACCGCCTTGGCCTTGAGATTGATCCAGAGCCCAGCCTGATTAATATCGACGATATTCAGGTCAGACGATGCGGAAGGATCTGATGCGGACTGAACCTCGCGGTCCATCTCCTCCACCTGGCTGGCACGGTTGAGCTTGATGCTGAACCGCCCCTGATACTCGTCGGTGACGGCTTTCTTGAGGCGATAGCTCTTGCCCTCCACAAGGTCGGGAAGCCCGGCTTTCGCCCACTTGACAAAGCGCATGGTGCCAGTCTCGTCCCCCAGTATCCCCATCTGGGATATGGACTGGCTGCCAGGTTCTCCAAGGGAGATCACCCTGGCTTCGAGATCGACCCACCGCCCCGGCTCCTTAATCTGCGATACCTTCACAAGCTCGCTGCCGCCGGGCCTGGCAGGTGCCAGGCCGTGCTCCTTCAGGAAGTAGTTGAGGACGCTCCTCCTGGCTTCGTTCTGGGGGACGTGAAACTTCTCCACCAGCAGAGTGTAGCGTTTCTCTATCTCTTCCCGTCCAACATCCAGGCCCGCATCTCGCAGGCGAGATAAAATGCGATCGACTTCATCCATAAGATCGGCCTCCAGGTTTTATTTGAGAGGTGATTAATGGGTGGCAGGCATAGTAGATAAATCTGAGGAGCGCGGAGTGAAAGTGAAGTTCGATGCAATCAGAGAGGGGTGCTCTGGAGGCCTGGTACGGCTGGATTGATGGAGATGGCAGAGCCCTGGCCCCGGCTGCCTCGGCTTCTGAGATGGTGGAGCGGCTCTTATCCAACTCATCCCAGGTACCCTCCGTCGGAGCGACCGGCCAGCGCATGCAGTCCGATCTCAGGGGCCTTGCTCTGCGTTCCGGTCTTGTGGGGTCGTCTGCCCAGTACGATGCAATGCTGCACGAGGTTGCCCTGGAGCTCGTCCGCCGCCAGCTCCTCCAGCAGGCAGGGGCGGAAGCCCAGCTGCTGCAGATGATCGAGGCTGTGGACGACCTGAACTCTGCGCTGAACCTGCTGGAGGAGCGCCTGTACGAGTGGTCGCTGCTTCATGACGGCGGGCATCTCAGGGGGTACCGGCTTGCTGAGCGCCTGGAGCAGGACTATCCTGAGTCGAGCATAGCTGTCCTGGCAAGGGCAGTCCAGGATATGAGGCAGAGGAGGGACCAGCTCTCTGCAGCAATGGAGATGGCGGTACCAGGCGTTGCCCCCAACCTTGCCTCTATTGCCGGCCCACTTCTGGCCGCCCGCCTGATATCGCGGGCTGGCGGCCTGAAGCGCCTCTCGCAAATGGCAGCCTCAGCCATACAGGTGATGGGAGCTGAAAAGGCCTTGTTCAAGCATCTGAAGGGCCGCGCTCCCTCTCCAAAGCACGGTATCATCTACCGCCATCCGGCTGTGGTCGGAGCCCCCCGCTGGGCTCGGGGGCGTGCAGCCCGGGCGCTGTCCGCAAAGCTTGCCATAGCAGCCAGGGCCGATTACCATAGCGGCGTGCTTCTTGCGGGGCTGGGTGAGGATCTTAAGCGGCGGCTTGACCAGATCATGCGTGCGGCTCGCCAGGGTCCCAGGAAGGACTCCAAGAAGACGTCTGGGCCCAATGGCTAAGACGCCATCGCTCTCGAGGCAAAATGGTTGAAGCCCGGGCTGGCCCTACTCCGTATCTCACGATTCCCAACCCACCACCTTTATATCTCTAGCCCTCTGAAAAGACGGGTTGGTGTCCGGATGAGATGGTTGCTGGCCCTGGTACTGCTCTCCCTGTTTGCCCTGGCGAATCTGGCGTCTGTGGACGCTAGAAACGCCGTGAACATCAATCAGCACTCTTACATCTTCATCAACGGCTACATGGACGACACCAAGATCTACCAGACCGACTCGGGCTTTTCGGGGCAGAAGCTTGTCACTGGTACCAGAGGCAGCGGAATGGTCTCCCGCCGGCAGACAGTAGATGTCTGGAGCGACAACGTGACCGGCGAGAGCGAGATATATTTCAACGAGTGGGGCGTGTTTCAGTACAGGCCCTATACGCCGGGCGCCACACAGAGCGATCTTAAAAACGCCCTCTGTGCCAAGAACTACGATGTAGGATCCGTCTTCTCAGAGAGCTACAGCGAGATTCAGCAACTTGTCAAGGATACCAGCATCTATCAGGACGACAATGTCTCCCTTTACCTTCTTGACTCCTACATCAAGGGCACAGCCAGGGTGGCTGCAAGGTCGGTCAACAAGACCGGTTCCAAGAGGACCGAGAACATGGTGATGAGCGGGCTGTACGTTGGCGAGGCCAAGATCCAGGAGGAGATCCAGATCGGAGACAATCCTCCACTGGTGCTCCCTTGTGTCTGATTCCTTTTTTCTCTTATCGCTACATATTCGTTAAACCGTATCCTTCAATATCCTCTCCGGATGGCTTCTCCAGAGTCCTGTTTAGCTGGATGTATATATAGTATTAAATATTACTCAAATAGTAAATTTACAAAAAAATAAAACAACAAAAAAAACCGTTTTCAGAAATGACATCGGGCAATCCTCCCCCGGTGGGATAGGTGGATTGATCCTGGAAATGTGGGTGATGTGGGGCAGGTCGTCTATCGAAATCCCGCCCCCATCTCAACAGGGCTATCTCTAGACCAGAGGCCTGGGTTGTTTATGCTGTGGCAGGACCGGAAGTGCCATCGTATTTATCAGCAGCGGCTGCTCCACATCCTTGGCTCTCTCTATCAGCAGCTCCTTTCCCCATCGGGTCAGGCCGAAGAGGGGAACCGCAGTTCCTACCTGCACGAGGGGCCTGGCCTGCTCCCGGATGGCCCGAGACGCACAGGAAGTCACTATATCGGCGGCTGTCAGCAGGACACTTGCGTCTTCATCGGATATGCCGGTCAGGTGCACTCCGATTACCATTATCCGAACTCCCAGCTCCTTCTCAAGCTCCCGCAGCTTCTGGGCTGACCGGGCATCGGCGACCGTGACAGCGAACCGGCTGAAGCGGCGGGCTGCCACCCTGGCACCCTCCAGCTGGTCTATCCGGGCGTCTCCCGGGGATAGAACTTCCCCATCACGCTCCTGTATTCCCTTGATGACCTCAGGATTGGGATCGGTCTCTATAAGTCCCGAGATGTAGCCGCCCATCCCCTGAACCAGGATAGGATTGGCGGTTATCACCGTCCCTGCCCCATCGCAAACCGTGACCGCAGCATCGATTATCCCATGGGAGATGCCGGTCATCATGCTCTCCGAGGCCCCGAATCCCACGAAGTCCCCCATCTCCAGCCGGCGCCGGGAGGTGAACATCCCATGCTTCTCGATGCGAAACTCCATGTTCTTGGCTGCAGCCTCCCTGTCTATGTGCTGGATATTCCTCAACTTAGCAAAAAGGGGGCACCACTCCAGCATCGGTTCGGTGGTCTGCACCACCTTTTCGTCCCGGACCGTCACCTTTGATCGGCCCAGAAGCTCCATCCTGTCCATGCCGCCCTCCTTTGGCCATCAGAAAATATATCCTTCGGTTGGCCTTTCGCTCTTCGGGGCGGAAAAATCAGCGCGGCTATCGCTCTACTGCATATAAGCGCTGCCGTTTACCGGCGTCTTTTCTGCATTTAGCCGCTTATCATCCGTCTCCTGCGCGGGCTCCTGAACCTTTGGGAGACCTTATTGAACCGTCACCTGAACGGGTGCTACATCGGCAAGCTCTGCTTTTCCGCTCCCAGGAACTTGCTTTCTGCAGGCACAGCATATCCCCAAATGGCAATTTTTGAATCCTTTGACATAAATTATACGAAACATATATATGTTACTCCATGCCTTAATTCATTTGGTGATGGTACTTGCGGAAGGTACGGGCCGCGGAGTTGGGTCCCGACATTGAGGAGTTCACCGCCATGCTGATGCAGGTGGGCCTGCGCAGGAACGTGGCAAAGGTCCTGGCTTACCTTTCAAGTGTGAAGGAGGCCACTTCGCGGGAGATCGAGATAGGATCCGACCTCCGCCAGCCCGAGGTCAGCATCGCCATGAGCGAGTTGCGTGAGCTTGGATGGATCTCGGAGCGGGACGAGAAGAATCCTGGCAAAGGGCGGCCCTACAGGATATACCGTCTGCAAAGCAGCATGGCCCAGATAATCGAGCTGCTGGAGCAAAGGACCCATCAGGAGCGGGCGGAGATCCGGGGCAGGATAGCGCTTCTTCGCTCTCTGATGCAGGCTGGGTAGAAAGCCTGGCGGCAGATTTTGGCACCTGATAATAATTTTACATTGCCTTTTTTTCTCTGATACCCCAATCTCACCCGTTTTCCGGTGACAACTGCTGCATGATCTCAGGTCAAGCCGCCCCTTGGCAATGGATAGATGTTTCACTATGAAAAAATCTATATGCTAATCGAATACTAGAAGGATGCAGATAAGACCTGAGGGGATGGTATGAAGTCGATCATCGATGAGGCCTTGAGCAGGGCTGAGCACGAGGTCAGGTTGGATCCCGCCAGCTCCATCCGGAGCGACGAGGACCTGGTCTCCATACTGGAGGAGCTGACCACCGTCATCAAGGTGATCGGCTGCGGAGGCGGCGGCTCCAATACCATAGACCGCCTGGCTGAGTCCGGAATCCAGGGTGCCGAGCTCTACGCCGTGAATACGGACGCCCAGCACCTCCTGCACATCAATGCAGACCGTCGTATCCTCATCGGCAGGCGGACCACCCGGGGCCTTGGGGCAGGCAGCCTGCCTGCAGTGGGCGAGGAGGCAGCCCAGGAGGACCTCGACGCCCTCCGTGCTGCGGTGGAGGGAGCGGACATGGTCTTCGTCACCTGTGGACTTGGGGGGGGCACCGGCACTGGGGCTTCGCCGGTGGTTGCCGAGGCTGCCAGGGAGGTGGGTGCCCTGACAATAGCGATAGTCACCCTCCCCTTCAGCTCCGAGGGATCGATACGAATGTCCAATGCCGAGGCCGGGCTGAAAAGGCTGCGTGAGGCGGCCGACACGGTCATCGTTGTCCCCAACGACCGTCTTCTGGATGTGGTGCCCAACCTGCCACTGCAAGCTGCTTTCAAGGTGGCGGATGAGGTCCTCATGCGCTCAGTCAAGGGCATCACCGAGCTGATCACCAGGCCGGGGCTGATAAACCTGGACTTCGCAGATGTGAGGACCGTCCTGTCCCACGGCGGGGTAGCCATGATAGGGCTTGGCGAGGCCTCGGGTGAGGACAAGGGCAGGGATTCGGTCATGAAAGCCCTGAGGAGCCCGCTTCTGGAAGTGGATGTCTCCGGGGCGACCTCAGCCCTGGTCAATGTGGTCGGAGGTCCGGACATGACTATTTCCGATGCAGAGACTGTGGTGGAAGAGGTATACAACCGGATAAATCCAGATGCCCGCATAATCTGGGGAGCCCAGATCGATCCCGACCTGCAGGACACCCTCCGCACCATGCTCGTCGTAACCGGAGTCTCCTCCCCACAGATCCTCGGCAGGGACGAGGGCCGTCGTGTGGTGTCCAAGCACGGGATAGACTTCCTTAACAGGCGGGCGCGATATTGAAGTCCATGGCTTCCCAAAAGAGATAGGCCGCCAGCGCCTGAGAGACAAATGGCCTGGCAAGAATCCCTATCATGCGGCCGGAAGCGTCCGGACTTCTCGTCTTTAGGCGTTTCTGGCAGCCAGACTGAAGGCAGTATGGTCCCTGAGGGGAATTAAAGAAAACGGCATGTCCCGGCGTCGGCCTGCTTCAGCATGACACAGTCTGCCATGCGAATCGATGAAGCTATAAAGGATGCTGGCTCATATCACATCCGTGTGCAGGGTGGGAGCATAATGTTGACCGAAAATGTCGTTTCTGAGCTGGAGATGCTCAAAAGGCACCTGATAATTCTCCGATGTGTGGTTGAGAATGAGCCAATAGGGATTCTCAAGCTGGCCGAGGTCACCGGCATCCCGGGACATAAGGTGCGCTATTCTCTCAGGGTTCTTGAGCAGGAAGGCCTAATAGCCGCATCCGCCCCAGGGGCTATAACCACCAAGGCGACCCAGCCATTCTTGGAGAAGGTGGACTGCCTTATCGACGATCTGATAAGAACTGCAGAGGATCTCCAGCTCAAAGATCCTGCCAAATAGTGATGGCCTCTTACGCCCAGCTCGCCTACCTGCTATCACGGCTGCAAGAGTCCGGGGCCAGGCCTGAAAAGGCTGCGAGGGTGGCCGCGTTTTTGAGAGGCCTGCCGCCCGACCAGATCTGCCCGGGGCTGAGGCTGCTAACCGGAGAGCTCTGGCCTCCCTGGGAGTCCACGGGCCCTGGCGTTGGCATTGGGCTATTGGTCCGCACCCTCTCCTCCATGGCTGGCCGGGAGGCCGTGTCCCTATGGCAGGCGCAGTCAGGGGAGCCGGGAAACCTGTCTGGGATTGTCCGCCAGCACCTGTCTCAGAGTGCCCTGTGCCCTGAATCGCTGTCACTGATTACGGTATATTCCGAGCTGCGGCGCCTCTCCATGCAGTGGGGGCCTGGCTCGTTATCCAGGAAAGAGTCCATCCTCAAGGGTTTGTTTACGAATTGCACCGAACTTGAGGCCTGCTATCTTGCCAGGACTGCCGTTCGCTCTTCCGGCTGGCAGCCCGATCCCCGACTCCTGTCTGCTGCCATCTCCAGGGCGTTCTCTGTTCCGGAGCCAAACGTCTGGTCAGCCTACTGCTGGCAGCCAGATCTGGGACGAGTTGCCCAAGCCGCTCTATCCGGTGAGCTGTCATCGTTGAGCCTGATCCCAAGGGTCCCATGCCGGGAGATGAGGATAACGTTCTGCGGCCAACTGCCGGCTCAATCTGGCGGCCAGATCTATCTTGCCCGCCGCCGCGGACTGCGGGTACAGGTTCATATCTCTCCCGGATCTGCCCGGATCTTCACCTCCAGGCGGTGGGAGGTGAGCTCATCCCTGCCCATCCTGGCAGATGCCCTTCGGGGCATCGGCCGGACAGCTGTACTTGAGGGCGAGCTGCTGGGATTTCGGGGCGGCCTGCTGCCCCTGTCCGAACTTGTGCGTTTTCTGAACCGCCGCCATCAGGCTCGCCGCTCGCCTGCCGGAGCTGGCCTGGTCGTCTGGGACCTCCTCTATCTGGACGGATCCGATCTAACTGGCAGGCCGTACCAGGATAGATGGGATCGCCTGGCGCCTCTGCTATACCCGACAGATCCAGGTCCCGGGCAGGTTGTCATGGCCAGAAGGATGACAAGAGCTGAGGCTGAACAGGCCTTAGCATCCGGAGGGCATGTGATGGTGCGTGATGGTGGCGGCCTGTACCTTCCGGGTGCAAGGGGAGCAGATGCCATCGTGCGGGGGCACGAATCCGATCGGTGCTGCCTGCCTGCAGGTGGCGATGATACATAACCCGTATGAACCTTCTGTCGCCTTTCGATCCCTGGAAGAGCCAGCTATGCACCTGTCCGTCCAAGCTCAGCCTCAATCCCTACACAGGGTGCTCCCATGGCTGTCTGTATTGCTATGCCTCATCCTACATACCCAGGTTCTCGGAGGTGAGGCCCAAGGTCGGGTTGCACTCCCGCCTGGCCCGGGACCTTCGTGTGGTTACGGGGGATACGTTTGTCTCTTTGGCAAGCAGCTCTGACCCTTACCCGCCACAGGAGGAAAGGCTCGGCCTGACGAGGGGCTGTCTTGTTCAGCTCTCCGAGAGGGATCTATTAGTTCAGGTGGTGACCAAGTCGGATCTGGTTGTCAGGGACGCCGATATCCTCTCGGACATGGGGGCGACCGTGGCAATCACAATAACCACTCTGGATGAGGAGCTTGCAGGAAGGCTGGAACCTCATGCGCCCTCTCCAAGCCGTCGTCTGGCTGCGGTCAGGTCTCTCGTCCGATCCTCTGTCCCGGTATCGGTGAGGGTCGACCCCATAATCCCAGGTCTGAACGACCGGGGTGCTCGAGACCTGATATCGACTTTGAAAGAGGCAGGGGCAGCTCATGTGACATCATCGACCTACAAGGCCAGGCCGGACAGCTGGAGGCGGCTGACCTATGAGTTTCCTGAGGAGATGGGACGTCTTTGTCGCCTATACTTCGAGCTGGGACAGAAGGTGGGGGGCAGCCGATACCTCCCTCAGCCGATCCGGGCCGGATTGCTCCAGCCCATAGCCGAAGCATGTCATCAGGCCGGCATTACCTTCTCATCTTGCCGGGAGGGCCTCACGGTGGAGGGGAGCTGCGACGGCTCACACCTGGCCCGTTCCTCGACGGCACGATGAGGGTGATAATCTGCTGCTCGGGCCCGAAATGAACTGCCGATCCTGGTATGGGATGAGGCAGTACGAGGGGCCCCTCGTAGGATTCCTTCCTTTGATAAATGACTGGTTTTCGCCTGATTTTTCGCCACTTTTCATCGCGGCTTGAAGGACCTATCATCGACAGCTACCGACCTCTCTTCCGCTAAGAACTCTGTATGAAAGTCTATTTATATGAAGAATAACCACAGTACCGCCGAGTTCTTCTCAAAAGGGAGAATGTTAAGATATAGTCATGCTAAGTGGATACTTTGAAGCTAAAAGGAGGAGGATTAGATGAAGAGAACTATCCTGGTAATTTCGGCGACCCTTTTGCTGGCTGCGGTTCTGGCATTGCCGGCAATGGGTTATACCATCAAGACCGAGGCCAGCCCTTACCCATTCTCGAACCACGCTGAGGCCAGGCCTCAGTTCACCATCGGGGTCGGCGTCCCCGCCCACAACAACACTTTTGAAGATGCAGTTGTAACCAAGGCTCCCAGATACTCTATCAGCAGCGGAAAGCCATACCAGTACTCCATCTCCACCGGAACCCCCTACAAGTACTCATTCGTGCTGGGAACTCCCCAGGTCACCCAGGTGCCGTTGACCGAGGCCCCTGAGGAGACTGCTGTGGAGCCACCTGTAGAGGTAACCACGACCGATAACAAGACCAACGAGAGCTCTGTGGTCGAGGAGCCCGCAGCCATCGAGCCAATGTCCATGAACATCACCGGAATGGTCTATGGAGACCTCAATGCCGATGGCATGATGGGCGAGAATGAGACCGGCATATCCGACCTGGTTGTCCTTCTTGAGGGCGCTGCGGCCGCCGAGACCGTCACCGCAGAGGACGGATCGTTCGCCTTCGCTGCCCTGGCTCCAGGCGAGTACATGCTCTCCGTGCAGGCTGTTGAGGGAATGGAGGCTGTAGCCCCCGTCAACGTAACCCTCGCTGACCAGGATCAGGTAGTGAACTTCGGCGTCATAATGGTTGTTGCCGCTCCGATAACCCCGGCCGAGGTCGCGACCGAAGCGGTCAGTGCAGTTGAGAATGTCGCCGAGGGCGTCACCGAGACCGCCAAAGAAGCAATCGCTTAAGGACTGGAACGGGCCACCGGGGTGTGCTCCTGGTCTCTCCGTTCTCTTTCGTTTTCTTTTTGCCACCCAATCGATCTCGTGGGGCAGGCCGTAAGATTTAAGTAAAGTAGACTTGTTTATACTCAATTGCACTTGGGACGAAAGTTCCGTGCGCTGCCATAGTACATGCGTCCAGGTGAGAGGCCCTCCTCCAGATCGATACCTCTCACCTCAGTTTTTCGCCGATCCCTCTTTTTTCGCCGACTCTCTGCATCCTCGCGTCTCATCTACTAATCCCTGATCCGATTGCGGCAGTCAGAGTCGCCGCGTCGCAGGCCTTGTTCGCTCTCTTTGGAAAAAGACCCCCTTGGTGCGAGAAAGAGGCGGAAATAGGAGGCCAATTCATGCATTAATCCAAAAGGTAGATCTGCGTCAGATATCATCCAACCATCAGTGAGGAGCTTCATGTCAGGCAACACATTCGGCACGGCATTCCGTTTAACCACCTGGGGAGAGTCGCATGGCAGGGCGGTAGGGGCAGTGGTGGACGGCTGTCCCGCTGGCCTTGCCCTATCAGAAGCAGACATTCAGCCGGAGCTGGATCGGCGTCGACCAGGCCAGAGCCGGACGACAACCCAGAGGAAGGAGGCAGACCTTGTGGAGATACTATCGGGCACATTCGAAGGGGTCACCACCGGGACTCCGATCTCCCTTTTGGTCTGGAACCGGGACGCGGATAGCAGCGCTTACGACGCAATTCGTGACCGGCCCCGTCCAGGCCATGCAGACTACACATACATGGCCAAGTACGGCCTGCGGGACCACCGGGGTGGTGGCCGGGCCTCGGCCAGGGAGACGGTGGGCAGGGTGGCTGCAGGGGCGATCGCCAAAAAGCTGCTCCGTCAGGATGGAATATACATCGCAGGATACGTGACCGAGCTTGGGGGCATAAGGGCTTGCCTTTCAGAGAACAGCGATATCATGGATCTGAGGGCCGCTGCCGAAGGAAGCATCGTTCGCTGCCCCGACCCTGAGGCGGGGGCTAAGATGGCAGAGCTCCTGGACATTGTCCGCAAAGAGGGCGACAGCCTTGGCGGTGTTGTGGAGATCGTGGCAAGCGGAGTTCCTCTGGGCCTTGGCGAGCCTGTCTTCGATAAGCTGGATGCTGAATTGGCAGGCGCACTCATGGGCATCGGAGCGGTGAAGTCTGTGGAGATCGGCGCCGGCCTGAAAAGCGCCAGACTTCGAGGAAGCGAGATGAACGACCCGATAATTCTGCGCGAGGGCAGAATCGATTTCGAGAGCAACAACGCTGGCGGAATCCTTGGAGGGATATCCACCGGCGCCCCCATAATCTGCCGAATCGGCGTCAAGCCCACGCCGTCCATCTCGAGAAGACAGCGCACAGTGGACCTATCTCTGATCGAGGCTGCCGAGATCGAGATCAAAGGCAGGCACGATCCCACCATCCCACCGAGAATCGTGCCTGTGGCAGAGGCGATGGTGGCCCTGGTGCTGGCAGATCACCTCCTGAGAAACAGGGCTGCGAGGGTTTGAAGGCCAGGCCTCGTTCCTCACAAATCCGTGTTCGAGGGCGACCCTGCCTTGCCTTTAGGGCTTCCTGCAGCCACTGCACCTCCGCTCCTAATTTAAGGCCGATGAGTACGTGCCTGGCAGTCGTCGCCAATCGGCTCAAACCTCCATATAATGCGCCTGGATAGAGGCATGCATTCCAAATCCTTGTCTGCCGGCCCCGGGGCAGTCTTTCAGGTGGAATCTTGCCTCATCAATTAGGGCCGAGAAAGGCATCGATCCACAATTCGTTTTCGCCTGTAGCCCTGCAATTTCGTATATATCCATGGGCACCGATGATGCCGAAAAGAGATCCTATCGCGTCGATAGACGCTTGGACGTCTCAAATTCGCAACAATTTTTTAAGCGCTCCATCATATAATTTTTTTCGCAGACCTTCTTATTGGGCTCGCCGTATTTGTATAGAGACATGGCCAAACAACCACTCCCGCATATGGGAGTCAATTTGCAGCTGCCGCAATCGTCTATCGTTAAGGGATTACGACTCATGATTTTATAGAATAGCGAATTGCATTTGGGCATACCCGATTCGTCTATCGCTCCTACCGAAAAGCTCTCGTGAGGTGGTAGTATCGCACATTTGAATAATCTGCCTAACGGATCAACGATAAACCTCTGACTGTGAAGCGCGCCGCAAACATTCAGGTTTGGAAGGCCAGTTGCATCATCGGTATTGAATCCTTCTTCTCGCGCTGTGTTATATAGATTATCGCATATGGCAATATTCTCTTTATCGGATTCGCCATCGCGATCTCGTGAAGGACATGATATGCATGCAGGCGAGGCGTCAAATACTGGTTTGATAGATATAATTGCTTTATTTAAATCGTTTAATTTCAAAGTGTTCAAGAGAGATGGTATATGTAAATAGTTCTCCTTATTTACATTCACTCTTATTGTTATTTCGAGACCATGTCTCTTGGCGATGATCAAGCCTTTGATGATATCATCAAACGTACCCCTGCCGTCTTTGTAAAATCGTCGTCTATCATGTATCTCCCTTGGTCCGTCTAATGTGACCAATACGGAGCCATGAAAGGCTGAGAGCTTATTTGCGATATCTTCGGTTATCAGCGAGCCATTAGTAATTGCATGTGCTGAGAACGGGATATGGATTTCCCTTGCCCACTGGGATAAATTCTCGAGTATTTTATATCCAATATCGAAATTAATTAAAGTTTCGCCACCATACAATTGTATGTTAAGGGCGCGGCAATTATTTCTCATTGTAGTATCTTTAATAAATCTCATGACATTCTCTGCGGTCTTGAGATCCATATGCTGTGATGCAATGATCCCTTTGCCCTCAAAGCAATATTCACATGAAAAATTGCATGCATATGTTGTGATGATATGAAATGAGGCTTCCTGATTTATATATTTACGACTCTCATAATAGTAATGATATACTTCTTGCTCATTATGATCGTCTTCTATCAAAATACCATTATCTTTAAACTTTTTGGCAATTTCAATTGGTATCTCCTCTAAGGCTTTCGACTCCAATAGATCTTTAATATCTTGATCGACAATCATCAGTGATCGCTGAAGTGCATTAAATAAAAAATACTTGCTGCCATCTGTGGGGAGTAGTATGTTATAAAACGATGTCATCATTAAAATTACCCCCATTTATTTAGGTAATGATCTTTCAAATATGTCTTTATATTGTCCTGATATTGTTCTTTATTACAGATCGGCACGTTAATATCGCCAAATTTATTATATGCGTGAAATGCACAACCGGCAAAGCACATTGGCGCAAATTCACAGGATCTACACTCGTCAAATTGGAGTGGATTTCTCAATGCCCATTTGCAGTAAGCCTCTTGGTTAACATCTTTCAGGGTTCCATCTTCTGCTATTGTACCTAATCTGTGTTCCGGTATTCCCACCGAGGAACAGCACTTATAGATGTCTCCATTTGGGGCTATCGTATATGTGTCATCAAATATTGCACCACAACCGATTCTGCTATTGGCAAGAGCTATTGTATTTGTGCTATATCCTTTTAAAATGGCCAGGCTGTAAAGCTCATGCATTCTTTCTTCAGATACCTCGGCGACCTGCTTGTCACAGTGTTTATTAAATACGGTGATACACGATACCTTTTGAATGCTTATCCTCGGTGCCTTGCCAAGCTTATCCTTAAGGTCGTCCAGTAACTCGCCAATATGCGAAAAGTTCTCCTTATCCACATCTATTCTCAAACGATAATCGATTTTGTGCTTTTCCAGATTGCGTATGACTTCTATCAATCGATCGTATGTTCCAGATCCGTTCTTATATGCCCTCTTCACATCATGTACGCTCTTTGGGCCTGCAAAAGTTATTTGGATGTCATTTACATGATAAATTTTAAACTTTTCCATTAAATTTTCGCTTAATAAAGTGCCATTCGTCGCCCCTGTAATCTTTAGCGACTTTTTTTCAGTATCACAGTATTTTTTTAGCTCTTTGAAGATCGTCAGCAGAATGTCTGGTTCTAAGAGGGGTTCTCCTCCATAGAGCGATATCGTAATTCCGGTTTTTTTGGCAGCCATTCTCTTAATATATTTTATAACTTTTAAAACTGTGCTTTCATCCATCGTGTCAGTCAGAATTGTTCCTGATTGCTGATAGCAATAGGTGCAATTAAGATTACATCGATGCGTGGGTATTAAAATGAATGACGCAAGGCTGCCACTGTATTTCAATCTATTTATATTTAATTGAAATATGGACGTCTCATCGATGCTTGTGACGAATCCGTTTTGCATCAGCATGGAGAGATACTCTTCGTTAACATCTTCGAACGAGTTGTTCCTCATACAGTTTTCTAATTCATCGTCTATTCTAATTATTGCATCGTTCATTGTATTATATACAAGATATCTATTTGGGCCAGAATTATAATAAATATTAAATCTAGACGATCTCATATACTCCCCCGTACATCTTCAGGCTCCTCGCCATCTTCTTCTGGTATGCCAGATAACAGATATTATTCATGATGCAATTCCTGCCATATAGGTTAACTCTCTCATCCAGATTGTTGATTTCGTGGAACCAAGCACTCGATCCCGCATCATGAGATGTTCAGGTTAGCCACACGAGACCGCGAGGAGCCAGTGTATCTCTTCAGTTCAGCAGTCTCTATTTCATATCTATGCTGCCCTTTTCCGAGTCCTGCGCACTTACAATCAGGACAATCGCCCCTTGTGGACACACCACCCCCTCTCTGGATCCATTTCCTCGATCACTGCATCTTATGAGTTCTGCAAACATGCTTTTCATCTCATCGTCATGGTGAAGGTCCCTTATCACATGAAACATGATCAGGTGTACTTCCCCACGGCCAACACCAGCCATCAACGGATTCAGTTGAATCGTCGCTTCCTTTTACCAGTTCCGCAAACCTAGTCCCACCCCATTCTTACGGGGCTGTCCCTTCTGCACAGCTCTTATCGGGCCCATCACCCATTGGAAAGCACCAGTTCCTCCATGGCCAACACCAACTTCCAACGGATTCGGTTGACTCGTCGCTTCCTTTTACCAGTTCCGCAAACATCGTCCCACCTCATTCTCATGGAGCCCTGCTAGATCAACTTCATACGTCATCGGTAGAATTGCCCCACAGCCAACGCCAGAGTCTAGCGGAATCTGTCTTACATTGTCTCTTCCTTACGGGGCCTTTCCGTCTATGCACTTACAATCAGGACAATCGCCCATTGGAAGACACCATCCTCTAACGGGATCAGTCCCATCGTCGCTGCCTTTTATCAGTTCAGCAAACACATTTTCACCACCTTTTGCAAGTTAGTAATACCTTTAAGGTATAAATAATTAACTGTTATGTCCTAAATATTACGATGGTATGCATGTGACCACAATTTTATAGAAAATACGACTCGCTCTATCTAAGCTAATTATAAAAACACCTGAAGTCGCATCTACTCATATCTATAATAATCATATCTCTAATTACATTAGATACGCCTATTACTCTCTTCTCTTCGGACCGAATTCTCCCGGGCTTGGGGCTAGATGCGCTGTCGCCGTTTGACTGGGTTGGACTCGCAGGTCGTTTAGGTCAAAAATACCTCCTTTAATTCCCTGCGGCAGTTCATGGGTTGCGATTATTATTGTCCTGTCTTTACTCAGATTCGATAATGCAGCATAAATCGACTTCTTTGATTTCTCATCTATCGATGATGTAACTTCATCCAGGAGCATAATTCTCGATTTTCTCAAAGCAGCTCTTGCCAGGGCTATTTTCTGTCGTTCTCCGCCAGACAGCTTCATCCCGTTCTCACCTACCTGTGTATGATATCCTTGAGGCAATTTGATGATAAATTCATGTGCATTCGCTAATCTAGCTGCTTCGATTACTTCTTCTTCCATAGCATTAAGATCTCCAATCGAAATATTCTCATAAATTGTTGCATCGATCAGTTGAACATTTTGCAATAGAATTGATATATTCTTCCGAAGCGATTTTATATTAACCTCCGATATATCCTTCCCATCTATCTCTATCCTACCAGAATGTGGTTTATATATAGAGGATATCAAATGAAGAAGTGTAGACTTTCCGCTTCCATTATCTCCTATTAAAAAGTTCAAACCACGGTCAAACGTTACATTGAAATTATCAAAAATCTGTTCATTGTTGTATGAATACGCAAGATCCTTGACAACTATCTTTCCTTGCGTCACAACGAGTCCTTCTCGATTATGGATTTCGTTTTCCAAATCCAGATCAACGATCTCCCTCAGCCTTTCAAAGGCTGCCTCGCTTCTTTTTATATTTGGCCATAAATTCGATAAATCCCTTATTGGGCCGAAGAACTGGGTAACATATGTCGAAAAAGCAACCAGAGTGCCTATTGTAATGGTCCCTTCTAGTGTCATGCGCCCGCCAACCCAGAGGAGCAATATTATGGGTACGAAAAAGTTCAGGCTGGATATGGATATGTATGACGCAATGGTTTTGGACATATCTATTGATGCATCGCGATACAGCGATCCCACCGATGCGAATCGTCCTTTTTGATAATCCTCCAGGCAGAATACTTTCACCAATGGCATTATTGATAGGCTCTCTGTCAGGAATGATGTTATGTTTCCCGTCGCCTGAAGCACTCTCTTCTGCTTGTCCCTCAATAAATTTCCATATATCCATGAGATGACGCTGTAAAATATGGTGGGCATTATGCAAATTAATGCAAGATCCCATTTTAATGTCAGCATGATTACTAACGGCAGGATCAGTCCCATTATCCCTGATATTAACCTGACTACATATGTCGAAATCAATTCCTGAGAAAGAACCACATCATTCATTATCCTGCTTACAATGTCTCCACTCTTTATTTTATAAATTGCAGCCAATCTCTTTAGATTTATCTCTTTAAATAGATCTGACCTAATATCATCCGATATGGTAGCGCTTAACTTCCCGGATATGTACTGGGATAAGTAGGTCGCTACTGCGGATATCGCAAAGACAATAACGAGAACTGCCAGCCAATAATTAAGTATGTTTATTCCGACATTTTTATCGATATCTCCCGATGAAGAAAAGACATTATCAATTAGCCTTTTCAGTACTAATGGATTTATCAACGAGAATATCATGGACGCTGCATTGATAAAGATTAATAAAATTAAATATCGTTGATATCGGCCGCTTACGTTCAGCGTTTTCTGATACTCTCTTATTCGCTTAATCATGTAAGGACATCAGACAGTATCTTCAATTTAGCAGTTATTTAATCTTTTCTCTTAATTATTCGCTTTTAAATTTATACTTGTAGCAACCACCTCAGGTTCAGATTGCCTACTCTATATCTACAGTTACCGTGACCTAGCAGCTCGATGCTGGCAAAGCGTCGCATAACTGTACTAGGATGGGTACTGATGCTCTCTTTAAAGCGGCAGGGTAGGAAGTGCATACGACAAAAAATTGAGATCCCGGTTAGATCTCACCCAAGTTCATCCTCCTCGAAAATAAAGATCTCATCGATTCCGGCCTGGAGAGCCCTGGCTATCTTGCAGGCCAGCTTGAGCGACGGATTGTACTTTCCTTTTTCAAGGAAGAGAATTGTCTCCCGGCGGACGCCCACCAGTCGGGCAAGCTCCTCCTGGGTTAGGTCGTGCCTTGCCCGCAGCTCCTTGATGCGCGTCTTCATGCTATGCCCACATCTCCTCTTCTATTGAAGTAGGCCAGGAAGAGCAGGGCGCTGACCGACATGACCCATGCTGCAGCCTCCAGAGCCGGACCTGTGGAGAGGTCCAGAAGTCCTAGGTAGCCTCCCCCAAGCAGAATGGACACGAAGACTATGCTCACCAGCCAGGAATAGGCCATGGCGAAAGCCCAGATCTTCCATCCCCTCTCGTCGGTCTCAGGCTGATCGCCGGATCTCCAGCGAATCAGACCGGCAACGGCAATGGCTGTGACGCCTGCTAAAACCATGAAGGCGGCGTTATATCCAGCCCATATAAGTGCAAGCCCGGCCAGCCCCAGAGCCGCTCCAATAGATATTCTGATCAAGAAATACTTCGTGGACATCTCTCACATCCCCACTCGATATGCAACCATCCAATACGTTTCCGATTCTCTCTCTGACATGTTATGTACTTCTAACCAGGAGATATAAAAAGGTTATCTTTTTCTAATAAAATGATATCTAAAACTAACTAACATCCATATCCCGCTCCGTTGCCGGTTCGGCCCAGCCACAGAGGCGCTCCCTCATCTTTATCAGGAGCCTCCTCCCTATGAAAGCTCATGAGCAAGGAGTTCCACCGTCTCATCTCTTTAGAGGAGGCCCTGGCAGCCGTGCTTGCCCACCGGCCCAGGCCGAGTGCCGCGACCGTCCCCCTTACAGAAGCGCTGGGTCGCGTGCTGGCGGTGCCGGCCATATCTCAGATCGAGGTGCCCGGATTTGACCGGGCAGCCATGGACGGCTATGCAGTCCGGGCTTTGGATACCGTGGAGGCCAGGGAGGACCGGCCGATCAGGGTGCGCCTGGTGGGGGCGGTTGGGATGGGCCAATCTCCGGATGTCGAGGTGGCTGCCGGATGCGCGGCTGAGATATCCACCGGCGGCATGATGCCAAAGGGAGCGGATGCTGTGGTCATGGTGGAGTACGCCCATGAGCTGGGCGACTGTGTGCTCGTCAGCCGTCCGGCATTCTCCGGGGAGAACACGATATCCGCAGGCAGCGATATAGGTCTTTTCGAGCCGGTACTGCGGGCGCACACGGTCTTGGGGCCGCGTGAGATCGGAGTTCTGGCTGCGCTGGGCATTGAGCAGGTGCCGGTTCTAAACCTCGATGTGGCGGTGGCATCTTCTGGAAATGAGCTTCTGTCTCCAGGCAGTCCGCTTAAGCCAGCAAGGGTTTACGACATAAACTCCTACACCGTTGCCGCTTCCCTGCGGGAGCTAGGTGCCGCTCCAAGACATCTGGGGATCATCCCCGACCAAAAGGACCTGTTTGTCAAAGAACTCCGCCAGGCAGCAGACAATTCCGATATGGTCATAGTCAGCGGTTCCACCTCGGCTGGGAGGGGAGATGTGCTGTACGAGGCCATCGCCGAGCTTGGCCAGCTTCTATTTCACGGCATCAACCTCAAGCCCGGAAAGCCGACGGTCTTCGGCCTCATTGGAGAGACGCCGGTTCTCGGCCTTCCCGGCTATCCGACCTCGGCCTTGACAGTCTTCCGCCTCCTGGCTGCCCCGGCTGTGATGGCGGCCCTCGGCCAGAGCAAATCCTCGACGGTGCTGCGGGGAAGGCTTGGCCGGCCCCTGCGTTCGGAGAGCCGCAGACAGATGCTGGCGGTGGCCCTGTCCAGGGGGACGGTCCATCCGGTGGATAAGGGAAGCGGCTCCATCACGACCCTCGCCCGGGCAGACGGCTTCCTGGACATACCGCCGAGCAGGGAGTATCTGGCCGAGGGGGAGGAGGTGGAGGTGCATATGCTGGCGGCAGCCCAAGAGCCGGATCTTGTCCTGGCGGGGGAGAGCTGCCCCGCATTGGACAGGGCTGCGGATTCAATGCCTGGCCTGCGCCTTCTCTCTGAAGGCTCAAGGCAGGGACTAAAGCTGGTCAGGCAGGGTGTGGCCGATGTGGCTTCAGTCACTTCGGCCCTCCCAGGCCTGGACACAAGCGGCCTGGTACCTCTGCTGGCCTACCAGAGAGATCTGGGTCTGATCTTCCGGGACAGGCCGGAAGGACGCTTTGTCGGCTGGCCCAAGGGCTCGGCCATGGCCGATCTGCAGGAAGGCGTATTTCGGCGCCTGGCTCTGACCGGCTCCCGACAGGGCACGGCCCGCAGCCATGGCGCAGCCGCCGCCTGGGTGGCTTCTGGCCGGGCCGACCTGGCTTTCGGGTCGCGGGCAGCTGCCGGCGGGCTGCAGTTCCGCGCGGAGACCGGCGACCGGATAGAGCTGCTGTCCAGATCCGACCGGCTTGGGCGGGCATGCGATCTTATCGCATTCCTGCGATCGCTTCGCCTTCCAGGCGTAGCGGTAGAGCCTCAGATGCCCGAATGAAAGCCGATCCCGGCTATCCTGAAGGTTGCCACGCGTGGGGGGGACGAAAGCTATTTGTTCGGCCCTTGCCGCAGGCATTTCATGGGATACCTGGAGGAGATCAAGGCCAGGGGTAGGGATGCCAACCCTTTCATGAAGCATATGGGAATTGAGGTCGAGTCTTTCGGAGGGGGGCACTGCCAGCTCTCCACGACCGTCGGCCCATCCATGCTCAACGGCCAGGGATGGCTTCAGGGCGGTCTATACGTGGCCCTCTGCGATGAGGCCATGGCCCTTGCCCTCTACACAGCTATTAAGGAAGGTGAGCTGATAGCCACCATATCGGAGAGTACCGACTATCTGCGGGGAGTTCGGGAGGGGCGGGTGGTTGCCACCGGGCTGGTGCGCAGATCAGGTCGGCGGGTGGCCTTCACAGAGGGCTGCCTGCATGAGGGATCGGCTGATGGTCCGCTGCTGTCCCAGACAAGAGCATCATTTCTGATAATACGCCAAAAGGACCGGTAATTTTTGCCGGGCTGATCCTTTTTCCGCCTTCTATCACTCAAAGGATGCCGATTCTGCAACGCTTACCAATCTGCAGGTGCCGGATTGGTTGCAGCTTCACTGGGCGGCTCCTTGGGCCGTATTTTTTCTGACCTGTTAGGGAGGCGAAGCAAGCTCCTTTTGGATTTGATCCAACCTGTCGGCTCAAAAGGCTCCGAACGCTCCTGCGACTTCTCGTCTATACGTCGCGGATAGAGATCCATTCATCCCAGGCGTCTTGTTGCAGTTGCAGACGTGTTCATTCTGAGAATGCCATGCGGCTCTCTTCAAGATCCATTCGAATCTCACATATAAACTGATAAATCTTTCTTATTAGTTAATATACATTTAAACTTGATTAGCATTAAAATAGAACTACCAAAAACGAAGATTATACTTATTTGTCCCATCGTTCTAACGGCGATTTGAAATAGGAATATTTGTATGAAGTCAATTATGGTTTGGTAGCAATAGAAAGCGCAAGCGCATCTCCAAAGTATGCTATTTCATTTGCGGTATTCTAAAAAACCCAAGCATGACGGGTATCCATGAATCATACGCCAATTGAATATCTGGATTTGGCAGCTCAAGCATTAGGCTTCATCTTATTGTTTGGGCTTGGATTAAGCGAAAGCCTGAGATACGAGCTAGGAGTCGCCACTAATTATGTTATTGGGTGGCTCCCAGAAATTCTTCCATTTCATATGGTGCTCATCATATTAGCGGCTGTATGTTCTCTTTATACAAGTATTATTCAGAAGAATCTTGTTGATTGGGACTTCATGCATATGCAGCAAGTACGAATGAAACAAATCCAGAAAGATATGAGGGAGGCACAGTTGTCGAACGATAAAGCAAAATTAGAGAATTTGCAGGCGGAACAGATGAAATCAATTTCAGAACAAGGTAAAATGATGAAGATGCAATTTAGACCAATGCTATATATTGGAATAATATCCATGCCAATTTTTATGTGGATTTACTTTTACCTCGGGGAACATCCACAATTTATTATTTTTCCGTTTTGGGGTACGGTAAATATGTCTGACGCGGTCGTAGGCCCGATCCTTTTCTGGTTCTATTGGTATTTCCTCTGTGGGATATTTATATCTCAACTTACAAGAAAAATTTTGTATATTGAACCAATGATATAAATTCAAGTTGTTATTGCTCAAAATGTGCGCTAGGCATGTGCTTTCGCAACCTTTTCTCCCTTGGATAGCAGATCTTCCAGCGCTACAGGCGCAGAAAGCCATTTCATTGAACACGCCCTGGCATCTCTGGCCGGGATCATTGCGGACACGTGCAGAGCCTCCTGGGCATTCGTCGGCTCCATGACGCTTCCTGTGTAAAGATGCCGTGTTTGTGGTTGAGAACGCTAATCGGTGCGCTTCTCCTCGGATTGAATCCCAGGCACACCTTCTCTCATCCGCCGCTGGTAGTAGCTCAATGGATGGCGGACGTGGCGGCATGTGGCGTTCTCCCCGGGGCAGTTGCCGTAGGTTGCCATGGTTGCGCAGGACGGAGGCCTGTATCTGGTTCCTGAGGAGCCGCATATATGCTGCACCTGATACCGAGTCCGCTCCTCATCGAAGTCCGGGCTGTTGTTGAATACGGCAACCACCCGGTCAACATCCATGTTTATGTTCAGGAGAAACGAGGTCAGCGCGAAGCGGGCGGTATGAGCCAGGTTGACGCCACCGGCCAGCTGGTCAAGCATGGCTCTCATGCAGGGCGGAAATGCCTCCTCCTGCACCTCGCCAAGATCGGTCCTGTCCAGGGCCTGACGGGCGGCCAGGTCCTCCTTCAAAGGCTTTAGCAGGTCTGCCAATCCCTGGCAGATGCCCTCCATCCGCACAGGAAGGCCCTGTGAGACCCGGTCGCGCACCCTCTCCTCAAGAAGCCGCCTCAGCTCTTCTGTGGTAACGGTGAGGCGGCCGCGGTGAAGCGGGCGGTTGACCAGCTTCCAGCGAGGATGGCGGAACCGGGATGCCGATCTGATATAATCTGTGAAGTGCAGCCAGATCAGATCACCATCGATCTCAGGCTCCATCTGGAGGTCCTGTGCCAGGACCAGCAGGTCAGGTGGATCGCAATCGGCCATCCTCTGTGAGCAGAGCTTGGCCTCGGCCAGCGAATAGCGGCGCAGGATGCTCTCGTCATCCAGGCAGGAGACCAGGACTCGGGCCAGCGGATAGGAGAGCAGCTCCACCTGGTCCTTTACCTCCTGGGAATACCCAGCTTCGGGCGGCTCCGGTATCTGGCCGAAGATTGCACCTCTCACCCTCTCAACTGCGCGGCGGCGCACCGGCAGAAATCCCCGTCCGGATATCAGATCATCGATGCTGTGTCCCTTCAGCCGGACCAGGCTCTGTGCTTCCCTGGTGAATGGGAACAGGTCAGGCCTCATCCCCGGACTTGCATCACTCCTGTTCTATCCTAGGCGCCAGGAGGTAGCTTATCTCAACCTCCTTGATACGGAACCCGATGCGGAGCGGGTAGTCCACGCCCAGCTCGAGTTTGACCTCTGAGGCCTTGCCGATCGACTTGCTCATGTCGGATAGGTAGTCGAGCGAGAACAAGGACCTGGCCTGGCCAGGCTTGAGCCCCAGAAGCTCGCTGCTTGGGATGGTCAGCTTGAGGGCGTCGATATCGCCCTTTGCCTCCATGTAGAACATATCGTCGGCCACTCCCAGAACAACGTGGTCGCTCACCTTCTCGGCTGCCTTGACCGCCCGGCGCAGCTCAGCCCCTGTGAGGGTGACATGAGCGGGCAGGTCCAGTTCTGGTATGCGGGGCTCCTTTCTTATAGCGCTTGGGTCGATCAGGCTAAGGGTGTACGAGAGGGAACCCACGCCTATCTTCAGCTTGTGGCTCTCCTCGTCCAGCTCCAGGCTGACGCTCTCACCCCGGTCGGCCATGCTCAACAGATCGCTGAGCCTTACCAGATCTATCCCGATCTCTCCGGGAGTGGCCTTGAAGAACTGAAACGCTGAAGAGTCGACCTTCAGGGAAACCATGGCTACGTTGGCGGGATCTACCGCCTTGAGCTCCAGGCCTTTCTCGGAAATGGCGAACTTCACTTCGTCCACGAGCGACGAGACCGCCTCTACGGCGTCCTTTATAGCTTCCGCATCGATAACCGCCTTTAACATCCTGGCCCCTCCGGCATGAGATCAATTTTCTGATAAAAATACTTTATCGTCGAGGGTCCCGTCAGTCGTACTCTCTCCAGGTGTTGCTGCACTTTGTGCAGCGGAAGAACCGGACCTCGGACTCGTCTGCCGACCGCAGCTGCCGAAGCCACCAGTAGGCGGTATCGTTTCCGCATTCCGGGCATCGCATCCTGGTGGTTGGCAGGCCTGCGGAGACCTCCTCCAGCACCGGAACCACCCGATCCAACTGGTTGGTGCGGCTGACCATGGGCCCGCTCTCCTTCTTTTGGACCTTGCGGCCGCACTTGCGGCAGACCATCACGCCCTGCTTTGGGATCATGATGCTCTTGCAATCAGGACAGAACTCCATCGGGACTTTCCTTCAGCCCTCGCAATATTAAAGTTTACGAGGCGACAAACATCGTCCAGATAATGTGGAATGCCGGGGGTTGGCCTTGAGCTCTGCGATAAACGTGATCTGTGAGGATAAGCCGGGGATGCTACGCGACATAGCCGGTGCCGTGGCCTGTCGGGGGGGCAACATAGTCTATACTCAGCAGTTCGTGCTGGAACGAGGCGTGAACCTGGGCCGGTCTTCGGTCTACATGGAGATAGATGGGGATACGGGAGGGCTGGTGGAAACCCTCTCCGATATGCCGGGCATCTTCGAGGTGAGCGTACACCAGCCGTTCGACAAGATATACGGCTCTCGCGTGATCATAATAGGAGGCGGGGCACAGGTGGCCCAGGCAGCGGTGGGAGCAGTCTCTGAGGCAGACCGCCACAATCTTCGAGGGGAGCGCATCTCGGTGGACACCATCCCCCTGGTAGGCGAGACCGCCATCGCCGATGCGGTCAGCGCAGTTGGCCGGCTGCACCGGGCCTCAATCCTGGTACTGGCCGGCGCCCTGATGGGTGGGCGGATAACCGAGGAGATGGCCAAGCTTCAGAAGGAGGGGATCCCGGTGATCGCCCTGAAGATGGCAGGCTCCGTCCCCCAGCAGGCCGATCTTGTGGTCACCGATCCGATCCAGGCAGGCACCTTTGCCGTGATGCACGTGGCCAGAACCGCCGTATTCGATATAGGCCGGGTGCGGGGAAAGGAGTTCTGAAAACGGGTCCGCTCCGTCTTTCGAAAGACGGAGCTTCGGAGGGCTGTTCTGCCTCTTGCTGTATTTGGCCAGGGCATATCCGCCCCGGCCAAATACAGCCACCTGCGGCTTCGAGAATGGTCAATGGGCATGCGTTGGACGAAAAAGCAGATCACGGGGGGGCAAACCAAGGTCGGATGCAGCATTTTCAAAGCACGGCTCTGACCTGACTGCCGTCTTTTCTAAATCCGCAGTCCCATTCCCTCCAGATCCTTGAGGTTATCGCCTTCGAACAGGTCCTCAACGGTGAAGAACTCCTCACCCACCTGAAGAACGGGTGCAGTCAGGGTGAAGACCCCGCTTACCCTCAGCTCGGTGAGCGCCTCTGGGGTAGCCATATTTACCTCCTGATAGCTCTTTCCCCAGCTCTTTATGAGCCTCTTGAGCTGCTCGCATCGTGGGCAGCTCTCCGTGGAATAAATGGTATATGTCAAGAAAACCAGTCCTGTATCATCCGGTGCCGCCCCCCCCATTGGATGGCTGCACTTCGATCCCCAAAGCCGCATATTTTCAGCGCAGGCTCATAGGGTACTCTTTTTCCGACCACACGGCAAAGCCCTGCTCCACTGCCTGCTCGGCGCAGCGTCGGCAGCAGGAGAAGTTGGCCAGGTACTCGTCCTCTCCAATGTGGTGTTCGAAGACGTTTGTGCAGCTGAACCCGGAGATGCGACGGTAGTCCTGGCCCAGGCAGAACCCCTGATCCTCAACCGCCACCGGCCTTTCCTCCACATACCAAACCTTTGGCACCAGCACCGGTAGGATCGCCATATCCATCCCGCATCCGCAAGGGCCGTAAACATCCTCCGGGCCCTCAAATACAATGGCCTTTGAACATCTGGGCATATCCTCTGTCATTACCATTCCTGCCAGCACCTGACAGCTGCTCGTCCGCATCAACAGGGAAGAGCCTGCCTGGATGCAATGCCGGTACTACCTACCCGCCCGCTATTAATCCTTGCTGCACGGGCAGGATCTCTGAACGGGCCTGTCATACTCCATATGGAGAGCAGGCCAGGCTGCCCGGGCCGTTTTGCAGGGCGATTGCCGGAAATCCAGGCAAGATTTCGACTTTTTATTAACTTTAAGGTCATTTTCAGATGTTGCATTGGCTGCTAATTCGTTTCGGATATGGTCTCCAGATTTTCGGGATCAAATTGCGCGGAAAATTGGGAATGAGATCTTCGCCTGTGATTATTCGGCATTTGCGGCACGAAATCTATATATAATGCACTGGCGGAAGGAAACCAGCTTCTTTCGATATACCAGCGCATCCCGGACAGCCAGCCGGCCTTCTGGAGATAAGAGCGCGCAGGCTCCTTCCCTGGGCAGGCGGTTCTTGCCGATCCTGGATCGCGAATTGGGTTTAGGCCGAGAGGGAGACGATATATGCCTATACTACCGGTGGCTCCGGTGAGCAGGCTCATCCGTGAGGCTGGGGCCAAGAGGGTGAGCGAGAGCGCCAGGGACGAGCTGGCGGCGATCTTGGAGAGTTACGGACTGGAGGTAGCCCAGGAGGCTGTGGGTTGGGCCAACCACGCCAAGAGAAAGACTGTAAAAGCGGAGGATATCAGGGAGGCGGTGAAGAGGATCAAGCCACCAAGGTCCGGAGACTGACGGATTATGACGATACCCCTGGAAGGGCTCGATTACCGGGCCTTGGGCCTGAAGTGCGGTATCGAGATCCACCAGCAGCTGGACTCGAGGAGCAAGCTCTTCTGCGGCTGCCCAACTGTTTTGCGAGATGCTTCGGAATCCGACCTGGAGTTCTTCCGCTATCTTCGCCCGGCCAGAAGCGAGCTTGGCGAGATCGACAGGGCTGCTCTGGAGGAGACCCTGGTCGTTCGCCGCTTCATATACAAGTCTTACAGCACCACCTGTCTTGTGGAGGCAGACGAGGAGCCTCCCCAGGAGCTGAACCGCGAGGCTCTGGACATCACTCTAACCATAGCCACTCTCCTTCATATGAGCGTCGTGGATCAGGTCCATACAATGCGCAAGACGGTGATCGACGGATCAAACACGTCCGGATTCCAGCGAACCGCCTTCGTAGCCTCCCATGGGAGTATGGATACCTCGCAGGGGCCGGTGGGCATTGGCATCCTCTGCCTGGAGGAGGAGGCTGCCCGGATCATCGATGACCGGGGCGATGAGCTTGTCTTCTCACTGGACCGCCTTGGCATACCGCTCGTGGAGATCGGAACCGATCCGGACATAGTATCTCCGGAGCATGCCAGGGAGGTTGCCCAGCACATCGGCATGATACTTCGGTCCACTGGCCGTGTCAAGCGGGGCCTCGGCACAATCCGCCAGGACGTTAACGTCTCTATACGCGGCGGAGCCCGCGTGGAGATCAAAGGGGTGCAGGAGCTCGGCCTGATCGACAGGATGGTGGAGCTGGAGGTCCTTCGTCAGGTCCGGCTGCTTGAGATAAGGGACGAGCTGGTCAGAAGATCGGCCAGCGCCGACTTTCCAGTCATCGATGTAACCGACCATTTGCGCTCAAGCTCCTCCCGGGTGGTTCTGGGTGCCATCAAGAAGGGCGGCTCTGTCCTGGCAGCACGGCTTCAAGGATTCGCCGGCCTGGTTGGCAGGGAGGTCCAGCCCGGCCGCCGCCTGGGAACAGAGATGTCCGACCGGGCCAAGCGGGCCGGTGTGGGCGGCCTGTTCCATACCGATGAGCTTCCAGCATACGGCATCACAGCAGAGGAAGTATCATCTCTACGCTCTTTGGTTGGGGCAGAGGAGGGAGATGCCGTGATCTTGGTGGCCGCGCCGCTTCAGCGGGCGGAAAAAGCCATGCACGCCGCGCTGAGGAGGGCGATGGAGGCAATTTCCGGCGTCCCCGAGGAGACCAGGCGCGCTCTGCCAGAGGGCACCTCGGAGTACATGCGACCACTGCCCGGCTCAGCCCGGATGTACCCGGAGACCGACGTTCCGCCGGTCGTCGTTACCGGCGAGATGCTCGCAGGTCTGAAACTTCCTGAGCTGTTCACTGAGAGGGCCAGCCGCTTCGAGCGCCAATACGGACTGAACCAGGAGCTGGCCAAGTTGATGGCCTCGTCGCCCAACTTCCAGCTCTTCGAGGACATAGTGTCTGAATTCAAGTCCGCCCCCTCCGTGGTGGTGAGGACGCTTGAGACCACCCCGGTGGAGCTGGCTCGGGAAGGCGTTGCGACATCGCTCTTGCAGGAGAGGCACTTCCGGGAATGCTTCGCCCTGCTTGCCAGAGGGGCAGTTGCCAAGGAAGGCCTTCCCTCCCTTCTTCGGGCCTTTGCCGAAGATCCGGAGATCGAGGCGCTGGAAGCTGCTGAGAAGGCGGGATTGGGCGGCCTGGGGTCGTCTGAAGTTGAGGCCATTATCCGTGAGATCGTGCGATCCAGGGCGGATCTGGTAAGGGATAGGAAGGAGCGGTCTGTCGGCCCACTTATGGGCGCGGCCATGCAGATGCTGCGTGGCCGGGCAGACGGGGCGCTGGTCAGCGAGCTGCTCCGCCGGGAGATCGAGCGCCTGCTGCAGTCCTGACGGGCGGCAGCGCTGCTTTTGTGGGGAGATAAGCCAGCCCCGGTGGAGGTCGGTTCAGATGGCCGGCGACCTCGGGGCCCTGACCGGTCCCGAGCGGTTCCCCAATCTATATAGCAGCGGGGCGAGAGATAGGATCAGGATTCCAGTCCCCTGACCGCCAGGATAGCGGTCCTTGAGGGAGGCGGCCATGGATAAGGATATACTGCTGTGGGAGGAGACCCTTTTCAGGAACCGCGAGGTTCTGGAGCTCGAGTACGTTCCGGAGCACTTCGCCCATCGGCAGTCCCAGATGAACGCCCTGAAGTTCTGTGTGCGCCCGGCGCTTCATGGGGCCCGGCCGGTCAACGCCCTATGTCTGGGCCCGCCAGGGACAGGCAAGACCACTGCCGTCCAGAAGCTCTTCGAGGAGATAGCCGTCCACAGCAGCTCGGTGGTCACCACCCATATCAACTGCCAGATGGATTACACCCGCTACGGCGTATTCTATCAGATATATCGCTCTTTATTTGGTCACTCTCCCCCGTCCAGCGGCATCTCGTTCAAACGCATCTTCGAGAAGGTCATGCATGGGGCTGTTGAGGAAGACAAGGTGCTCTTGGTGGCGCTGGATGACTTCAACTATCTATTCGCCGAAAAAGAGGTCGACTCGGTTCTCTACTCGCTGCTGCGAGCCCACGAGACCTGTCCGGGGGCCAGGGTGGGAGTTATAGCGATCCTCAGCGAGCCAGCTCTGCGCTATGTGTTCGATCCACGGGTGTCCTCGGTCTTCCAGCCGGAGGAGGTCGCCTTCCCCCTTTACAGCAGGAATGAGATCAGGGATATACTGAACCGGCGGGTGCAGCTGGGATTCTTTCCTGGAGTGGTCAGCCATGAGGTCCTGGAGATGGTGGTTGATAGCGCCGAACGCTCCGGGGATCTGCGGGTGGGCATCGATCTTCTGCGCCGCTCCGGCCTGGCTGCCGAACGGCGTGCGGCCCGCTCGATATCATGCGAGGACGTATCCTCATCTCTAGAGAGGTCAAGGCTGGTGCATCTGGCCTATGCGCTGCGCTCTCTCAAGGCGGACGAGGTTTTAGTCTTGCGTCTGGCTGCGGAGCGTGAGAGCAGCCGGGCCGGCGACCTATATTCGGCATTCCAGCAGGCATCTGGGGCCGGATATACCCGTTTTCATGAGATCTTAAATAAGCTGGACGCAATCAGGCTCATAGACACCGATTTTACCGGAGCAGGATCCCGTGGACGGAGCCGGGTGATCAAGGTGCGGTACGACCCCCAGGAGATCTTCTCCCGCACGTCATGATCCAAGGCCCATCCATTGGAATTACCATGAAAGCATTCCGAAAAGGAGGATATAGCGGTCTACCCTCCTCTTTTCTCTCTCTGGATTGTATATCCGGCTTTTGCGAGTATCTGCATAGCATCTGAGATATTTATCTCGGTTGGTGAGGAAGTACCAACTCTATTATTTCTCTTGGGTTTGGCTGATTCAGAATCCACAAACCTCTCCTTGCAGATGATCAGGTGATGCAGTATACAGACTATTTTTCTTGCCAGCGCTACAATAGCGACCTTTGATCCGCGTTTAGCTTTAATCTTTGTGTAGAATCTCTTCATCTTAGAATTGCTTTTTGTCCTTGAGGCGGCGTGAGCGACCTCGATCAGCATCCTTCTGACATGAGGAGATCCACGCTTGGTGATATGTCCATTGATCTGCTTTCCGGCTGATTGGTATACAGAAGGCACTAAGCCGCAATAAGCGGCCAGTTGCTCGCCTGTCTTGAAATCCGCGAAGTTCCCGATTTCAGCCAGAATAGTCGATGCAGAAACGGCACCCATTCCAGGAATCGACATGGCAATATCCAGATCTTCCTGCTTTCTTGACATAATATGCTGG
>MVQI01000014.1 GCA_002067795.1 Methanosaeta sp. PtaB.Bin039
CTTTCGCCATATATTCTTCGAATGCCAGATCCCTTCTTCCTCCAACGTTAGTAGTATGCGTATCATAGCCATCCTTCTTTATTGTGAAAAGCCACCAGTCCTTTGGAGGAACTTTGAAAACAGCAGTGCCGGTGGAGTCGGTCACTCCCAAGAATTCCTGGCCGGTGTCCTGGTCTGATGCCGATATCTGAACACCGGGTAGAGGCGATCCGCCTACGCCGCCTTCACGGACATGGACGGTGATTGTGGTAAATTCTTGAGGATATGCAGCTTCGCCCTCTGTAGAAGCACCGCCTCCCGATTCCTGGCCGGTGGACGCCTGGCTCTCATCCTGCGGTCGGACGACCACGACAATCGTTGAGGTGTTCTTCCTGTGCTTCTCATTCTCTACGGTGAGCCTGACATTATAAGTCCCGCTCTCCAGGAAAGGATGCTTTATGGTTGCCCTATTTCCGGTATAACCATCATCAAAATCCCAATTAAATGAGATAATTCTGCAATTATTACCTTTGCTGCCGGATCCATCGAAGGTGACAGCCTCGTCAACCACAGGCTCGGACGGAGAAAATACCCCTACTGCGACAGGGAGGGGGTCGGTCACATTGAGATGCGCGGTCCTAGTGCGCTTCTCACCCTCGTTATCGGTAACTGTGAGGTTAACCGAATATATACCGCTGAATGAGTATATGTGAGGGCTGACTGACTTTAGCATGCCGTGGGCCATCTCGCCATCGCCGAAGTCCCACTCATAATCCACTATCTGGCCATCAGTATCTATGCTCTCAGATGCATCGAAATTCACTATCGTGCCCGCCTCTGGTTGAAGCGGATAGTATCTGAGAACCGGAGATGGAGGCCGATTCTCAATAGAGGTCAGCGGCACCTTTGCCAGATCTTCCTGGATATATATGGGTATGTGGTCGCTGGCCTGATAAAACGGCCCGCCGGGATGTCTTGCCCCTTCGGTATCATTCCACCAGTCCATATTCAGCCATACGTCCTCGTTCTCCGAGCCTACATGATAATTGATATCTGAATTGTATTCTGATCGAAGCCATGCCAGCATTCTCTTCACATCGCTGTCATTGCGGCGGCCTAAATAGACCTCGGTGTAGGCATGACCCCCTCCCTGGCCGTAGGCAAATACCACTCTTGGCGTCCCTCCAATGGCCTCGATCAAAGACGCCAGCAATATCGAGAAATCGTCGCAATCGCCTTTGCCAGATGTGCCGAACTCCATGCCCTTTCTGAGTGTGTAGTTGGAATACTGGAACTGCTCAAGACCCCTCCAGTCGCTGGCGAACGTCCAGTTATCCACCATATAATCATAGATCGAGCATATCTGGTCTATCCTCTGGGGACCGGACCTATCTCCGATCAACCTGAGTCCCTGGTCTCTCACCAGATCATTTCCCCGATCAACCTTCTGATTGATCTCGCTTATTATGGAACTCAGACTTCTCACTGCTTTGTAGCTTGCCGATGGCCCCCGGGGAGGATCGGAGACCGTGAAGGAGACTGTGTCAGTGGCTCTGTAATCGGTGATATTGGCATGGCCAATGGGACTCTCTCCATGCAGACCAAGGACATAGGCTATCTCAGTGCAATTGTAAGGGTAGATCAGAGCTAGCAACGCGATCCAAAAGATGAGATATCGTCTCATGGCGGATAGTTTATTTAGGCATCTCTTCCTATAAAGTAATTGTGTCTTTATTGGCAAACCCAGAGGATTTGCCAAAGTTCCATTTTGAGGCCCATCCTCGGCAGGTGGGAAATATTGCATCTTGGAGCGGCGTGATGCCAATGTCCAGCCGCACGCAACTGAGATCTGATGGCAAAGAGAAAGATTATTAATGAAAAAGGTGAATAGAATAAGTTCAGAAGTCTGCTCCATCGACTGCAAAATCTTGATGCACAGATGTGTGGTGTAATCCCATGGGAATCCACAGTTATTCGGAGAAGCGGAGGGTGAAGGTCGGCTTTAAGGATATTATCCTTGCCGCAGTTTCCCTTCTTCTCTCTACTGCCCCGCTTGCGTCCCCTCAATTATACGATGCCCCGTATCTTTCGACCATGCCAGCTTCGCCATCAAATGAAAGTTACGACGAGGGAAATGTGATTGGCACGGGACATATCGGCTGGGCTGGATATCCGGCTGAGTCTCAATCCAGTTCGTATGAGATCGGACCCAGCGAAGGCTATTCCCAATACGCCAGCCTTGCTACTGAAATGCCTATCTGGCAGGCCAATTCCATGGGAGTTTCGTCTGGCCAGAACACCGGTGCAGGCCTATGGATTGCCCAGACTCTAAGCGGCCAACGCAGCACATACATCCAGGTCGGCAGGGGCAGCAATGTTCCTCTTCTTTCTTACTCGCCGACCGGTGGTGTAGCCAAGATCTATGATATCTGGGAGACCGGCGAGAGCCTGACCGGAGTTGTGACATCGTTGAACCTTCAAACCGGACTCACTCAGGGGAGCTATCAGGCCACCGAGCCCGGGGTTCATGAGATCACGCTGCGGATTGGCCTATCAAACAGCCAGCCCATTGTAGTGGAGGTGGTCTAGTAAGGTGCTCTTGGAGATGTCCGGTCGCATCGAAAAGCGCCTCTGACCGATGGATGATGGCAAATAGCAAAGATGGTACTGCATTTTCCCCAAATTACCAGTCTCAGCGGATTTATTTCCAGATTAGGCACGCTTGTTGATGATTCGCATTCCCGGATGCTGACACCTATTGCAGGCAGAATTTCGTGACTACTCCCTCGACTGAAGTCGGGGGGGCATCTAGGTTGTATCCCAACCAAGGACTGTAATCCCAGTCGAAGGATGTTCTTAGCAGCGTTGAGATCTC
>MVQI01000015.1 GCA_002067795.1 Methanosaeta sp. PtaB.Bin039
TCCTTGGAACCTTCATGTGGGCTGCTTTCATAACCACATTCGTCAGGAAATACATGAGGTAGCTGCGATGGCAGCAAAGCCGCCCGATCGAAGCCTGGCGCCGATCAGCGACGACGTGCCCGCTGCTTGGGCTCGATGGTGGCGGGTGGCTCGAAAATCAAAGACTGTGGGGGTGAGCATTTTATCCGGCCGAAATTGAGCACTTTAAACCGCTGGCGACAAGGGCAAATCAAGATATAATTGACCCCAAAATGAATGTGAAAGGCGCTCTCTTTCAACAAACTGCCCTCAACATCAGCATATTATACAACATCTTCAACGTGCATTACAACGCCTTCGGAATATGATCCAACGAGTTCAGGATCTAATCCTTCATCTTCCACTACTCTAAGCGGCGGACAATTTGTGGGATCGGTTAAAGAATATAAATATCACTATCCATCGTGTTATTGGGCCACTCAGATCAGCCCGCAAAACGAGATCTGGTTCTACGGTCCGCAAGATGCTCGTGCGAATGGATTCAGGCCATGTAAAGTCTGTGATCCTCCATGACGGAAGGAGCTACATCGATGTATTCCTAAGCATGAACGAAGACTAATGACAGCATAGAGAATAGTCGAGCACAAGGCGTATCCGATCCAGATCCGTGTCCGACCTTCAAGAATAGATCAGTAATGCTCAGCGTCTGATTGAGGGCCCGGCAGCCCGCTTATGCCTACCCGACCATATCAACTGCGCTTACTTGCTCCTGCACTCTCTTCTAATACCGTCCCATTTTCCCGTATCCCTTCTGCGCCCATTCTTTATCAGATGAGAATGGCGACGAATAGGCAATCGGACCTCCATAGAGTGCCATGTATAGTCGGTTGCTTCTGCCGAAAAGAGGACTGTCGTACATCACAAGGGAGCCGGCATCCGATGACTTGATCTGCCAGGCGATGTTCCCTTCAATTGATCCTCCCGAGAATACCTCGGAGTCAGGCAATGGATCCGGGATAACTCCTGCATAATTCTCAAATGTGCTGTAGCCGATCGCTGATGGCCCCACCGCACGCAGCCTGAAGCTCCCGCCGAACGATTTAGAGCCTCCTCCATTGTAGCTTACCCCTCACCCTGGCCATGAAGAACTGGTTCCCGGCCTTCGGCGGATCGTTGAACATGTTCTCCTTGAGAATCGCCTGCGTGGCGTCAGGCATAATGCTGAGCACCGTGACCGTCCAGGCGTCCCTGAGATTGACGGGTGTGCCCATAGGTATAGGGTCGTCTCTGGTGCCTGCGGCCGCTGATGCATATCCAACTAGCAATACCAGTGCAAAGACTGCAAAAAAAGCACGCTCTATTGACATCTTACTGTTCACCTTCAGTCTTACTTTTGACCGCCGCATTTGCGGCCACGCTTGCCGCCAGGGACCTCCGAGGACGGTTCATCGTCTGTGCTGGTCAGGGATCAGGGTACTCGGTTGGTGATGTCGGCGGCTATGCGTCCAGGACTCCGACGGCGTCGGCGGTGACCATCGGGAACCACACGCTGACAATTGCCCAGATCAAGCACGCCCATTCACTGACAGACCGGCAGCTGAGCTCCGCGGCGATGCACAACCTGGGAACAGGGAGCGTCGCTGTAGCCACCAGCTCCCAGGTCCAGACTGGAACTGCAGGTGGCGGAGGAGCTCACAACCATCCTGGCAGCTTCGCCGGGAACAGCTTCGACAACCGGCCTCCGTTCATTGTCATAAAGTGGATCCAGAAGGTGTAACCATGGAACTATCAGAAGAGATCATCGACCAGGCCTACCGGGCCGAGGCGGAGGCTTTCTCCGCGCTGGCACAGCAGGAAGACAAGATCCGGGATATGAAGCTGGAGATCGAGGAGTTCAAGGAGGGAAGCGCCAGCCGGCTCAAACTAGAGGCCCAGATCACGGCCGAGGGCGACCGAGCCACCGAGCTCTTCCGAGAGCTGAAGGAAGCCCGGGACCATCTGGCCCATATCCGAGACGTGATCGCCTTCAGGGCTCTGCCGAAGTGACGCTCTGTTTTTCGAAATCCTTATAGTCCAACAGTGTGGAGTACCTAGCATGGCAGGGGCAGCAAAGAGAGCCATTCGAGATGCCATGCCTGAGGAAATCGAATTGGATCCCTCAGAGATGGATGAGCTCGATAAGTTGGCTGAAGAAACCCGAAGGTGTGGCATCTCCTGGGATGATCTCAAGTCAGAGCTCGGGCTATGAGCTTTCAAGTTCGGCTGAATAAGAAGATTAGGTCTATTCTATTTTCGCTTCCTCGGTCTCATCAGGTGAGGATCGGCGGATTGATCGATAAGCTGAGCGAGAATCCGTATCCTTCGAAAGCCAGATTCGTTGCTATTTCTTCAGCCAATTTCGATATCAAGAAATGCAAAGGTCACCAAACCAGATTTCGGGTCCAGCTTGGTGAATATAGGCTCATCTATGAAGTCGATGAGCCTAACCAGCTGGTCCTCATCCTGAAGCTTGATACCAGAGGAGACGCCTATTAGATCCCCAGCTGGGGGATGCACGCTAGGTTTATCGGATACGAGCCCACGCCGAGTTGCCGCGGGCAAACTGCATGTGATCTAGTCCGCTTCTGAATCCGCCTTCATTAGTCGATCTATCGCTTCCTGCAGGAGGCCCGAGGCGTTTATAGCTTATAGCTCCTTTCATCTTTTAGGAAAGATCTAAATATAATCCAAGCATTAAATGAACCGCTGCAAACTGGAAGACATTGAAAATGGTGCCTTTCAGGCAGCTATCTGTGCGCTAAAACACAGATGTCGCGGCAGGAATCCCCATAAAAGGGACACTGCGGGGAGTTGGCGCGAAGGCCGCCTGCTCCTTTACCGCCCTGCCGCGACGCCTTCATCTCCAAGTCTGGGGAATGCAGGCGGAGATTAAACCGATACTGGCGGCCATTGGTCAGCGATCGTATGAGATATTCTTAACTCGAATGTGAGGTAATGACATGACAATTCCAACCGGCCTATGCGGCTGGATACTGGTGGACGAGGAAACTCTGGTTGTCAATCCAACCAATGGTCCAGCATCGATTGTAAAGAATGTCAAGGATGCGATCTGGTATTGGGAATCCAAGCTCGGATTCGATACCAAATTGGTCGGGGAAGTAGTCCAGGTCGATTCCAACCTGCAGAAAGGTTACGACACCAAGAATTCTGTGACCTTTGCGCGGCTGGCTCCCGGTATTCTGGGAACATGCAAGACGTATACAGCTCTTTCGACCCCGATAATCATCGAAGGTAAGCCGTTCTATCGAATAAGGGAATTTGAAATCGTTCTGTCCACGGCGGTCAAATGGAACACGGCCACGGGCTACTCGGCATTTTGGGTCATGGTCCACGAACTTGGCCACGCCCTTGGGCTCATCGAACAGCCGACTCTCCGTGCCAGCAAGAGCATAATGACAAGATACTCTGGGACGCGGGAAATCGGACAGATCGATATCGACCGGCTCAGATGGCTGTACAGGCCCTAGCTATCAGCCTCGGAGTCTTTCATCAGTCGGTCTATCGCTTTCTTGCATGTGGCAGGAGACGTTCACGCTTGGGTGGGCCGCCAGCCATTCTTTCTGATCCACGCGGATAGTCACTGCGGGGCGCGGGTTTCAAAGGCTGCTCGCGCCAAACCGCCCTGCTGAAGGGCCTTCATCATTCTACACTCCTAGCTGCGGGATGCACGCCATATAGCTCCGCCTGACGTCCTCAGGGTCGATGTGGTAGTATATGTCTATCGCTTCCCGGATGGAGTCTCCTCGCAGCCATTTGACGTACTCCCGCCTCATGCCGGCCCGGAGCAGGTGCGTG
>MVQI01000016.1 GCA_002067795.1 Methanosaeta sp. PtaB.Bin039
CACTGATTTCTATTTAAATCTTCAGGCCGGTGAACCTGGATTGCAGAGTCTCAAAGCTCGGCATTTGAGGCACTGTTAATCGATATGATAAAAGAAAAATTTGCTCGAGAGGATCAACGGATGACAGGATCACCGGTGATCTGCAGGACAACTCCTAAAAGGACAACTCCTAAAAGGACAACTCCTAAAAGGACAACTCCCAAAGCGCCATCATAAAACGGCCGAAGACATATCAGAATCTTCGCAAGATATGTGCGCTTGGTTTTTCTGGAGTGCTCACGATCCAATACGTGATCCTCGCCAAAAGGATTAAAGCAAACCCATGCTGCGATACTGGGGAGGAGACGCGTTCATATGGACCCTTCAGAGGAGATTGCCAGGCTGGCCAGCTCTGATTACTTCGAGAGCCAGAAGGCCGCCTGGACCCTTGTCAACATTGGGGCATCTGCGGTTGAGCCGCTGCTCCTGGTGCTGCACCAGGCCGAGAACGATCCTACACGCTACCGCGCAGCCTGGGCTCTCGGAAAGATAGGGAGCGTTCAGGCCATAAGCGGACTGGGCCAAGCTCTGCTGGAGGACCCAAGCGAGGTGGTGAGAGAATGGTCGGCTGCTGCTCTTGAGGCTGTGGGGGATAGCTCTGCAGTCCCATATCTGGTAAGCGCGGTGACCTCGGATCCTTGCGGGGATGTGCAGCTTCGAGCGGCTGTATCCCTGATGGGGCTCAATGCATCAGAAGCCCTCCAGAGCCTTCTGAAGAGCCCCAACCGACGAACAAGAGGATACGCTATAACCGCCCTGGCTCGCATGCAACATGCCGACTCCTTCCACATGGTGTCCGAACTTCTGAATGATCCCGATCCAGAGGTGCGCAGGCGTGCGGCCGCCTTCATGGGAGAGCTCGCCATCCCAGATGGAGATCTGCTCTTGCAGCCGCTGCTTGAGGACGGCTCATTCGCTGTGAGAGAAGAAGCGGTCAAGGCACTTGGCCGCATCAGGACCGGATCTGCATGTAGCCTTGTTGTTGCTGCCTTAAAAGACCGCGACCCAGAGGTTCGCCTGCTGGCAGTCACAACGCTTGGAGAGATGGGAGATCCAATGGCACTGGACCCACTGATAGAGGTTTTGTTCGGAGAGGACAGGGAGGATATACGAGCCTGGGCTGCCTGGTCTCTTGGAGAGCTGAACCTGCCAAATGCAGTAAAGCCCCTGCAGAGGGCCTGCCAGTGCTGTCCGCCAGGAGTCAGGGAAAAAGCAGCCGACTCGCTGCGGGAGATCTACGGCCTTAGCGTGGAGATTGGCGAAGAGAACAAGATGTAAGAGGAGACCAATGCCATATCCCGGGCTAAGGCGACCGGATACTCATTTGCTCAGATCTCAGCTTTCCATTTTTCCAAAAAGTCAGCGGAAAGGTTATGGACAGGCACAGACCTATGTAGATTCAGATCCTAAGCCAGGTCCGGCCCGGCTAATCATCGCCTGATCTGGCCCTACCTGCGGCGGCCAAAAAGGCCTCATCCATGGCGGTGATCCCAATTGCAGACAATCCCCACCACCTGTATCTACTGCGGCTGTGGCTGCGGTCTTATGCTGCACGTCGAGGAGGGGAGGGTGGTGGCGGCCTCGCCCCAGATTAACCATCCCCTCTCCCAGGGCCACCTGTGCCTGAAAGGCTGGCTGGCATACCAGTTCCTGGACCACCCTGACAGGCTCCGACGCCCCATGATCAGGAAAGGGGAGAGGCTTGTCCCGTCCTCCTGGGACCAGGCGCTTGATCTGGCAAGAGACGAGCTCTCCACTCTTCTAAGGGAAAGCGGACCCGCATCCCTGGGGGTCCTCACCTCGGCAAAAGCCAGCAACGAGGAGAACTTCCTTCTGATGAAGCTTGCCAGGGCCGGGCTGAAGACCAATAACGTCGATCACGTCGCCCGCCTCTGCCACGCCCCCACCCTGGCAGCGCTCAGCTCTGCCCTTGGCAGCGGCTCGATGACCAACCCAATCGTCAGCCTGCGCAAGTCGGACATGATCCTGGTTGCCGGCTCAAATACCACCGAGCAGCATCCTCTGGTGGCCTTCCACATCCTGCAGGCCAGGAAGACAGGAGCTGAGATCGTTGTGGTCGATCCACGCCGAACCGCCATGGCAAGGCTCGCCGACCTCCACCTCGCTCCACTTCCAGGAACCGATGCTGCCTGGATCAACGGGCTGCTCAGAGCAATCCTGGACCTGGGTCTTGAGGACCGGCAGTTTATAGAGGCCAGAACAGAGGGCTTTGAGGAGGCAAGAGCAGCTCTCGATCCGTACACTCCCCAGATGGTGGAGCAGGTCACGAACATACCGGCTGACGACCTTGTGCTTGCTGCCAGCAAATTGGGATCCGCCAATCGTGCGGCCTTTGTATACGCCATGGGAATAACCCAGCATTACTGGGGGACGGACAATGTGCAGGCCCTGGCCAACCTGGCTCTTGCTACCGGAAACGTAGGGAGGGATGGGACCGGCATCTACCCGCTGCGAGGCCATCAAAACGTCCAGGGAGCCTGCGACATGGGCGCCCTTCCAGATTACTACTCTGGATATCAGCCGGTCTCAAGCTCAAGATCGCGTTTCGAGAGGGCCTGGAAGACCGACCTGCCAGCTGAGATTGGCCTGACCGCGGTTGAGATGATGGATGCAGCCCAGGCAGGCCGGATCAAAGGGATGATCATCTCCGGCGAAAATCCCATGCTCAGCTTTCCCGACCAGACGCAGGTCAGGGCTGCCCTGGAGGAGCTGGACTTCCTGCTTGTGGTGGATATATTCCCGACCGAAACAGCACGGTTGGCCAACGTTGTCCTGCCGGCTGCCTCATTTGCCGAGAAGGAAGGGACGTTCACCTCAACCGAGCGGCGTGTACAGCTGGCCAGAGGGGCTGTTTCCCCGCCGGGTGAGGCCTGGCCTGAATGGCGGATATGGGCAGACCTCCTGACCAGGTTCGAAGTTGACTGCCTGTACGAATCGGCTGCCCAGATCATGGAGGAGATAGCATCCCTCACGCCCAGCTATGGTGGGATCAGCCACAGCCGGCTTGGGACTGGGGGTCTTGTCTGGCCCTGCCCAAATCACGACCATCCCGGCACCCCGATCCTCCATGTGGACAGCTTTCCGATCGGCAGGGCCAGGTTTCGGCCGGTGGAGTACAAGGCACCGTCTGAGAAGCCGGATGAGGAGTACCCGTTTCTGCTTACTACCGGAAGAAGCCTGTTCCAGTTCCATACCGGCACGATGACAAGGAGGGTCCCCCTTCTGGAGAGGGAAGTCCCAGAGCCGTTCCTTGACATAAGTCCACCGGACGCCAGGCAGCTTGGCCTGAAGGATGGCACCTACATCTCAGTTGAGTCCAGGAGGGGCAGGCTGATAGCTAGGGCCAGGGTAACACCTGATGTCAATCCCGGCCACCTCTTCCTTCCCATACACTTCCTGGAAGGCCCGGCAAACCTGCTGACCTCGCGCTACAGAGACCCGATCTCCGGGATGCCTGCGCTCAAGGAGGCCGCGGTCCGGCTCAGGAGGCTTTAGGGATGATCTCATACCTCAAAAAAGCCGACCTCCCAGACCTGCTACAGGCCTGGGCTGACAAAATGGATGTGCTGGCCCCAATTCTCGAGGAGGGCCAGATCAGCTTCACAACCTGGAAGGGCCAGCCTCTGGACCTCTCGGCCAACGCCCTGGTCTCCCCGGCAAAGATCATCTCGCCCCGGGAGGAGATATTATTCCGCTACATCCAGGAGAGCGGAACCTACCGGTTCTTGCGTCCTGATCAGAAGCCCCGTCTCATCTTTGGAATGAGGCCCTGCGATCTGCGGGCCTTGCAGGTTCTTGACCGCATCTACGGTGCACCGCCGCCTGACCAGGCTTATCTCGACCGGCGCAGATCCGCTGTTCTGGCGGTCTTAAACTGCACCAATCCCGGACCAGGCTGTTTCTGTGCTGCGCTTGGGGCAGGGCCGGATGCGGATGAGGGATACGACCTGCTGTTCACCGATCTTGGCAACGGATACCTGGTGGAATCGGGATCGCCAGCAGGAATTGTGCTGATTAAGAACTCACCGGACCTGCTGCCGGCTGTTTCCGACCTGGCGGATTCCCTACTGACAGATAAGGGAAGGGTTGTCGGTCTGTGCCGGGACCAGGTCATCTCCTCATTTCCCGGCATGTCAGTTGAGCGGATAAGGGAAGGCATGGAGAGCGCCGAGTGGGAGCGGCTGGGACAGATCTGCTCTTACTGCGCAGGGTGCAGCTTCGTATGTCCAGTATGCCACTGCTTCACCATTTACGACCGGGGAGTTCCTGACGGGCAACGAATCCGATGCGCTGATAGCTGCATGACCTCCGGATTTTCGCGTCTCACATCAGGCTCCAACCCTCGACCAAGCCAAGGGGACAGGTTACGCAACTGGTATCTGGATAAGTTCGAGTATATACTCGCCCGGACTGGCCTTGCCGGATGCGTCGGCTGCGGCAGGTGCAGCCAGGTCTGCCTCTCCCCTGACATCTGCCTGAGGTCCTTTCTCGAGAGTCTGTGCAGCAGGGAGATGACGACCAACAAATTCGCCGACGCTGGAGAAAGCAAAGGCGAAGGCAAATCCATCAGGAAGTGAGCATCAATGGATGGCAGAGAGATGAGGGATTACATACCGTACCAGGTCGAGATCGTGGATATCGACAGGGTTACCTCCGACTCGTACCTGATATCCCTTCAGATACTGGACCGGGAGGTTTTCCGGTATCGTCCTGGCCAGTTCATCATGGTATCGGTCTTCGGCCTGGGCGAGTGTCCCATATCGATCGCCTCCACCCCGACCAGGAACACGCTACAGATATGCATCCGCCGGGCAGGCAAGATAACCTCGGGCATCATGGACTCCATGATAGGCGATGTCCTGGGAGTGCGTGGGCCATGCGGAAACGGATTTCCGCTTGATTTTATGAAGAAGGACATCCTGATAGCAGGAGGAGGTTCTGGATTTGCCACTTTGCGTTCCCTTATAAACTTCATAGCCGACCGCAGGGAGCAGTTCGGCAACGTGGCTGTGGCCTACGGAGCCCGTACGAGGCAGGACCTGTACTTCATGCAGGAGTATAAGGGGTGGCAGATGGCGGGCATACAGGTGGCGGTGACGGTTGACGTTGGAGATCAGGGATGGACCGGCAACGTGGGGATGGTCACCTCCCTATTGGACCGCCTGGAGATCCCCCCGGGTTCAGCCGCGATATGCGGACCTCCGGTGATGATCAATTCAGTAGCTGCCCGCCTGATGGAGAAGGGATTTCAGCTTCCCGACATATTCGTCTCCCTTGAGAGGCATATGAAATGCGGGGTGGGCAAATGCGAGCACTGCATGATCGGTCCCCATCACGTCTGCATGGAAGGCCCGGTCTTCTCCTACGATCGCGTCAGGCAGTATCTTTGATGATCGGCTGCTATGCACGTGGCCAGGGTTTGGCATGACCGGGAGTCGGGCGACCGACCTTATGGAATTCGTAACTTAAACAGTCTGGATTTGAAGTCACGATGTTTTCTCGTTAGGGATAGATCCTAAATCCTCCGAGACTTGCCTGACGGAAAAGAGCTGCCAAATCCGCGTGTCCGCGACCAATCCCGGATAGCTCAGGAGCAAACAATCCATCTTCATGTCTTTGCCTGCCGAGAGCTCGATTATCAAGCGTTTTTTTCGAAAATCCGGAATTTCGGAGGGATATGGCCGTTTGATCCGGCATTTTATTTTATAACTTTAATTTTTTAAAATAATTCCATAGCTTGACAGCCCTCATGTGGCAAACGTTATATGCCGCTTGAATATGCACTCATAACCCATGCCAGGCGAAGCAGCCCCCAGCTATGTTTTTAGGGGTTCCGATAAGCCGCTTATTGGCAGGACCATAGGCGAGATGTTCGATGAGATTGCCGAAAGCCACCCTGATAACGACGCCCTCGTATCCTTGCACCAGGGCTTGAGGTACACCTACCGGGAGCTGAAAATAGAGGTGGATCGGGCTGCCAAGGGGCTCCTGAGCCTGGGGATGAAGAAGGGCGACCGCCTTGCGATCTGGTCCACAAACATGGCCGAATGGATAATTGCCCAGTTCGCCACTGCCAAGGCAGGCATAATCCTGGTTAACATCAATCCAGCCTACAGGACTCATGAGCTGGAGTACGTGCTCAAGCAATCTGAGGCCCAGGCACTGATCCTCATGGACCGATTCAGGACCTCGGATTATCTGGAGATGTTCTACCAGATCTGCCCCCAGGCCAGGGATGCAAGACCCGACGAGATCGAGTTGCAAGAGCTGCCTTTCTTAAAGACTCTGATACTGATCAAGGGACCCAGGCAGCCGGGCATGCACATGTGGGATGAGGTGCAGAAGATGGGTGACCAGGTGCCAGACCATGTCCTGGAGGAGGCTGGCAGAGCCCTGGATTTCGACGATCCCATAAACATTCAGTACACCTCGGGAACAACCGGCTTTCCAAAGGGCGTGGTCCTCACCCACCATAACATACTGAACAACGGATTTTTCATAGGCGAATGCATGAAGTTCACGAGCAAGGATCGCCTGTGCATACCGGTACCATTCTACCACTGTTTCGGCATGGTCTTATCCAATATGGCATCGGTCACTCATGGAGCCACCATGGTTCTGCCTGCTGAGCACTTCGATCCCGTAGCAACTCTGACCGCTGTCGAGAGGGAGAGGTGCACAGCGCTTCACGGAGTTCCAACCATGTTCATATCTGAGCTTGAACATCAGGACTTCCCCAAGTTCAACCTCAAATCGCTGCGTACCGGGATAATGGCAGGTTCTCCATGCCCGATTGAGGTCATGAAGAAGGTAAGCAGCCTGATGAACATGACGGAGGTGGTCATCACCTACGGCCAGACCGAATCGTCTCCAGGCCTGACCATGTCATCAACCGACGACACGCTCATGCAGAGGGTATCAACCGTTGGCAGGCCCATGCCGCACACCGAACTGAAGATAGTCGATCCTCAGAGCGGAAAGATCGTCCCCCGGGGCCAATCCGGAGAGATCTGTGCAAGAGGCTACGCCATCATGAGGGGATATTACAACAATTCTGAGGCTACCGACATAGCTGTCGACGATGCAGGCTGGCTGCATACCGGAGACCTGGGGATACTCGATCAGGACGACTACTGCAAGATCACCGGCCGGCTCAAGGACATGGTCATCAGAGGAGGGGAGAACATCTACCCGAGGGAGATCGAGGAGTTCCTCTACACGCACCCCGACGTCAGCGATGTTCAGGTGATAGGAGTGCCGGATGCCAGGTATGGGGAGGAGCTGATGGCCTGGGTCATGCTGAAAAAGGGCTGCTCTGCCACCCCTGAGGAGATCAGGGACTACTGCCGGGGCAGGATCGCACACTACAAGATACCCCGCTACATCAAATTCGTTGACTCTTTCCCGATGACCGTTACAGGCAAGGTTCAGAAGTACCGGATGAGAGAGGCCTCCATAAAGGAGTTGGGGCTGCAGCACGCAGCCGGCATAGATACCGCCTAGAATCAAAAGAGATCATAAAACGAGTCGATCATTAATCGGCTGCACCGCAACCTTGGTGATGGGCGGCTTTTTGGCATCGGGCGATTTGTCCGGACGCTTTGCCGCCATCACCACCTGGACGATGGAATCTTTTTTCCTGCCAGGCAGGCCCTGTTTAGCTATCTATTGGCTGGTCTGCCCTCCCAAATGGGGCAGTCTAACTGCTCATGATCATGGCCTGGATCAGGTTCCTATCGGTGAGAAGTCCGATCAGCTTCTGGTGAGAGCTGACCACGGGCAGCTGGTCTATCTTGTTGCGACGCATGATCATGGCGCATTCGCTCACCTTGCTCGATTTTATGGCGGTTATGGCCTTGACCATTGCCTCACTCACCAGTATATTGCGAAGCGTTATCCTTGATACCTGATAGAACCGGGACATGGTCTCCTTGCTCTCCCAGCTCCACTCATCCATCTCAGGCCCGGAGTTCATGTCCGCCCGCTCAACCGTCTCTTCGATAATGCTCTTGGCGATCAGATCCCGGTCGCTGACCATGCCTACGAGCTGTAGCTGGGAGTTGATAACTGGAGAGGCCTGAACTGCGGCATACTCCATAACAGCGCCAGCCACAGGAAGGGGCATCTCATCCCACACCACGACTACGCCGCGCTGGAAGTGACGGTCTATCGGCATATCAAGATCCATCTCTGAGATTGCCCTGATCACGTCGGCCACGGTTATTATCCCCACCAGACGGGAGTCCTCCACAACCGGCAGACGCCTTATGTCATGATCCGCTAGGAGCCGGGCCGCCTCCACCAGCGTCTGATCCGGCCGAACTGTATAGGGATTCCTGGTCATGAGCATGGCTATCTGGTCCTCTTCGGGATTTCTGAGGAGGTCGGTACGGGTAACCATGCCCACCACCTTTCCGCCCTTTAGGACCGGAACACCGGAGACCCACCGCTCCTTCAGCACCTTGAGGACCTCATCCCGGTAGCCGGGAATCGTGACATAGGCCACATCCCCAACCATCACATCCCTGACCAGGGTACCATCCATTTGGTTTCAGTCCCCCTTCCGCTCCCCTGGAACGGTCATTACCGGGATGTGAGCGTGCTGGACCACCTTTTCAGCAACGCTTCCAAGCAAGAACCGGTCCAGGCCGCTGCGGCCGACGCTGCCCATGACCAGGAGCTGCGCGCCAACCTCACGGCAATACTTCAGGATCTGGTCGCTTGGCCTGCCCTCCACAACCTTCCTCTCGCACGCCACCCCGGCTTTCTCCGCCAGACCGCATACATAACCGGTGGCCTCCTCGCCCTCTTTAATTAGCAGCTCCTTTATGCTGACCAAGACCATGTCGTCGGGCAGGTGGCTCAGCCGTCCGGTATCAGCCACGTAAAGGGCTACGACCTTTGCTCCCTGGGCCCGGGCAAGCTCTATGCCAGCCTGGGCTGCCTTCTCGCTCGTCTCCGATCCATCTGTAGCGATGATTATCTTTTCGAACATCTCCACACCTATGGTCCCTGATATCTCCTCGGCAGGCCCGTTTTTAGATCAGCCCTGGCAATCCCTGGATGAAAATCCCGAAAAACCCCGCCCAGATATCGCATCTGTTCCTAGGACACTAGGCCCTAAAACACCGCCAGGATGTCAGAGGGTTCTGCTCTTCTTACAAGACTGGCCAGCGGGTCACGGGACCCTTTCATATTTCTGGAGCTGGCAGAGACCACCATGATTCGTGCCGCTTTGCCGACCTCTATGGACCCGATCTCCTGCTCCAATCCAAGGGCTTTTGCTCCATTTAGCGTGCACATCTTAAATACCTGTCTGTCATCGTGCAGCAACGCCTTGCTGATCAGTTCCATCTCCCGGAAGAGGTTGGTGGAGTTCAGCATCAGGTTGTCCGAGCCCACGCATACATTGATCCCCAGCCCGACCATGGCCGAAATATCCGGAAGGCCGCAACCTGTGGCCAGGTTAGATCTGGGACAGACCGCAACGCTTGCCCCAGTGCCTGCCACCTTCTCAAGGTCGGCCGGCGTGGCAGATGTCAGATGAATCAGGAGGTCTGGCTGCAGTGACAGTGCAGACTCGATATCGTCCCTGCCAGATTCGCCTGCATGAACTGCCAGATGCATTCCCCTGGACCTGGCAGCTACTGCTGCCCGCTTCACCCATTCCCATGGATGATCCCGGGTGCTGGATAGCCCCAGGCCGAAGCAATCGGGGTGGATATCGGTTCCGCCCGGATCAGGGCGGCCGAAGATGCGGGAGATCAGAGGCAATCCATGCAGAGCATCAAGCAATAGTGAGACTCCGGATGGCCCTCCCTCTCGAAAATCGGCAAATGCGCAGGTTCCCCCATCCAGCATCTCCAGGGCTGCACTGCGCATAGACGATCTCAGCTCCTCACAACTGGCAGATTCCAGCAGCCTGTGCTTGAGGCCGCCTGGACCAACAAGCTGGGATAGAGGGGCGTAAGGCGGGTCTTTGGACAGGCCGTCGGCCAGGTGGGTATGGGAGTTGACCAGTGCCGGGGCGATTATATGCTCTTCCATCCTCGTCCTCTCCTGGCCCACCTCCTTGATCCTCCCTCCCTTCAGGCAGACGTAACCCGGATGGACCAGAAGATCGTCTCCGGATATCACCATTCCCGATAGGATTATCTCATCGGACCCATCAGAACTCTGGTCACCTGACGAAATGGGCCTGCCAAAGGTCAGATGGTCTTGCCAGCGCCTCATATCAATCACCCAATTGTCGGACCAGCGCGCGGGAAAAGGAGATTCGACAAGCCTTTCTACATTGCCCATCCCACGCCAGGAGAGGCCACACGTCGGTCAGGCTCGCCTGGGGCCGAATACCTTCTTCAGGATGGAGCCGGAAGCACGGGACGGCGGCCTTCTGCCTGAAGCTTCGCCTTCGGCAATCCCGGGGCGCGCAAGCGGTTCTTCGGCCACGATGGGGGTGCTGATGCCGCCATGCCTTGATTTTCGCGGCCGAACCGCCACAACCACAGGTCGTTCGATCTCGTTGCTGACCAGCATGGCTGTGCCGGGAGCGAGCCGCTTGATCTCCTCCTCCAGCTCTGCCGTCATCCCCTCGAGGCCCTTGGAAAGCGCCTTCAGATCGTTGGGGTTTGTAACCCGCATAATTATCTGGGTATTGCACTGGGATATCACGTTCTTATCTACCCGGGCCGGCCTCTGGCTTATGATCATGAGTCCCAGTCCGAACTTTCGCCCCTCGGCAGCTATCGTCCGAATTATGCTTGTTGAGGCTGCCCTCCCACTTCCTCTCTCCGGGATATAGTTATGAGCCTCCTCGACGACCACCATACCCGGAGCCACGCGGCCCATCTTCCTGGCATCGAAGAGCTCGGAGAGCACCCTGGCCACGATCATCGACTGCATCTCCGGCAGCACTCCGGTCATATCAAGTATGGCTGCTCGACCCCGCTGCAGAAGCTCGGATGGATGTGTCGGCTCACCTGAGAATATGCCTGCCTCAAGAAGGGACTCAAGTTGGGATATGAGCGCCCATTTTCCCTTGGAGGTGGACTTCTCAACCTGACGGATTATATCCTCAAGTTGGTATGTGTCTGCCTCAGCGCTCAGCGCCGAGATGGCCTCGTAGAGCAGGCCCAAGGAAGCGCTGCTCTCCTCAGGCATCATGCGGGATAGATCGCGCGCTGTCAGGTTCATCCCGTCGAATCGGAACGGTCGATCGGCTTTGGGATTGAGGACCTGGTTGGCCGGGGTATAGACAACCACGTCGTACCCCCTGGGCTTGATCTTGAAGCGGGCGAACTGGCCTTCGCGGTTTGGCAGGCGCATGGAAGAGTACTCGCCGTGGGTATCGATAACCAGCAGGGCTACGCCCCGCTCAAGCAGCTCCTCGAGTATCACAGCTGCGGTATACGATTTTCCGCTCCCTGTCTTGGCCAGCACGCTGCAATGCTTCTGTACGAGCGTGTTTGCGTCGAGGGTCACCCTCAGGTCATAGCCTCGCAGCAGACCGATATACATCTCGCCTCTGGTAAGGCCGAGACATGAGGAGATCATCTTCTCCTCGGCCATAAAGACCTCGTCACCCGGCCGTGGCGGGCTGCTCGGCAAGCGCAGGTGGCCGCTGTGACCCACGCCGAGCACCCTTGCCTCTGCCACCACCCACTCCCGTGACGTGGTCGGCGCCCCGGCCCTCTCCATGTGGGCCAGGTTGAACGCTGAGTTGGACCTCTTGATCTCCTCCACCTGAGCCAATACGAAGTCCCGCCCCTCGATCTTCACCTTGACATAATCCCCACGGCCGATGGTTCTGGTGATCAGGAACTTGAACTGAACCGGGCTTGTCTCGCCCACGATGATGCCTACTGAACCCTTCAATTAAAATCACCGTTGATCTTGATGGCCATTTGGTCCCAAACCCCCTGGAGGGTAATACTCTTGACCTTATCCTTTTTATTTTTTTCCCGCCAAGAAGCCGCTTACAACAAAATAATCGAGACATGTACCGTGAAAAGGCGAACGACGAACACTGCCCTGCGAGCGGCTCTCCGTCTTCTTGTGACAATTCCGTCAGGCAAATCCCTTTGGAAATAGGAAGCAAGCGACATGGTGGTCGGTGCAGCATATTCCCAAGACGGCAAGGGCACAGTCCGGGGCAGGTCGGCCCCGGAGGAGCCTCAGATCGTATCCCTTCTAGTAGCTCCCTCTTCGACCCAGCATGTTTCCAAATAGAAGGCCTGCCCCAAGCCCTGCCAGATGGGCCATATGCGCTATGCCGTCTGAGCCGCCCAGGCTCATCTGATAGAACAGATCGATGGCCGCGAAGAGGATGATTGCAACGGTGATGCTGATTGGAAGCGGAATCGGAAATATGATCACCCTTATCTCCGGCGCCAGCAAGGCCAGGCAGCCCATTACCCCCATGACCGCACCGCTTGCCCCCATGATGAATCCGCTGGAGAATAGAACCTCGGCCAGACCGCCCACCAGCCCCGAGACCAGGAATACCATTAGAAATCTGCGCTCACCTATCCTGTTCTCCAGCTGCGTCCCGAAGAAGAAGAGGGCGAGCATATTCCAGAAGAGATGGGAGAAGTCTGCATGGACGAAGATATGGGTTAATATGGTCCAGGGACGCACCGAAAGCAGGCTTCCTTTGAGTGCCAGCTGGGTATAGACCAGGCCTGGGACAGCCAGGGAAAAGAGCATAACCAGCACGCAGATCCCGATTATCAGGAGCACAGGGGTTACGGGCAGCTCAAACTCGTCGCTCTTGCCGGACGACCGATCCCACTGCCTCTCATCCCACCTATCGTCATCCCAGCGATCCGAGTCCGATCCCTTCTCCCATCCCGACCTGGATAGGCGGACCGGACCTGAAGGACTATCGTTGTCAGTTGCCGCATTTCCCAATGAGCTCACTCCGTAACGTACTCTCCGTTGCGCAGGACTATGACGTAATCTGCCGAGTTCTTAAGGGCTACAGAGAAGCCGGGCTCAGCCCCGAATATTATAGTCTCCTTGCCATGCTCCATGGCTTTCATCAGGACAGGCTTGAGATCGGCATCCCGAGTTACCAGGGCCAGGGTATCTATGACCGGGTTGTATATCATGTCCACTCCTTCAACAGCCATCCGGACATCCACATCGCTGCTGCATATGATCGGTTCAAAACCCTGGTTCTCCACCGCCTCCACCAGCTTCTCCGAGGCATACTGATTGAGAAACACCTTGCCCACCTTGATATCTCCATAGTCCCTAAGGAGATCCCGGATCTCCTCTAGGTCCATCTGGAACTCCTTTCTGAGCATATTTGGGCCATCGACAAGGAGGCCGATCTTCTTTCGGCCTTTCTCTTTCTTTGATCCCAGATACTTCAAGATGTGCTCGAAGTTGATCGCCATCAGATCACTGATCCGACCACGAAGTTCTTATGTATCGCTCAAATAATTTTCCGTATTCGCTGCATTTCCAAAAGGACATATCGGAAAGATCCCTCACCCGGCCCTCTGGCAAATCCTCCTGGGAAGAGGTTTCAAGCGGTCCATGTTGCACGCCGCCCACCATGATTAGATTCAGGCTGCCCGCGGTTTGGGTGCGGATTAGGACCTTTGCCATTGCTGGGTTATTCTCTATCTTGAAGGATCGATCTCGAATATACTTTCCTCAGATTCCGTAGATCCTCCTGGTGTTGCGGACGGTGGCATCTGCCAGTGCTTCGGGCGTCATCCCACGAAGGCGTGCGATGAGCTGCACGGAGTCCAGCACGAAGGCGGGCTCGTTTCGCCCCCTGCGAGGGGAGAGAAAAGGGCTGTCGGTCTCTATCAGAAGCTGGTCTATCGGAACCTGGCGAGCCACTGCCTGGTGCGGGACTGAGCGGCAGACCACGGTGGCTATGGAAATGTAGAAGCCCTTATCGGCGATCTGCTTCATGGTGGCAAGGGAGCCGCTATAGCAGTGAAACACGACCTTCTTTTGGTCTTTCACCATCTGAAAGGCCTGCTCTTCGGTATCCCTGGCGTGGATGACCAGCGGCTTGTCCAGCTCTGCAGCCAGGTCGATCATCTGCTGAAAGACCGAGACCTGCCTCGCCCGCAAGGCCGGATCTGTCACACGATAGTAGTCAAGGCCCGCCTCGCCAACACCGATGATATCGTCAGCCTGTGACCGGATGAAGTCCTTGAGTTCGGACATATCGCGATTGCTGAACCTTTCCAGCGAGTTTGGGCTCAGGCCCAATGTGGCGTGCAAGAAGGGGTACTGACGAACGAGCTCCATGGTCCGGCGGTTGGTTGGCAGATCGACACCGGAGTTTATCATCTCCACAATCCCTGCTGACCTGGCTCTATCCATCACCGCCGCTCTGTCCTTGCTGAAGTGCTTGAAGTCCAGATGACAGTGGGCATCGATAACTGAAACGCTGTTCAATGTAGCTATACCTCCGACATTTGAGATGAAAGGACTTGATGCAATCGGAAAAGAAAATATGGCGGGGCATTGCAGGGCGCTGCCTGAAAGATCCCTGCCTGGCAGCTCCTGAGCCCTGGCAAAGTCTTTATCGTGCTTCCCTCTCCTCCAGAAGAATCAGGCGATTGATGGCGCTTACCAATGCTTCCACCGAGGCCATGACAATGTCCTCCCTGGCGGACCGGGCCGAGACCTTCCTGCCGGCCTCGTCCTCCATTGCGATTATCACCTCGGCCAGCGCGTCTGAGCCCCCTGTGATCGCCTCGATTCGGAAGTCCCGCACACGCATGAGGCTGTCCTGTCCCAGAAGCCCGCGAACTGCCTTTACTGCTGCGTCAACAGGCCCCACCCCTATGTTGGCCACTACCCGCTCCTCTCCCCTCACAAGTGCCCGCACCGTAGCGGTTGGGGTTATTATGTTTCCGGTCATCACCGATACCTCCTTGAGGACCAGGGCCTGATGACCTCTGTCCACCTCTCCTAAGACGACCTCGGCGATTGTCTGGAGATCGGCATCTGTGACCTGCTTTCCTTTGTCGCCAAGATCCTTGATGCGCTGAAGTATCTCGCCGAGCTGCTCCTCGCTTGGGAAGTAGCCAGCAAGGTCCAAGACCTGCTTGACTGCATGGCGGCCTGTGTGCTTGCCAAGCACTATCCTCCTCTTGTGGCCTACCATCTCAGGCGTCATTATGCCAGGCTCGAAGGTATCGCTCCGCTCGATTACGCCATGGCTGTGTATCCCGCTCTCGTGGGAAAACGCGTTCTCCCCAACTATGGGAGCGGTTATGGGTATTCGGGCCTCGGTGAGCCGCTCGACCAGCCTGGCGGTCTCCACCAGGAACTCGGTGCGGATATTGGTCCGCGCCCCATAGATCGAGTGAAGGCTCATGACCGTCTCGGCGAGGTTGGCGTTACCGGCACGCTCCCCAAGACCGTTGACCGTTACCTGCACCTCCCGGGCTCCGGCTTCAACTGCTGCCAGGCTGTTTGCGACAGCCAGGCCGAAGTCGTTATGGCAGTGGACATCGACCGGGACCTTCATGTAGCTGCAAACTTCCCCGACCAGACCATAGAAGACCGATGGGGCCATAACTCCAACAGTGTCAGGAACGTTGACCGTATCAGCCCCTGCCTGCTGCACCGCCAGGAATATCTGGCGGAGGAAGTCGGGCGATGTGCGAGTGGCGTCCATGGCTGAGAAGAGACAGGGTACACCATGCTGCTTGACCATATCCACGGCCGCGACCGCCTCCTCCACGATCTGTTCCTTGCCCTTCTTGATAGTATGGGCAATCTGAATGTCAGACGTGGAGACGAAGACGTGCACCATGCCAACCCCAGCATCAAGACAGGCCGAGATATCCCTGGGCATGATCCTGGCCAGGCCGCAGACGGTGACTTCCAGACCCTCTCCGGCTATGCTGCGCACCGACTCGAACTCGCCTCTGGACGAGACCGGAAAGCCGGCCTCGATTATGTCTACCCCAAGCTTGTCGAGCTGTCTGGCGATCACCAGCTTCTCCTCAGGGGTGAGAGATACGCCAGGCGTCTGCTCGCCGTCCCGGAGAGTGGTGTCGAAAACAGAAATCTCTTTTCCGCGAAGCTGTTCAATATTGTAGAAAACGATCCCACGCAGAGGATTCTTGCTGCATGGATATGAGGAAGACAGCTCCGCCGTATATACTTTTTCGTCTAAGCAGCCCATTCGAAAAAGCCCTGCCATAAAGGAGCATGTCGAAGCGTCCCCACAAGAGCCGCGAGAGTGTGCTCATCCACTCCTCTTTCGCCAAAAAAACCGGCCTCCAATCCCCTCAAATCCCGGTGAATGCAGATCCTGCCACGCCAGACCGAACTATACAGGTGGCGAAGACAGCCAAAGATTGCCGGCAGAAGGATGGGAGCGGACTATTTACGCCATACGAGACAAAGCGATTGAGTTTTTCAAGAGAAGGACAGGTTTCCAACGATCATCGGAAACGGTTGAGTGCTGAAGGGAAATGCCGTGAAAATCCGGATTCGTGGAGATTTTCTATTCAAAAAGAAAGGACGATTTTTCGGCCCTATCAGGCCAAAGACGCCTACTGCTGGCCAGGCCCCTCAGCCGCAGCCAGATCAGGCTCGCTCTTGGAAGGAGGCGAGATCAACTGGGACGTGACCCGCTGACCGGTGTGGGTCTCCACAAAACGCACCTCTTTTAGCTCCAAGGTGCGCAGGATCATATCTGCCAGACCTCGCCTGATCATGACCCATTCCTGGTAATAGGAAAGCTCCCAGGGTGTCTGGATCTCGGCCGCATCATCGATTATCCTGGCCTGCAGCTCGAGGCGGGCAAAGGCCTTGATCATCCCTTTGAGCTTCTCCTCCCGATCCTCGATCTGGCCCTGGATCTTGTAGTCGAAGGTCACATCCTGACCGGCCAGAGGGTGATTGAAGTCTACGGTTATACGCCGTCCAATTATCCTTGAGACTACGCCCATCTTTCCGTCCAGTGAAACCCTCATGCCTGGAAGCGGCTTCTCCTGCTTGAAACGATTGGCCATGACCGTCTGGACATTGGCTGGATCGGTAACTCCATGGGCTTTCTCCGGAGGTACCTGCACCGTGCCAGAGAACCCTACCTCCTTTCCCAGCAGCTCCTCCTCAAGCCCGGCCACAACCTGCCCGGCTCCCAGTATTATAATGCGAGGCCCATAAGAGGCTTCCTCGTCAAATATGCCCTTATCCTTGGCAAGCTGCTCATCTGTGGTCAGTATGGGCACTCCACCCACGCTCTCCGTATAGTCCAGCAAGATGAAATCGCCATTCTTGAGAGTCATCCGAGATACCATCCTCATCTAACAAAATCGATCTTCAGGCAGATCTTCCCTTACTTATATCTACCCATCATAAGCCTCGCTTGCGCCTGACCCATACCGGCACAGCCCCCATCAAGACTGTGAATTGGGCGTTCAAGATCCAGATGGTTTAAGCTCATCGATCTCTGACTGAGAGATCCCTGTGATGGCCATCAGGTCGAAATAAGGCCTCACTCGGATCTCTTCGGAGAAGAACAGCCAGCTTGAGCGCGGTGCAGGGATGCAGGTTCTTTTTCAAAGACAGACTTCAGATCAGGAAGTCGGCTATCCGTTCTGTCAGCGGCAGGTCGCAGTACATGCAGCGCAGCTGCACCGGACGCTTCTCCCGAACCTGCATCTGAGGACGGATAGGCTCTGATGAGTTCGATATGCAGTTCGGATTTTGGCACCGGACGACGCCGACGATCAGGTCTGGCAGGTCAACAACATATTTTTCTGCGACCTCAAAGTCCCTCACTATGTTGATCGTGGCCCCAGGAGCTATCAGGGCGATCTTGTCCACCTCCTCAGAGAGCAGCTCCCGATCCTCAACCTTCACTATATCCTTCTTGCCAAGCTTTGGGCTGTCCACGTTCATAAGCACGCTGACCGTGGCCCCAGCTCCAGTGGTCCTGGATATGCCCAGGATCTTCAGGACGTTTAGGGCCTGCCCGCCAGGGATATGATCTATGACAGTTCCATTCCTGATCGGCCTGACCTTCAGCTCCTTCTCAGCCATTGGAAAATCACTCCTGACCTGCCTCAAGCAGCATCTTCAGAAGAGCCATTCTTACCGGCACACCGTAAAAGGACTGTCGGAAATATACGGCGTGTGGGGTATCATCAACAGCCGGCGAGATCTCATCAACCCGCGGCAGAGGGTGCATGATCTTGAGCCCCGACCTTGCTCGTTCCAGGAACTCCGGAGTTATCCTGTAGCTGCGGGCAACCTTGCTGTACTCAACCAGATCTGGGAATCGCTCCCGCTGGATTCGCGTGACGTAAAGGACGTCCACATCCCCGACCACCTCCGAGAGGTCGGATGTCTCGACCAGCTTGGCCCCGCTTCGCGACAGATCGGAGATTATCTGGTCCGGAAGTCTGAGGCTTGGGGGCGAGACCAGGGTGATCTCCGCTCCATACAGGGCCAGAGCGTATGCCAGTGAGTGAACTGTCCGACCGTACTTAAGGTCGCCGACCAGCGCAATTGAGAGGTCATCAAGATGGCTCTCCTTCTTTATGGTGTAGAGGTCCAGCAATGTCTGGGTCGGATGGTGTCCTGCTCCATCCCCTCCGTTCAAGACAGGGACCGGCGAGAACTCGGCTGCCAGGCGTGCCGAACCCTCCTTGGGGTGCCGGATCACAATCGCATCGGCATAGCTGCCCATGACCCGGACCGTATCGGCAAGGGTCTCCCCTTTGGAGATTGAACTCGCCTCGGAAGATCCCAGGTTTATCGTGGACCCGCCCATCCTCTTCATAGCGGTCTCAAAGGACATCCTGGTCCGGGTAGAGGGCTCGAAGAACAGAAGGGCAAGGATCTTTCCTTCGAGCCAGCCCGCCCTGCGGCCGCGAGCATAGGGCTCCAGGGACTCTGCGGTCTTCAGCACCGAGTCGATCTCCTCCCTGGAAAAGTCGCGGGAGGAGAGAACGTGCCGCCTTTTCAACATGGCAGTCTCCTTCCCGTGAAGGGATATAACGCTTCTCAAGAATCCCCCGACTGCCTCAAAAGAATCGAGATGCCAGCGATGCACGCGAGTGACAAGCATCACGACAGGGGCAGGCTGAGCATGGTGCATTTGCCGGACGGTCTGGGAGGCTGCCTCGACGGATCTGCCTGACACGATCGCAAAGGCGCAGAAACCGCCCTTTGTCCAGTCCTCTTATGGCCACCTGCCTGATCTGGCATGACCTCGCATATTCAACCTGCCCCTCGACGACAGGCTGGCCGTACTTCTCCTGAAGCAGGAGGGAGTAGCCTGCCAGGGACAGGCGATCCCGGCGCCACACTCCGCTCTTCGGCGCCTTCCCCGTTCGGATCAGAGACGGTGTGACCAATGGCTGATCAGCCTGCGCCGTTCTCTCGTCGCTGCCCTCATCTCTCCCTGACGCGGTCGCATCTTGTGAAGGCGGGGACACCAGAAGCCCAGCGCGGTCAAGCAGGCTGGACAGGAGATTTGGCCTCGGCATTGCGGCCTGTCTCTGGCGTACCACCATGCGGTCGAGCCTGCCTGTAAGTCCCAGCCGCTCCGACCGCAGCTCAACCTCAAGCTCGGATGGGACCAGCCTTTCCGCTGGCAGGAGGATCAGATCCGGCAGAAGATGCCTGACCTCGTCGGCAGCAACCAAGAGATCGGCTTGGGATATCTGAGGATATATCAGCAAAAGATCCTGGATGAGCCGGAGGATGGCTTCCTCCATATCCGACGGATCGGACCCTGCCTGCCAGGAGAGCAACATGTGGCGCAGCAGGATATGGGAAGGGCTGACCAGCTCAGGGGCAAACTGGCCTCGCTCGAAATATATCAAACGGGGACAGCGAAGATATCGACTGATATCCGAGATCCTGACCATGAGTACCATGACTTCGAATATGCGATCAGGATTTAAAGAATTTCTTTATGTCATCCGCCCTATTTGGGATAGTGGTCTCCTTTGATGACCGCCAGGAAGGAACCTTGACTGCGGCCATCTTTAAAGCCTGCTCTTGAGCCTCTTGTGCCGTCGAGGATTCGCCTTGAGCGTGGTTCTCAGATCCGTCCGGTCCGATGAGAGAGATGGTCTCGTCAAGGCGCCCTGCTGTCTGGACCGATCCAGCGGCGTCTGGCAGGATGTCATCGAGGCTCAGGTTGAGCAGCCAGAGATCTTCGCTGCACCGCATGGAGCTGATTCCCAAAACCAGACATGCAGTGCCTGTCAGCAGCAACGATGTGCCCATATCCGGGCCAAGGCCGCCAAATGTGCGGGACCACTGCAAGAGGCCATCCGAATCTGTCCTGATCAGCAATAAGTCCCGGTTTTTGGAGGGGGTCTCTGTCCATCCGGTAAGCAGCAGACCGCCATCTTCTGTCGTGGTCACCGCCAGAGCTGACTGGTTTCCAGGACCGCCAATGTTACGCGACCAGATCTCATCGCCAAGATCGCTGATCTTCATGAGCAGGACATCCCTGTCGCCACCCACCTCGGTCCTGCCAGCCAGAACCAGCCCGTCATCGACCCGAACCATCGATAGGGCGGCGGAATCGCCATGATCCCCGAAGGTACGGTTCCAGAGGAGAGAGCCGTCCTCGTCAGTCATAACCACATATACATCCTCATCCCCACCGCCGAAAGACCGGCTATACCCTGCTGCCACGTACCCTATGGGATGAGGAAGGACCGAGAAGCCCACATCGTCTCCGCTTCCTCCAAAACGCTCAGACCATACGGGCATCCCAAAGGAATCGAGCCGCAAGAGCCAGAGGTCTTTGCCACCTGCAGAATCTGAGCGCGTGTAACCGGTTATCACATAGCCGTCGGTCGTCTCTCTTATGGACCAGGCACCGTCGCCTGATGATGTCACAAATCCGCCATAGCTGCGCTCCCAAATCAGGCTGCCGTTGTAATCGACCTTGGCCACCCACAACCTCTCCCCGCCGACCGAGTAGGACTCGGTGCTGCCAGCCAGTACTATGCCGTCTGATACCGTTTGCAGGGCTGTGGCAGAGTCGTCCTCAGATCCCCCCATGATTCGGGACCAAACCATGCCGCCGCTGGAATTTATCTTAAGCAGGTAGATGTCGCTTCCCTGGCCCCGCACAGTGTAGCCGGCCGCCACATAATCCCCATCGGGGCAGAGGCCTAAGGACCACCCGCCGTCTGCATGGGGCCCCCCATAGAGCTGGCTCCACATCAACTGGCCCTGGACACTCAAGACGGATGCTGCAAGCAAAAACAGTATCAGAAATGACTGTAGAGCTGCCGACGAGGCTCTCGGCCGGATCTTATTCATGTTTGATTTTTCCCGCTTGCGTTCTTTTTTTTTTCGAAGTAGCCAGTCAAGGGCAGGTCCATTTTCGAGTTGGTTATGTCTGGTCCTGCCGATATGATCCTGCTGATATGATCTTGCCGATATGATCTTGCCGATATGATCCTGCTGATATGATCTTGCTGATATGATCTTGCTGATATGATCTTGCTGATATGATCTTGCTGATATGATCCTGCTGATATGATCTTGCTGATATGATCCTGCCGATATGATCCTGTTGATATTATACGGTTCAAACACACCAACTCAGTCGCTCTTCACCTCTTTTGAACGATATTCCCTAACTGCCGAATGTGAGGTATCTTTCAGCCCACCAAACGCCACATCTTCATACCCGATCAGCCGATGACAAGAGCATCGCGATTTTCCCTCATGAAGGCGGCTCGTGGAACATTACCGATCTCTGCACATCGAAATCTCCGGCCAGTGAGGTTCTGGAGTCGATCCTGGTCCCGCCAAAGCCACCTTTTCTGGACTGCATGACCCAGTTCGCGGCCGACGAACCGGTCTGGGCAGTGGAGAAGGATGCCAAGCCCGGGCCAGCGATACTGGAGGATTGCACCATCACAGGCCGCAGCTCTTCTTTAAAGGATGACAGCGCAGTCCCTCGGCCAATCGCAAAGCCCGACGGGATGAGGACCGAGATCTCCTGGCCAGCCTGCTGGCTGGTGGTTGGTTTGGTTGCAGAGCAGTTGATGCCGCACGACTGTTTGTCTTCGCAGCTCAGGCTGCCGCAATCCACGCCTGAGCAGTCGGCCGAGGAACAGTTCGCGTCGATGGAAGACATATTGTCGCCCACTCGCCCGTTGCAGCAGCATGAGATCTGGCTGCAGTTTATTGCCGGCGGTTCTGCTGGCGGCTGTTGTGAATCGGAGTCAACCGTTCTCTTGTCGATCCTCGTCGGATCAGGCAGCTTTGCCGTGGATATACCAACGCCAAAATCCATATACTGTATCCTTTCAGTGGCTGACGACCCTCCTGCGGAAAGCTCAAAAGTCGCTGCCTCACCGAAGGTCTGCTGAAGCGAAGATAGGACCTTATTCTCCATGCTGGATGAGCTTGAAGAAGAAATGCTGCCAGGATCAGCCCAAAATCCAGGAGATTTGTCGAACTCCACGCCCATTGCTATCCCAAATATCACAGATGCCGTTGCCATAAGAAGGAACATGGCCGGAATTACACCCTTCAATTATGCCACCCCAGATATATTACTCCACCATCACAATTTCAACCTTTCTGTACCAGACATCCTTAATCGGCACAAAAAGCTGCAGAGTGCGGGCTTTGGCATTAGAGGAATCGCCGCGACTGATGGCCTGCTGAGACATGGGGCGCTGGGATCCGAAATAGCGATCCGGTTATGCATTTAAGGATTCCAAGAGGCATCTTTGCACTCTCCTGGATTTCGCGCTCCTCTCGTACCTCGTTCGGCCTGCAGGCAAATTGCTTAAGAAAGCTGAAGCTGCGATCGGACCAGGGTTTGCCAAATGCAGAGCTTTTGGATACTCGCCTCTTTTCAGTCCTGCCGTCCGGCAGAATGAATCAGATGCCGGTGATTGGGGTCTGATTATGAGGAGCAATGAAGTTAAAAAAATATATTATATACAAATCACATCCTCATCTCAAACGGGTAAGGGAAGATCTCAGAGATCATTCTCGTCGTGTAGTCTCCGTCCTCTCCCAGCACCACCAGGATGTCCCTGCCGAACTCAAAGAGTATCTGGCGCTCGTCTCCAGTAGGCGCAGCAGCCCTTCCGCCAGGGAGGCAGTTGGCGACTGCCCGAATGTTTCCGTCGCCCTCGGATATCGCCTTGAAGATGGCAACCTTCAGAGCACTTGTGGACAGGCCAAAAAGTGCGTTTTCGACGTTGCAGCCGGAGTAGATCCTGCCTGATGCGGTGAGCACTGCCGCGCCCACAGAATATCTGGAGTAAGGCGCATAGGCGTTTTGGCTGGCCAGGTGCGAGGCGTTCACCAGCGACTCGATCTCCGATTCGTCAAGCTCAGTCACGAACCATCTGCGGTAGAGCTGGTCATACCTCCCATCCTGCATGAGACGCTGCATGCCCTCGTCAATGGACTTCATAAGCTGTGGGTCCCTGACACCGAAGTATACAGAGTGCATCTCCCAGGGCATGGCCAGGGCCCTGATGTTGGTGATATTTTGCTGCTTTATCCGAAACCATGTGGTAGAGCTTCCACCCACGAAAGCATCGGCATCTCCCCTGAGGATCGCAGAAAGGCCCTCGCCCTCGGAATCGAAAGCCAGGACCTCGATGCCGGTCTTAGCATTCAGCAGGGCCTGAGAGATTGTTCCGTTCTGAACCGCAACCTTTCTGCCCAGCAGCATGTCTGCGGATCTGATCTCGCAGTCATCCAAAACGAACGTCAGTATATCGAAGGTCCCGTGGGGTTGGGCTGTGAAGTTGTACTGCTTCAGCCTCTCCTCGGTCCTGACCATTCCGCCGATCACGTCAGCATCTCCCCTCTGGAATGATAGCTGAGCCAAAGACCAGATCATCGGCTTTAAGGTCAGATTGAATCCCGCCTCCTCTGCCAGCAGCTGCAGCAGCTCCACCTCAAAGCCGTATGTTGAACCGTTTTCCTCATAGCTGAAAGGCGCAAAATCGCGGTCGAATACGAAAGTTGCCGAGGATTCATCATCCGCCTGGTCGAGGGTGACGTCAGAGGAGACGAACTCCGCAGATCCGCCAGCGGCATTGATTATGAATATCAAGACGAGAAATTTCGAGATGAGTCTCATAAATTAGCATAAGAAGTTGACAGAATAAATTCTTTGTCGGTCCAGAATCTTGTAGCATGCTCCAAATTGCCGATTGTCCCTGCACATGCAAGGCCGACTTCGGAAAAGACTGGAGGTCGAATCATTGAGGTCCGCCACGTCGCTTATCCTGATGAGTACGATGTCTGACGCCGGCGACCTTTTCGAGATTTTTGCTGCCTGCAGTAATTGAAAAGGAGGCATCTGCAACTCCCAGGCGCATGAAATGCCGGAGAGCATTGATTAAATGTGCGGCTGCCGGGAATCGAACCCGGGTTACGAGCTTGGGAAGCTCATGTCATAACCGCTGGACCACAGCCGCTCAAGGTCAGCTTTCAGGCCTGCCACCCACTTAAACCTTATGCTCCTTGACTCAAGCCGATAACAATCACAGCCTGTCCAGCGCCTGCCTGCCAGACATGCCCACCTCGACACCCAGGCGCTCTGCTGCGGAGTTGACCTCCACAATCTGGCCCTCCAGCAGATCCGAAACAGTGGATATCGAGCTCTTCCCAACTGCCTTTGCCTTGGCAGCAGGATAGCCGTGCCTGTCAAGGGCAGAGACATCGTAAGCTCCGCATCCCACCATACCCCTGTCGGTGACAACGTTCACCAGATTAACCGACCCAAGGCCGATCACATACCCGTCAGCAATCTTGCCGCCCAGTTGAACTATCTCGTGGATCAAGCGAAACATACCCCCTCATCCGGCCGTCATCCTTGGAGCCGCCCTTTACAGGCACCCTTTGCCAAGTAGGGCGACTTTGCATTGAACTAGGCCCTCTTCTGAAATTTGGCGTTTCTGGTAGAAGCCATTGTCCATCGATCCTGAGCCGCGGGAGATTGATGTGGGCGATGAACGCCAGGCTACACACCCTATCGCCGGTCGGTCGTTGCCGAAATCCTGCGTCCCTCGGACCACGACGTCTGACTATTTCGGGAGAATGGCAGAAAGAAGACACACAAGTCCGCCTCCCTCAACTGGTCTCATCTGCGACAGTCGCCGGATAGGCAGCCATAATATCTGCGAACGCTGCTGCCACCGTCTCGAGCTCCTCCCACGTCAACTGATAAGTGCTGAGCTTGAACTGCCTTGTGAGACCTGCCTTTATGCCGCAGATCCCGCGATCTTTCAGGTCGCGATAGAGGAAATAGCGGCCTTTCTTGGCCTGGTTGGATATCTCGTAGAGCCGATCGGAGACAAAGAACATCAGGTCATGGCGGTGGGGCCGCTCCCCCTGCTGGACCATTCCCAGCTCCTCAAGTCGTGCGGATAGCCAGCGTGCCTTCTCAACCTCCTCCTGCCACCTGGCCACGCGCTCGACTACGTGAGAGAAGCTGGCCATCATGGTGAGAATTCCAGCACCTCGAACTGTGCATCCAAGGAGCTCGACGTCCTTGTTCTTCTTCATCTTGGATCGGCGGAAGATCAGGCCGGCGTACTCCTCGCAGACGCCCAGTACCCCGATAGGCCCGGAGCTGGCCATCGACTTGTGCCCGCTGCCCACCAATACGTCTGCTCCAAGATCCCGGGCGCTAACAGGCATCCTTCCGACAGAATAGGCGCCGTTGACCATCAGCGGTACGCCTTCCTGATGACAGATGTCTGACACCTTCCTCGCATCCACAAGGTTTCCGTAATTTCCGTCCGGATAGGTCAGGACTGCCATGCTGACCCGGCCGCCCATATCATTGATCTTCTCGATTGCCTCAGCATATCCATCAGGGGATATTATGTACTCCGGCTGTCCGCTGGAAGGGACGAACTCGATGGATAGGCCGGCTCGCTCCGCAGCCAGGATGGTTGTATAATGGGAATTTCCATCGACCACAACGTAGTCGCCTCGATCGCACATGGAGTTCATGGCTGCGTACATTCCCTCGCGGGCACCGTGGGTAATCCGAACCTGGTCGATCTTCAGGAACTCAGGGAGGGCCTGATGCACGAACTCCTCTATCGGCGGATTTCTTATGCGATCCATCTCACCGCCGCAGAAATCACAAACTGAGTAGCCGTCTCCCCACTCAACAAGGGCTTCCCTGGCTTCTGGCGTAAGTAGCCCGCCTCTTTGCAGTGGGTCCAGGTTTATTTTGGCCACGCTTCTCTTCAAGCATCTGAACTTCTCAAGATTATCCGGCATCAGGAGATCAAAGGGGACGCGCCCGCTATTAATACTTGCCCTGTCGATCTGTAGCCTCCCCAAAGAAAGATATAGAAAACCAGGCCACCTGATGATGATGCCTTATATCATCGGGCACCGGGGAGCTAGGGCGATGGCTCCTGAGAATACCCTGAAGGGACTTCGGGCAGCCTTCGACTGCGGAGCAGAGCTTGCAGAAGTGGACGTACGTCTGAGTTCGGACGGCTGCCTGGTGCTGATGCACGACGAGACCGTCGATAGAACCACCGGTGGACAGGGCCGAATTGAGGATCTGACTCTTGACGATCTCAAGGCGCTCTCGGTGGGAGGAGAACCCATCCCAACCCTGCAAGATGCCCTGTCACTGGCCGAAGCGATGGGGCGATCCCTGGTCGTGGAGATGAAGGAGGAGGGGCTCGAAGAGCTTATGCTCGAAGCCTTGACAAAGTGCAGGCAGCAGGGTTCCATAGTGGCATCGTTCTACCACAATAGCCTCCTCGACCTTCGGGAGCTATGGGAAAAGAAGCGCCACGGCGAGCAGCTTCATACCGGGATCGTCATAGCCTCTCTGCCGATCCGACCGATTGACCTGGCAGAGAGCGCCCGAGCAGATATGATATTTCCGGCCCGCGTCTCCTCAAGCCTATTCAAGGCCGCTCATCGCCAGGGGATCCGGGTATTTCCATGGATCGTAAACCAGGAGGATCAAGCGGCATGGCTCATCAAGCTTGGGGCTGACGGCCTGGTAACAGATTACCCGTGTCGCCTGAGGGCGGTAGCCTCTGCCCCGCCCAGTGAAACCGGGAAGGAGAACTGCCGCTACTACCCATGCCATCACTTCGGAGAGCAGGACTGCACCCATTGCTTCTGCCCGCTCTATCCCTGCCGGGACGACCGGTTGGGAAAGTTCGTCCGGACCAGGAAAGGCAAGAGGGTATGGACCTGCATAGACTGCCGGCTTGTCCACATCCCCCTCGTAGCCAGGTACCTATCTGATAATCCCGGCGCCAAACCCGATGAATTGATGAGACTGGTGCCGGAAGGGTGTCAATTCGGAGCTGCTAACGACGCTGGAACTCGTGGATCGATACGATCCTTTCAGAAATGAAGCTCCAGGGATACGACAAGAACATCGAACGGCGATGAGAGTTGATATTGGGGATCAGGGCGAAGATATATCGCCTTACCTGAGGGAAGCATGACAGGCCAGCAGACAGATCCTGTCATGACAAAAATACACATCTCTGCGACAGTTCAGGCCGGCTGCTGCCCTGATACCACAGCCATCTCCAATGGATCGCCCATTGTTTTCCTGAAAAAGCCTGCCGAAGATCCCGCATCCAATGGAAAGCTTTATCCCCTTCTTTAGATAATCCGCCTAACATGAAGAATATACTGCTCGCACTGATCGCCTTATCCGTCTTGGGCCTGGGCCTGGCAGGGTCGGGTCTTGCCAAGACCAGTTTCTTCGCCTCGGAGACCGAGGTCCCGACTACGACGTCCATATCCGAATTCCTAAACGACTCCTGGAAGCCGGTTCCTTTCCTGGCGCCGATCTACTACGCAACCTGGCCTGATAAGAACAGGACTCTGCAGAACACCAGCGATGAGATCTACAAGTTGCTCAACGACAGCTACAAGCCATCCGGTTTTGAGGCCCCATTGCTGCAGGCAGTCTGGCCTGGCAAGGACGGAACCCTGGCAACCACCGGATATGCCATTCACGACTTCATGAGGGACGACTGGACACCAGCTGATGCGGTACCGATGGTGACCAGGGGCGACTATAAACTGCGCCAGATGAACTGAGGTTCAAAGAACTGAAAAATTGAGCCGGTCTGTTTTTCAGGCTAGGGCGTGAGGCGTGCCTCAAGGAAGGCCGTCACTTCCGCCCAAGCTATTTTATGTTCGATCGGATTTGCGGTTGTTTTCTCTCTTTCCCGAAAAGGCGAAGGATATGCACGTCTCTTGCAGATGAGCTATCGGTCATAGAACAGAAAGATCCGGTATCCTCAGACAGGCATGGTTTATCGCGAATGTTTGACTGAGCTTTTGCGAGAAGAGCCGATCGGTTCAGGGAGGACGCCGATCGCTTCGGTATCGATACCTTCTTCTCTGACGATCCATTTTTCCTGAACTCAGACGAAAGCTGGCGGATCTTCGGTCCTCTTCTGCTGATCTATCATCCTTGCGCCCTTCAGCCTTCCAGGTAGCGTCTCCTATCCAGGCTTACCAGGTCGTACGGGATATTATGTCTACGATGGCTGAGCCAGCGATCCAGCGCGCCGGCCTCAGGAGAGTATCTCTTCACAATCCTGGAAGAGTAGGCAAGCCCCTCGGAGGTGAGCATGTACTCGTACCTCTGACGCCAGCGCCCCGAAACCTGATACTGCCTCACGTCCTGGTAAACCATGCCCACGGCAACCAGTATCTGCAGGTCTTCAAAGAGCCGCTCGCTATAGGGAAATCCAAAGACGTTGCTGAACGTATAATCGAATAGCCCTGCCAGATCCTCAGCAAACTCCGTCCTCAACTCCTCCACAGTCCGATATATCCAGGTGATGTTTCGTATGCGAGGTACCAGGATACGTTGGCCGAAGTCCTGGCATAGCATTGTGTGAAGGGATGAGAAGAGCAGGAGCAGGCCGTCTATTGACAGGTAGCTCTCATCTCTCATAAAGTCCATGAGACGACCTGCCAGCTGGTCCACCTCTGTCAGAGGGATCTGGGAGGCGGATTCCTGGCAGGAGAAGAAGGAGATGGCTATCTGGCCGGTCAGATGCTTGGTCAATCCCGCGGCCAGGGCCGACTCGTCGTAAAGAAAGGCATCAGATGTTCGCAGCGACCTTGGAACCCCGCTCCCGGTTGACAGATCCACCAAGGCCCCAAACCTCTTCTGCAATCCGGACTCGAATATCTGCCTCATCCTGCCGTTCCTGGCGATTGTGGAGAGGGCCATCCGGGTTTTGGGAGAGATCTGACGGGGGCCGAAACGGGCTGCAAGGCTCAGAGGCTGGCCCAACAGCAGCTTTTCAAGAATGCGGGCGGCTGATCCGCGCACCCGGGCTTTGAGAAAGGCTATCAGATCGCCATCGTTGAACTTGGTGAAGAACTGAAAGACGGCTTTCCTGGCGTCGTTTGGATCGCTGTCTTTCAGCACGTCCTCTATGCAATAAAGCAGCATGGCCCTGGCCGACTGGACATTTGGATGGTGGATGAGGGCACTGTAATGGTGGGCCCGTGCGACAAGGAGCGACTCGGCTGCGGTCAGCGACATATCCATCCGAAAGTCCCCGTCTCCAGCCAGAACAACCCTGCCATCCCTCACCTCCAAGGCGCCCATTATCTGATCCAGATCCACCAGCCCCAGGCTGACACCGCTGTGATGGGAGTCTCTCAACAGAAAGTCTATCCGGTCTGCATCGATATCCCCGGAGACCAGCTGCCCAAGTGGAAGGCTTTGCCCATCGATTATGGCGGCCACACTATCAAGGGCGGATGTGCCCAGCTCCTGCTCCACCATCTCAAGTGCTTGAGAAGGAAACTCGCGACTGGCCAGCAGATGGGCGGTGAACTGCTCGTGACGGGATATGAGATCCCTTCCAATAATCGGTTGAAAGTCTGGATTGCGGGCCAGCAAGAGCTCAACTGCATGAGAAAACGCCGAGTGGCCGATATCGTGAAGAAGACCGGCAAGCCTCACCAGACGCACATCTTCTAAGGAGAGGGAGAGCTTTGTGGCCATCATGCCTGCCACATGCATGGTGCCAAGGCTGTGCTCGAAGCGGGAATGAGTGGCACCTGGATAGGCCATATCAACCAGGGCCAGCTGGCGGATGCCCTTGAGCCTCTGGAGAGGCGGGCTGGCTATGAAGAGGGACTCCAGCCTATCGGGAAATACCGATCCGTGCACCGGATCGCGCACCGGATTTAGCCTGTCGGAGCTGGCCATATCTGGAGATCTGATACGAATGAGATTTGCAAAGCCCTGGCTCCCGAGCCAGTTTTGGCTGAGCCGAAAGCAAGCGAGCTGTACCTGGAGACTTGAGCCGGCTTAATCTTCCGGTCGGGAGATGCGGACTATGGCCTCCGCCAGATCGCCTTTTGACTGAATCAGAGCTGCCCGGGCGGTATCATGGTCTGTGCCGGTCTGGGCCATGACCAGCTCGATATCGCTGTCGGGTATGGTCAGGCGGGGTTGCTCCGTTACCTCTCCGGATATCTGGAAGCTGCGGCTACCCTGGGCATCCATAATCGCTACCTGTGCATCTCGGATCACGATATCCCTGTCTGATGTCCGGATGATCACTTCCTCAACACCCTCGACCTCGTCGATGTTTATGCCCATGCTCTTCAGCATGCCTTTCATCTTCTTGGGGTTCATGCCCCGGCCGCCTATTCCTGGAAACATAAGATCACTCAAGACGTTGTTCTTTCCACTATTGGTAGGTAAACCTATCCCAGGAAAGTCGGCCGATGGGCAAGATTCATCAGGGACAAGGCCCAATCCCGAAATTGTGTACCTGGACTACTTCCCATATCCGGCGCTGCGACCGTACCAGGACCGCATGCTTGACGCAGTCTATGACGCTGTGAGGGACGGCGGGCATAGCGTCCTGATGATAGATGCACCTACCGGCTGTGGAAAGACCAGCTGCCTCTCTGCAGCCCTATCTGCTGCTCCCGGAAAAGTTGTGGTTGCTGTGCGCACCGTCAGCCAGATAGACATCTACCTGGACGAGGTTCGCCGTATCTGGTCAAAGACGCGACACCAGCCAGAGATATCGTACCTTGTGGGAAAACAGAAGGTTTGCCCGCTCGCCAACGAATTTCGCGGAGAAAGCGTATATTCAGCCTGCTCTCGTCTGAGAGACTGGTCCAAGAACTACATGACTTCCCGCATGAAGAAGCAGAGGGATAGCATCTACGATCCCGTCAAAGACCAGATAGCAGAGGAGGAGGCAGGATGCCGCACATTCTGCCCGTATTATATTCGCAGCCGGGAGGCATTCGAGGTAAACGGCAAGGTCTATTTCCGCCGTTCCACAGGCGCAGTTGAGGCAGCCGAGAAAGTCCGGCACCGTGTGATACCGGCAGATGAGCTGCCAAAGCACACCGGCGGAGCATGCCCCTACGAGGTTATGAGCCTGTGTGCGAGAGCCAGCCAGATCATAATAATGAACTATCATCACTTATTCAGCCCTGATTTTCAGGATGCCGTCTTCGAGTGGCTGGAACTCGATGCCGAGGATCTTACCCTGATCGTCGACGAGGCTCACAACCTGGGAGATGCAGTCCGCAGCATGAACTCGAGGGCGCTTGCCATCCGAAACATAGATCTGGCGGAGCGGGAAGTTGAGAAGTTCGAGAAAGCCCTGGGACAGTCAAGGCTCGAGGAAGGAGGATCGTCTTCCTGGAGGCGAGAGGGTGTCAAGAATATCAGGATTCTGCTGCCCCGCCTGAGGAAGTTTCTGGCCAGCCGTGAGAAGCGAGGCAGCGAGGGAGAGTCTCTGCTGGATAGCGACCTGTTCCGGGAGTTCCTCTACCAGGGGATACCGGACATAGATATGGCACTCTCGTACTTCGGAGACGTGGCGGTTGCGGTGGCGGAGATGAAACTTGCTGAGGGAGACTCGGAGACCGCCTCAGGTGAGCTTCAGCCAAGCCTGGCCACAGCACTCCTCTTTTTGCGTGATATAGAGGATGCTGAGAACGATTCGTCAATGCAGAGCAGAGTGAGCGTATCGGTGATTGGGAATCGGCGATTTGCCCGTCTGGAAGTCGTCAGGATAGATCCTGCCCCAGTTGTGAGAAGGGTGGTCGATAATATCCATGCCACAGTTATGCTCAGTGGAACATTCTCGCCCCTGGAAGCCTACGAGCTGTACCTATTCGGCGAGGAGGGTCGGGCCAGGAAGCTGAGCCTTCCAAATCCATTCCCAGCAGAAAACCGGCTGATCCTAGCAGCCAGCCAGGCCACTACCCAGCTCGAGGCGAGGGACGATTCGTCCAACCAGAAGGAGATAGCAGAGCATATTCAGGCGATAATTGAGACCGTCCCTGGAAACGTTGCTCTGTTCTTCACATCCTATTCCATGATGAGCAGCCTGGTACCGATCTGCCAGAAGTCGGCAAGGCGGGCTGCAAAGAGGATCTTCAGGGAACCGCGATTAGCCGAGGAGGTCCCTTCGATGCTGGACGAATTCTTCCTGCAGGGGAGGAAGAGGGGAGGAGTCCTGCTCGGCGTATCAGGCGGCAAGCTGGCAGAAGGGATAGATTACAAGGGGGAAGCGCTTCAGGGTGTTGCTGTTGTGGGACTGCCTCTTGCAGTCTTCGACGAGATCCAAAGGGAGATAATCAACTACTATACCCGAAAGTATGGACGCGATAAGGGGATGCTGATAGCATATATCCTCCCGGCGATAAACCGCGGGCTTCAGGCTGCAGGCCGGGTCATCCGGGCGGAGACCGAAAGGGGAGTGATGCTCTTCTGCGATCGGCGCTTCTGCTCATCAGGTCCTGGAGGGGTATTGCCGTTTCTGCCGAGTTGGGTGCAGGAAGAGATGGTGGAGGTGGATGGATCAGGAACTGCCGAGGCCATAAGGAGAAAACAGATCGATTGGCAGGCGGACGCCGCCTCCTGTCCGGCGCCAAGAGGCTAGATAAAGCACGAGATAAAATTGGCATGAGACGATATCTCAAAGGAGTAAGGTGATCCAGGAACGGACGATCTCCCTCCTTGCCCGGCTATAGCACAGCCACATCCGGCTTTTCGGTTCTTATCCGATATCCGGGACCCAGATTCGGCGGCGCGGCAAAAACAGCACAAGGTCGGTGTCACAAAACATAAGCCCTCCTCGAAGATGCATCTAGAAAGGTCGGAAAAGAATTGCCTGTTAGAGAGCTGAGATTCCTATGGATGGCCCTGACTATTCCAGCTCCTCGACTGCCACCATCCTCAGCGGGATGGAGCCCAGGGCTTTGCCTATCATGGACTTCGCTATGCGAGAGGCGTGCTCCTCGCTCTCGGCGTTGAAGATCTTCATCTGAAAGATAAGGCCAACAAGGCCTGTCCCGGCCACCAGGAATACCCCATCCAGGGGCTCCTCGCAGCTCGGACAGTAGCTCTGCCCCACCTCTACCTCCACATAGTCCATCTTCTTCTGATTCAGTCGCTTGCCTGACTCGGAAATCGCCACACCTATGGCATCGTCCGGAGACTGGACGTCCCGTACCAGCCAGGCACCCTCAAGTGTTACCGTGAAGTTGGGCATCGACCCCTGCCTGTGTAGCACCTTGAATATCTAGCTTTTCTCTGTCTTGGGCCATCCTCATTTAGAATGAAGCAAATTTGGGAGAGAGCAAGCTTAGATGAGGCCCTTCGACTGGCGTCTTATCCAGGAAAGACGGTTGCATAAGAATCCTGTGCCTGCTCAGATCCGATTTCCTGGGAGAAAATCATGAAGATCGTGTATTCAGATGCATTTGCCGCAAAGTACCTGTCCAATCCTGTTGAGAGCCCGTCGCGGGTGGCTGATGCTTCGCAGCTGCTTCGCCAGCGATATCCGTTTTTAGAGCCGACAGCCGCCCAGCCTTCAGATATCTCAGCAGTGCACGAAACAGCTCATATCCAAAGGGTGATGGATCGGGGCATGTACGAGCCTGCGGCACTGGCTGCCGGTGGGGCAATAGCCTCCATGGAGCTCGCCCTGAAAGGAGAGCCTGCATTTGCCCTGGTGCGACCCCCGGGGCATCATGCCTCAGCCGGCCATGCCTGGGGGATGTGCTTCTTAAACAGCATCGCCATAGCGGTTAAGAGGGCTCTTCCAAGGGCAGGAAGGGTCATGATACTCGATATGGATCTTCATTTCGGCGACGGTACGGCAAGCATATTCCGCTGGACGCCCCAGGTACGCGTGGTCAATCCGGGAGCTGTCGATCCCAACTTCGATTATATCGGCCTGGACGCAGGCGCCTATATTGAGCAGGTGAAGTCCAGCATTGAGGAGGCGAGCTACGACCTGCTGGCAATCTCTGCAGGTTTCGACACTTATGTGGAAGATTGGGGCGGCCTTCTCACCCTATCCGATTTTCGGGAGCTTGGCAGGATCACGAAAGAGGCTGCTCAGAAGAGCTGTGATGGGAGGAGGTTTGCGGTGCTTGAGGGAGGATACCACCCGGACCTCAAATACTGCATAGCAAGCTTTCTGGACGGTTTTTCATGAGATCGGCCTCGATTTGATTGATGCGATCGACTGTCAGATTCTGCATCAAGATAAGAGGGGCCCAGAGATATTGCGAAGGCCCAAAGATATTTATAACATTTTATAATGAGAATATGTGGTAGAGGCCTATGACAAGATTTCTCACGATGTGGAAGATGAATCCAGATATGGTGCCGAAAGATCCCGAGGAGAGGATGAAACTTTGGCTCTCGATGATGGATATGATCAAGGCCAGTCTGAGATCGGGAGAGATATTAGACTGGGGAGAGTTTTGTGATCTGTCGGGCGGATATACTATTAGCGAGGGAGATGATATGGACCATCTGATCGGATTCATGAGGTATACGCCGTATGTGATCTTCGACGCCAAGCCGGTTCTTTCAGCGGACCAGGTCATAGAGGCGATTCGTAAAGCAGCTTCGTGAGGAAAAGCGGACCTAGCTGTCGAGCTGCGAGATGGGCATTACCCGATCGGCCACGGCAGGGGATCCTTGAATCCCCGGGCCGATGCAGCCCTCATGCAACAGGATCGATATCGTAAAAGACAAGGGGGGCGCTTCTTTTGGCAGCCTGCGCCACTCGCTCGCACAATCCTGTCACGAAAGGCCGCAAAGCTCTTAAGATATCCGCCCGAAGAAGCCCCAAGTCTGCGGCTGCCGCAGGGATGTGAGATGGATTGATACCGGGCTGGATGACGAAGGTGGATGATAGCCCCTGGCCAAGCTGCCAGGCCCAGGGCGGGCGCAGGGACTTCGTCAGAAAGACCCTTGACGGGATACTATCTTTCCTGCAGGAGGCCTTCGTAACCCGGGAAATCTCCAGCAAAAAGGGACTGCTGCAATCTCTTGATCCCCGCATAAAGCTGATCTCGGTCCTGGCTCTGGTCTTTGCCCTGACCACTGTGCGAGATCTGCGAGTTATTCTGATCTTCTATATGATCACGATTGTCATTGCCCATCTCAGCGGAATTAGCCTCTCCTTCTTCGTGAAGCGGGTCTGGCTCTTCATCCCCATCTTTACAGGTGTGATCGCCCTGCCAATGATATTCAACGTCTTTCTGCCCGGGCAGCCCCTCTACCACCTTCTGTACCTTGGACCGTCCGCAAGCCTCGGCCCATTTGCCCTTCCAGAAAGCATATACATCACAAGGGAAGGTGTCTGGTCTGCCTGCGTCTTCACACTGCGAGTAGCAGCCTGCGTCTCCGCGGTGGTCCTGCTCTTCCTGACCACCAGCCAGGCAGTGCTCTTCAGGTCTCTGCGCTCCGTAGGTGTTCCCAAGGTCTATGTGCTGACCCTGGAGATGGCCAACCGCTACGTCTTCTTGTTCCTGGAGATAATCAGGGACCTGTACACAGCCAAGCGCAGCCGGACCATTATCAGCCGGGGAACGTGGGCTGAGCAGAGATGGGTGGGGGGGCGGATCGGATACATGCTGATCAAGTCCCTTGACCTGAGCGAGAGGGTGCACCAGGCCATGATATCTCGCGGTTTCAATGGAGATGTGAAGATCATTGAGGAATATAGAATCGGCTTGCCGGACTACCTGGCGGGCGCCCTGGCTCTGGCCTCCTCTGCCCTCATGATACTGTACGATTGAAAACATGCCCCCAAACAACAATAATGACCTGACATGCAACCCATCCTAGACTTGAGAGACGTCTCATACTCGTACCTGGGAAGGCAAAACGCCCTCTTGGACATCACCCTTCAGATCGGGCAGGGCGAGCAGGTGACCTTTATGGGAGCCAACGGCTCGGGCAAATCCACCCTCCTGGCCATCTTGAACGCACTCATCTATCCCACTGAGGGGGAGTTTCGAGCCTTTGGCAACCTGGTCCGTCCCGAGGTCTTCGACTCCCTGAAGGAAGACCGGTTCAGAAGCTTCTTCCGCCGCAAAGTGGGCTTCGTATTCCAAAACTCCGATGTACAGCTCTTCTCATCTACCGTTTATGATGAGGTAGCCTTTGGTCCTCTGCAGCTGGATCTGCCAAGGGATGAGGTCAAGGCAAGGGTGGAAGAGCTGATCGATATGATGGATCTCGGCAAGCTGCGTGATCGTGCTCCGCATACGCTGAGCGGTGGGGAGAAGAAGAAGGTGTGCATAGCCTCCGTCCTGGCCATCAATCCCGACGTCCTCCTGCTCGACGAGCCCACCGCCGGCCTCGATCCCCGCACCCAGTTGTGGCTGATCGAGCTTCTCCAGGAGCTGGGCAGGTCTGGAAAGACTGTCGTCACTGCCACCCACGACCTGGACATCATTGAGCAGATCGGCCAGAGGTCAGTCGTTATCGGTGAGGACCACAGGATCGTGGTCGACAGGCGAACCGACCAGGTGCTCAACGACCTGGACCTGCTGCTGGCTGCCAACCTGATACATCGGCATATGCATCGTCACGGAATCCTGCTTCACCAGCATGTCCACAGCCACGGGGAGGAGCACAAGCACCGTCATGAGCAGGACCATGATCACGGCCGCCCGCATGATAAGGCAAAATGACAGGGGCTTTTGGACTTCTACTGAAAAGAAACGATATAGTCGCCCAATCTATGGGGTTTTTCGATCAACTCGAGGTATTAGATGATCAAGCCCACGACCCTTCTTCAGAGCTATATCAGGGAAGAAGATATCCTGATGTTGCCTGTGGCCCATGATGCCCTGTGTGCCAGAATCGCTATGCAGATCGGGTTTAAGGCGATTGCATGCGGAGGATATTCCAGCACAGCCGCCCTGCTTGGCTGCCCGGACGTATCGCTTCTCACGATGACCGAGATGGCTGAATGGGCAGGCAGGCTGGCCGAGGCATCTGGCCTTCCCGTGTTGGCGGACGGGGATACCGGCTATGGCGGAGTGCTGAACGTTATCCGAACAGTGCGGTGTTATGAGCGGGCTGGGGCAGCCGGCATAATTCTGGAAGATCAGTCCGAACCAAAGCGTTGCGGCCACATGAGCGGAAAGAGGGTCATACCCTCCCAGGAGATGGCCGGGCGGATCTTGGCAGCGCTTGAAGCCAGGAGCGATCCGGATTTCGTGATAGCCGCCAGGACCGATGCCCTTGAGGTGCTGGGTCTTAAAGAGGCAATCCTTCGAGGAAACCTCTACCGAGAGGTTGGAGCCGACCTGATCTTCGTTGATGCGCCCACATCTATAGAGCAGATGAGGCAGATAGCCAGCGAGATTCGCGCTCCTACGATGGTAAACATGATCCCTGGTGGAAAGACTCCCCTTATGCCAGCATCGGACCTTCAGGAGATGGGATTCTCTGTGGTGGCGTACGCCACGTCCTGCACATATGCGATAGCCCGGGCTGCAAGAGACATGCTTCAAAGCCTGCGGATGGATGGCAGAACTGATGGGGCAGAGCTTATGGATTTTGACGAGTTCAACGACCTGGTGGGTCTCGAGGAGATCAGGGCCCTTGAGAGGAGATATCTGAAAGACGAGACCCCACTGCCATAAGGGCCATGTTGCAGGAAATGCCCTGTGAAAATGAGCTTGCCTGTACGAGGCAATTTTTATGGATTATAGCCCATAAATAAGGGCCGCAAAAAGCCCCATTCGGATGTTTAGTTCCGGCCATTGATGCCATGGGCGTGGAGCCTTGCGCCCGTCTTCATCATATGACATCTCTGCCGCCGGACGAGGCCAGGAAGAGAACGGCGAATGCCAGGTTCACTGTCGCCAGCAGGATGTGGTTGAAGTAACGATGATGCTGAATCTCCCAAAGTCCGCAGCTGCGTCGCTCTTCTGACATGGTTCAATAAAGCCTCTCTTTCGGATAAATAGCCATTTGAGAAGCGTTCACATGTCTTATGAACCAGGGCCCAAAGATCAGCTATGTCAACGAGTTATTCGATTTTGCGAAAAAAAGTCATTTGGCCGCTCATGCGTTTCCTTTGACGTCCTTACAATGAGTCCTGGTTTCTTTTTAAAAATAATAGAATGCCAGAAGCCCCGGGAGCCGATCTCTTGGCTCTTCTTGACAGATTTGCAACTGCAAGTCACATCGAATAATATAATGGTCCTATAGGCAGGCTTGACGTATTATTGACTGCACTTCGCCATTCTATTATTGCTAAGACATCATATCGTCAAGCTACCTTCTACTAATCAATATAGAAATCATCTTACTAAGTAAACATCATCGACAATCTTTTATACGAAAATGCTCCCTGAGAAGAGTGGTGAATCGATGCACGTTCCTGATGGATATCTGGGACCGCATACTTACATCCCGTTGTGGATATTGATGATCCCGATCTGGGCGTATGCAGCCCGCAGGCTCAGCGAAGAGCTGCGATCAAGGCAGGTCCCGCTCCTGGCCCTGTCTGCAGCATTCTCATTTGTGATAATGATGTTCAACGTTCCAATACCCGGTGGCAGTACAGGCCATGCGGTCGGTGGGGCCATAGTCGGCATAGTCCTTGGCCCATGGGCAGCGGTGATATCCATCTCGGTAGCTCTGGTCCTTCAGGCCCTTATGTTCGGCGATGGAGGGATAACCGCAATTCCAGCCAACTGCCTGACCATGGCAGTATTGATGCCTTTTTCTGCCTACTACATATACCGGATCATAAGCGGAAAGAGCGATATTCTATCATCCCGCCGGGTGGCGGCAGCCGCGGTGGCAGGCTACGTTTCCCTGACTCTTGCTGCTGGAGCCACGGGTTTTCTCTTCGGAATCCAGCCCATTTTGGAGCAGGATGCAAGCGGAATGCCCCTCTATATGCCATACGGCCTCAACGTGACGATGCCTGCTATGCTCATCGAGCATGTGCTTGGATTCGGCTTTCTTGAGGCTCTTGTGACCGCCTTGATATTCGCTTACATTCAGAAGGCTGATCCCAGCCTGCTGATTGGTGCAATGCGAGGCCCAAGAGGCAATTCGGCCAGCTCGGGGTGAGGTGATCGCTTTGGACAATAAGACCTTAAGAAACATGCTCATCGGCCTGGCAGTTCTGGTGATACTGACCCCACTGGGGCTGCTGGCCATAGGCGAGACCTTCGGCGAATGGGGCAATGAGGAACTGAAGGATAAGATCGGCTATGTGCCGGAGGGTATGGAGAAGATCTCCTCCCTGTGGGAGGCTCCGCTGCCAGATTACGCTCTGCCCGGATTTGAGAATTTCAGCGCCTCAGCCATCATTTATATCATATCAGCACTGCTGGGTGTGGCCATATGCGGTGGTTTGCTCTACTATTGGGGCAGACGCGTCACAAGGGACCGGCCGGATTGAAGGAGCTCGGTGAAGAGGAACGCTTTTGTCAGGCCGAAATAGATGGTGGAGCCTGGTGGTATTTCCTGGGGCTCCTCCATCTTGGTCTCCCTTAATTAAGGCCAGCTCAATTCAGGCCAGACCTCACATCATGCCGCTTGAAGATACTGTCGCGTCAATGGTCACAACCGTGGTAGAGTCGGCTGATCGATGCCACAAGATTCCGTCTATTTTTCTACAAGGTCGTTTAGTATCTTCATAGCCTTGGTAAATGGCGGCATCCCGGATGTCAGGAGGACTATCCTCAGGACGTCCACAATCTCATCCCGGCTCACACCGAACTCCTTCATGGCGCTCATCATCTGCTTCTTGACCGCCCTATCGTCTGAGGCTGCCGCGTTTATGCCCAGGGCTATCAATTTCTGCGTCCTGTAGTCAATGACCTTGCCGGTGTAGGTGGCCTCGTTCAACCCCACGATGGCCTGGTAAAGATCTGGATACTCCTTCTTCACCATGGCCATCCCTTCTCCAAAGAAGACCTCTTCCTTCATAGTTATCTCACCCACTATTGGTTATGCATCTCATGATTCATAGCCTTTTTCGTGGGCTATTGTGAATCGGTCTTTCAGGCCAGCCGAAAGGATCTGCAATAAAGGTTGGGCCTGGCAAGGCAAGATCTATTTAGGACGAACTCAGGGCTAATCCCCGCCAATTCATTGGCGGGATACAGCCCGTATCTACGACCGTAAGACTTACTAGGCAATAAATTCTATATCTAAAAGATGCCTAAAGTGTTTCGTTATAGATTGAAGCCAACAAAGATCCAAATTGCCACATTGAACAGGCATCTTGATCTATGCCGGTGGGTCTATAACGAAACACTTGCTTTGCGAAAGAATGCTTGGGAGCAAGAAGACCGATCAATAAGTTACTTTGAGTCCAAGAGGATGCTTCCTATCTGGAAAGATGCAAAGCCAGAGCTTAAAGAAGTTTACTCTCAAGTTCTCCAGGAATCTGTCCAGAGGGTAGACCTAGCTCTCAAAGCCTTTTTCAGAAGGGTCAAAAATGGAGAATTTCCAGGGTATCCTCGTTTCAAGGGCAGAGG
>MVQI01000017.1 GCA_002067795.1 Methanosaeta sp. PtaB.Bin039
AACTGGGGAGGGGCTCTGCATCCTCGGCCTAAAGACCGGGGTCTTTCGCCCCTCTCCGCTCCCCGTCGAGATAAAGCGAGCCCCCAGGCCGGATTTATCCCACGCCCCGGAAATGCCTGGAAAAGTAATATATATAGTGGTATAGGCATCTCACTATCCCCTTTCACAGGAGTTGCGTTTGCACTCAATCACCAAGAGGATGATCAGATGTCTACTGTGGTTTGGCTGGAAGAGGTCGGAAAAGAGGACATTCCCGTAGTCGGCGGGAAGGGCGCAAGTCTCGGAGAGATGATCGGCATTGGGGTTCCTGTGCCGGGTGGTTTTGCAGTAACTGCTCAGGCTTTTCGCGATTTCATAGAGCGAGCGGGCATTGCACAGCAGCTATTTGCTTCATTGAATGTGAATGTCAGCAACCAGGAGTCGCTGCTTAAGGCGGAGGCCCAGGCAAAGAAGCTGATCATGGAGGCCAAAGTGCCTCATGACATAGAGGAGGCCATCAAGTCCAGATATAACGAGCTGTGCGAGCGTGAGGGCGAGCAGGTCTTCGTGGCGGTCCGGTCCAGCGCCACAGCTGAGGACCTTCCGGATGCCAGCTTTGCTGGCCAGCAGGAGACCTACCTCAACATGAGAGGTGCGGATGCAGTCTTCGACGCCGTCCGGAAGTGCTGGGCCTCGCTATATGGTGCGCGAGCCATCTTCTATCGGGTGGAGCAGGGATTCGATCACGAGAAGGTCAACCTCTCGGCTATCGTCCAGATCATGGTGGACTCCGAGAAGTCGGGTGTCATGTTCAGCTCTCAGCCCAGCACAGGCCAGCCAGTTGTGGTGATCGAGGCTGCCTGGGGCCTGGGGGAGACTGTGGTCAGCGGTTCGGTCTCTCCTGACAACTATGAGGTGGATCGCTCCAGCCGCAAGATCGTCAACCGGTACATCGCAAGCAAGGAGATAATGACTGTTCGCGACAGAACCACCGGGGAGACTGTTACAATTCCAGTTCCGGCGGACAAGAAGGAAGCCGTGGTCCTCACAGACAGCGAGATACTGGATCTTGCCAGGTACGCCGAGGTTTTGGAGAAGCACTACGGCATGCCCCAGGACATCGAGTTCGGTGTGCAGGGCGGAAAGATCTACATCCTCCAGTCCAGGCCTATCACAACCATAGCGTCAGGACAGAAGAAGGGAGAGCCTGCCTCCAGCGGAAAGATACTGATCAGCGGTCTTGGCGCCTCTCCTGGCGTGGCCACCGGAGAGGTCAGGCTGATCAGCAGCTCAAGAGACCTGGACAAGATCAAGCAGGGCGACATCATGGTCACCGTCATGACCATGCCGGACATGGTTCCAGGCATGAGGCGGGCCGGAGCCATCGTCACCGATGAGGGCGGCATGGCCTGCCATGCGGCGATCGTCAGCCGCGAACTGGGCTGTCCTGCGGTGGTGGGCTCCAAGAAGGCCACCAAGGTGTTGAAGGAGGGCATGCTCGTCACCGTGGATGGCACCAAGGGCCAGGTCTATGAGGGCCGGGTGGTCACCGAAGCAGCCAAGGCGTCTGCTGCCCCGACAGCTGGCATGGCCGTATCTTACAAGCCCATAACTGCGACAGAGGTCAAGGTAAATATCAGCGAGCCATCCAGGGCCCAGGCGGCGGCCGCCACCCTGGCCGACGGCGTAGGCCTGCTGCGTATCGAGCACATGATACTGGAGATGGGGAAAACCCCCAACTACTACATACAAAACGGGCTTTCCGAACAGTATGTGGACGACCTGGTCAAGAACATCAAGGTGGTCGCAGACGCCTTCTTCCCTCGTCCGGTATGGGTGCGCACGCTCGACGCGCCGACCGATGAGTTCAGGGCCATGCAGGGAGGCGAGGGCGAACCGCACGAGCACAACCCGATGCTTGGCTGGCGTGGCATCCGCCGGGATCTGACAGAGACCGACCACTTCCGGCTGGAGGTATCCGCGTTTAAGAAGCTCCACCAGATGGGCCTTACCAATGTGGGCATCATGCTTCCTTTGGTCCAGCATTTCTCGGAGCTGCGCCGGGCAAAGGAGATAATGGTTCAGGAAGGGCTCGATCTGGAGAAGATCGATGTGGGAATAATGGTCGAGACGCCGGCAGCGGCACTTACAATCGATGAATTCATCGATGAGGGACTGGACTTCGTATCCTTCGGCACAAACGACCTCACCCAGTACACCCTCGCTGTGGACCGCAATAACGAGAACGTGGCACCGCTCTTCACCGAACTCCATCCAGCTGTGATCAAGCTGATCGAGTACGTGGTGGAACGCTGCCGTGATGCCGGTGTGGTCACCTCCATCTGCGGCCAGGCCGGGTCCTACCCGGAGATGGCCAAGCGACTGGTGGAGATAGGCATCAGCAGCATCTCGGCCAATATCGATGCCGTGGCGGTTGTCCGGGAGACTGTTGCCCGCTCTGAGCTTCGGATGATGCTTGAATCCCTGCGGGAGTGATGCGCAGTTGAGGGAAGTGGGCCTATCTGAGGATGAGGTCTTGCGGGAGCTGGCGGAGATCAGGGGCCGGGATCTCCCCTACGACCGGTTCTTCTCCACCATGTGTACCAGGCCTCATCACATAGCTGTCCAGGCTCACAACCTTTTCCTTGAGACCAACCTGGGCGATCCCGGCCTCTTCCCAGGTGTGGCAGAGCTGGAACAGCGGGCTGTCGGCATGATCGGCGAGATGCTGGGATGCCCGGACGCGGTCGGCTACATATCCACCGGAGGCACGGAATCGAATATCCAGGCTGCCAGGGCTGCCAGAAATGCCTGCGGAATAGAGGGTGCAAACATAGTGGTCCCTCAATCGGCCCACTTCTCCTTCGACAAGATCGGGGATCTGCTATGCCTTGAGGTGCGCAAAGCACCTCTGGATTCCCAGATGAGGGTCGACATGGGTGCCGTTCGGCGGCTTGTGGATGACCGTACCGTGGCCATTGTTGGGATAGCCGGGACCACCGAGTTCGGCCAGGTCGATCCGATCGAGGAGCTGGCTGCGCTGGCCAGATCGAAGGGGATCTTCCTGCATGTGGACGCTGCGTTCGGCGGTTTTGTCCTGCCTTTCCTGGGCGGCTTCAACTGGGATTTCCGGGTGGATGGTGTCTCATCCATCACAGTTGATCCTCACAAGATGGGGCTTAGCGTCATTCCGGCAGGCGGACTGCTGTTTCGGAGTGCAGATGCCATGCGAGGGCTTGAGACCGAGACGCATTACCTGACGGTTTCAAGACAGGTCTCCTTGACGGGGACCAGGGCAGGATCGGCAGCAGCAGCAACTTACGCCGTCATGAACCACATGGGGCGGGATGGTTACACCAGGAGCGTCCAGTACTGTATGGGTCTCACAAAGCACCTGCTTGAGAGATCAGCCGAAATAGGAGTTCGGCCGGTCATCGAGCCTGTCATGAATGTGGTGGCCCTGGCGGTGAAGGATGCGCCGGCCGTCCGTTCGGGATTGATGGAGCTTGGCTGGCATGTATCCATGACAAGGGAGCCGCGTGCCCTGCGCATAATACTCATGCCACATATGACAAAGGAGAACATCGACCTATTCGTCCGCGATCTGGACCAGGTGCTGAGGAGCCTTGGTCAATGATCCGATTTTTCCAGGACAATTCAGACTGGTTTTTGCGCCACCATATCTTTATCCGGTGACCATTGGGTCTGTGAAGTGATTTGAGTCGATGGCTTGCGGCCATCAGCATCCGTTCCCAGGTTCGGCTAAAAAAGCTCTCAGGACATGGCCATCGGGGCCATCTGCGATGGTATAGGCGAAGGTTTTTTTTTTCAGCGAGTCGCTATTCGAGGATACTGCCTGGCTGTGGTGATTGGCAGTCAGGTCGGATGATCGGCGCTAGGTAAGGTGCGGTTGTGACTGGCTGGGGATGGGTTCTTTTTTGCGCCTGGCTGGATCTCCAAGCGTTCTGGGGGCCAGTGGACGAGTTATTATTATCGAATTTGCGTTCAGGCCTTGGGATGGCGGCATCCTTCAAAATGAATTAAAAAAAATCGCTATTTAAAAATGAATCGTGATCCAAAAATAGGGTGGGATCTCAGAGAGAGCGATCCTGCGCAATATCCACCGGAGGGCATGCTAAGAAAAACGGCATAAATAAGTCCAATATCGGCATAAATAAGTCCAATATCTTGGGCGGGCTGAAATTCCAACCTACAAACGATTCAATACCAAAAAATGAGAAGTCTCAATAAAAACGGAAAAGATGGCCTGGTTCAAAGAACCAGCCTCTCTTTTATCCCCGGCCGCCTGGCTGGAGATTCATCCTTTTTCCGCTCAAACCTTGTGCCCGATGGCAAAGCGGCGCATAACGCGGTCGATCTGGATCTTGACCTGTTCCCCAACCTGGGTCCCAGGTACGAAGATAACGAAACCCTCAACCCTGGCGATGCCGTCCCCTTCACGAGCGATATCTTCGATCTTCACATCATATTCAGCACCGACGGCCACCGGGGCAGCGGGAGCAGAACCATGCATAGAAGACGAACCTTCCTCACGTCTGAACAAATCTTCACCGTCCTTGGGCAAAAACCGTCTCCGGAATTTTGCGCGAGCCTTTCTTTTCAGTTGAACTATTAAATACTTTTGCTTCATGACATCCTTGCGCAAGCCTCTATCGTGCAGACGCAGACATATTTGGCGTCGTCAAGAAAAGCTCAAGTCCGGCGCGATAGGCCTGTCTTTCTTTTCATCTGCTGCCCCCGGCCTCTCGAAGCGCCGGTTCGGGGCAATGTCTGCTTGGCAGGAAAGGAAGCTATTATACCATGGGCTGGGAAGGCTGATCCATGAATCCTCTGGAGAGATACCGGGAGATCATTCCCGATTACGATGCTTTTTGGGATGCTTTGCAGCGTCCGCTCCCGGTGGCTGCCAGGATCAATACCCTCAAGACCACTGTAGTGCGAGTGATGGCCAGATTGGCCCAGGCAGATGTGGTCTATCGCCCACTTGCCTGGTACCCATGGGGGATCCGGCTGGACCTGGAGAAGCCAGGCCGCCTAATGGAGCATCATATGGGTCACATTCACCTGCAGGAGGAGGTTTCCATGCTGCCGGTGACAGTCCTTGATCCGCGTCCTGGCGAGACCGTGCTTGACCTTTGCGCAGCTCCTGGCAGCAAGACTTCCCAGATTGCCCAGCATATGCAGAACAAGGGGCTTCTGGTTGCCAACGAGAGTTCTGGCAATCGAATTGTCCCTCTTCGCTCCAACCTGGAGCGTCTGGGTGTGCTCAACGTAGCTGTCACGAGTTACGATGGCCGCCGCTTCCCTGACCATTCTTTCGACCGCGTGCTGGTCGACGTTCCCTGTACAAGCGAGGGAACTGTCCGGCGGACAGCTTCGGTACTCGGCAGGTCTGGACAGCGGGCAAGCCTCGCTTTGCAGAGGCTTCAATCCGGGCTCCTGCAACGTGCGCTGGCCCTGACAAGGTCTGGCGGCATTGTGGTATATTCCACCTGTACATATGCGCCGGAGGAGAACGAGGGCGTGGTCAGCTCGGTCCTGGACCAGGCCGACCTGGTAGATTTCCGACTGCCTGGTTTTGAGAGCAGCCCTGGCCTCACGGGCTTCGAAGGTTTCGATTTCGGATCCGAGCTCACCCGTTGCGCCCGTTACTACCCACATCAGAACGACACCGGAGGTTTCTTTGTCGCGAAGTTGGTCAAGAGGTGAGGGCTGGGCTCAACTGCCCAGGGAACAGGTAGCGGATATGTGGCATGAGCGTTTTGGGACACCTGAGGACCTGTTCATTGGACTCGGCCTGTTTCGGCGGGGCCGGATGGTCTGGGCTTTCAGCCAAAGCCAGATCCCGCCGTTTTGCTGCGAGACCGTCGGCCTGCGGATAATGTCGCTGCGGGACCCGCCCTGGAAACCCACGACATACGCCTTGCAGATGTGGGGTCATCTGGCCACCAGGAACGTCATCCGCCTGGACCGCCAGTCTGCAATGGCCTTCTTCGCAGGCCAGACCCAGTCGGTGGATCAGACGGCCGTAGAGGCGCCGCTGGAGAGCGGATATGTCGTTGTATGCCACGGGGAGGATGTGCTGGGATGCGGGCTTTACTCCCAGGGCCGGCTTATCTGCCAGCTTCCCAAGGAGCGCAGGATTTTAGGGGATGATGAGGATAGCAGTGGAGGCGATCGATGATGCCACCCCCATTATGCACTGATCTCTCTGCAGGCCAAGTCCATTTTCTGCCCGGGCCAAAGGACCAGCCAAAGAAGTCGTCTGATCCCTTGGTCAGTGGATGGGCCGATCTCTCCGTCTCAGCGGTTGTGGAGGACGGCGAGATCGGGCCTTCTCTTGACCGGGATATGTTGAGGATGCTTTGGGGACGGCCGCTCCAGCTTTTCCGCCTTGCCGGGTTCATGGCCAGGCAGCGAGGAGCAGGGTGGGTGACCTATGTGGTGAACCGGAACATCAACTTCACGGACATCTGCGTTGGCTCGTGCAGTTTCTGCGCCTTTCGCAAAGACGTGGGATACAGGCTCTCGGATTCGGATATACTGTCACGCGTTGAGGAGGCGGAGGATCTGGGTGCGACAGAGGTATGCCTGCAGGGTGGATTGAATCCGGATCTGAGTCTGGAGGATTATTGCCGGATGCTGGAGTTGATAAAGGAAGGGCATCCGGCCATGCATCTGCATGCCTACTCGCCTATGGAGGTCTGGCATATGGCCAGGAGCTCCGGGGTCTCGGTGAAAGAGGCCATCGCCGACCTTAAGTCCGCTGGACTTGGTTCCATGCCAGGGACGGCAGCCGAGATCCTGGTGGACAGGGTGCGCCAGGAGATCTGTCCGGGAAAGCTCTCAGTATCCGAGTGGTGCTCGGTGATCCGGACCGCTCACAAGCTGGGGATTCGGACCACCAGCACCATGCTGTACGGCCATATCGAGAGTCTGGAGGACCGACTGACCCACCTGGAGGTGCTGTTGCGCCTTCAGGCTGAGACTGGAGGCTTCACGGAGTTCGTTCTGCTGCCATTTCTCCCTGAGAACTGCTCGCTTGGGCCGATGGCAAGGAAGCCCGACATTCTGGAGCACCTCAAGATGCATGCGCTCTCCAGGGTTGCCCTCCACAACTACATCCCTAATATCCAGGCCTCCTGGGTGAAGCTGGGGCCTGAGGTGGCGGGGGCTGCTATAGAGTGGGGCGTAAACGATATGGGCGGGACGCTCATGGAGGAGAACATATCCCGCAGCGCTGGCTCCACCAGCGGCCAGTACCTCTCGCCATCCCAGATCAGGGCAATCATAGCCGCTCACGGTCGCAAGCCGGCACAGCGCGATACCCTGTACAGGGTCATCAAGACCTCATGATCCGGCAGGGCACGTCGGGCCAAGCCAGAATTTTCGGGCACGAGGTCGCCTTTCTCAGTTCTTCATGCAGCAAGGCCCCTGGAGAAGTGCCCCTCCTTTTCCCGGATGTGCATCAATCATATGCATATTGATGGCTGTGTGGGGTCGGGATTCCGGCATCTTCGCGTGGCTGGATTTGTCCCAATCCATGGGAGTCGCTGGTCTGTGTGGAATCTCAGAGGTATTGTTAATCTTTATTTGTGATTATATTTTGCCGTTTCTCAATTTTGAATATAGATACTTTCAGGTATATTGATATCTATTTAGGTATTTCCTGAATGCATTTTATTTAGCCAATATCTATATTCCATTCGTGACCTCTTGGCCGCCGGTGAACTGATGAAGGCATTTATCATGCTCGGTTTGGCCCTGATACTGGGCCTGGTGGCGGTATCTTCTGCCGCCACAATGGTTTCGGTCTCTGGATCGACCTCGCTTCTGCCGCTGGCTGAGAGGTGGGCAGAGGAGTTCAACCAGATGCAGAGCGACTACGAGGTTTCAGTTAGAGCCGGCGGGTCAGGTGTTGGCATCAAGGACGTGGCCTCCGGCAAGGTCGACATAGGTATGGCCTCACGGGAGGTCAAGCCAGAAGAGATCTCCTCTCTCGGCGACAAGTTCGTCGAGCATAAGGTGGCCATAGACTGCATCAGCCTGGTGGTGAGCGCCGCTGTCTATGACAGTGGTGTTACAGGTCTGACTTACGATCAGGTTCGTGGCATATACGATGGAAGCATCGATAACTGGAAGGATATTGGAGGCGAGGACGCTGAGATATACACAATCTCCAGAGAGGTGGGTTCTGGCACCAGGGATTACTTCAACGAGTTCTTCTTTGGCAGCAGCAAGGTTGAGCTGGAAGTTGGCTCAATCGAGGGCGGAAACGCAGGCATTGTAACGGCAGTTGGCCAGAATTCGGATGTGGGTATCGGCTACGTGAGCCTGAAGTTCATCAATGCCAAGGGCGTCCGGGCCGTGGCCTATGACGGAGTAACACCCTCGATGGAGAGCGCTATGGACGGCAGCTACCCAATATCCAGGCCGCTTTACATGTATACCTATGGCGAGACCTCGGATGGAGCTCAGGCCTTCTTGGACTTCATCTTAAGCCCGGAGGGACAGGAGATGGCAAAGGAGGAGGGCTACCCGCCGGCGGCCTGAAAGCAGCTATCCGAAATATGCCTCTGGCCCTTGCGGCCAAAGTCCTTTTTTTCAATTATGGGTATGCCGATTTGTCCATCGGCAGTGGCGCACGATGCGCGTCTATTCATCCCGGTCATTTTGGGACTGGCGGATATGCCTGGCTTGGATTCCTGGGTCTGAATCTATTGCGGGAGGTTTTTTGCGTCATGTCTTTATCTTATGCTCCTCTTAACACAAACAGGTGAAACGCAGGCATGGCACTTCGTCCCGACTGGCTGTACGACGAGTTCTGTCAGATAGGCACGGACTACGAGGATGAGGATGAGGTTTGCGGCTATGACAGTAAGATGAGGCGGATCAGGGATGTGGACCGGGAGGTGGAAGAGGTGCTGGCCTGCCTTCCCCTGGGACCGGATGAGCGCCTCCTGGAGATAGGCACCGGGACCGGCCAGCTGGCCATAGCTGCCTCCAGACGATGCCGGCGGGTATACGCGGCAGACGTCTCACTGGCCATGCTTCGATTCGCGAGGGATAGGGCGCAAAAAGCCGGAGCTGATAACGTGGAGTTCTGCCTGGGGGGTTTTCTCACTTACTGCCACAAAGGACCGCTTGTCGATGCCGCCGTCACCCAGTTGGCCCTGCATCATCTGCCTGATTTCTGGAAGCAAGTTGCCCTCCTGCGCCTGGCAGAGATGATCCGACCCGGCGGCCTCCTGTTCCTGAAGGACGTTATATACACATTTGATCCTGTAAATTACGCCACATTCTTCCCCGAATACCTCGAGACGATCCGCAGAAAAGGAGGGGACCAGAGATCGGTGACCACGCATATCAGCAAAGAGCATTCCACAATGGGATGGATTGTCGAGGGGATGCTTGTTCGGGCAGGCTTTTCGGTGACGCAAAGCCATGTCCACAGCGGCTTTATGTCCTCATACCTCTGCCGTCTGACCGCGGGTCCATAAGCCTCATATCCCGTGGCTGTTTCATCGCCTGGACTTGAATCCTGGATGGATGGCAGAAAGATCTCGTCGGCCGCGCAGAAAGATAGCAAGATCGGAACGCTCCTGCCCTCTTTACGATGAGATCGATCTTGAAGGGGCAGCTTTTTTTCCGTGCTTTTCTCGCAAGCTGTCTCTTCTCGAATCGCCGCTTGGCTGCAGATCTGACGGGCGTTGGGATATCTTTCCAGGGTGGAAGTGCCTGGCTTTGGTTTTTTTCCTCAAGGATCTGACGAAATCTCGCCGGATTGGATTTGGCAGTCGATTTCAATCAGCTCGGATGGGAGGCATTGGCCCAACATAATTCGCTCATCTTAGATGGTCAGATATCGCGTCTCATGATCCCTGAGATGTGTCCAAAGGTCGGTCCATCCCCGGGCCCGAGGCCCAAATGACAGCATGCATGGGCTCGCAATCCTTTTATCCTTCGCTGAGTCAGGCCAGTGGCGGAGGGAGTATCGTTAAATTCTCCAATTGCGTGTGTATGGTAGCTGCAGCTCTGGCCATGATGCTGGTTGTGGCAGCCTCTGAGGAGATCTCAATGACGGCAGATCAGGCACTTAAGAACTTGATGGACGGCAATGCCAGGTTCGTTTCCGGACAGGCCATTCGTCCCAACCAGGGATCGGATCGGTTGGCTGAGGTTGTTGGAGGCCAGCACCCGTTTGCGGTATTGGTCGGCTGCTCCGACTCCCGAATTCCCCCGGAGATAATCTTTGATCAGGGGATCGGTGACATCTTCGTGATCAGGACAGCTGGGCAGGTGATCGACGATGTGGCCTTGGGCAGTATCGAGTATGCAGTAGAACACCTGGGAGTCAAACTGGTCATGGTTCTGGGACATGATTCATGCGGCGCTGTGAAGGCCACCGTGGATGGTGGCGAGGCTCCTGGCCATATCGGAAGCCTCGTGAAGTCCATCAGCCCGGCTGTTGAAGCGGCACGATCTGACGGCAACCTGTCGGTTCTGGACCAGGCGATAGACATCAACGTGAGGAACATCGTGGAGCAGATCAAGGGATCTGGACCTATACTCTCGCATGAGGTCGCGGACGGAAAGATCGGCGTAGTCGGTGCCCGCTACAACCTGTCCTCCGGGGCGGTCCATCTCGTCGATTAGTGGGGCAATGCAGGCGGCTTTTTCAGCTGCCGGAAAATCCCATGTCCCGGCATGTCTGGGCACAAATATCCCTTTTTTTATTTGAGATGGGCAGAGGGACTTTTTCTTGGCTGCTGCAACTCTCGAATCGATCGAAAGCTATTTCTGTTTGTGACCCGAAGGCGAAAAATAGCTACATACTTCTCATCGCAGAAAAGCTGGTCAGACGTTGTAGCGTGAGCCGATTCTTAAGAATCGAGATCAAGGTACGTGAATCCAATGGAAAGATACGGCAGAGGCGGCTTCAACCGAGGCCCCAGAGAGATGCACGACGCTGTTTGTGCTGATTGCGGAAAGCAGACCCAGGTACCATTCAAGCCCAGCGGGTCCAGACCTGTATACTGCAACGACTGCTACCAGAAGCACAAGCCGGCCCGGCCACCCCGGAGATATTAGACCCGGCCTTGTTTTGAGAAAATTCCCGGCTGCGATCCGCCCAAGTTGAAGCGGATACGGGCCGGGAAATTGCCTGCAGGATCGATTTCGATCGATCTTTGCGGCATTTTTCCTGGGATCGGCCAGGGATCTGGAGTTCTCGGGCCGAAATCCATTCAGGATCTTTTTAGTCCTGTCCTGCTAATCGGCCGGCTCAATGGATCGCTGACCCGCAAATCGATATTGCATGCATATGCAATTGCAGGCCACCTGTTATCGCCTCTCCAGAATCGATTCTGCCAGCTTAAGCGATCACTGTTGCTATCTGCCGTCGCAGGCACTCTGTCATATCGCTCCATCAATCGCATGGCTCCACGTCGGCCATCTTCTTTTCCCTTCAGATCACCGGCCTTTTCAATTCTGGACCTTTCGAAGCAGCCAGGCCATGTTCTTCCCCAGAGTCCACATGGTCCTGACCCCCTCCAGGTCGTGTTCTACAGAACCTTTCTCGAGGCCAATGCCTATGTTCCAGTAGCTGGAACCAACCACGATCATCTGGCTTATCAGGAAGAAATGGTTGATGCTGTCGAAAGCATGGATGGCCCCTGCCCGGCGAACAGCCACAACCGCAGCTCCTACCTTTCGGCGCAGCATGTCGTCGTTTGATTTGGCCACCATCCCTGCCCTGTCGATCAGCGCTTTGGTCTCGGGTGTCAGATCGGCAAAGTAGGTGGGCGATCCAAGCACTATGCCGTCTGCCTCCACCATCTTGGCGATGCACTCGTTGACCATATCCCCTTCGATGGCGCATCTGCCGTCAGCCCTCTCCAGGCACTTTCCGCAAGCAATGCAGCCATGAATTCCGTGCCCTCCCACCTGTACAAGCTCGGTCTCTATACCTTCCTTCTCCAGCTCCTGGAACAGGTGCATGATCATGGCGGAGGTATTACCTTCCGCACGTGGGCTCCCATTGAAGGCTACCACTCTCATCGTATCACCAGAACATAGCCGTACTATGGTCCGGGCTCTCTCATCCGCGGCAGATCTACCTTACCCTCCGACCACCATCTTCCAGGGGCAGATCCCCCGGTACACCAGGCCCAATCAGGCCCTGCATGGGACTGGCGAGGTCTTCCTGCAGATCTGGCATCAACCGCGATCATTCGATCCCCATAACCCAGAGCTTCGTATACTGTTTTCCAGATGACTGTCCTATGCAGGCCGGTTTTTGGGGACCGAAAGGCTGATCATCTCTGAAACAGATATGCGTGGCAGCCTTGTCTCCCGGAAGCCCACCCCATGTATCCAGAGATGATCATAATACTGGCATTGATCCTGGCCAACGGCGTCTTCGCAATGGCCGAGATCGCCATAGTCTCAGCCAGGAAGGCCCGGCTGAAGGTGCTCCATGATAAGGGGGACAGGGGTGCTGGACAGGCTCTGGAGCTGGCCAACTCGCCCAACCGCCTCCTCTCCACAGTCCAGATAGGGATCACCCTGATCAGCACCCTTGCCGGTGCCTATGGCGGTGCCACCATAGCTGAACAGCTGGCCGTCTTCTTCGGCGGCATTCCCTATATCTCAGATCAGGCGGAGCTGCTGGGAATCGCGGCAGTGGTTCTGGCAATAACCTTTGTCAGCCTGTTGTTGGGAGAGCTGGTGCCAAAGCGCTTGGCGTTGCACAGTCCGGAGAGGATATCCTCGCTTGTGGCCGGACCGATGTACAGGATCTCGATTTTGGCCGGGCCAATGGTCAGCTTCCTATCTGCATGCACCGAGATGGTGCTGCGTGTGTTGCGCGTGCGTCCTTCCCAGGAGCCGCCAGTGACGGAGGACGAGGTCAGGCTTCTCATCGATCTGGGGGTTAGGCATGGCGTCTTTGAGGAGGCAGAGAAGGATATTGTTGAGCGGGTATTCCTCCTGGGGGATCGCCGGGCCAGCTCTATCATGACACCACGATCCGAGATCATCTGGATCGATATGAATGATCCCATTGACCAGCTCAGCTCCAAGATCGCCGCGCATCCTCATCTGGTCTTCCCGGTCGGCCGAGGCAGCCTGGACAACATACTGGGCGTGGTGGGGGCGGGGGATCTTCTGGCCTGCAGGCTGAGAGACCGACCGCTGGATATTCTCTCATGCCTGCGCAGCCCTCTGCTGGTGCCAGAGAACGAACGGGCTTTGGGGGTGCTGGAGCTATTCCGCAAGTCCGGATCTCATGTGGCCTTGCTTGTGGACGAGTACGGGTCGGCAGTGGGGATGGTCACCTTAACGGACATCCTGGAAGCCATGGTTGGAGACCTGCCCTTTCAAGGGGATCTGGCGGATCCCAAGGTGGTGCGCCGGCCGGATGGAAGCTTGCTTCTGGATGGCCTGATCAGCTCTGAGGAGTTCAAGGAGCTGCTTGGGGTAAGGGCGCTTCCCGACGAGCAGAGCGGGTACTACCAGACCCTTGGCGGATTCGTAATGAACCAGCTGGGTCGTGTTCCGAAGACAGGCGATTCTTTCTGGTGGGATGAATTCCATTTCGAGGTGGTGGACATGGATGAAAACCGAGTGGACCGTGTAATCGTATCCTTTGGGTTCGGCGCGAGGGAATGACCTTCTTCTCTGGCAGATCTACAGGTCGAAAGTGTATTATATTTCGCCGATTGAAGAGCGGGGCGTTGAGGCCATCATACATCGCGGAGGGAGCTGGCTTGGGCGGGCTTTGGGTGATCTCCTTCCTGGGAAGAGACCGGCCCGGACTCATCCGCGACCTTCTGGACCTGCCCGCCCGTACGGGCGTAAACATCGTCGACCTTGACCAGCGTGTGCTGCAGGGCCTCTTCGTCATGTCTGTTGTGGCCGACTTCTCCAAGGCCTCGCTGGGTCCGCAGGATCTGATAGGACAGCTGCAGGAACTGGCTCCTGCTCTGGGGGTACAGGTGAACTCGATTCCCCTAGAGCAGTATCAGGGGCGTCGCCGGTCCAGCAAGAGCCTGCATGTCGTGACCATACTTGCCAGGGATAGGGTGGGCATAATCAGGGATGTAGCAGCGCTGGCCGCACGCCTGGATATAAACATCGAGCGTGCTGTAGTGACTGCTCGCGGTGAACTGATCTCGATTGAGTTCATCATGGATTTCGCTGACTGCGATTTTCGCCTGTGCCGGGAGCTGCTGCGTCAAGGCTGCGATCTGCTCGGTCTTGATGTGGTGATCCAGGATCTGGACCGCTACCGAAAGCAAAAACGCCTCATAATTTTCGATATGGACATGACCATCGTGGATTTCGAGATAATAAATCGCCTTGCCAGCGTCGCGGGGGTCCATGATGAGGTGCAGTCGATCACGGAGAAGGCCATGAACGGTGAGATGGACTTCGAGGAGTCGCTGCGACGCCGGGTAAGATTGCTCAAGGGCATGCCGCTTCGCGATCTGGAGGCCATAGCATCCGATTTGCAGCTCACCCCCGGCTCGGAGGAGCTGATCCATCACTTAAAGCAGGTGGGCTACAAAATTGCGCTGATCAGCGGGGGTTTCACCTACTTCACCGATGTGCTGAAGGATCGGCTGGGATTCGATTATACCTTCGCCAACCAGCTGGAGATAAGAGACGGGGTTCTGACCGGCGAGATCATGGGCGAGGTTATAGATGCCAGGGCAAAGGGGGCCATAGTAAATCGCCTGGCTCAGCTGGAGGGCTTAAGCCCGGACAATGTGGTGGCTGTGGGTGATGGTGCAAACGACTGTCTCATGATACAGAACGCTGGTCTCGGGGTGGCCTTCAACGCAAAGGAGATATTGAAGAAGGTATCCGACGGCTCAATCTCACGGGAGAACCTGCTCGGCCTGCTCAACGTCCTGGGGCTGGCAGAAGGCGGGGATGAGTTGCTCTGAAAGTGGCAGTATCTCGGAAGCAATTCCTGGTGGGATGATGATATTTCCCCGTCGTCTTGGATCAGCCGGAAGAATGATGTCTCCGATTCATGGATAGATATATGGGTGACTTTCGGTATGCCTGAGGTCGTTTCAAGTCATTGTGATGCATTGGCTGGAATCGGGCTATTGCATCAGGCACGCAGTTTGTCCAGCCGGGTGCAAAGCCCTTCCTGCTTCAGGTCTTTTCGATATGCCAATAGGTAAAATCGGAAACACTCGGGCCTGGAGATCAGAACTGGCCATGACCATAGCGGAAAAGATGTGGGATCGGTTCTTGGATTCGCTTTTTTCGTATTGCAGCTTGACCGGGGCGAAGATTCATGGCGGACAGCGCTGGCATGGATTGGCGTCAGGTCTCGGGGCGCCTATTTTTCCTCGGAAAAAGCATTTATACTTGTTTTGTTTTTAAGTACCACCGTCCGTTCCTTATCATCTTGGAGGATTGAAGGATTTGACAACTGTTTATGATGTGCCTCCCTCTGATCTGATCAAAGGGCTGGCCCGGGAGTTGAAGGATAGCGGCAAGGTATCCCTTCCTGACTGGGCCGCCTTTGTGAAGACGGGAGCCAATAAGGATATGCCGCCCGATGATCCGGACTGGTGGTACGTTAGATGTGCCTCGGTTCTCCGACACGTCTATGTCCACGGCCCGGTGGGCGTCTCCAGGCTTCGGAGCCACTACGGTGGCCGAACCCGCAACCGGGTATCCACCGGCACCTTTGCCAAGGGGTCCGGCTCGGTGGTTCGGGAGGCCCTGCAGCAACTCGAGAAGGCTGGTTATGTGAAGAAATTCAAAAACGGCAGGCAGGTTACTCCTGAAGGGCAATCCTTTATGGACGGAGTGGCCTTCAAGGTCAAGGGCCTGCTGGTAGAGTCCACCCCGGGACTGGCCAAATACTAAGAGCCTGGCCGGGTATGGACAGCAGTTGAAGAGGCGAGCGGTATTATGGAAGATGAGCTTGGAGATCTGAGACGCAAGAGGCTTGAGCAGCTGCAGCGGCAGCAGATGGAATCTCAGATGGTGGCTGCCCAGCAAGAGCAGATGCAGAGGGAGGCAGAGTCCCGGAAGCAAGAGGTTCTTAGAAGCATCTTGACCCCTGAGGCCAGGGAGCGCCTGAGCAGCATCCGCATGACGAAGCCCGAGTTCGTAGCCCAGATCGAGGCTCAGCTCATCATGCTGGCCCAGAGCGGCCGGCTCAAGTCCGTGATTAACGACGAGCAGCTCAAGGCCATCCTCAGGCAGGCCCAGCCAAAGAAGCGGGAGATTAATATAAGACGGATTTGAATGGGATGAAGATCACCGTTCTGTTCAGCGGTGGCAAAGACAGCAGCCTTACAGCTCTCCTTCTGGAGCCCTTCTTCGATCAGATCGAGCTGGTTACCTTCAGCTTCGGTCAAGACGGGTCGTGGAAGGTGGCAAAGGAAGCTGCTGCCCAGATCGGCCATCCTCACAAGACCGTGATCTTCGATGAGGAGGTCCTGGACAGAGGGCTTGGCTTGCTGATGCGGGACGGCTATCCGAACCAGGCCCTGAATTACGTTCATCGCTGGGCTGTGGAGAAACTGGCGCAGCAAGGCGGATACGTGGCCGACGGCACCAGGCGAGACGACCGGGCTCCGGTCATGACCAACAGCGCAATTCGAAGCCTGGAGGACCGATATCATGTCCAATATCTGCGGCCGCTGGCTGGCCTTGGCTGGAAGGCAATACAGGAGATGGCCCAGCAGCATCTGGAGTACGAGGTGGTCCCAAGCTCCCTGTACCCTGCCTCGGACTTCGAGGTGGGCATGAGGTACGCCCTGGCCACCAGGTACGGCCAGGCCCAGGTGGACCGGATATTCCCGGCCAATCATACGCATTCAAGGATAATCAGGAGGAAGTTGATTTGAGCAAGAAGCTTAAGGGCAAGAAGATCCGGCTGGCCAAGGCCCTGGGTCAGAACCGCAGGGTACCGGTATGGGTCATCATGAAAACCATGAGGAAGGTCATGACCCATCCAAAGAGGCGGCATTGGAGGAGAAGCTCTCTGGAGTAGTCCTCCAGAAAATCGTTTAATTATAATTATGAAGGTGACATTATGGATATAGAGCATATCTACACAGTTCCCCTGGGCGGGGCAAAGGCGGTCCCCCGCTGGCGCCGGTCCAAACGCGCCATGGAGGAGCTGAAGGCTTTCCTGTCCCGCAACATGAAGGCCCCCGTGGACAAGATCAAGATAGACAATGGGCTAAACGAGGTAATCTGGGCCCGAAGCAATGAGAAGCCTCCCCTTCAGGTACGCGTGAAGGCTGTTAAGTTCGAGGACGGCGGGGTAGAGGCGGAGTTCGCCGGTGACCGATAGAAGGACCCAGATCGCCGGGAACTCCCTGCTGGGCGTCTTCGGGCGATCGACCGAGGCACTCGTACTTGTGCCGCCAGAGACAGGGGAGAAGTCCCGTCAGGCGCTGGAGCTGGGACTCAATGTGCCCGTTCGGTCCGTATTCATGGCAGGAAGCTCGGTGCTTGGATCCCTGATCGGCGGCAACTCCAATGGATTTGTCGTAACATCCTATGCCTCCGATGACGAGATACGGGCACTGGAGGCGAGCGGCCGGGTCTCGAGGCTGCCTGGAAAGATCAGCGCCGCCGGAAACGTCATTTTAGCCAACGATACCGCTGCACTGGTCCATCCGGGGCTTACAAGCAGGGCAGTGGAGCAGATCTCCGAGACACTGGGAGTGGATGTGCGCAAGGGCACAATTGGCGGCCTGCGTACCGTTGGGATGGCTGCAGTGGCGACCAACCGGGGGATCCTGGCCCATCCTCGAATCAGCGAAGCCGAGATCGCGGTTCTGGAAAACCTGTTCAGCCTCCCGGTCGACGTCGGCACGGTCAACTTCGGATCGCCTCTGGTGGGCTCCGGGATCCTGGCAAACAGCCATGGGTACATGGCTGGGGCAAAGACCACCGGGCCAGAGCTGGGCCGAATAGAGTCCGCACTGGGATTCCTGGCCTGATCAGATGCGGGTCTGAAAACCCGAGAAAGATATAGTCGTCGTGGGTGGATTTAATGGGCAATTACGTCATCAAGGGCAGCTTCAAGGCTGGCACCATAGGCAACGTCTGGAAGAGCTTCACCAAGATCGTGGAGAGCAACAACGAGAAGAACGCCATAGAGAAAGGGTACTCCCTGATGGGCAGCGAACACGGCCTTTCCAGGGGCCTGATCAAAATCGATGAGGTGAAGTCCGTTGAGTGAACCGTCCGGAGGGCCTGTGACCGAGGATCAGGTCAGGCAGCTCCTTTCGGCCTACCAGCAATATCAGGCGGAAGCAGACGCCCTGGTCAGGCAGCTATCCCTGGCTCAGATGACCGAACAGGGCCTGGGCCGGGCGGTAACAGCAGTGGAGGCACTCTCCTCCGCTCAGGTGGACCAGGAGATCCTGGTGCCCATCGGGTCTGGCTCCTATGCCTACGCCAAGCTGGCCTCTACCGACAGGATAATCCTGAACGTGGGTGGCGGCGTCTCACTGGACAAGCCAGTGGACCAGGCACTCGAGACGCTGAAGAAGCGGCGGGCAGAGATCGGGGAAGGGGTGCGCAAGCTGGGCGAGGCAGTGTCCAAGGTGGAGGGGGAGATGGCCCAGATCCAGTCGGTCATAGAGCAGCTGGAGCACGCCGCCGCCGGGAGCGAGGGCGTTGTTCAATAAGCTAAAGGAGAAGCTCTCCGGCTTCAAGGAGTCCCTGGCCGGCAAGATAAAGGAGAAGGCCAACAACATCGGCGAGACTGCAAAGTCAGTTGGCGGAGGAGGTCTTCCCTTCCAGGAGCCTCTGGAGGATGCTGCCTCCAGGGCGCAGACCGGTTCAAGCGCGACTGCCTCTGCCCCCCATTCTGAAAAGCCGGCTGTGGCCACCCAGGCCGGTGAGCCTTCGCGGTCCAGGATATCCTTTGCCGATCGAGCGCGGGCACTGATCTTTGAGCGCGAGGTCATCCTGGACGAAAAAGACCTCCAAGAGCCTCTGTGGGCACTGGAGATGGCCCTGCTTGAGAGCGACGTTGCCCTCCCGGTGGCAGAGGAGATCGTAACCTCCATCCGGCAGGAGCTCGTGGGCCAGAAGAAGAAGATCGGCTCCGATACAGGCCAGCTGGCTGAAGGCGCTCTTAAAAACGCCATCCTCAAGGTTCTATCCAGGAACTTGATGGATTTCGACCAGTTCATGAAGGAGTCGAGCAAGCCTGTCAAGATACTGTTCGTCGGAGTCAACGGCACCGGCAAGACCACCAGCATAGCCAAGGTGGCCAAGTACCTGAAGGATCGGGGTTACTCGGTAGTCATGGCGGCAGGCGATACTTTCCGGGCCGGAGCGGTGGAACAGATGGAGGTGCATGGGGCTCGTCTTGACGTAAAAGTCGTCAAGCACAAGACGGGTGGCGATCCCGCAGCCGTGATCTTCGATGCAGTGGAGTATGCCAAAGCCCATAACAAGGACGTGGTCCTGGCAGATACGGCTGGCCGGCTGCATACCAACATCAACCTCATGGACCAGATGCGAAAGATCGTACGGGTCACAAAGCCCGACCTGATGATCTTCGTTGATGAGGCCATCGCCGGAAACGATGCAGTGGAGCGTGCGAGGCTCTTCAACCAGTCCGTGCCGATAAGCGGGACGATTCTGACCAAGACCGATGCAGATGCCAAGGGCGGATCTGCAATATCCATCGCTCACATCACCGGAAAGCCCATAATCTTCCTGGGCGTGGGCCAGGATTACCCAGATCTCGTCAAATTCGAGCCTGAATGGTTGCTCGATAGGCTATTTGGGGAGTAGCTCACCCATTTATTTGGGCCAGTCCTGCCATCCCTCGCCCTTCCAAGAAAAAAACCGGTTGCGATCAGAGGGATTAGGATATGTTCGCAAATAGAGCTGCGTGCAGGGCCAGGCAGGACGCCTCCGCACACTCGGTGCAACCGCGGGAGCGAGACGGCAATCAGCAGGCTTATGCGGCTCACGGTCTATGCGCGATCTCTCGGGATCTTATTGGGATCGCATGGAAAAGCCGGATCATATCATCCTGTCCTCTTCCAGCTCCTCCTCGTGATCGTAGCGCAGCGGCACTGCCATCATGTACTCTCGGATCATCAGGGGAAATGCGCGTGACTCCATGAAGCGCAATCCCAGCTGTTCCGACCACCTCTGAATCCCAAGATCCTGTGATACAACGGCAGCATCAAGATCCTTGGCCAGCAGGAGAACATCGATATCAGGCGCGCTGTCCAGTATGCCGTAACGAAGCGCTGACCTGTATTTCTCCCGGAACTTCCTGACGATGCTTCCGATGACCTCCCTCTCTATCTCCTCCTTCATCTCAGGCAGGCTCTGATCGCCACCGCTTAGGGCAATGCAGCGCGATACCGCTTCCCAGATGGCCTCCTCGGATACGTTCATCCCCTTGTTTATGCGGCCCCGCATGTAATCAACGTACTCGTAGAATATCTTGGATGGGATCTTGACCTTGTAGCGGTCGGGTGTCTTCTTAACCAGCCAGGTGTCCACCTTGCTCATGACCGATGAGTTGCAGTTGTTATTGCGGGCGAACTCCTTGATCTCGCTATAGACGGATGGATATGGGACGTAGCAGCTGATCCCCAGGTACAGCCTTGCCTGAGCCACCCGCTCCAAAATAGCGCTCATTCCATCGCAGATATTGCTGCAACCCTCGTTCTCCCAGGCCTGGGTATCGGTGAGGGCTGTTGTGTCAAGGACGAACCTCTGGCGAAGCATCGCATTATGCTATGCTAATCTTATATTAAAACGCGAGTCATCCTGAATAATGCCGGACCAATCCGTCTTGATGCCAAAGACCGGTCTCTTTCTTGAACTGCAGTCCGCTTTATGATGACTGTTTCTGATAAAAGGAAGCGCCTGGTCAAGCAGGCACCTGATCCGAGGTCTCGAAATGAATGCAACATTTCGTGGATGATTATTAATATGCCTTGTCCAGATCAAATGCCTTTCTGTGGCAGCGGACTTTCTGCTATTTACCCTGGCAAGGATTGAAAACCTGATGCATCAGGTCACTCTGGATCCTCGCACCCGTTCGGGCCGGATCATCACAAACTCCTCTTACGTACCACGCTCCGAGATCGACGCCGCTTTGGAGGTCTTCCACGATGCCGTGACATCCGGGCTGGCCGTCTGCCCGCTGATCAAGCTGGAGGACATGGGCAGTCGATTCCGAATTTACACCACATGCAGCATGACCATCGACGGCTATCTTCTCAAACACGGCATCCCTGTCCGCCCCAAGGGCGGCGGCATAATCGAGGTGGTGGACCGCCAGACCCTCCGCTTCACGGAGATGCTCATGTACTGGGCAACCACCATCGATCCCATCGATATCCTCATCTCTCAGGAGCTGACCGGAATCCTCGGCATGATGCAGACCGGCAACGGCCGCATCCTCGGAAACCTCCACGAGGCCCCAATGCTTGCGAGGGACAGGATAGAGGAACTGCTGGATGAGCTTGCTGATGCGGAGTTTACCGGCGTGCTTGAGCTGGGAGAGCCGAATATGGATGTCCTCGGAGTGCCGGTTGAGCGTGACCACCTGGGCATCGCCCTGGTCGGTGGCACCAACCTGGCAGCGGCAGCCCTGGAATATGGGATAGACATCAAGACCGACTCGATATCAGGCTTAACCGACCTCTCTGAGATGCAGCCCATCGAAGACCTGATCTAGGGCGGAACCTGATGTTTGGTCCATGAGGACGTATCCGAGGATAGGGCAGCCTCACTTCCCATCTCCAATTCCTCCTCGGACTTAAAACCATCCGCAGCAAACCACATCCTCTCACATTCGTCTGCATGTTGTCTGCCGGCTTAGGGCTACCATATGCCTGGCCATCCGTGAGTGTGCCTGGCATAAATCGCCTATGCGAAATCATTATAATTTTGAGATCTTTACCTACTTGTCGTGAAGAACAAGGAGATCGCTGAGCTGCTCTATGATATGGGGGAGCTCCTGGAGCTCAAGGGCGAGAACCGCTTCAAGATCATAGCTTACGGCAAGGCAGCCAGGGCTGTTGAGTCCCTCCAGGAGGACGTCGAGGCTGTCTGGCAGAGGGAGGAGCTGGACAGGATTCCGGGAGTTGGGCGGGCCATCGCCGAAAAGATCGCCGAGTACCTGCAGACTGGAAGGATGCGGGCTTACGACGATCTAGTCTCGGAGACTCCGGCTGGCCAAAGAGAGCTTCTTCAGGTTGCGGGGATCGGTCCCAAGACCGTTGCCCTCATTCATGAGAAGCTCGGCGTCTCAACGCTGGACGAGCTTGAGGCAGCCGCCAGGCAGCATCGTATCCGACGACTGCCACGAATGGGGCCAACCCGGGAGGCCAACATACTGCGTGCAGTCGAGCGGTATCGCAAGCGTTCAAGCCGCATCCCGTTGAGCATCGCAGCTCCTCTGGTGGAGGAGATAGTCTCCTATCTGCGCCGCATAGACGGACTGGATAACATCACTCCTGCCGGCAGCTTTCGAAGGGGAAGAGAGACTGTCGGCGACATCGACATCCTGGCCACCTCATCCCGCCCACAGGAAGTCATAGCCTCTTTCGTTCGCATGCCAATGGTCGAGGAGGTCCTCGGCAAAGGCCCCACCAAGGCGAGCGTTATCGTCAGGGAGACGGTTCAGGTCGATCTTCGGATCGTGGAGCCTCGTTCGTATGGGACGGTTGTCCAGTATTTCACGGGCTCCAAGGAGCATAATGTAAAGCTTCGTGGGATCGCCCTTCAAAGGGGCTACTCTCTGAGCGAGTACTCGCTCAAGAGGACATCCACCGGCGAAGAGCTTTACTTCGACCGGGAGGAGGACGTATATGCAGCCATTGGGATTCCCTACATACCTCCGGAGCTGCGGGAAGACCGGGGGGAGGTGGAAGCTGCCATGGCAGGCCGATTGCCTCATCTGGTTGAGCAGGCCGACATCCTCGGCGATCTGCACGTCCACAGCTCCTGGTCTGACGGCCGGGGCAGCATAGAGGACCTGGCCCTGGCAGCCGGAGACCTTGGCTATCATTACCTGGCACTCTGCGACCACTCGCCATCTGTGGGCATAGCCGGCGGGCTATCAGAGGAGCGGCTGCAAGAGAAGATGGCAGCCATCGACAGGTTCAACGAGGCCGGCGAAGGGCCAACCATACTCAAGGGGACCGAGGTGGACATCAGGGCTGACGGCACGCTTGACTATCCAGACTCCCTGCTGGAGAAGTGCGATCTTGTGGTGGCTGCCATCCACATGGGATTCTCGCAGAAGGAGCGGGATATCAACGGCCGTCTGATCGCGGCCATGGAGAACGAGCATGTGGATGTGATAGCACACCCCACAGGCAGGCTGATCGGGAGGCGGGAAGCTTACCAGGTGGATCTCCAGGCTGTATTGGAGGCGGCTGCCAGGACCGGGACGATCATGGAGATCAACTCCCATCCTTCCAGGCTCGATCTGGACGACCTGTGGTCCAGGAAGGCCAAGGAGCTGGGGGTGGATATAGCAATCAATACCGATTCTCATTCCCCAGACCAGCTCCGCCTGATGTCCTTTGGGGTGACCGTGGCGAGGCGTGGCTGGCTGGAGCCGCAAAACGTGGTGAACACCCTGACTCTTCCCAGTCTTCTGGATAGGCTTGGTCTATGATCGAGCATGGAGGATTTCGTGTGGCCGATCGAGATGGCGTTGACGAAAGGATGAACAACACAGGCGATGGGCCGAGGTGGGTGGGCCACCGTCACGGCCGATGCACCGGCAGGGACGTACTGCCTCCTGATCGAGTCGTGGCCGAGCTCGATCTGCGGCCAGGCGATGTTCTCCTGGACGTTGGGTGTGGCGAGGGGGATATATCCCTGCCAGCATCAGACGACGCAGGCCTGATCTATGCGATCGATCATGATGCAAGAGCCGTGGAACTGCTAGGGGCAGAGGCAATCCGTCGTGGCATCATGAACATAGTCCCCTTGAAGGCCGATCTCCTTGCAGCCTGGCCTATCCGGGAAGGAACCGTGGATATCGTGCTGATCGCAAACATCCTTCATGGATTTTCAGAAGGGGAGATGGGCCGGGTGATTCAGGAGGCTGTACGGGTGCTTCGCCCAACTGGTCGGGTGGCGGTCGTGGAGTTCAGGAGGGAAAAGAGCCCTGCTGGCCCGTCCCTGCGCATAAGGCTTGAACCTGATCGGGTGATGGAGCTTCTCGAGGCGCGCGGGCTGCTGGTAAAGGCTCATGCAGATGTAGGGCCTCATCATTACATGATCAAGGCGATGAAGCGAAAAGAGATCTGAACTCATTCTTTTGGCGTCTTTTTATGATTGCCGCCCAAACAGGCCTTGGGGTCCATGAAATCTTGGCATCGGAGGCGACCGGCATCTCAAAGCGACGCTGGGTCAAGTCCGCCCGCGCCGGACCAGCAGATAGTCCATCTGCTATCCTATTCTCGCGGGGCCGGGCCCATAAGATATATCCTGTTCGGCCGGGTATAGGTATCGATATCTTCTCTTTTACGTCTGACCTGCGAAGAATTCTATATAGAGTATTTTCTGTACTTATGGCTATTTAGTAAATTAAGATTAAGTATATAAAAGGTGGTTCCAGTCTCTTGATAGATGAAACCGGAAATGGCAGACCTGATTGATTTGCCAGCAGCTTCATCCACTTGTAAAGGGATGAGCCAAGCTCGACCGGTCGCTCATCAACACTCTTATTCCGCTATCCGGGCGCCTCCCGGAGATCATCCAGTCTCTCCATCTTGTGGCCGGATGATATCTTGCGGCTTTGCATGTGTAGGGCAGAAATCTTGGTGGTGGAGATGCTAACGTCTATTAATACCGGACTTTATTCAGCAGGCGATGATTTGCTGGGCGTTATCGATTACTATGAGTCTCTCTTTTCGAGAAGCGGGCTTGAGGCCAGGGGATCGGAGTTCCGGGCCTGGGAGTTGAGCATGATGGTAGATGTGGTAAAACTGCTGCATATTCCCGACTCCATGAAGGACGAATTGCTCACCTCCATCGTCCGAGCCTGGCGGTTGGACCTGGCAGAGCCTGCTGGAGATCAGATATCGGCTGCGCTGCAGAAGATGGAGGAGATCCGTCAGGGAGTTGCCTGGATCAGAGCCAATCCTGGTCCGAACAGCCAGCACCTGTTGGATGCAACGGCACTGCTTTCCCTGCCGATGAGGAAGGTCGACCTCAAGGAGGATAGAGCCCAGGATGTGCAGGATCTGCTCAGAGCAGTTGTGGCCGACCTTAGGTCCCGAATGGTGGAGTGCTGCGGCCAGGCTCGCTAAGGATATCCCGCGTCCTGCTCATTTCCTGCAGGCCATGTCTTGTCTCTGGTATCTCTGAGCCCACCGGTTCTCCTCAGTGGCGGTCTTAGGCTTGTCGCAGCTTCCTGAGGCGCCCGGGCGCGAGGATGGCGTCGCCTGTGTTTCTGTCCCTGCGGTGTCCTGCATCTTCCCATCTTGCCTATCTACAAAGCGTTAGGTGCTGGCAGGAATGTTGTACTTGTCAATCCCATGAATACATCTCAGATGTGTTTTTCAGTCCGTGGCCAGATAGTCAAAAAGGATCTCTCTATCAGAGTCCATGATTGCCCTTACTGCGGCTTGACTCTGGTAGAGATCTTAATTCTTCGAGGAATACTCTGAGATCGGGATTACAATCTCTGGCGCAAGCCTAGATGCCCGCCAATTTATTGGCGGGAGTAGTCACCAGCTTTTGCTGCCTTCATCCCCGGAAAAAGTCGCCTGTTCTCCAGTCTACTGGCGAGGCCGATGGATATGCCCTTCATCGGTTTTGGCAAACGCCAATCTCGCTTGCCAGGGTCTGCATATCCTGATCGTCAGTAAGAAATAGAAATGCAGGTAAGATTGAACCATGAGATCGCCAATCCGGCTCAATATCATGACCAAGATGGCGCTGCTGACCTCCATCTGCCTTGTGACGCAGGGCTACATCTTCACACATGTCCTGGGGGTAAACCCAGGAGTTCTGATCACCATATCCCCGCTTCTCCTTTACCTGGCATTTTTTCTGGTCGCTGCTGCCAGGGGGGTATATGGTCGCCCTGGCTACTGGGCTGGGGCCATCGTTGCCCTGACTGCAGTTAACATATCGCTCTATGCTGTGGCACCTTCCCTATGAGATCGTCGGACGGCGATCTCTATCCAGGACCTGGAGATACGCATCTCGATATTGTCCTGGCTTGTGCGCGTGTATCAGCAGACAGGGGATGTACGAAGGTGGCGAAGCTGGCAGATGAACTGAAGAGGTCTATAGATCTCTATCGGCGCATCCTAGCCCTGGACATGGATCAGCAGCAGCGAAGCGAGAAGCTCCGTCGGCTGGCGGAGGTCTATCTTAAACTCTCCTGCTGCCAGGACCGCGAGGACAACCTTTGTCAGGCTCTCGCATCTTTCCGGCAGGCATGGGATCTGGCCAGTCCCCGTGACTGCCACCACCGCCGGGCAGACATATCTCAGGGGATTGGCACAGTCCTGGCTGCATTGTGGGATATCACCGGCGAGAGGGAGCGCGCTCGCCAGGCGATCCTGGCATATCAGCAAGCACGGGAGATATTCTTCGATGAGCAGCACTGGCCGTCCTTTCTGCAGGTTCAGATCAAGCGTGGCGCGCTCATCCGCCACCTTGCTCGAAAAGAGGGAGATCCTGCGATGGCCTCAGAAGCTGCCCTATCGATTTGGCAGACCATGAAGATGGTCCCGGACTTGGGACGGCAAGAGCGAGCCCTCCTTCACGTGCATCTCGGAAATGCCTGCCTCAATCTTGCAGAGATGGATGCGTCAATGGTTGATCGCTCCATCTTGGAGGGCTTTGAGACAGCCGGATTCATCCGGATCTCCGACTGCGAAGATGAGTTCCCAAATAGGACCAAAAGCTGTCTTCTGCTATTCAGCGTCTCATGCTACCAGCAGGCGATCGAGCTATCTCAGGGCACAGGTCCGGCCAGCATCGCCGCTCTAACCAATATGGGCGCAGCTTACCTGGCACTGGGGACTGACCACCCGGGCTGGGAGCAGGCCAGTTCCTTTGGTTGGCAGGCGGTTCAAGCCAGCCGGGAGTCACTGTTGCTTTCCGGTCCTGGGCCTGAGCAGGCGGCTGCCCTGATCAACCTTGGGCGCGCCTACCGTCTCCTGGCTGGAAGGCAGAGCCCTGACCCGGTCATGGCAGCCGAGGCTGTGGAGGCCCACCGCCAGGCAGCCGATATGCCGGGACGTCATCGCCTGGCCTCTCTCGCAAATCTGGGGATCAGCTACAGGACTCTCGCAGAAGCGGAAGATGCGCTTGAAAAGGAGCATCTGCATATGGCCGTTCTCTCATGGGAGACGGCTCTGCGGGAAGAGGCGGATCCGGAGGAGCGCGTGGATATGCTGGCAGATCTCTGCTCGGTTCACCTCCATCTGTCATCCCTGGAGGAGAGAGATGACCATCTGGCGCAGGCTGTATCTTTCGGCCGCTCTGCCAAAAGCCTCGAAGGTTCCGTCCGATCCCAGCATAGGCGAGCTGGTGTCCTGGCAGATCTCTGCATGGCTTTATCCATGCAGGCTGCGTCGGACCATCAATCCCGTCCGCTTCTGGAGGAGGCTTACCGCGCAGGCAGAGAGGCCCTCGATATCATCCCGCCCACCAGATCTTCGGAGCGTGCCGTGGTATGCCGCATCATGCTTCCGCTGTGCCAGGCATTGGCCGACCTCACCTCCGGCACACAGCGGACGTCCTTCTGGCAGGAGGCGGTTGATGCAGGCAGAGAGGCGCTGGCACAAGATGCGGATTTGGGCGTTGATGCCGCCCTCCTTCAGAAGTCCATGGCCGACGCCCTGATCGGGCTTTACCTGAGCCAGCAAGGGCCCTCTGATCTGCTCTTGGAGGCGGTATCCTGCTGCCAGATGGCACTTATGAACTGCTCTTCATCGGATCACCCATGGGAGATGGGCGCTGTATTGAAGGCGCTGGGATTTGCCCAGGCGTCACTGGGGGCTGTCGGCCACCCAGGGCGGTACAGGCTGGCCCTCAAGGCCTACAAGAGGGCTCTGCGAATATACCTGCAGCAAGAGCCTCATGACCGTGCCAGGTCCAGGTCAATGGCAGATAGCTGCCTCTCAGCAATACGGTGCTGTCGAGCTGGAATGAGGGGGGAGAAGGACCGGTCTTAGGCATGGGTACGCAGACAGATGAGCATCATGAACAGGATACAATAGACGTGATTTGGGAGATAGAAGCGAAGATGTCAGAGAACACTGAGATTGGTGATGGGATCCCGGAGATGTCTGCAAAGCAGGCCAGGGACTATTTCCACCGTAGCTATACATCGGTTGACGGCCTATGGTTCATGAAGGTTGAGGAACGGTGGGGGTTTGAGGAAGCACTTGTGGTGGACCAGGAGGTGTGGAAGATCTTGCCCAAGATCCAGGCCCGTACGGTCAGATCCCTTCTGGGTCTGGGTGATGGCATGTCCAGCCTTCGGGCATGTCTGGGATCGAGGCTCCGTCTGGAGGGATTTGACTTTCAGATGGGTCTGGTGGATGCCAAAGATGGCGAGACTGTATTCGATCTTCTAATAAGCATGTGCCCATGGCAAGAGCTGCTGCACAAATCTGGGCGGGGATGCCTGGGCCCGCAGATAGGTCCCCTCATATGCGGGACTGAGATGTCGGTATGGGCAACGGAGTTCGGCGATATCGAGTGCCAGGCCCTCTCCAGGATATGCGGCGGCGATCGATATTGTCGACACCGTTTCGCAACGCGGGCTGGGCAGCCCCCGGCCCCATGATCCGAAAGGGCCTTGGGGGCGTTTCGTCCCATACCGTCGATATACCGTCGATATTTCAGCCTTTCTTCATTCCCCTGAAGCACAGGTCCAGGTGCCTCTCTGGCGGGGGCCGGGTGATCAGGCTGACCAGGACGGTCAGGACCAGGGATATTGGCAGGGCTATCAGCATCGGGTCAACAACTGGCCAGGGCATCTGGGTTATCAAGACGTCCCGGCCCAGAACCATCTTTGCTATGCCCAGCGGTGCAGACTCGGCCTTGTGCACGAAGAGGTACATGAAGACTGTGACAAGGGTACCCCCGATCAGGCCGGCAGAGGCCCCTGCCCTGGTGGTCCGCCTCCAGAACAGTCCCAGGGTGTACATCGGCAGAAATGCCGCGGCACACAGTCCGAAGAATACCGCAGTCCCCCTGGCGATGACGTTTCCTGGCAGGTAGTAGCCAAGGATCACAGCCATTATCACGGCAGTGGAAACCCCTATTCTTGTCAGCAGTATGGACCGGCCTCCCTTCTGCCCGGTCAAAGTCTCGTAGATGTCCCGTCCGATTGCAGTTCCCTGGGTATGGAACTGAGAGGAGGATGTGGACATGGCCGCTGCCAGCAGGGTCAGCATGAATACGTAGATGAACCATTCCGGCATGGTCGCGTTGATATAGACTGGGATGATGCTGTCCACATTGCTCTCAACTGCGGTCGCAATCATTCCTCTTGTGTTCAGGAAGAAGACGTTTGAGAGGGCGCCCACTGCAAAGGCCACGCCTGTCATCATGAGGATAAAGATGCCGCCTACCAGCACTCCTCTGTTAAGCTCACGGTTGGATTTGACGGTCATGAACCTGACCACCAGCTGTGGCATGGCCAGCACACCTATGCCTACACCCAGCACGATCGTTGAGACCAGAGTCCACCACCATGGGCTTCCCAGTACAGGCATGCTGGTCCATCCGGTATGTCCCATTGCAGCCAGGTCGGCCGGCACAAGGGGGGCCATGTTCGTAAGTGCTTGATGGGCCAATGTTACCCCGCCCAGACGGCTGTACGTCTCAAAGAGCAGAACTGCCATGCCGAGGAACATGATGGTTCCCTGCATTGCGTCTGTATACATTACGCCCCTCAGGCCTCCCCAGATGACATAGGCGGCGATGATCACCGAGTAGACCAGGAGGGCAAGGTCGAAATTGATGGCCAGTGTGGTCTCCAGGAATCTGGCGGCTCCTATCAGTACCACTGATGCGTAAAGGGGCATTCCCAGGAAGATGACCAGCCCGCTGGCCACCTGGATGAACCGGCTCTCAAACCTCCTTCCAAGCAGCTCGGGAAACGTCATTGCATTCAGATTGTGCCCCATCTTGCGGGTGGCTTTCCCGTAGATCACGAAGGCGATGAATATCCCAACGAAGATGTTAAGAAATGTCAGCCAGAGCAGACCCATCCCGAACTTGGCGGCAGTGCCCCCAAAACCCACTATGGCCGATGTGCTGATGAATGTGGCACCATAGCTCATTGCCATGATGTAGGGGTGGGTCTTCCTGCCTGCCACCATGTATCCTTCGGAATCCTTGGTGGCTTTCCAGCCCCGATAGCCCAGGTAGAGCGTGGCCAGCAGGTAAACCAGTATGACCAGGTTCAATATCATCAGGTCCATCTAATCCCTCCCGTCCCTGCCGGAATCGTTCATAATCCCAGCTCCTCTGATTGCATCTTCTCCTCCTCCTCCTCCCAGGCCTCCTCCTCAGCGATCTCCTGTACCTCTGCTTCTTCGCCACGGTTCCAGTTTATCAGCCCGTAGACTACGCATAATATCATGCTCAGAATGCAGAGGATGTAGACGCCCCAGATCAGCGGATCATCTATGCCCAGCATCTTCTAAAGCCCTCCTTTCACATTGACCTTTCAGATGCCCGTGGGGGACCAGCTCCTCCGGATTTGTCCTGGGGGATCAAGTCCGTGGCCGCAGGCAATACTGCCTCCTCCTTCTTTTAATGCTAAATGACAACATGATACATATTAACATTTGATAAAGCTAACGGTCTTATGTGATGCGTCGGTGTGGCTGCGATAGCATCAACCTGCACGAATCAGCCAGCAAGACTCCTCTTTCAAGGTCTTTTCTGCTCCGCTAAAGAAAGGACCGGCCGGAGCTTCTCAGGTCTGTGCCTGCGATCAGCCGAAAATCCCCATCGGCTCTCCAAAGCAGCCTAGACGTATGCCATATCGTAGTTGATCAGGCTGGACCTCTCGGCGCAAGAAGGGCCATGGTCCAACGCATCCTTTATCAGCCGCTTGAGTATGGCTGGATGAACCTCCCCGACCAGTTCCTGCACAGGACGGCCACTGCAGAAGAACTTGAATGTGGGCGTGGATATGATCCCATAACGGTTGGTGGTATACGCATTATCCAGCACGTTTATCTGGGCAAAGCGGATCTTTCCATGAAACACGTCTGCCAGCTCCCGGAAATGTGGCTGCATAGCCCTGCAGTGAGGACAGGTCGGGCTATAGAACATCACGACCACCGGGGATTCGGATCTCTCCACCAGGCTTTCCCAGGTGCTGTCATCTATCTGCTGAACCCGCAATTCGGCCTTTATCTCTTTCATGATTGCTCAGTTCAATACTGATTTATCATGTGATTTATCCTTTCCGACGCCGCAATCGGTCTACATCGGTGCGAGGGGATGGGCGATTCCTCCCGGGAGGCCGGACGGGAGATGGTGCACTGAAGCTCTGCGGCAGTGACTAATCGGCGTCCCTCGCTTCTCAGCAGTTCTATAGCTTCTCAGCAGGGTTCTAAAAAGCTGGGCGATGGTCCTTTCCAGACCCTTGTAGCCTCCGGCGACTGCCGCAAGACTCAGGCGCCTACCGCAAGAGCCCCTCTCAATAAGATCTATATACTGGGTGATGGTGGCGGGGTGTGGAGGCCCCATTGTCCGGCTGACAAGACGGGGCAGCGATGAACGGGCTGAGCTTGGTAAACGTGTGGTCATATATGATCCATCAAGGACGATGCGGCTCTAGATGACATCTCTCGGCATGCCCTTATCGGTTCTGGTTCTTCTTGCGGTCCTGATCATGGTCGTCTGCCGCCAGGTGGCCGGGGTCAAGGTGAAGATCTGGCAGATCATGACCGCGGGTGCCATTGTCGTCCTGATATCCGGCGATATAAGCCTGCAGGATGCGGCCGCAGCAATAAATATCGATGTCATGCTATTCCTTTTGGGCATGTTCATCGTGGGTGAGGCCCTTCATATGTCCGGCTACCTCTTCTACCTGTCTCACCGTCTATTTCGGCACGCCCGCAGTTCGGATCAGCTCGTACTGTTGATCCTGTTCGGGATGGGCGGTCTCTCAGCGTTGCTGATGAACGATACCCTGGCCATAATCGGGACTCCCCTGGTGCTATTTTTGGCCAGGGTCCACGCGCTCTCACCCCAGCTCCTGCTTCTGGCCCTGGCCTTTGGGGTGACGACCGGAAGCCTTGCAAGCCCAATAGGAAATCCACAAAACCTGCTCATAGCGCTGGATGGCGGTTTATCGAATCCATTCGCCGACTTCCTGAGCTATCTGCTGCTGCCAACAGCCCTGAACCTCGTGCTGGCCTATCTGGTTCTGCGGATATTCTACCACGATCAGTTCGGCCGCTCCCGGCTAACCCATGTCCACCCTGATATAGCAGATCCGCATCTTGCCCGCATCGCCGCCCTCTCATTCGGGCTGGTGCTGATACTTGTCCTGGTCAAGGTGGCGGCTGTCTGCCTTGGGGTGGGCGAGGAGTTCAGGCTTACCTATGTCGCGCTCCTCTCCGCCCTGCCGGTACTGGCAGCCAGCCGCCGCAGATGGGAGGTTGTCCGCCGGGTGGACTGGGAGACCCTGATTTTCTTCGCCTCAATGTTCGTACTGATGGAGAGCGTCTGGGACTCAGGATTCCTCCAGTCGGGCCTTGATGCAGGCAATCTTGAGCTGACCTCCATTCCGGTGATACTGGCTGTCAGCGTCGTGGTCAGCCAGTTGGTATCAAACGTGCCATTCGTGGCCCTCTATCTGCCAATTCTGGATAGTCTGGGCACCTCGGTTGCCGAGATGGCTGCCCTTGCTGCTGGAAGCACAATCGCAGGAAACCTGTTCATCCTGGGAGCAGCCAGCAATGTGATAATAATCCAGAACGCTGAGAAGAGCGGTCATACCGTGACGTTCATGGAGTTCGCCAGGGTCGGAGTCCCTCTCACCATGGCAAACCTGGCGGTTTACTGGGCTTTTCTGGTCTGGCTATAAGCTGATTTTTGCGCCGGGACAAAGAAGCCCAGAGCTTTTCCGTTGAGCCTAATACAGGTGAGTGCCGCCAAGTTCGCAACCTATCCCAGCATTTCGGCACCTATGATGATATCGTATGAAGAAATAGCAATATGTTGCCCACAATATAAAGCAGGATCCCCAAGGCGCCAAGGGTCTTTCTCGGAGTGGAACGGGCGATGAATAAAATAACAAACATAATAAACAGCGGAACCAGAGATGCCAGAAGTATCCTGCGCAGAGGTACGAGGATGGTTTTCGCCATGCTATGGTAATAAACGAAGTAGTCCATTACGCTGGCATTATTGTTATATATCGCCTGATAAATCGCGATCGAGATAATCGCAGCTGTGATAATTAGAAATATCCATCGTTTCCATTTTGCATATAATTTAACGATTTTAAGCGACCCGCTATACGCATTGGATATGCTAAGCTCCAGACGATCGTTCAGCTTATCGATTCTTTCCTTCATCACAAAATACTCAATAGCAAGGAATATGCCCGCAAAGAAGTTTGATATGATCCCGGCCTGTTCGAGACTCTTCTCATTTATGAGAGAAGAAATCCAGTGAAGATCGAATAATGGCACTATATCCACCTCAGAAAGCCTCTTGAAACAGCCGCTATAGTCCCGGATAAAGATTCATCTGAACTTTCTCAAATAGCCGGACAGTGTCTTAGACCATGGAGCGCTCGAATAGAGCCTCCATCAATAATATCATACTTCTGAATAAATACTTTCCCAGGACACTGCACTGCTCCACGGATCTTGGATAAATGGAAATATCATGCCTCACCAGCTATATCCATGCTTATCAGAGACGTGGCCGGGTCTCCACGGATAACCGCAGGCGACGGGACAGATCTCTGTGAGCTGCTGCATCCGTCTCGTGAAGGTCTGGACCTGCCATACAGCATTGCCCATGCTTCCCTCGCTCCCGGAAAGGCTTCTCATCCTCATCGCCTGCTGACCTCAACCGAGGTCTACTACATCCTTTCAGGGCAGGGCCTGATGGATGTCGATGGAGAAAGGGAGATCCTGGGGCCAGGCAATCTTGTGCTGATCCCGGCAGGCTCATGGCAGCATATAAGAAATGTTGGCAGCGTCGATCTGATATTCCTGGCCGTGGTCCACCCTTACTGGCGGGCAGAGGACGAGATATCAAATCCGTTGCCCAGGCCCAGCAAGGAGGGCTTTGTGTCGATCCAGGAGAATGGAGTGGTCAAAGAGAACGGGCGCGTGTGAGAGCTCCTGATCACCTGTTGGGTCTCATCTGAAAGACCACAGTTCAGGCAGAGATGGAGGGTCACTCTCCAAATAGCGATAGGATGGCGCCCCTGAACAAGGGTGAGCAAATTTGAGCGAAAAAACCATCGTCTCCGAGCTGATCAATAGCGATGAGCGCCTCCGTGAACAGGCCCCAAGGATTGTGGAGGCCAGAGAGGAGGCGGGTCTGGAAGGTCTGGTTGGCGGGCTGCAGGCAGTGATCATAAACACCGAGCCCGATCGCTGGCATGCGGCGGCAGAGGAGCTCCTGCGTTTCACAGGCCTATCTCTTTCGGATGCCTTTGTATCCAAGGGATTTCGAACCTGTGTCTTCAAGACGCCTGGCCAAGGCCAGTTCCGGTCGGCTGATATAATTCTGCGTTGCCGCACATATGGCGAAAATCCTTTCCTCATCCAAGGTCCGGCTGCTCGAACCGCCGACAGGCCCAATACACGTCTGGAGACGTTCGTCTTCGAGACGCCGGATCTGTCCGAATACGTCTCAATCCAGAGGTCCAGGGGGCTCTCCTTCATGACCAGTGAGCCTGTGCGCACTGAGGCTTACTCGTTCATCCAGACCCTTCCATCGGCATATACCGGAAACTCACTCGGCATCATACAGTGGCATGACGAGCCGGGCTGCTATGGGGACGGGGCCGAACCGATTGACCTCGGCCTGCGAAAGCCAAACTCCTCATACCTTGAGAACATACGCTGGCTGGACCATGCCGCAACAAGGGTCAAGGCCCAGGATCGCGACTTGGCCATACTGGAGTTCATGCAGCTCACAAACTACCGTTTCGATTTCGCAGTCTACGTGGAGTCTTTGAACTCAATAACCAGCGTGGCCAGGCTCTCCCCAAGGGACTTCGCCATGGTCTTCACCTCAGGAATCCGCCCCTACGATGGGGGCCAGCAATCAGGTCCAACCGAGATGTTCATCCGCAACTACGGCACACGGGTTCACCATCTGGCCTTCCAGACCGAGGCGATTGAAGAGACATTTGCCGGTCTCAAGGAGGGCGGCCTAAAATTCCTGATAGGTCTGGTCGGCTCGCCGCAGGAAGGCCTCAAGCAGACCTTCTCACAGCCTTCTCCCAGCACATTGCTGGTAAATGAGTACATCCACCGCTACGGCGGCTTTGACGGATTCTTCACCAAGTCGAATGTCACCCTGCTCACAGCGTCCACAGCGCGGCAGTGAGCAGGCAAACGGCTGCTGCATCAAGGAGGAAAGATGGGACCATTGAGGGAGAGGAGTTTGGTATCGCGGGATGCGGTTCGACTGTTGGTCAGCATATCGATCTGCCAGTTGGCAGGGTTATTGGGATCTGTGTTCACCAGCAGGTCGGTATCGTCCTGGTATCCTGCCCTGGCCAAGTCGGAATTCACCCCTCCCGGAATGGTGATCGGCATTGTGTGGACCGCTCTGTTCATAATGATGGGCCTGGCCCTGTTCCTGGTCTGGCGTCGATCTGGCCAGGCAGGCCAGCGGAAGGCTTTGACGGTGTTTCGCGGTTCAGCTGGTGGTGAATGTCTCGTGGTCTGCCGCCTTCTTCGGACTTGCGTTCACCTGCCCTGGCCATGGCGGCCATAGTGATTCTCTGGGTGCTGATCGTCCATACCATACTGCGGTTCTGGGAGGTATCCAGGCCTGCGGCATCCCTGCTGCTGCCTTATCTATTGTGGGTCACCTTTGCCGCCTACCTGAATTTCTCTATCTGGCAGCTCAACTGAGGTCCGCCTGAAGATCGCCATTTCGGCAGATCCACATCATGATAGTGCAGGCTGCGCGATCTGCAAACATCCGTAAGAATTGTGCGGGCCGCGCCATTCGCATCCCTGGCGCAGCCGACGCATTTGAGTCCATCAGATATTTCTTGCTGTGGACTTGAGGCTCATTGCAGCCCCAGGCTTTCAGATCCTCCCTCGGAACCGAGGCCGGTGCAGAGGCACCTTCCGCCAGACCAGTGGCAAGATGGGTTATCCTCGCACTGCTCCTGTGGCGATGGAGATGGCTCAGGCATAGGCTCGGGTCCAGGCATGGGCTCCGGCTCAGGGGGGTTGAGTCCTCGACAGTAACAGTGCCCGTTTGACCAGCTGCACTGTGGATTGGACTCGCACTGTGTCTTCTCCGGGTCCTCGGGGTTGAGCCCCCGACAGTAGCAGTGCCCGTTTGACCAGCTGCACTGTGGATTGGACTCGCACTGTGTCTTCTCCGGGTCCTCGGGGATCAAGCCACGGCAATAGCAATGGCCGTTGAACCAGTCGCATTCTGGATTGGACTCGCACTTCTCCTTTGGGGTTGGGGGTCGCAATCCTCGGCAGTAGCAGTGACCGTTCGACCAGCTGCACTGTGGGTTGGACTCGCATCTCTCCTTGGGAGTGGGCTGTGGCTGAGGCGGCGATACCTGGTAAACATCGACCACCAGCATGTTGCTCTGCTGGTCCCCGATATAGAAGACCGACTTATGCCTTCCGGGGATATCCGCATAGAACCATAAGTAATAGTAGCCGGGAGCGACCGGCATCAGGCTATACAGCTTCACGTAGCCGCCAGGGTATATCTCGTAAAGGTCGATGGGGTCGTAGGTGGGCACGTAGATGAGCTCCCTGGCCCATCCGCCCAGCGGCAGGCTGGCATACCAGGACCATCCCATTGCCCTCTCGATCCAGAGCCCGGCAAAGCTATCCTGTATCAGAGTCGAGAAGGTATCCCAGCCGAGGTAGCTGCCCTGATAATATATGTAGTCCGGGGAAAATTCAGCCAGGTCGGTGGGCTGCGGACCAGTCAGCTGATCCGCTGACGGGGCCTGATCGGTATAGACTGCCTGTTCAGTTCCAGCGTCTGATAGTGTCGTTGTCGGCGCACCTGTCTGAACCTCAGCGCTTAACCAGGCGCTGGGAGAGGATATGGACTCGAATTGGGACTGAGTAAGGTTCTCAGCCCCCACCTCCGCTGTGATATCGTACCCTCCCAGGGATGTGCCCATCAGGAGCAAATTCATCAACATTAAAGCGGCAATTTTGCTGCTATTCACGTTTTCTCTCTCCTATCAAGCTCATTGTTTCTTAGATTATCCCTCGATATAGGTATACCCAACAGCTGAATATATTTAACTTCCATCGATTCTGTAATATCGATCGCTCCTTCGGAACTCTCCCCAGCTGGACCGAAGAGATGCCAGCCCCATTAATTCATTTGAGTAAATCTATGTTTTGAGGCCGGAGGTCGCCTGGAAAAATAGATATTGTCGATTTTATATTATGCTCAAATCCGCGATTCAAGATCTGATCACTGAAGATTAATTGCGCAAGTTCGCGAAGAGGCAGCTGCGATGTCGATCTGAAGACGAATATCGCAGTCTAATATCGTCACCTGGCCGCTTGAGTCGGACCATTTAAAGGATGTGGCAAGGAAACACCGCCTCCGTTGTTGGGGATTTGCAGCTGCACATATCCCTCGTGGTCTTGGGGGTGCAGTCGACGGCAATCCCTGCCAATACAAATCGATTGGATTTGGCTGAAATATCAGCCCCTCATATGCCTTGAGATAGCCTTTTAGTCTCAGCTATGAGATTCGGTTTTCGGAGGCCCCGGTTACTGGCTTTGGCAGGATGCCGGGAAAAAAGAGGCGGAGGAGGCCGGATCCGGATTTTTTAGTCCTCTTTTTTTCGCCTCATCGGCAAACATGGTATCAGGCCGGCACCATTCTCTTCAGATCAGCCTCCACCGTCGTCTGAGGTTTGATGTCGAAGCTTTCCACCAGGACCTTGAGAACCCCGGGGGAGACGAATGCAGGCAGGCTTGGGCCGAGGGTGATGTCCTTTACCCCCAGGCTGAGCAAGGCCAGCAATACCAGGACCGCTTTTTGCTCGAACCAGGCGATGTTGTATGATATCGGCAGCTCATTTATCCCCATGCCTAAGGCGCCTGCCAGGGCCTGGGCGACAGCCACCAGGGAGTAGCAGTCGTTGCACTGACCTGCATCCAGCAAGCGGGGGATGCCGCCTATCTCGCCCAAGGGCAGCCTGTTGTAGCGATACTTGGCGCACCCTGCAGTGAGGATGACAGTATCCGAGGGAAGGGCCTGGGCGAACCTGGCGTAGTAATCGCGGCTCTTGTGGCGGCCATCGCAGCCGGCCATGACTACAAACCTCCTTATGGCCCCGCCCTTTATCGCGCCGATCACCTCATCTGCCAGGGCAAGGACTGCGTCATGGGCGCAGCCGGTGATGACGGTTCCGTCCTCAAGGTTCTTTGGGGGCGCAGAGAGCCGGGCCTGCTCGATCACGGGGTTGAAGTCCTTATTGCCGTCAGGTCCTGTCGGGATGTGTTTGAGCCCTGGAAATCCAACCGGTCCGGTTGTATAGACCCGCGTGGCGTAGCTTTCCCGGGGCGGGACGAGGCAGTTGGTGGTCATGAGTATGGGGCCGTTGAACTGCTCGAACTCTTCCCTCTGAAGGGGCCAGGAGCCCCCGTAGTTGCCCACCAGGTTGTCGTATCGCTTGAAGTAGGGGTAGGCATGCGCAGGCAGCATCTCGCCGTGGGTATAGACGTCAACGCCAGATCCTTTTGTCTGCTCCAGGAGCATTGCCAGATCCTTCAGGTCGTGGCCGCTTATCAGGATGCCTGGCCTATCTCCTGCTTTGGTGCTCACTGATGTGATCTCCGGCTTTCCATATGCCTCGGTATTGGCCTGGTCAAGCAGGGCAAGGGCTCTGACTCCGGTGCTGCCGCATCTGAGCACCCAGGCTGTCATATCCTGTGCAGAGAGGTCTTGCAAGGTGGATGCCAGAGCCTCCTGTATGAACGTCTCGATCTCGGCATCCCGCTTACCAAGCACAGCTGCATGATGATAGTAAGCCCCAAGTCCTTTGAGGCCGCAAATCAGGATCTGTTGCAGGGAGCGCACGTCCTCATTTTCCGTGCTAAGAACTCCGACGGTGGCGGCCTTGCTGGCCAGGTCTTCAGCCGCCGCCGGCTTCCAGGTGCAGGCATCGGATTCATCAGTGCCGGCGGGCGGCAGAGAGTCCCGCAGCAGCAGCGTCTTGTATATGATATCCTGGAAATAGGCAGGATCGAAGTTCACATTGGTCAACGTCTCGAACAGCCGCTCTGCCACGAATATGCCCACGTCGTCCCGGCCCTTGCCGGCCTTTGCAGCGCTGAGGTTTCTTATCGACAAGCCCTTCAGCAGGTATACCAGCAGATCCTGCAGCTCTGCCGTACTCGCGTCTTTCCCGCAAACTCCTGCCTTGGTACAGCCCTGGCCGCCGGCAGTCTCCTGACACTGGAAACAGAACATATGATCACTTCCCGGGAGGTGACAATCGTCACCTCTCATGGTATACTAAAGATACCAATCTATATATGCTATGAAGTTTCCGGAAGTATACCATGCAGGATGGATGCACCGTAAACCGGACCGTCCAGTACGTTGCCCGCAAGTGGACCCTCTTGATACTGCTTGAGCTATACAAGGGAGTGAACCACACCAGGCGTTTCTCAGAGCTAAAAGCCTGTCTGTCAGGCATAACTCAGAAGGTGCTCTCCGCCAGGCTGAAGGAGCTCGAGCGGGAGGGGCTGGTTGAGAACCGGGTGGATGCCACCACCCGCCCGGTCAAGAGCGAGTACACGCTCACCGATAGCGGCCTGGAGATCATCGAGATTGTGAAAGCGATGAAGCGCTGGGCCCTGCGATGGAAGATCACCAACATCGAATGCAGCTGCCAGGATTGCAGCCAGTGCGTTCTGTGATCTGACAACCACTGAAAAGCGCAGAAGCCTGCCAGCATTGGCCCATCTTGACGAGGCCGATCCATCTCTTTGGGAGACGTATGGCGAGGTGCGCCCTCGGATTTAAGAGGTTCCTCTTCGCCCAAAACCAGGGCATCGCTTGGTCGGTTGGGATACGCCTGCCAGAGGCTCGCTCTGAAGGCAAGGAGTGCTCGATGTCGCAGACAGTTGTCAAGACACCGAGGGATGGTGGGCAGAACCAGGCAATTTCCGGACGGCTGCTTCCTGTGTGCCGTCTCTCTAAACCTGGATTACCTTTATCCGCCACCTCTCAGAGATCATCTCGGCCAGATAATGAAGAGCATAGTCATCAAAGGGGCGAGGGAGCACAACCTAAAGAACATCGACGTTACCCTGCCCCGCGACCGGATGATAGTGATAACCGGGGTCTCCGGTTCAGGCAAGTCCACACTGGCCTTCGACACCATATATGCCGAGGGTCAGCGGCGATACGTGGAATCCCTCTCAGCCTATGCCAGGCAGTTCCTTGAGCTGATGGACAAGCCGGATGTGGACTCCATCGATGGGCTCTCTCCGGCAATATCCATAGAGCAGAAGACGACGTCCAAGAATCCACGCAGCACGGTCGGCACGGTCACCGAGATCTACGACTACCTTCGCCTTCTCTTCGCCAGGATCGGCGTGCCTCACTGCCCAATCCATCAGATCCGGATCGAGTCGCAGTCACCGCAGAGGATCGCCGACAGCATACTCCGGGATATGCAGGGCCAGGTTACCATAATGGCGCCTCTTGTCCGGCAGAAGAAAGGGACATACGGTCAGCTGCTCAAAGACCTGGACAACGAGGGCTACTCAAGGGCTCGGGTCAACGGGGAGGTCGTGCGAACCGATCAGGAGATCTCCCTTGACCGATATAAGAAGCACGATATAGAGGTGGTCATCGACCGGTTTGAACCCGGCAAGGACCAGTCCCGCCTGGTGGAAGCATGCGAAAACGCCCTTCATAAGGGCGATGGGCTGCTGATTGCTGCTGACGGAGGAGGCCGCGAGCAGATATACTCGTCACGCATGGCCTGCCCCGTCTGCGGGCTGGCATTTGAGGAGCTGCAGCCCCGCATGTTCTCGTTCAATAGCCCGTTCGGAGCCTGCCCTGACTGCAACGGCCTTGGGATAAAGATGGAGTTCGATCCCTCAAAGATCGTCCCCAATCCCGAGAAATGCATCGCTGAGGGCGCCATTGCGCTATACAGTAACCACATAGATGGTTACCGGAACCATTACCTGGCCTCGGTTGCCCGCCACTTCGGCTTCGACGTGTTCACCCCAATCAAGGACCTGACAACCGAGCAATATCAGGTCCTTATGTACGGATCTGACCAGAGAATACAGTTCGGCATCAGCATGCAGAACGGAGATGCTTACTGGTCGCATAAGGGCACCTGGGAAGGGCTGATCCCTCAGTCCGAGCGACTCTACCATCAGACCGAATCCGAGTACAGGCGAGAGGAGCTGGAGAAGTTCATGAAGGTCCTTGCCTGTCCCGGCTGCCAGGGCAAGAGGCTCAAGGACAAGGTCCTGGCGGTGCGGATCGCCGGGAAGTCCATAGTGGACATAACCGACCTCTCGGTGGGGGAGTGCATGCGCTTCTTCTCAGATTTGAGGCTATCTGTCAAGGAGCAGGAGATCTCCAGACAGGTGCTCAAAGAGATCAGATCCCGTCTGGGTTTCCTTGAGCATGTGGGCCTGTCCTACCTGACCCTCTCCCGGAGCGCCGGCACTCTTTCCGGCGGTGAGGCCCAGCGCATCCGTCTGGCCACCCAGATCGGATCGAACCTGACCGGTGTCCTCTATGTTCTGGACGAGCCCTCCATCGGCCTGCATCAGAGGGATAACGAGCGATTGATCCAGACACTGCAAAGGCTGCGCGATCTTGGCAACACCCTGATCGTGGTCGAGCATGACGAGGAGACGATCCGCAGCGCCGATCATGTCCTGGACGTTGGGCCTGGTGCCGGCATCCATGGCGGTTACGTCGTGGCGGAAGGCCCTCCGGCGGAGATCGAGGCAAATCCTAACTCCCTGACCGGTCAGTACCTGAGCGGCAGACGGAAGATCGAGGTCCCAGGCTCCCGCCGCATGAGCAGCTCCTTCATACGGCTGCGAGGCGCCAGTCAGAACAACCTCAAGGGCATAGACGTGGATATCCCTCTTGGGGTCATGACTGTCGTTACTGGGGTCTCTGGTTCAGGGAAGTCCACACTGATCCACGACACCCTATACCAGGCATTGATGAAGCGAATCTACCGCTCTGATGTCACCCCAGGACGGTACGAGAGCTTAAGCTTTGACTCGGAGGTGGACAAGGTGATCGTGATCGACCAGAGCCCCATCGGACGGACGCCCAGGTCAAACCCGGCAACCTACACGAAGGTGTTCGATCCAATACGTCAGGCCTTCGCAGCTACCAAGGAGGCCAAGGTTAGAGGCTACCAGGCCGGGCGGTTCTCCTTCAACGTAAAGGGCGGCCGCTGCGAGGCATGTCAGGGCGATGGCCTGATCAAGATCGAGATGAACTTTCTGCCCGATGTCTATATCGAGTGCGAGGAATGCAAAGGGACCAGGTTCAACCGGGAGACCCTTGAGGTCAGATATGGTGGGCGATCGATCGCCGAGGTGCTCGATATGACGGTTGAGGAGGCCAGGGATCATTTCAAGAATATCCCGTCCATCCGGAGCAAGCTTGAGACGCTGGTCCGGGTGGGGCTGGGCTATATCAAGCTGGGGCAGAGTTCGACGACGCTTTCTGGAGGTGAGGCTCAGCGCATCAAGCTGACCAGAGAGCTCTCCAAGAGGTCAACCGGAAAGACCATCTACCTGCTGGATGAGCCGACCACAGGCCTGCACTTCCACGACGTCAAGAAGCTGATCGCCGTCCTATCCGATCTTGTGGATAAGGGAAATACCGTGATCGTTATCGAGCATAACCTCGATGTGATAAAGTCCGGCGACTACGTTATCGACCTTGGGCCTGAGGGCGGAGATGGCGGAGGGCAGGTCGTTGCGGCGGGCACTCCGGAGGAGGTGGCTGCGGTGGGAGAGAGCCATACAGGGAGGTTCCTGAGAGATCGGCTCTACCTGTCCTCCGGCCGACCTGTTAGGTCAAGTGTCAGGTAATCGGTGTCATGCGGGATATTCTCCCCATCTGACGTTCCAGTGAGTGCCCACATTGCCTGCCGCAAGTTTTCCGGCCGGGTCATTGGGACGATACTCGCATGGAGCTGCCGTCTCTCTGGCTGGTCCCCGGCCATGATGCCGGATCCTAAACTATATTGTTGATATTATTAATTAATTCAAATATTCAAAGAAAACGTTAAATAGTTTTATAACACTTAATTGTTATGAATTCTGGGGAGGTATGACGAGCCAGATAAGGAAAAGAAGTATGACTAGAAACTCGATAATCGATGGATTGTTATGCCACGCCGTTCAGCCGCCATCATGCGGCGCGCTAGGGCGGGATTTGCTCCTGCGGCATCCGAATCGGTGTTATCGCTGTGATTGCGGGGTGGATTTTACAGGTTCCATCGAGGATGAAGGAGGTCTGTCGTTAGAATGGTGGGCTTAGCGGAAAATGCACAGGACAGGTCCAGATCGTGGAGGTTCTTGCCTCAGGGCGAACACGACTGCGGGGCGGTTGATGAGCGTGAAGCCCGCATGCTCATGCATCAGATAATGGCTGAGATTCGAAGATCCAATGCTCCGGCCTGGGTGGCCGAGGAGCTGGAGAAGAAGCTGGACTGCCATGTCTGCTGCCTGTCTCTGCAAAGTCGCTTTCCGGTTACCTCTCATTAGATTGGAATCAACTGGCCAATTGACCGCAGCATCGATCTTTTGGCATCTTTGCGTCAATTGACGGTGCCTGAGATCCGCAGATCAGGACGGAGGAGACGCGTCTCCTAGCTCGCGGTTTAGATGACCCTGGTCAGGATTGGTCTTCATGTACGCCGCTGCTCTTTCGGCGAATGGTTTCTTGAGTTATCGCTTCATACAGCAGGCGATTCTCTGATCAGTTTTCCCGCATCAAGAAGCGCTTGATGGTTGTTGCGCTGATACGATCCAACGTTGGCCGGTCGTAACAGCTCTCTCTGGTCCTGCCCTTTCCTGAAGTGGCTGGTTTTTCCTGCTGAGCGATATAAAAAGCTAGTCGATCACGAGTATTAGGTATTTATTGATGTAGGATCAAGCCTCTCGACAGAACCTGCATCTGAGATATGGCAGCCTGATATTCCCTCAGACTGACAGGTCCGATGGGTGGATAATAGTGGTCGACAGGGAGAAGGTTCTGGAGATAATCGAGGGCTACCGCGGCCAGGATGGCATCTTGATCCAGCTCCTGCTGGACCTGCAGGCCGAGTTCAACTGGATACCAAGAGAGGCCATATCGATAGTTAGCGAGCAGCTGCGGGTGCCCAAGAGCCAGATTTACCGGATAGCCAGCTTTTACAAGGCCATGAGCCTCTGTCCGGTTGGCAGACACTCAATTCAGGTTTGCATGGGCACCGCCTGCCAGGTTCGAGGAGCTCAAAAGGTCCTTGACCTGACCGGATCGAGGCTGATGATAAAGCCTGGCGAGACCACGCATGATATGTCATTCAGCCTTAGGAGGGTGAACTGCCTGGGATGCTGTGCCATGGGTCCGGTAATTGTTGTGGATAAGGATTATCATGGCAACGTGACCGCCGAAGGCGTGGATAGGATCATCGAGCGATATGACTGACGGCTGCCTACCGCCTGCCTTCAACCTCGTCGAATGGGGAAGATCCCGTGGCAGCGGTGCGCCGAGGAGCAGGCCCCTGCGTCCGGTCGGATGCTCTGCAGGACCGGCCCTGCCTTGCCATGGGGCAATGACTGGGTCCCCCGCCAGCAAGAACGCCAGGGAGAACCGAGCGTACAGCAGCAAGCGAGAGATGAACCGATGCCGAAGCTAACCTCAGTTCGTGATTTGGAGGAGCTGCGAAGGGAGATCCTTTCGGAGCGGGGAGGGGAAGATCCAAACAGGCTCTGGATCGCCATTTGCGCGGGCACCGGATGCCTCGCGCTGGGTGCTGGAAGGGTCATCGATGCTTTTAAAGCTGAACTGGAAAAGAGGGGACTGGCGGAAGCTATCGAGATAAAGGAGACAGGATGCCCTGGCTTCTGCGAAAAGGGGACGATTGTCGTCGTCAATCCGGCCGGGATCTGTTATCTCCAGGTCCGGCCAGAGGATGTCCCCGAGATCGTGGAAGAGACCATCCAAAAAGGCAGACTGGTAGATCGCCTCCTGTACGAAGATCCCATCACAGCAGAGAAGGCGATATACGAGGATCAGATTCCGTTTTATAAGCATCAGATGAGGCTTCTCATCAAGGACAATATTAAAATAAATCCAAAAAATATAGATGATTATATTGCTCTGGGCGGTTACAGGGCGCTGGCTGAAGTTCTCTCTGGGATGTCTCCGGATGAGGTTATCGAGGTGATCAAGAGGTCCCACCTCCGCGGCAGAGGTGGAGGCGGCTTTCCAACGGGCGTCAAGTGGGAGGCCACGCGTAGCGCTTCGGGCCAGCCGAAATATATCATAATCAATTGCGACGAGGGAGATCCAGGGGCCTTCATGGACAGAGCACTTATGGAGGGCAATCCGCATAGCGTCCTCGAGGGGCTTATAATCGGCGCTTACGCCATTGGATCGAGCCAGGGGTACATCTACGTGAGAATGGAGTACCCTCTTGCAGTGGAGAACTCGCTTCTCGCCCTTGAGCAGGCCAGGGAATACGGACTGCTTGGCAAGGACATCCTCGGGTCGGGATTTGACTTCGATGTCAGGCTTCACCGCGGGGCAGGCGCTTTTGTCTCCGGAGAATCAACAGCCCTGATGAACGCGCTTGAAGGAAAGGTGGGAGAGCCCCGTCCCAAATACGTGCACACCTCACAAAGCGGGGTCTGGAATCGCCCCAGCTGCTTGAACAACGTGGAGACCCTGGCTAACATCCCTCTCATAATAAACTCCGGGGCCGACTGGTTCTGTTCGATTGGCACCGAGCGCAGCAAGGGTACCAAGATCTTCTCCCTTGTGGGCAAGGTCAATAACACGGGCCTGGTGGAGGTTCCCATGGGGATGAGCCTGAACGATATAATATTCAAGATCGGTGGGGGCATTCCTGGTGGCAAGAGGATCAAGGGGGCGCAGACCGGAGGCCCTTCGGGCGGAGTGATCCCGGAGGAATATCTGGATACTGCAATCGATTTTGATGAGCTCACCAACCTGGGGTCCATGATGGGCTCAGGAAGCATCATAGTCCTCGATGAGGATACCTGTGCAATCGACCTGGCCCGATACTTCGTGGATTTTCTGTGCGACGAGTCCTGCGGTAAATGCGTGCCTTGCCGGGAAGGCCTGAGACGAATGCGTGAGATTTTGAACGGTATAGTCTCCGGCAAGGGGGAGGAGGGCGATTTGGACAAGCTGGAGGAGATTGCCCGTCTGATGAGGGCTGCATCGCTCTGCGCCCTGGGAAGGACAGCGGTCAACCCGTTCCTGAGCACACTGAACCATTTCAGAGATGAATACGAGGCTCACATCAGGGAGAAGAGATGTCCGGCGCTTGTATGCAAACCGCTTGTCTCTTATTTCATTCAGCCCGAGGTCTGTATCGGATGCAGGCTGTGCCAGAAGAGCTGTCCTCGGGCAGCGATATCTGGCGAGGAGAAGGAGGCCTCGGTCATAGATCAATCCCTTTGCACAAGGTGCGGAGTCTGTCTCGATGTCTGCCCACCTAAAATCAGGGCTATCACCAAGACATCAGGGAAATCGAGCGACAGCCACTCATCCGGGATGAGGAACGCAAATTCTGGGTCGTCCCACAAAGCGAGCCGAGGCGACCGATCTTGAGGCTGACAATTGACGATCGTGTCGTAGAGGCTGATCGGTCCATTACAATTCTCGAGGTGGCGAGGCGCGCAGACATACATATCCCAACCCTGTGCTACCACCCGGCTCTTGAGCCCTATGGTGCCTGCCGGCTCTGCTCGGTGGAGATAGAGAAACGGGGAAGGAAGAAGATAGTCTCCGCCTGCAATTATCTCGCCGAGGATGGGCTTGTTGTGAGGACCAGATCCCCTGCGGTCATCGATCTCAGAAAGATGATCCTTGAGCTGCTCTTAGCAAGGTGCCCGAAAGAGGGGCGAATCCTTGAGCTGGCCAGGGATTATGGGATCGAGGCTCCAAGATTTGAGCCCGACAACGAGAGATGCATACTGTGTGGCTTATGCACAAGGGTCTGCGCGGAGCTGGTGGGCGTCTCGGCGATAAATACGATCAACCGTGGCGTGGAGCGGGGGGTTGATGCGCCGTTTGGGGACCTGTCTGAGGATTGCATCGCATGCGGGTCGTGTGCTCTGGTATGTCCTACCAGCGCCATAACTGAGATGAGGAACGTATTCCCGGTCACAACAGAGATGTCCAGGGAGATTGAAGATGAGTATCTTGATGGCGTGAGGGACGAAGATCTTGGTGTCCTTTTCCATCTGATTGCCGGCAGGACTTCTGTGGCCGGACAGGATGGGGGAGTGGCCACATCCATAATCAAGGCGGGGCTCGAGAAGGGAGTCCTCGATGCTGCTGTTGTCGTCGTAAAAAGAAGGGGAAGCAATCCGGAGGCTGTCCTGGTCGATGAGGCGACCGGGGCAATGCAGGCCAGGGGGACCAAGTATTCCAGGGTCTCCGTGATATCTCAGCTCTGTCGGGCTTTGAGGGAGGGAAAGAAGAGGATCGCCGTTGTGGGAACCCCATGTCAGATCAGGTCGGTGCGCAGACTGCAGAAAGGATACCTTGATCGGGAATTTCCCGGTTCTGATATAGTGCTTATCGGCCTATTCTGCTTCGAGAGCTTCGATTACGCTGATCTTCGCTCCCGCATAAACGTGATATTGGGGATCGATCTTGAAGATGCGGACAGGATACAGATAAGCAAGGGGCGATATGAGGTCTCCATAGGCGAGGAGACATATTCTTGCAGCGTTAAGGATCTGCAGGATGTGGTCAGGGAAGGATGCCAGATGTGTGGCGACTTTGTGTCCCGTCTGGCAGATATATCAATCGGCTCGGTGGGAAGCCCCGACGGCTACTCCACGGTGATCGTGAGATCCAGGCGGGGAAAGGTGCTCTTGGATGGCATCGAGTTCGAAGGTGTGCAGGTCAATAGGGATGAGGTGGCAAAGCTGGTGAGCATGAAGAGGAGAAGGGCGGAGAGGAGCTTCGCCAGGGTTCTTGAGGGCTTAGGCTGATCTCTGGATGGGTGGCCTGCAAGGGGGGTGGCTAAGTCCGGCAGGACCCTGAAAAGACAATCCCTTATGGATAATCTGCTGCAACCTGGGCCAAATGCCCGGATCTGGGTCGTCAGCAGAATCCGCGCACCATAAGATGCTGGAGTTTGGGCTATTGTTGGAGACATGATCTGGCAGTTCTTGTTGTTTGCACAGCCCGAAGCCCTGAGGTTTTCTTTGGGTTCTTGCTTGCCTCCAGCTCCAGCACGCAAAATGCGCATTGGCCCCTGGCAATATCGTCTTTTCCATCACACTATTCATGAACTATTCAGGATGCCTCGCATGCGTGAGATCTATTGAGTGCCTAGCACATTCCAACGCCATGCTATCCTCTTCACCATGCTATCCTCTTCACCATGCTATCCTCTTCACCATGCTATCCTCTTCACCATGCTATCCTCTTCACCATGCTATCTCTTCTCCATGCTATCCTCTTCTCCATATCCTGATTCGTCGATAAGCTCGGTGGAGATCAAGGTCGTGAGATGCAGCAGCCAAATTACTTATACGATTGATCATTATAGTATCTGCAGAGTCGGTGGTTGAAGTGGCCGATCCCGGCAATCAAAAGCCCTTGATAACATATCTGCTCCTGATATATTGCCTGAGTTCGGTAGCATCAGGCGTTGGACCAAACGAGGTGATCGTATGGAGGGAGGGCGATTTCAGCGGAGATTATTGGTCCTTTACGCTCGATCCTGAGATGAGGCATCTGCTTGTCAGGTTTCTTGGCGGGTGGTATACCAACGGCATATCGTCCATTGAAATCGGATCAAACGTGAAGTTGGCAGTCTATCGTGAGCGCTATTTCGGTGGGCAGTCGAGAGTTTTCGAGAATTCCGTAAGACACGTCAGCGATCACTGGAAGATGCCGATAGATTCCATCATAGTATTTCCAAGGGCGCAGGCTGATCCGCTCGGTGTGGTATTGAGAGACCTTGCGTTCAACACTATAACAGGTACAGGCAATGCTCCGGCAATGCAATTCTTCCCACTTGCGGAGAGCATTCACGATGACGAAGCCCTTTATCCGGCGGTTGGCGGGTACATCAATGATAAAGCAGGATATGTGCTCCTTCAGGGAGCAGATATAGAAGCAGAGCTTTTTAAGGATCTCGATTTCGAGCCAGGATACTCCCTGGTGCTTCCGAAGGACCCTTCCTTGGCTACTCAAGCCGTTTGCTCTGCCAATGCAGAGAGCGAGTTTAACGGATACAGGGTCTTTCGGCTGAGCGGATGCATCTTAAACCTGGAGGGAGAGGTATCCTCACTAAAGGTGCGGTGGATCGGCCCGAAAGAGAAGAGCCCTTCTATGGGAACATCAGAAGGAGGATTCATCCCGGAAGTTGCCGGCGGTCAGACCGAAACGGCTGCGACATGGCCATCTGGCGGAGCCCCTCAGATTGTCGATGTCTCATGGCAGCCGAAAAAAGAGGTGATTCTGGTAACCTTCGATCGATTTCCAGCCGAATTATGGAATGAGCGGTGGGAGATGTACATCGATGACGATAAGATGCCCGTGGTCGCTCCGCAAGGATCGCCCAATATCCGCCCTGATGCAGAGCTGGATAATCACCCGAGTGGCGTATTTATCGGATCTCTTCCCTGGCCCAGCGGTCTGGCTGCAACAGATTTCCCTTGCTGCGGCACAATAAGATTCTGCATACCTGGTGCGGGATGCACCAATGAGGCGAATTACGATCTTTCAGGAGAGGGCTGCAGTACGATGTCTCAAAAGAACTGCAATTCTCCTTCTTCTTCACCTGGCGCTGGCAGCTGATCTGGGTGCATAATTTAGCTGGAGGATGATGTGGACCTGCCTGGTATGAACTACAGAAGCTAAGCTCTCACAAGGGCAGATCCGCAGCTATGCGCCGATGATTGCGCAAATGACACTGACTGCATGGCTTTTACATATGTCAATCCAGGATTCAGATGGCCGGATTCACAACCCGAATGCTGGCTGAAATATGCAGCTGCAACTCCCGTCTCAGACGACTGCTGCATCTCGGGCAAAAGTAGGAAACGCAAAGATCGAATAGATATAGGCGCTATTCATTGAATCATCCTGAACTGGATTATCCCTAATTCATACGCAGTCTAATTGCGGAATTAGATTTACCATATATTGATCCTTCTATTCGGAGGCGAGAATATCTGCAGAGGAATAACTTAATTCTTGAAACAAGTAGCTGGTAAGATCGTGACAGGCATCTTTTGGGCAGTTTTAATTCGAGGGTCCCAGTCTCGATCGGGATCCGCAAATCCTTGCAGTGCTCGAAATGCAAGGCAGCTAACCGAACGGATTCTGTCGGAGGATTTTATCTGGTATTCCCAAGATCGGGCGGGATAGGGCAATAGCCTTTACTATTATCATATTTGAAGGATCTGGTACGCTCCTTTTGGCATCAAGGCACCTCTACAGCCGAAATTTTTAAATAGATATTAATGATTATTTATTGTAAGGAGGAATATTATATCAAAGTGCATATATTACTGCCAGTCCTGTTCGCTATATCAATAGGAACTGGACTCGCAGTGAATGTTGATGTGGGTGATGTGGAGGCGTTCAAGCAGGCACTGGAAAATGACGGATTCACTGTACAAGAAGGAGGTATAGTTCATTTTGATGCGATAAAAGTATATAATCTAGGCCTGCTGACCTCTGCACTTGGAAACAATCCCACGACAAAATACTTGGTTTATTTTGTGCCACCAGCGCCTGGCCATGAGATACCCGAACAGTTCGCCAAAATAGCCTCTGCGCTTGGAATGAGCCAGAACTTATCCGCTTTTTGGAATCTTGGCCCGGACGAAGCTGTTGTTTTCGTCGGGAGAACCCCTCCTGAGTGCAGATATTTCTGTTACGATGCAGAAATGCTGTTCACTGCGTTCAGAAACGAGACCAGTTGGATCTGGACCTGCTTGGGCGACCCATTAAACAACCTGGTCATCAGAACTGCTGGGACACCTGATGGGCAGCCCGGAAATCCCTTCAATCAGACGACCTTGGTGATTACCACAGCCGATATGGGTATTGATCGACGTATCCGAGCAGCGGCTCAATCAGCAGGATATCCAGATAACATAGCCAATACCCAAGTGATCCCCTCGACCATGTTGAACATGGGATTAGAGAATAGTTCCGATACGTTTACTGTATTCATCCGTCCGGCTCTGTTCAAAGACCAGCAAGCTGGCGAAGATTACATTAATAAAACACCAGCGACTATTCTAAGGATTACTCCCAATGCATCTTTGCAGTTGGATCCTTATGACGTGCCCAAGCTAAGAGTCCGTGGAAATGGAGAAACGGAGTTTGGTCTCCTGGACGATCTCAATGAATTGCGGCAGGCTATCCTGTCAAAATACAGCGCATTGAATGCCACAGAGCTTCCAACAAGCAGATGGTTCACAGAACAGTATACTGGCCTTCAGACAGGAATCAATACATGGGGTCCCAACAACGATGCATGCTATCTCTGGACAGCGAATCAACCAGTCACTTCGCCAATGCCTCCGTTCAGTGATCTTTCACAGTACTACGAGTTCTCAAGAAATCCGCCGATTACTCTGGGCAACGATACCAATGAATTCATTATAGTATATGGGGTTAACCATGTTGCCACAGGAAAGTGTGCATACTCGAACTTCGCTCCATATGGGGCAGATATATGGAACGGAGTTGGGGCAATTCACGACACAGAACTTGTCGGAACTGCTGAGGAGTATCTTCGCGATAATCCTAATGCGAAATACCTCTACGTCTATAAGATCGCAAGGAACTGTGAAGGTGACCCGCACTGCTTTGAGCTTCCATATGGTCCGGGAGGCTACGGCATACGCGTGGACCAGCCACTCATAATCAGTTGGAGGCTCTACCTGGAAAACGCTACGAAGGTCGGTCCGGCTTACTCAGAGATCGTGTACGATAGGGCCATCAAGTTCGATCCAAAGGACTAGGGAAAGATGAACAGGGGTATCGAATCATACCCCTCCTCCATTTATTGAATCTATCTTTAAAAGACACCTTGGAGGTCCCAAACCGACCTGCTGCGCTCGGATATGCTTTCCTTTACCAGAGCCGAACGCTACAGGTCCCTGCATATCCATCCGATGTGGGCCACACAACGTGACTACTCCCCCGACTGAAGTCGGGGGCATCTGGGTTGTATCCCAACCAAGGACTGTAATCCCAGTCGAAGGATGTTCTTAGCAGCGTTGAGATCTCTATCCAGAGTCAATCCGCATGTAGGGCAACGATGAACTCTCTGGGAGAGATCCTTCTTTACAATGGTTCCACAGCCAGAGCACATCTGAGATGTATAGGCAGGATTAATCCGCACTACATTGCGACCAGCACTTGCAGCCTTGTACGTAACGTAATTTCGGAATCGATCCCAACTGGCATCCAGGATGCTCTTGGCTATGTATGGCTTCATCTCTATAATGT
>MVQI01000018.1 GCA_002067795.1 Methanosaeta sp. PtaB.Bin039
CAAGTCCAGCGTTCGATCCATTCGGGTTTTTTGGGACTTCGTTGGATAGAGCCTGAACTTGTATGCCTTAAGCATAGTTATAGTTAAGCTATTATTAAGATATATAGTTTTCTGCTTAACTTACGGCATTCATCCCCTCCCCTAATGGAGAGGGGTCTTCTGCCTGCTTTTCTATAATCGCCCTGTTGCGGCATGGCGTCGGTGGCAAGACCGCAGATGCCTGCGACTTTCAGTCGCTGGAGCCGTCACTGTGCATTTGGCCCGCGTCTCAGCTCAGATGGATGCCCAGCTTGTTTTCCCGCGTCTCCTTTTTGCCTATCATCCATGTGCCAGAGAATTGCGTATGTCCGGTCTTTGGGCCTGGGCAACCATAACATCTTCGCAAGCAGGCTTGATCCCATCCAATCAAATTTGATCAATTAAATTTTCCTATAATCGGAACTTTTTAAGCAAAATTTCTATATATTGAATTAAACGAAAGATGTATATTTCATTAGGTTCCTACTATGTCTGGTGGTTCTGAAATGCTGGACAAGTTCATCTCCGAGCACCTGTACAACAAGGATATCGAGGTCTATTTCGGTGGTGGGCCGCGGGAACGGCTGGCTGGCAAGGTTGTGGGCAGTGCAGACGGCGTTCTGGTTCTCGAGCACGACGGTCGCCACGATTTCGTGAGCGTGGACAAGATAATAGCTGCCTGGGAGATATGATCGGTTCAGGGCGCCCCGCCCTCCGAGCTTCCCGGGGAGTCATCATCCCCCTCCACCTCCTCTTTTTTTAGCTCTCCCAGGCGCCATAGTGCCTTTTTCATAACGCCGAGCAGGCTGTGTGCCTCCCGCTCGGTCAGGACCGCCCGCCCAAGGATGCGCTTGACCATCAGGACCATGTAAGGGATCTTGTGCTGGGGGTAGGTTGTGGCATATAAGAGCCGCTCGAAGTAGCGAGTCACAAGGTCTGAAGTCTCCCGGCTGGCCAGGTCCTGGCATCCGCCGCAAAGCCCGGACAGCTCGTAGAATATCACGGCCGCTGCATGGGATTGGTTCATCACCGGATATTGGTCTGAAGTGGGGATTGATACCAGGGCGTCGCAGAGCATCAGCTCCTCGCCCCTCAGACCCCAGTCCTCCCTGCCCAGGAGCAGAGCAACCTCTCCGTCCCTGCCCTCAATCTTTGCGGCCAGCTGTGCCGGGGTCAGGCAGGGGGCTCTCAGGTGCAGCCGCAGGTGATGGGGAGCCTCACCCGATCGCTTGCCGGTGGTGCCCACAACGAGCGACGCCCCATCTATTGCCTCCTCAAGCGTTGAGGTGATCCTTGCGCCCTGAAGGACGTCTTTGGCATGCACAGCCATGGCCAGGCCGAAATCTCCGATTGGGCCGGGCCTGACCATGACCAGCCGATCAAATCCGAAGTTCTTCATCGCCCGGGCTACCGAGCCCATGTTCCCGTCGTAGAGCGGCTCAACAAGGACCACTCGCAGCTGCATGTGCACTGCGAGATTCATGATTGCATCTATCTCTTTCGGTTTGGGAAATGAAAAAGTGGGATGTGCGGGGATTTGGTCATGTCTCGCACGGCGATCCCCGGACCGTCCAGCTAAAGGGAACTTTGGACGAAGCCTTTCTCTGCCCTATCCCTTGGATACGCCCAGCGGCACCAGCTGGGCCACCTTTCTGGCTATGCCCAGGTTGTGCACCACGTCCACAACCTGCCGGCTGGGCTTGTAGACGCCCGGCGCCTCCTCTGCCAGGATGGCCGGCTCTGTAGCCACAACCTTGATGCCCTCATCTTGCAGAGCCTTCTTGATATCGGTTCCCCGGAATGTCTTCTTGGCCTGCGTGCGGCTCATGATCCGGCCGGAGCCGTGGCAGGCGCTGCCGAATGTGAGCTCCAGAGCCCTGTCCTGGCCGCAGAGAACATATGATGGGGTGCCCATGCTGCCAGGAATAAGAAGGGGCTGGCCAATCCCGCTGTAGGACGCAGGCACCTCGGGGCGTGATGGTCCGAAAGAGCGTGTAGCGCCCTTCCTGTGGACGTACAGCCTCTCCCTCTTTCCATCAACCTGGTGCTCCTCCACCTTGGCCACGTTGTGAGCCACATCGTAGACCAGCGGCATCTCCCCTTCTCCCAGAAGCTTTCCGAAAACCTCCCTGGTCCAGTGCGATATTATCTGGCGGTTTGCCCATGCGTAATTGGCAGCGCAGGCCATGGCTCCGAAGTAGTTCTTGGCCTCCGGAGTGCCGATGGGAGCGCAGGCCAGCTGCTTGTCCGGCAGCTCTATTCCGTACTTGCGAACGGCGCCTGACAGCACGCCCAGGTGGTCGGTGCAAATCTGGTGGCCTGCTCCCCTCGACCCGCAATGGATCATGACCGTCACCTGCCCTAAAAACAGCCCGAAGCGCTTTGCCGCCTCTGAATCGTAGATCTCGGAGACCCGCTGGATCTCAAGGAAATGGTTGCCGCTGCCAAGTGTGCCGAACTGGGGGCGACCCCTCTTGCGGGCTTTGAGGCTTACCTGGGCAGGGTCCGCCCCTTTCAAGCAGCCCTGCTCCTCGCAGTGCTCCACATCCTTCCTGGTGCCAAAGCCCTGCTCCACAGCCCACCCCGATCCGCCTAAAAAGGCGTCGGTAAGCTCCCTGTCGGAGACGTGCAGGCGGCTGGTGGCTCCGACTCCTGAGGGGATCTCCCGGAAGAGTGTCTCGATCAGGTCGGAGATCAGCGGCCTGACCGTCCCCACATCGAGCTCGCTTCTGAGCAGCCGCACGCCGCAGTTTATGTCGAATCCCACACCGCCTGGGCTTATCACTCCTCCCTCTTCGCGGAAGGCTGCCACCCCGCCAATGGGAAATCCATAGCCCAGGTGCGCGTCAGGCATCGCCATGGAATACTTGACAATTCCAGGAAGCGTTGCCACGTTGGCCACCTGCTCAATTGTCCCTGGCTCCACCATGTCCAGCAGGTCATCGGAGATGAAGATCCTTCCAGGCACCCGCATCCCCTTCTGGTAGCCTTGCGGCACCTCGTAAACGTTGTCCTCTACCTTGTTTAGCATGATCACACATCCAAGATGGCCTGCATCATCCAGCCATCAGCTCCTCCCTCCACCCGGAACTGGTGAAGGGTGACCGCTTTTACCTGGTTCTCGAAAGGATGCCTGGACCGGTCGATCCCCTCTCCCCTGGCCAGGCCCTCAAGCCGCCAAATCTCCCCGTCTTGCTTCAGATCTACCTGGAACTCAGAGAAGACAACAACTTCGGAGTCCATGAGGAACAGCAGCTCGGAGAGCCAGTCGTAGGCCAGCTGTTCTAGACTCTCTGCTCTTAGCTCCACTTTCCATGTGCGCTGCGGCCTGACCGTGCCGGTATCTATCATGGCATTGAACATGGCCAGGGCAGCCGAGCCGAGCATCTCCCCGGGGCTATCCCCATAGGCCCGAAACATCACGTCTGCGGTATGCTCCAGGTACTCGTAGCCTTTCACAGAGTTAACCAAGGCGATTCTTGGCTATTATAAGTTGTCGAAATGGGGGTGGACAGGTAATCGGGACGCATGACCCAGGCACGTATCCGACCGTGCTAAATTGCTCTCACGAGAATCCCCGGTGAAGGCCGGCAGCCCTTGCCATCTCAAGCGCGATCCGGTATTCTCTTGGGGTGATACTTCTGTCCAGCTCCGGGCACTGGCAGGCCCGGTACTCCGGTCGGTACTGGTCCATCACATTCACATATGTCTCGGGGGAGAGATCCGCCAAATGGCGCATCACCTCTGCGGTCCCGGCCAGGCCTCCTGGCAGCACCAGGTGACGCACCAAAAGGCCCCTCACCGCCAGGCCCTCTACGATTTGGAGATCTCCCACCTGACGGTGCATCTCGGATATGGCCTGCATCATCCGCTCCGGGTAATCAGGTGCAGCCGAGTACATAGCTGCCACCTTTCCGTTCGAGTACTTGGCGTCAGGCATGTAGATGTCCACGATCCCTTCAAGAAGGCGAAGCGTCCTGACCCGGTCGTATCCCCCTGAATTATAGACCAGGGGGACCGACAGACCATCTTGGCTGGCTATGGCCAGGGCCTCCAGTATCTGTGGAACCACATGGCTTGGGCTTACCAGGTTTATGTTGTGGCAGCCAGCCTCCTGCAGCCGCACCATCACCCTGGCAAGGGCAGACGCCTGCAGATCGACTCCCTCGTCCTGCTGGCTTATCTCGTAGTTCTGGCAGAAGATGCAGGACAGGTTGCATCCGGCGAAGAATATGGTGCCAGATCCGTGCTGGCCCACCAGGGGCGGCTCTTCCCCATAATGTGGCCCGGCGCTGCTCACCCTGGCCAGGCGGCCGATGCGACAAAATCCCCTATCCCCGGCCAGCCGGTCAACCTGGCAGCAGCGTGGACAGATCCGGCACTCTCCGAGCTGCTTCACCGCTTCATCGGCAAGGGCCTGGAGGTCCTGCCGTGACAAGTGGTTGTAACTGGCCATATACGCATCGTTGGCCTTCTGGGATGATAAAGCCCTTCGATTGGGATGTCCAAAAAAAAGAGGGACGCCGGGCGGAAAAATCTACGTGCGCCCTCAAAGGACGCGTATTCCCTTCGGCATCTGGCCAACTCGCTTTCGGAAGGCCTCCGGCCAGTTCTCCGGGTCCATTCCCTTCTGCGACAGGAAGGCCGAGGCCCACCTCTCCAGGCCCACCCCGCTGCAGCCAGACCACAGGGGCTCGCCGCTCTGGGACTTGACCGTGAACCCCTTGGGATACTTCTCCCCATTGACCGAGAGGTTCTGAAACTCGATCCAGTTGCCGCTGTAGGGAAGGACAGCCTCGTAGTCAACCGTGCCGGCACCGCTCATCTCGGCAAGGCCTGTCTTTCCCTCCTGGGCCATGAACCAGGGCGTGACCCAGGCCATGCGCCAGCGCAGCTCAAGGATATCCTCAAAGATCGTCTTGTAGCAACCCTTAAGCCTCTCCGCCTCGGCCACGACCTGTTCTCGGCTTCCGAGCCAGACTATCTCTATACGGTGAAACTCGTCGACCCGCTCTATCCCGTGTATCCCGCCGGACTCATATCTGTGGCTTGTTCCAGACCGGTCGAACACCCTTATGGGCAGCTCGTCGGTCGGCAGGGTCGTTCCCTGCAGAAATCCCCAGAATGTGGGGCACTGGGCGTAGCACATTCCGCCTATGGGCAGGTCGATCTTCTCCTTCAGCATCTCCAGGGGGACCTCATGGGTGATCTTGTAGTGGTCCATGACCTCCTCCCAGAAGGCCGGGTCCCTGGTCTTTGGTGGGCAGACGAAGTATATCTCAGGATATACGCCCTGAGCATGGCCGCTTCGCTTCCATATCTCCCAGGTGTCCAGCTTGGGAAAGATCATCTCCCTGTACTCCAGAGGCCGCAGGATCTCCTCCTCCACTATCCTCTCGAAGGTACGGAAGATGTGGGTTGCCTGCGGGCCGAAGATCCACTGGCCGCGGCTGGACCCGTGCTTGATCCAGCCGGCCTTGAGCATCTCCTCGGTCGGGTCACGGTCAAAGAGCGGTGCACGTGGCTGAGACTCCCACAGCAGTTCCCAATGCTCGGCCTTTCCACCGTAGCTCTGGAACTTCTCCTCAAGCAGGCTTACTATCCGGTCTGGGATGCGGTTTTCAAGCATCCAGGTCCAGCCGTGCTCGGGTCCTTCCGTTCCCAGGACAAGCGTCAGCCAGCCGTCGTGATAGGATGTCTCCGAGACATAGGGAATCTTATGAGCTATGGGCCGGTCTGCCTGCACTGCGATCTCAAAGCGGGAGACGTCCACGCCCCGCACCCCTATGCGGAAGCTCTTTCCAAGAATATCAGATAGCGGCCGGCGCAGGCGCAGAAGTGCATCGTGAGCCCTGACAAAGCGGTCGCTGTCTATCACCAGGTCTATTCGGTTTGCTTCCAGCTTCCAGGAGGTCAGGACAGCGCCATGCCCCTCCGCGGCCCCCTTGGTCATGAGCTCTCTCGTGCCCTCGAAGAACTGGGCCAGCGCCTCGCCGGCAGGTGCGCCGTCTGCGCTTAGCCGGAAGCTGGCCTCCAAATGGAACTTCATAAATCCTCCAGAGAGGCCAAGGCCTCTTCTGCTACACGTACGTTCATAAGTATATCGTCGGCGGTGGATAGGATGGTCCCGGGCTTATGCGATGAGAACGTGATGGCGAATCGGCCATCCCCCATCTCAAGCGTCATATTCGGCAGGTTGTCGGGCCGGATGGCGCAAGCAACCTTGTCAGCCTCACTTCCAAAGAAGGTCAGGCTGCACTTGATCATGAGCTCACCCCAGAGCGGAGCTGCTCGCCCACGATTCTGTCCACATGGGCCAGGAACTCCTCCTCCCTGCCTGGTGGAAGCGTGGCGCCGCTGGCGATGGTGTGGCCGCCGCCCACGCCGCCCACATTCTCAGCCGCCACTCGAAGCGCAACCGATAGGTCCAGGCCTGCTCTGACAAGGGGCTTATTTCCCCGACCTGAGACCCTCACCGTCCCTTCCTTGTGATTCAGCACCAGCAGGGGTCGGTCGGTGAAGAGGTAACGGATGCCAAGCCCAGCCACCACACCTCCGCCACGAATCTCAGTTGCCAGGAGGTACCTGATATTCTGCAGGTCCCGGTGCTGTCGCCTCAGCAGATCGATCCCTTCAAGGATGCTCTTTCTGTACTCAAGCGTCATCTTCCGGGCTTCGGGAAGGCCTGCAGTGTCACGCAGGCAGAGGCTGAGGCCAAGGCCTGGCAGATCCATCTTTCCGCAGGCGTTGAGGATCATCACAAGCTCAAAGGCGTTCTCCAGGACCTCTCGCTTCAGCCGGATGATCTCTCCCACAACCGAGTCGGCGGCGAAGCTGCCCTGCATCAGCAGCTTGAGCACTATCGCCGAGGATAGACGGGCGAGTTCAGTTCCGGCCAGCTCCTCGACCCTGCCCTGGCAACCCACCTCCGCCAGGAACTCCTGCGCCTCTTGCGGATCGCCGACGAAGTCCAGCAACGGCTCAAGGGTTCTGGCGAAGACCTCTTCAACTGGTCCGTCCTCGGCCATCTTCAGCCCGGCCCTTACCTCCACAGCTCCGGCTTTCACCGCCTCGTCGAGTATATCCCGGTTGGGGCCGATCAGTGCCTGACGGTCTCCCATGGCTCCTACAAGGGCGAGTCCGGCCAGGTCGGCGTTCTGGCCCATCTTCCGAACGACCGAGTATACAGTTCCGGCTGCAGATAGCTCAAAAGCCCCGTCGATTCCGAAATGGTGGGGATTCAAATTGGGACAGCTCAGCGTACCTACAGGCCTGTGATGGTCCAGCACGAAGACGTCTCCTTTCACGCGGGAGATCAGGTCTGGCTGGCCGCTGCCCATATCGCAGAATAGAACAGGCCCCTCCAGACCCTTTACCACATTTTCGTCCAGACGCGGGACCAAGGTGGCCTGGTACGGGATGCCGGCCCGAAAGAGAGCGCTGCAGATAAGACCGGCAGAGGTGATCCCGTCTGCGTCGTTATGCGAGATCACTCTCATGCTGTGGCATCTCAAAATGGATTTTGCCACAGCGTCCGCCGATCTTTCCAGCCTTTTCATGTGGAGACTAGGATCTCAGCCGTCTCAGGCTTGTACTCCCATCCCTCGGGGAGCCGCCCGGACATCCGATAATACTTCACCAGGCGCCTGATCTTGGACTCGGTAAGCTGAAGCGCTCTGGCGTTGTGGACATCCTTCTCGTTGTTCTTGAGGTGCTTCCTGATCTCAAGGGCCTTGATCATCAGGTTGCCCAGATCCTCTGGAATCTCAGACGACCTGCCCATCTCCGTCAGGAACTTGTTCAATTTCTTGCCCAGTATGGGCTTCACGCTGGGGATACCGTACTGGTCTCTTAAGGTCAGCCCCATCTGGGCTGGCCTGATCCCTGCATCGTTCAGCTTGAGAATGGTCTTCTCCAGCTCCTCTTTGCTTGTATCACACCACTGGGGCAGCTTGCCGCCCAGGGGGGGGCGGGATCTGGAAGAGCCCTTCTTTCTGCTATGCATTCTTGCCATTTACAATCCTCATCAGATAAGTGCGAAGGCAGAGGGGATCAGACCCACTGGGGATAAATATCTTGCGCCGTCTCTTCGGGCATGATGATGGAGCCCTGATCGGCCAGTCCGCCCATTTGGCACAATAAAATCGTACGATCTGACAGGCAATATACGGCAGCCATTCTCGATGCAGCTTCGGATATTGAGCATGCAAAAGGGGCTTATACTCATCTGATCTTTGGATCGGTGGATGATTCAATATCTGGACCACGTCTACTATCTGGTGGGAAAGGTTGCGGTCTGGATCGGGGCGTCTTTGCTCCTCCTCTCCCTGGTAGTGGCCCTGCTTATCCTTTACTCATTTCGCACGAAAAAATTCTATTTTGCCCGTGTGATGCTGATCGGACTCTCACTTGTTGAGAACCTGGTCAAAGCCCTCTTCTGGCTGGCCAGGGCCGACGATGCCATAGTTGACGAGGTTGGGGTATCGCTGAGAAACTACATCAACCGGGGCAAGTTCTACCGCACTCCTGTGGGCTCCCGGTTCATCTTCATGCCCCAATGTGTCCGGTCGGTCGACTGCCCGGCCAAGCTCACTCCGGAGGGCATAATGTGCGTTGAGTGCGGGCGCTGCGACGTTGGGGCAGCAAAGCGGGTGGCTGAGGAGCAGGGTTACCGCTTCTTCGTCGTGCCAGGCTCCAGCTTCATCAAGAGGATAATTCGCAAGTATCGGCCCAAGGCCATAGTCGGGGTGGGCTGCCAGATGGAGATAAAGGAGGGCCTCACGCTCTGCCATAGCCATGACATACCGGCACTGGGGGTGCCTCTATCAAAGGCCGGCTGCGTGGCCACGACCCTTGATTGGGACGAGTTCTATGACGTCTTAAGCGGTGCTGGAAACGGAAGTGGCAACGGGCGCGGCAGCAATGTGGCTGGGCCATGACAGGGCCCGCGTCCGCATCTCTGGCTCGGTGGCAGCCTTTGTCAGGACGGCTGCAAGTTAAGCGACTCAATTGGCAATGCCGTCTCATAATAGCGTCCTGTCGCATTCCAGCGCTTTGAAATATGGCAGGGTTGGCCTGGCACGATGGCAGGACGGGCTCTGCGATGGTCTAGCAACTTCTGGCCCAGATGCCCATACTGGCCGCCGCTGCCCAGCCTGGTCGCCCTGAGATAAAAGAAAAAAAGGGATGTCTTTACTCGATGCTGATAGCCTCGGAGGGGCAGGCCTCGACGCAGGTGCCACACTCGGTACACTTGGCGGCATCCACTTTTGCTATCTCTTCATCGTCCATGGCGATAGCTTCCTCGGGGCACTCCTCGACGCAGGTTCCACAGCTTACGCATTCCTCTCTGTTGATTACTGCTGGCATTATGAATTCCTCCAGTTGCCTTAAGCGGCCACTTATACCGATGCCAGATATGATATATACCTTTCGTTGGCAGGGGCCAAATACCAATGGCCCCGGCTGTTCCTTCTCCATACAGCGCGCATATACGCATCAGCTTGTGATATCGTATCTGCTGCGATCCTTGAGCTCCTGTCGCTTGGCCCCGTTCCATCCGCTGACCGCCTGGAGATATCCGGTGATCCGGCTGATGTGATCCACCTCCGAGGACCCGCAGCGTGGGCACTCCTGCTCCAGCCCGGCCGCCACCTCGCAGCAGCTCAGACAGACCGTCATATCCCGTGTGAATGTGAAGTACCCTATCTGGGTCTCCCTGGCCAGTTTCAGCCCGAAGTCCATCAGCCCCTCGGGATCGGGCGCAGCCTCACCCAGGAATATGTGGAATATGTTTCCGCCGTCAACTATCGGGAAGAATACGTGCTCTAAGCGGGCCCTCTCCATGATGGAGACGCCAGCGCCCGGCGGCAGATGGGTTCCGTTGGTGTAGTAGACAGGAAGATCCCTGGTGCGGGACATCATGGACATGGCCTTCTGCAGGTCGCCCTTGACCACCTTTTGCGCGCACTCCCTATACTCCTCATGAAGCAGATCGGAGACTGCGAAGCGCTGAGCTGTGGTCTCGGCCGGGGTGCGGGCAAGCGCGATGGTCATGCCGTGAATCTGGCCCAGCTTCTTCGCGTATATCTCCATCTCGGTCATGGCACGCACCGCCAGCTTCCAGGCCTCCCGAGACTCGTGCATCTGCTTTCCGGTATGGAACTGGACCATCTCGTTCACACCCACCACGCCTATGGTGTAGACCAGGCTGTCCAGGTCAACGGCAGTCGATCCTTTCTCTCCGGTGGTTGGATCCCTGGGCGTCTGGGTGGCAAAGGGCATGCGGTGGTTGGATATGATCCGGTTCATCCATTCCCTCTTGACCTTGAAGATCTCCACCGAGGTGTCCATTAGGCCCCGCAGGTACTCGAACAGCAGCTCGTCGTCGCCCCGGGCGAGGTAGGCGGCCCTCGGACAGTTCAGTGAGACCACCTGCCAGGACCCCATGCTGAAGTGCATGCCGTCCTTGAACATCAGCTTCTCCTCAAACCGGTTGTCGCTCTCAAAGGTTGCAGCGAACTGGTATGCGCAGCATTGATAGCAGGATATGCCCTTGCCGGCACCGCGGTAGGCCGGAAGCTGGTTATCGAAGTAAGGGGTGCCGAACTCCGCAGCCAGCTTGAACGTCAGCAGATACAGGTCCCTGTAGGTTGGGAGGTCTGGGTGAGCCGCGTTGAACGGCTCGTCCTCCTGCATGAAGTCAGGCTCGATGCTGATCTCCGGCTTTGGGAAGTTGAACGGTTTACCCCAGTGATCCCCTCCCAGCATGACCTCCATGAGCGCCTTGAACGCAAGCCTCACCTCCCTCTCGAACTCCCCGTACGTGCGAAGCGGGGCTTCTTCCAGCGAGCCGTCCCATACCCGGCCGGCATAGACCGCCGGCCTGTCCCTCCACAGCCTGGGAACGCCGGGGGTGAGCTGAACTGATGAGAAGACCAGCTGGCCGCCCCGGGCCACCATCATCTGGGTCATCTCATAGACGAACATCTGCATCAGCTGCTTGATCTCAGGGTAATCCAGGCCCTCGAAGTAGGGGGCGATGAAGGTCAGGAAATTGTAGAATCCCTGGCCGCCTGCGAAGTTGGTCTGGGCACTGCCCAGGGCCTTGACCGCGTGCAGGATGGCCACCTCGGGCTTCTTGGCCGGCCCAGCAACGCTCGCCTTGGTGCCAAGCCCGTCAGGCATGAGGCCGTAGTAGAAGAAGTAACGCAGGTCCCAATCCTGGCAGAATGGGCGGGTTCCGAAGTACTCCAGGTCGTGGATGTGCAGGTCACCGGTGAGGTGGTGGTCTGCCATGTAGGGCGGGATCAGGAGGAGGTACTGCTCCTTGCTTATCTTGTCCGCCTTCTTCTTGTGGCTGGTCTCGGCGTTCTCCTGTAGATTGGCGTTCTCCTTTGCCTCAAAGCCGGTACCGATATCTATCAGGTGGGCATCGAATACCGGAGTCCCTACACGCGTACATATATTTCTCCATTCGGGATGGTGCTTCTCCAGCAGGATAACGTTCACTATCTCCCGGACCAGAGGACCACTCAAATACTCCACGTTCATCCATCTGACCCTTCGCTCCACCTCACGGGCGATCTCTGCGGCCTCTTCCTCGGTGATGGCCGAGACCCTGTAGAACTGCGATGAGAGCTTTGTCTCCTTTACAAGCTGCTTGGCCACAGCTTCACGGTCCCATTCCAGCAGATGCCCATCCGTGGTCCTCACCCTGGGCATTGAAGAGACCAGAACTCCCGTTAAAGTGAGTTGCTTATTTCTGTTGTTCAAACCTCCCCACCCCGAATCTACGTAATCTGGATCTATTTATTCATCTATTTTCATGCATTGGGCGAAGTGCCCGCCTCTACATAACTTACGTAAAATTCTTGTTGGCTAGTCTCTTACCTCCACTATAATAATAATTTCCCTCCGCTTAAATATGCCATCCTGGCCTCCAGGCCAGAGACCGGCCTGCCTATTAAAAGGGGCGTGTCAATATCATCGTATTGTGCGCGGTGCGAAAGTGCCCCTGTATCCAATCCAATGCGCGATATCCATATCTGTAGCGCTCTTCCCTGCGGTGAATTCCCGCGGGTGATCTCGTCATATGCCGGTTTTATTCCGGGCTGCCAATCTTTTCGTCTTTTGCCGTTCTATATCCCACTCGCCAGGCAGTGCCGAAACGGCCCGGATCTTCGACTGGAATACATATCTCTGGGCTATTCCGCTCCTCAATTCAGCCCTGCTCGGCCGCGGAGCGGCCCGGGATCGAGGCGGCGTTGTCCGCCCTTGATCAGGGCCTGCTTATCAACGATCACCGAAACACTTATATTCGTCTAATGCCGTAGGGGGTATTGGCAAAAGTCGGGCTGTTCTCATCCCTCCTACATCCTGCGACTTTTGCTTCCCTCCTTTTCGTCTCCCATCCAGCAGCTCATCCATGCCAATTTCGGCTGATTTAAATATCGGGCGGCAGGTCTCCTTACCATGGACTTCTCGGTGAGCTCTCGATTCATCGCTCCGGCCCGAGATGGGGCAGACTCGCTTTCGGCCAAGATATCCTCGCTGGCCCGCTCGCTGGAGGAGCTGCGGCTGCACGTCGGGCCGGCGGACCTGGTTCTGGGCGACCTGCGCATGAACGCCCAGCTGGCTTTCTGTCTGGCCAACTCATGTCTGCGCAACCGGGCGGTTCTGCTCTACGGCGGGATAGGGGCAAACAAGACCACCCTGATCAACCTTCTGGGCTCGTCATTCCTGGGCTCAAGCTTCTCGGCCATGGAGAACCTAATGGTGACCGGCCACCCGGAGCAGACCGAGGAGAAGGTCGTGGGCTTCATCGATCCCCGCCAGTGGACCTCGCCTTCTCGCGGCCCGCTGGAGGTCATATGGAGCCCCTGGGCCAGCTCCCGATGGAAGCTGATAAACGAGATAAACCGATTTCCCACCGGCAAACAAAACCTATTCCTCGAGATCCTGCAAAAAAGGAAGCTGACATATGCCGGGCAGGTCATTGAGCCGGGAGATACCTGCTACTTCGCTACAATGAATCCGGAGTTCTCGTCTACATATCCCATGGACGAGGCCCTGATGGATCGCATTTCCGCATGCGTGCCTGCTGTTCAGCCCGACTTTCTCTCCGGCCTCACGCTCTCAAAGCGCGAGGAGGAGGTGGGCGAGCTGGCCGAGCATCTGCCCCGCTTCAGCCAGGAGGAATTCGAGGCGCTGCCACTGGCGGTGGCAGAGGTTGCCCTGGACAGCGCAACCGAGCTTGCGATAGTCTCTTTGGTGCGGGAGATGACGGTCTGCGAAAGGGCTCCCAATCGTGACAAGACCCAGCTCTCCGATAGCCGCCCCAGCCGCGGCCTGTGCGCAGGCTGTCACTACTTCAACAATCCCGAGGTATGCTGCTGGCAGGTTGACCAGGGTCTCTCCGACAGGGTACGGCAGGATCTCCGCTCATTTACCAGGGCCATGTCCTTCCTGGCCAAGGGAAAGGACGGGTCGAAGATGGAGGTGCTGCGTGCGGTGGCGCCTTATGTATTGTGGCATCGCTTGACACCTAATCGCTCCGTTCTTGAGAGGCCTCCTTACTACGGAGCCGACCGCCTGGCCTTCGTCTCCGACCTTGTGGCCCGCAGCATCGACCGGACGGTTCACGAGCGCGGGGAGGCCAACCTGATCTTCTCACGGGCGGTGGATAAGGAGATCTCCCCGGCCCAGGCCAGAGAGGAGCTCTCCCAGTTCGACGATCCACTGGTCCAGCTGGACTATCTGCCGGCTCTTGAGCGACTCTTAAGGCCGGATCTCTGAGGTATTCGGTATGGGGCTCAAGGGCTTCATGGAAGAGGCTTACGGTGGGCAGGGCAGGGTGCGAAAGCTTGCGACTCGCCGGGGCAGCCAGGTCGTATCGGTGGAGGATCTGGCAGATCGTCTGGGGCCGCGGCCTTCCAGGGCAGAGGTGGCAGAGCTGGCCCCTGCCGAAGGACTCTTGCGCCTGATCGAGAGCCCACCAGCCCAAAAGAGGGGGGCGGTAATATGGGGATACCTCACCAGCCTGGCTGCAGAGCAGTCGGCTTCGCCGATCTGTGTGCCGGCCGGCGACTGGGCTGGCCTGGAGATGGCAGGCGGCAGACTGATATTGCAGCCCGGGCTGCGCCCGCCCTCTCATGTAGGGGAGAGGATGAAAGGCGGGAGGATATCGATGCTGGTGGCAGGGGAGTACCTGGGTCAGGAGATGCATGGGGGTGGGATAGTATGCTCGGCCTGTTCGGGATTCGCCTTCCGCAACATGAGGGGCGGCTTTGGCGTCGTGAAGGGGAATGCCGCGGATCATCTGGGAGTGGGCAACGCCGGAGGGCGCATCCTGGTTAGAGGATCGGCCGGAGCGCGCGCAGGCTGGCTGATGCGTCTTGGCCGCCTGGTAATTCTCGGGGACTGTGCCGATTACCTGGGGCTGCGGCAGTCCGGAGGCGAGATCCTGGTACGGGGTGCGGCAGGCTGCCGTGCCGGTCTGCAGAGGCGAGGCGGCCGCCTGGTTGCCGGGGCGGTTGGTGCGGAGGCTGGCGATGTCTCGATCCGCTGCATCTGATCTGGCCTGCCCGGACCTGGCAGATGCGTTGAGCTCGACTTGGAGGCTGTGCCGCAGCCGCTGGCACTGGCCGCAGCTACCCCTTCCAAGCCTGGGGCCGGCAGGGTCCGGGGAGTTTCCCTTCCAGAACTACAATATAAGCATAAGCGATATGCAGGCCCAGGATCCGCAGATATTGCAGAGCCTGCTTGAGCACCTGATAGCGCACTATGTATTCTGCCCCCGCTCGCTCGAGACAGCTGCAATTCTGGCACTGGCAGCTCTGCGTGGGATGAACGCAAAGGACGCTTCTGCCGCAGCCCGCATGGTGAATATATTCTCGGATATAGTGGTCGACTCGTTTAGGCTGGAGAGAAGCCAGACAGATCAGGAGCTGGTAGTCTTGTACTGGAGGTCCATCTGCCAGCAGGGGCTGCTTGGGGCGGACCGTGTGGTGGCTGCCTTTCTGGAGCGGTTCTGGCAGGAAGATCTGGGCGTTGGCGAAGGCTCTTTCAGCACTGAGGTGGATCTGCTGTACCTCGTCTTCTCCCCGGGCGTGCGTGATCGCTCCCTGTGGCAAATGCAATGTCATCAGATGTCCCGGATCCTGTCGCGGCTTGAGGAAGGCCGGCTTGGAAAGGGGCCGGTGGCGGCATCTGAGCTTCTTCGGGGTGCTGTCGATCACCCTCTATCCGGGCTTGCAGCCCAGCTGGACCCCGAGGAGTACAGCAGAACTCTTGAGGCCCTGGGGCTTCACGGCGACCTCAAGCGCTGGTACCGCGATCAGGGGTACACCATCCGCATCCGCTCCTCCCAGGCATTCCGGGAGAGCGAGCATCCGTCGGCTCCTGCACGCTGGCGAATATCCGATCCTCCCGGCGAGATGGACGTGAACTACTCCCTCAGCATGAGCCCCTGGCTGATCCCGGGCGTCACGACTTATAAGCGGGAGAGGGAGCGGAGCCGCCTGGTTGCCGGGGCCGAGAGGGTGCCGGACCTCCTGGTTGTCCTGGACAGCAGCAGATCCATGGGCGGCCACAGCCGCGGCACCCGCACTTTCAATGCCACTCTAGCTGCCTTCAAGGCCTGCCAGCTCGCCCACGGCCAGGGGGCGCAGCTTGCAGCCGTCAACTTCAGCGATCGGTATCTCGTACAGACCTGGACGAGGGATCTTGGTGCGATTGAAGATTTGCTTGTGGAGGATCTGTGTGGCCGGACCAGCCTTCCTGGTCTGGCCATCTTAGATCTCGTCCGGGCCAGGCCCGGCTGCCTGGTGCTTTGCATAACCGATACCCAGATCCAGAACATGTACCTCGAGTGGGAACGAATGGTCGCTGTGGCCTCTCTCTGCCGCTTCGTGCTGCTCTGCATAGACGATTCGGCCAGGGATCGTGAGGTAGCGGAGTCGCTGGGCGCTTTGGGCCGCGTATATCATGTGAACCGCCCTGAGGACCTTTTGACCCTGGTGGTGGAGACGGCTGAGGAGGTATACGGCCATGTCAGCCGCCAGCCAAGCTACTTCGACCTCCTTAAAAAAAAGAAGCTCCTGATCCGGGCGATCGGGGAAAGTTTTATCTGCCTGAACAGTCTCGAAGGACCACGCTTCTAGCCGGGATAGGGTAGTGGTTATCCTGCGGGACTGTGGATCCCTCGAGCCGGGTTCGAATCCCGGTCCCGGCCCTATTTTCGATAAACCATGCTGCTCCGGACAGGCCAGCCTGGCGGCCCAATCGCAATGTTCGTGCCGGCCGCAGCCGTCTCTTCATATATCGGCCCGCCATGACGGCCCTTCCATCGGGCAGGCAATCCTCTCCAAGATGAACTCCTGAGCCCTCTCCAGGAGGACGGTATCGTAACGCTGGCCCAGATAGTTCTTGAGGTGCGGGATCAGCTTTTCGAAATAAGCAGGAAGATCGCTGTCGTTTAGCATCAGTCCGGCCGCAGGAGCCAGTCTTGAGGCGATCTCCTTGACCTCCTGCCTTGACAGGTACATCTGGACAACCAGGTTTCTCTCGTAACAGTCGGCATCCACGGAGATCTCCCGGCAGTCAATCTCCAGAGCTTCTCCCGGCATCATCCTTTGGGTGCGAGCCCTCAATGCAGCCTTGCCGAGTACCTGAAACGCCTCTTCCTCTGCAACAAGCCGAGCCCAGTGGGATAGCTTATCCATGGTCCTCAAGCACCCAGTGCATCTGACCGTCGGGCGAAAAGGTCGGCCCGGATCGGCAAAACCACATCTTGCGGATAGATATAAAAAGGTTCAGATCCTTTTCGGATATCAGATAGCCATGACCTGTTGGGACGACCTGATGGCGCTTAGGCGAGATGTTGCAGAGGCCGAGAAGATTATAGAGCTTAGGCACAGCAGTTGTTCTTCCTCCTCGATCGTGACAGATGCGGCCACAAAACGCAGCTTTCGCCCGGTTCAGCCATCGTCAGGCAGCTTTTGATCCAGGCTCTCGAGGGGATTTTCGACTTTGGGATCTTATAGCCAAATATCATGTGGAGACCGATCTGCCGATTGGAAAGGCAGCGGAAGCCCATTGCTGCTGAGCAGTCCACCGGCACCTGGACCGAGGTGAGGAGCTCGGAGAGCAGGCTGGCTGCCAGGATTTTGCGTGCGGAGGGCACCGAGGTGGATATGGGATTTCCAGAAGACCTATTCGAGCCTGGCAACATCCCTCAGTACCTCTCGGTGGTGGCAGGAAACCTCTTCGGCCTTGGAGCACTTCACAGCGTCCGACTTCAGGATGTCGCATTCCCAAAGTCCCTGGTCAGGCTCACAGGGGACCCAGGTGGGGCATTGAGGATGCCCGCAGGTGGTTGGGAGTTGAGGACCGGTCTTTGGTGGGCACAATCGTCAAGCCCAAGGTGGCCTGGGTCCAAAGCAGACCACTGAGGTCGCAGAGGCGGCGGTTCGTGGCGGATTGGACCTCGTGAAGGACGACGAGATCCTGACCGATCAGGCCTTCTGTCCTCTGATCGAGAGGCTTGAGGCAGTCATGGCCAGCCTGGATGGGGTGGAGAAGGAGACCGGCAAGATGGCGTTTTATGCTCTCAACGTCACCGCTTGAACCGATACGATACTGCAGCGTGGTGAGGAGGCAGCGGACCACGTGGCAGATATGCTGATGGTCGATGTGCTTACAGCCGGCTTCTCCGCTCTTGAGGCTCATCTCCCAAAACGTAGACCTTCCCATCCACGTCCGCAGAACCATGCACGGGGCCTTCACAAGGGATCCTCGCCACGCATCTCGATGCTGACGATCTCCCGGCTGGTCAGGCTAGCCGGAGGGACCAATCTGCATACCGGCAGTTACGTCGGCAAGATGTCTCGCGATGTTTCAGAGAACGATCAGTCTCGGGAGGCTTTGCGATGGGATTGTTACGGGCTGAAGAGGGTATTTTCGGCGGCCTCCGGAGGAGTTCATCAGGGAAAGGTGGCCGGAAACCTTGACGGATATGGGATCGACTGCATAGTCCAGGCTGGGGGCGGTGTTCACGGCCATCCAGACGGCACCACGGCCGGCGCCAGGGCAATGATCCAGGCTGTAAGGTCCTGGACCAGTGGGGTATCCATACAGGAATATGCTCAGACTCACGGGGAACTCAAGCGAGCTTTGGGCAGGTGGGGCCTGGATTAATTCGGTACACCCCTTTTCTTCCAAATATTTATTTTTCCGAGAGAAAATTATCCTGGCCGGAAAATTCCGGTATATGTCGATAGCGGCAACGTCTATTTTATACCTATGAAAAACCGAAGAGTTTATATTCGTAGATGGGGATGGTCAGACAGTTTATCACAAGCCAAGTGATCTAGCGCTGTTCGAAAACAGCATGGATGTAGTGAGGGACCATGTAGAGGGATCAGATGGCGAGAGACGAGATCTTATCGAGAATCAAGCAGGCGGAGGCCGATGCCAAGGGCAGTGTCCAGCAAGCCCTTGAGGCTAAGCAAAAGCGCATCGCCGACGCCACTACCGAATCAGCGAACATTGCGACGTCCGCTGAAGCCGAGGCCAATGACTTCTATGCCAAGGAGCTGGCCAAAGCCGAGAGCGAGGTGAAAGCAAAGAAGCAGTCGATCATTCAGGGCGGCATGAAAAATGTCGATTCCCTGAGGAGCGGCGCCAGTTCCAAGCTGGACAAAGCGGTCGAACATTTGATAAAGGAGTTCTTGAGGTTGTTGCATGCTTAGACCCGTTCAGATGAGTCGTGTTGTCGTCGCCGGGTCAAAGGACGTAATGGAGCCTGTAATCGAGAAGCTCCACGAGCTCAACCTCATGCACCTTGTCAACTACTCCGGCGGTCAGCAGAGCTTCGAGCCGGGCAAGACAGTGGGCAGGGGTAAAGAGTTCTCAGAAAACCTCATAAAACTCAGGTCAGTTTCCAGGTATCTGGACATCAAATCCAAGGCTCCCGATGTCAAATTTGGGGAGTCCGAGATAGTATCCCAGATGGATGATCTCCTCGGCAGGCTGGGGGACGATGTCACCCAGACCTATGAGAGGATCGCAGCTATCGACGCTGAGGTAAAAACCAAGCAGGACCAGATAAACGCTTTGCGCCCCCTATCTGTCTTGCCGGTTCCCTTGGAGTTGTACCAAGGCTATGATTCCCTGGCAGTCTTCGTCGGCACAGTGGCGTCAGCCGTGGATGCGGAGGTAGCCAAGATCTCGTCCAACAGCGAGGTCTTCTCTGGTAGCTACAAGAACGGATTGGTGGCAGCGGTCTTTGCACCGATAGGCCAGGCAGCCGATGTGCAGGCTGTGCTTGCCGGTCATGGATACTCCGAGATATCCGTTCCCAAGCTGTCCGGTACCCCAGATGCTGCAATAGCTTCGCTGGAGGCCGAGAGCAAAAATCTGCTCTCCGAGAAGGAGCCTTTGGTAAAGAAGCTGAAGGACCTGAGAAAGCAGAATGAGGATAAGATTCTGGCGGCGGATGAGTACCTCTCCATGCAGACCCAGAAGACAGATGCACCTCTGCGGTTTGCCACCAGCAACAACGCCTTCGTGATAGACGGATACGTGCCCACTGCGGAATTCGAGAGATTCAAGAGTTCGATTGAGGGCGCGGCCGGCGGAAAGGTCCATGTTGAGAAGCTCTCAGATGCGGAGATGGAGAAGTGCGTCGAGTCAGGCGAGGACGTCCCGTCCAAGATGGACAATCCGGGAATCGTCAAGCCGTTCGAGCTTATTACCAGGCTGTTCTCTATACCGGAGTATAAGGAGTTCGATCCGACCCTATTGATCTTTATATTCTTCCCCATAATGTTCGGCATGATCCTAGGCGACGTGGGGTACGGCCTCATGATCCTGGTGGTCGTTGCGCTTCTGAAGAAGAAGTTCCGGACTGAAGGGTGGAATCAGCTGATCAACATCGTGATAATCTCCAGCGTTTGGGCCATAATATTCGGCGTGGTATTTGGCGAGCTCTTCGGGCCAATGGGGCTCTGGGGCAAGGTCTTCGGGCAGATGGCCCATGAGGAGATCCTGGCCCTTGAGGAATCAGGACTGTTCTGGGGCGAAGGTTTCTTCGGCCCGCTGGGCAGGATCGGCCCGGCTGAGATGTTCCCCATGTATCGCCTGGCCACCAACGCGGTTTTGATGTTGATCGGTGTCAGCATCTTCATAGGCGTTCTGCACTGCAGCGTCGGTTCTATTCTGGGCATCAAGACTGAGCTCAACTATGGCGAGAAGAAGCACGCGTACTTCGAGAGGCTTCCGGTTCTCATCTTCCAGGTCGCCTTTGCGCTGCTGCTCCTCGGCCTGATAATGGGCGTCATGCCTATCGTCTATATCATGGCCCTTCTTATCGTGGTCTCCATAGTGATGCTGGTCATGGGTCCGGAAGGGGTCATGGGAGCTACTCACCTGCCGTTCTACGTCAGCAACCTGATATCCTACCTGAGGCTGTTGGCCATCGGTCTGGCCTCGGTGGGTGTGGCCTTTGCGGCCAATAAGCTGGCTTTCCAGGTTCTGATGCCAATGCTGAGCGGAGGAGAGCACCTGACCATGGTTGCCTACGTCCTGGGCGTAGTAGTGCTGCTGATGGTGCACTTCATCAATGTCCTGCTGGGCATTCTATCTCCATTCATGCACCCCCTGAGGTTGCACTATGTGGAGATGTTCACCAAGTTCTATGCACAGCGCGGCGGTGGAGTGGAGTACAGTCCCTTCGGACATGTCCGGAGGTATCTGAAAGCTTGAATATCCCCAAGGTCGCTCCTTGGGCGAATGATCTGAAATATACACAATAAGTTGATGGTAATCTAAATGGAGGTTTGAGGAATATGGCTATAACGGATGCAGGAGTAATGTACGGCCTTCTGGCTGTTGGTGCGGGTCTGGCTACCGGTCTTGCCGGTATCGGTGCAGGCGTTGGTGAGCAGGGTATCGGCGCTGCTGTGGTGGGCGTCGTGGCTGAGGAGCCGGGATTCCTGGGCAAGGGTCTGTTTCTTATGCTGCTGCCCGAGACCCTGATCATCTTCGGTCTCGCCGTGTCTCTGATCCTGATGTTCGCCTGGACACCCTTCGCTGCCTTCATGCAGTAAGCGCTCACTCGGAGGGTGAGAGGCAATGGCACTTGATGCAGTGGTAGAAGACATTCTGGCGACCAGTAAGGGTAAGGTTGCTCAGATCAACACTGAGGCCGAGCAAGAGGCTGCCAGAATCCTTAGCGAAGCCAGAGAACGTGCCGCCGGGATTAAGTCCAGGAAAGAAGTTGAGGCCAAGCATGATGTTGAGGCTCTGACCCGCAGAGAGATCTCCAGCGCTAACCTGGAGCTCAAGAGATCGGAGCTCAACGTCCACAAGGAGCTGCTTGAATCGGTGAGGACCAAGATGATGGAGGCCCTCGCCAAGCTCCCCAAGGATCAGAACGAGGCTCTGATCAAGAAGCTGGTGGAGCCTTACAACCTCAAGGACATGAAGGCCTTCTCCAACAAGAGGGATGAGGCCTTTGTGTCCTCTCTCGCCCCCAACTACGGCGGGAATCTGGACATTCTTGGTGGCGTGGTAATAGAGAGCAAAGATGGATCCCTGCGGTATGATCTCACCTACGAAACTCTAGCCAGAGATGTCTTCAACAATAATGTGAAAGAGGTCTCTAAGCTGTTGTTCGGGTGAGAACGATGCCTGTACTACGTTTGCCGAAATTCGGAAAACCGGTGAAGTACGCATACATCACCGGACGGGTACGAGCTATGAAGACCAAGCTCATACCCAACGAGATGTATGGCAGAATGTTGGGCATGGACATATCGGATATCGCTAGGTATCTGGAAGAGACTCAGTACAAGGAAGAGATCGACCTTCTGGCGAAGGACTACTCGGGCGCCGAGCTGATCGAGCACGCCACCTTCGCCAATTTGGCCAAGACCTACCGCAAACTCCTCGATGTCTCCATCGATGAGCCTCAGTTCCTCATGCTTGAGTACCTGAGGCGCTGGGACGTCTGGAATATCAAGACGGTCCTGCGTGGCAAGTTCTACGGAGCCAGCGACGCGGAGATAATGAAGTACGTGGTCCCGGCTGGAGAGCTGGGCACGGAATTCCTGGAGGGAGTGGCCAAGAAGGACTCCGTCAATGAGGTCATCTCTGCCTTTGACGGCACCGACTTCGCAGAAGCTCTGGCCAAGTACGACGGAAAGAGCCTGGCGTCGGTCGAGAATGCACTGGACAAGCTCTACTATTTCCGTATGGAGCGGGCTGTAGGCGGCACACTCTCGGTGGGTGGCGGCCTGCTGCTTAAGTATGTCAAGAGGGAGATCGACGTCAAGAACCTGGTCACATTGTTCCGGATGAACAAGGCCGGGATCGAGGCTGCCCTTATACAGGAGAACCTGATAGAAGGCGGAAAGCTCAGCGAAGATCTCAACCGAATGGCTGGTCAGCCTTATGCCGATTTCGTGAGAAGCTTGGAGGGGTATCCCTTCTGGAGCGCGATTTCCGACATAGCGACGTCCAGTGACGAAGACGGAGTCAGCAGAATAGAGTCCAGGCTTAAGGCTTACCTGGTGCGGTATGCTTGGGCGCTGTCCAACTATCATCCCCTGTCCATCCTGCCCGTGCTCGGGTATATAGTCTCCAAGGAGACAGAGGTGAGCAACATCAGAAAGGTGGTAAGAGGCAAGGAAGCCGGACTTTCGAATGAGCTCATCGAGGAGCAGATGGTGGTGGCTTAATGGAGATATCATTTATCGGCAGCGGAGATGCTGTGCTGGGGTTCTCCCTGGCCGGGGTCAAGAAGGCCTATACGGCCGGCTCCGAGGAGGAGCTGGTCAACAAAATCAACGAGGTCATGGCCGACCCCAATGTAGGCATCCTGGTGCTGCAACAGAAGGATTACAACAGGATTCCCAAGAGGCTGCAGGGAACCCTGTCGAACTCCGTTAAGCCGACTGTTATTGCTATTGGTACCGAGCAGAGCACAGAGATGAGAGAGAAGATTAAAAGAGCTATAGGTGTCGACTTATGGAAGTAGGAAAAGTAAAGAGAGTCGCCGGACCAGTCGTTCAGGCCGTGGGCCTGAAGGCTTCCATGTATGACCTGGTCCTGGTCGGCGAGGAAGGCCTGATGAGTGAGGTCATCGGCATTTCCGGAAACAAACACGTTATCCAGGTTTACGAGGATACCTCTGGTGTCAAGCCTGGCGAGCCGGTCAAGGAGACCGGTGCTCCGCTGGTTGCCCAGCTCGGTCCCGGAATCCTCACGTCCATCTACGATGGGATCCAGAGGCCTCTGACCATCCTGGCTGAGAAGTCCGGTGACTTCATCAGCAGAGGCCTGTTCGTTGACGGCATTGACCACAAGAAGAAGTGGGAGTTCAAACCCATTGTCAAGAAGGGCGACGTGGTCAAGCCAGGGCAGGCTATCGGAGAGGTTCAGGAGCAGCTGCTCATCAAGCACAAGATAATGGTGCCCCCCAGGATGAAGGGCGGGGCAATCAAGGAGATCTACTCCGGCAACTTCAACGTGGATGAGACGGTGGCCGTCCTCGAAGACGGAACCAAGATCACCATGGTGCAGAAGTGGCCTGTTCGGCAGGCCCGCCCGGTCACCCGGAAGATGCCCCCAACCATCCCACTGAGGACAGGTCAGAGGGTCATCGATGGCTTCTTCTCCCTGGCCAAGGGCGGAACGGCAGCCATCCCCGGCGGATTCGGCACCGGCAAGACGGTCATGCAGCAGACCCTGTCCAAGTGGGCAGACGTCGACGCTGTCATTTACGTGGGCTGCGGCGAGCGCGGCAATGAGATGGCCGACCTGCTGCACGAGTTCCCCGAGCTGGTGGACCCCAGGACCAACCGGCCCCTGATGGAGAGGTCTATCGTTTACGCCAACACCTCCAACATGCCGGTAGCTGCCCGTGAGGCTTCCATCTACACCGGAATGACCACGGCCGAGTACTACCGTGACATGGGCTACGACTGCATGATGACCGCAGACTCCACATCCAGGTGGGCAGAGGCCATGAGAGAGCTGGCTTCCCGTCTAGAAGAGATGCCTGGTGAGGAAGGCTACCCCGCTTATCTGGGAGCCAGGCTTGCCGACTTCTACGAGAGGGCCGGGCGTGCCGAGGTTCTCAACGGCGGCTTTGGATCGGTCAGCGTGGTCGGCGCAGTATCCCCGCCCGGCGGCGACTTCACCGAGCCTGTCACGCAGAACACGCTGCGTATGGTCAAGGTGTTCTGGGCGCTGGACTCCCGACTTACCCAGAGGCGGCACTTCCCGTCCATCAACTGGCTGGACTCCTACTCCCTGTACGACAAGGACCTTGAGCCCTGGTTCACCGAGAACGTAAACGCAGACTGGAACAAGAACAAGAAGCGTGCCATGGCCATCTTGCAGGAGAACGCCGAGCTGGAAGAGATCGTGATGCTGGTAGGTTCCGACGCTCTGCCTGAGGACCAGCAGATGACCCTGGAGGTTGCCAGGATGATCATCAACTTCTGGCTGGCTCAGAGCGCCTTCCACCCGGTGGACGCATCCTGCCCGTACAAGAAGCAGTTCGATCTTCTGCAGTCCATTCTGGCCTACCGCGACTACAGCTTCGAGGCTCTGAAGAAGGGTATTCCGGTGGACATTATCAAGAACACTCCGTCCAAAGACGCTCTGGCCAAGATCAGACTGGTCGAGGACTACGAGCCCGATCTCAAGAGGGTCATGGCTCAGATGGACTCCGAGTTCAAGGCTATGAAGTGAGGAGGGTTCACAATGACCAAGGAATACAAGACTATAGTGGAGATCTCGGGACCACTCATCTTCGTCGAGAAGACTGAGCCCGTCGGCTTCAACGAGCTGGTGGAGATCAGGACCGGCGACGAGATCAAGAGAGGACAGGTTCTGGACACCTCGGACGAAATAGTGGTGGTCCAGGTCTTCGAGGGAACCGGCGGTCTGTCAAAGGCCAGCGCCGTCAAGTTCACCGGAGACGTCATCAAGATGCCACTTTCTCCCGGCATCATCGGGAGGGTCCTATCCGGGTCCGGACGGCCCAGAGACGGCGGTCCGCCAATCGTGCCCGAGGTAGAAAGAGACATCATCGGAGCTGCCATCAACCCCGCCTCACGTGAGAAGCCGCGCGCTTTCATCCAGACCGGCATCTCCACAATCGACGGGACAAACACCCTGGTGCGTGGCCAGAAGCTGCCCATCTTCTCCGGATCGGGTCTGCCTCACAACGATGTCGCCCTGCAGATCGCCAGGCAGGCAAAGACACTGGAAGGGGCCGAGTCATTCGCCGTGGTATTCTGCGCCATGGGCATAACCAACGAAGAGGCTCAGCACTTCATGGCCGACTTCGAGAGGACCGGCGCTCTGGAAAGAGCCGTCATCTTCCTGAACCTGGCCGACGACCCGGCTGTGGAGAGGATTCTCACCCCGCGTCTGGGACTGACCACCGCAGAGTACCTGGCATTCGACCTGGACATGCACGTGTTGATCATCTACACCGACATGACCAACTACTGCGAGTCTCTGCGTCAGATGGGAGCGGCTCGTGAAGAGGTGCCCGGGCGTCGTGGCTACCCCGGTTACATGTATACCGATCTGGCCATCCAGTATGAGCGGGCCGGTATCATCAGGGGCAAGAAGGGGTCCATCACACAGTTCCCCATCCTGACCATGCCCGGTGACGACATCACCCACCCGATCCCCGACCTTTCCGGATATATCACTGAGGGACAGCTCATCGTTTCTCGTGAGCTGCACCGCAAGGGTATCTATCCGCCAATCGACATCAGGCCATCTCTGAGCCGGCTGATGAACTCCGGCATAGGAGCAGGCCACACCCGGGAGGACCACAGGGCTGTCTCGGATCAGCTGTATGCCTACTATGCAGAGGGATGCGACCTGCGCGGCCTCGCGGCCATCGTGGGCAAGGAAGCTCTCTCTGAGCGTGACAAGCTGATCCTCGAGTTCGCCGACCTCTTCGAGAGGAGGTTCGTGAACCAGGGCAGGGACGAGGACAGGACCATATTCGAGACCCTCCAGATCGGATGGGATCTCCTGGCCAACCTGCCTGAGGCTATGCTTACCAGGGTGGACGACAAATACATCCAGAAATACCACCCGAAGCACGCTGGCAGCGCCAAGAAAGAGTGAAATCATGGCCGTAATTCGAGGAACAAAGCCGACCAGGGCGGTGCTGATCGCCCTCCGCAGGAGGATCAAGGTAGCTCAGTCCGGTCACTCGCTCCTCAAGATGAAACGCGACGGCCTCATGATTGAATTTTTTGAGGTGCTGAACAGGGCGAGGACCATCCGGCAGGAGCTGGTGCAGGACTTCCTGAAGTCCGAGCAGAGGCTCAACATGGCGATGGCTGTCGAGGGCAGCGTCGCCATAAAGAGCGTCGCCTTCGCCCTGCAGAAGGAGCCGTCCGTGGATCTCTCGTCCAGGAACATCATGGGCGTGGTGGTTCCGAAGATATCCGCCGAGGCCGTGCACAAGAAGATGTACGAGCGCGGTTACGGTATCATCGGGACCAGTGCCGCAGTCGATGAGGCAGCGGATGCCTATGAGAGCCTTGTGGACAAGATAATCACAGCTGCAGAGGTGGAGACATCTCTGATCAAGCTGGTCGATGATATCGAGAAGACCAAGAGGCGGGTAAACGGCCTGGAGTTCAAGGTCATCCCCGATATCAAGGACACCATCAGGTTCATCGGGTTCGCCCTGGAAGAGATGGATAGGGACAACGTGGTCCGTCTGAAGAAGCTCAAGTCCAAGGCCGTCAAGAGGGCCAAGGCCGAGGAAGCCGCCAAGGCGGCAGAGGCGGCTGCGGCTCAGGCCTGAGGGCCCAATAACGCGCATGTCCGGCTGGGCAGAGAGGAAGGCCAAGGATTGGTTCGGGACCCCCGAGAAGAAGATGAGGTTGCTGCAGTGGCTGGTCTACATCAGCAACCTCTACGTCATCTTGGGGATCTTCGTGCTGATCTACGTGCTCTACGGCGAGCATTTGCAGGAGCTCTGGGAGTACATACGCCAGGGCGCCTGAGGCCTGCCTCCGCGCCAACCGGGTATGGTTATTTTATCTATCATATTATATTGCTGAATGTTTCAAAATGATATTACTTCAGTAATATTACCGAAGTAATATGTTTTCGGCGGTATAAATAGACTAATTTAATGTCAATCGTGATTATATTAACATAATAATTTACATTTGTTATCCAAAAATAAGTCTAACATGCTGCTCAATTCCGTCTGCAAACGGCGTCCTTTTTCATGGACTTTTGTCCAACCTGCTTATCCTGATCCCGTGTCCAGATTGCAGATATCCGATGCCGATCGGACCATCTTATTTTGCGCCAGCCTGTAGCCCACCACCACCTGCCGAACTCCGGACAGCTGGGCGTCCAGATCTTGATCTCCGCTGTCCACAAGCAGATAAGGTAGCTGACGAAGCTTGTGAGGCGTGGCCACGATTATAATCCCGTCAGGTCCCACCTTGCGCACCACCGATGGGCTGATCTGCTGGCTGCCCCGTCCCAGCAGGAATCCCTGGGCCCCTATGGGGCTCACTATGATCCTGGGCGCCGGCTCGCCGCCGCTCTCGTCTCGTGCGATTCCTTTTTCATCGCCTGGCTTTGGCAGCGGAGGCTCGAGCTTGTCCAGCAGATCCAGCAGGTCTTTTTCCGAGGCATCTTGCAGGATCAGCTTTCCGTTCATGACCACATCGACTCCAAGCAGGGTCTTCTCCAGGCCCATCAGAGCTGCGATTCTGGCGGTGGTGGTCCCCGCTCCCATAATGTAGGCAGCGCCGTCCGCCATGAACTCGGCGGCGAAGGCGGCGATCTCCTGCTGCGCCCAGTCCTCGTCCACACTGCTGTATATCTGCTTGCGCTGCTGAAGGAGGGCAGGGGCGTATGGGGTCTTTGCCACCCCGTACAGACGGGTCTGCAGCTCTCCATGACGGTAGAGCTCCTCGTCCACATCCGCGATCTCAGTATCCCGGAGGCAGATCTCTTCTCTCAAGAAGCTGAACGCCAGGTCGGCTGCGGCTGCGGGGCTTACTGCAAATACCCCGGAGTGCATCTTGACCCCCGCCGGTATTCCAAGTACGGGCACAAGGCCGTCCACAGCCGAGGAGACGTCTCTCGCGGTGCCGTCGCCGCCGCAAAACAGGATTATGTCAGCTCCATCTTCGAGGAATCGCTTGCACGCGGCCCTGGTGTGAGCTGCGCTCGTAGGGGTTGCGGCACGAAGCACGACACGATGCGCAAGTCCCATGGCTGAGAGCACATCCTCACCCATCTCCCCGGATGCCGTCAGAAAAAGCGCCTGAATGGAGCAGTCTGCTTTCAGGTAGCCTTCCAGGGCATGCAGCGCAGCCTCTGCCCTTGGCGTGGCCACCGGCCGAGCTCCTCTGGCTCTGGCCTCTTCTGCCTGATTGTCAGTCCCCTTCAGTCCCACCGCTCCACCAAGGCCGGCGGTGGGATTGATCAGGAAGCCTACCCGCTTAACGCTTGGGCAGCTTGGCAAGGGACTGCTTCACCAGTTCTTCGGGGTACTCGTAGTCTTCCAGCCGACCCTCGAAGTAGGCATCGTAGGAGGATAGGTCGAAGTGTCCGTGGCCGCTGAGGTTGATGAGCAGCGCCTTGGACTGGCCGCTCTTCCTGCAAGCGATGGCCTCGTCAATCGCCGGCTTAATTGCGTGGGAAGACTCCGGAGCCGGGATAATGCCCTCCGCCCTGGCGAAGGTAACCGCCGCGTCGAAGACCTCGGTCTGGTGGAAGGCGGCGGCCTCGATTACTCCATTATTCACGAGGTTGCAGAGCAGCGGGGCATCACCGTGGTAACGCAGACCTCCGGCATGGATGCCTGGCGGTATGAAGTCGTGGCCCAGCGTGTACATCTTGAGTAGCGGTGTGAGCCTGGCAGTGTCGCCGAAGTCGTAGGTGTACATCCCCTTGGTTAGGGTTGGGCAGGCGGTCGGCTCGCAGGCCACCATGCGCAGGTCCTTCTTATCGCCAAGCTTGTCGGGGACGAATGGGAATACCACTCCCGGGAAGTTGCTGCCGCCACCGCAGCAGCCGTATATCACATCAGGATAGTCGTCGGCCATCTCAAACTGCTTCTTGACCTCAAGCCCCTCCACGGTCTGGTGCAGCAGGACGTGGTTTAAGACCGAGCCCAGGGCGTAATTGGTGTCGTCGTGAGTGGCGGCGTCCTCAACGGCCTCGGAAATAGCTATTCCAAGGGATCCGGGTGTGTTTGGGAGACGCTCCCGGATCTGGCGGCCGGAGTTGGTGCGGTCGCTGGGGCTTGGAATGCATTCGGCGCCCCATACCCTCATCATGCTCCGCCGGTACGGCTTCTGGTCGTAGCTGGCGCGTACCATGTAGACAGTGCACTTCATGTTGAAGATGCATGTCGCAAGCGAGAGCGCCGATCCCCACTGACCGGCACCGGTCTCGGTGGCGATTCTGGCGATGCCCTCCTTCATATTATAGTATGCCTGAGGAATCGCTGTATTGGGCTTGTGGCTCCCCGCCGGGCTGACGCCCTCGTACTTGTAATAGATGCGGGCCGGGGTCTTTAGGGCCCGCTCAAGCCTGACCGCCCTGTAGAGTGGGGTCGGCCTCCACAGCCGGTAGATTTCCCTGACCTCTTCTGGGATATCGATCCAGCGTTCCGTGCTTGCCTCCTGCTTGATCAGTTCCTTTGAGAAAATCGGCTCCAAGTCCGCTGGCTTGAGCGGCTCTCCAGTGGCCGGATGGAGCGGCGGGTCCAGCGGTGTGGGCAGGTCAGCAGCGACGTTATACCATCTCTTTGGTATCTCCTCTTCATCCAGTAGGAATTTGGTTATCAAATATATCATCCACCATTGCCAGCAATTGCCGATTAAATGTATTACTGTGCGCATCAGGGTATTTGAAACGGCATTATTTACCTTTTTCGATGGGACTGCGCCAAACCGCAGGCGTGCGCCCTTATGTCACGCAGAGAGGGTCCGCCGGCAGTTCACGATGCCGCATATTGGCGGGCCATCTTTTCGGAAGCGATCGTAGTGAAAAGAATGTGAAGGTTTATTTATCTTGGCCGAGATGAGACGGGCATGACCGGTCAAACCCTCTCAGAGAAGATCTTCTCCCGGGCCTCCGGAAAGCTGGTTCACGCCGGAGAGTTCGTCATGGCCAGGATAGATCGAGCGATGATCCACGACATCACCGGTCCTCTGGCGGTAAAAGGATTTTACCAGATTGCCGGTGAGAATGCCCGGGTGTGGGACCCTTCCCGTATCGTCGTGCTCTTCGACCATCAGGTCCCGGCTGACAGCCTGAAGGCAGCGGAGAACCACCAGATGCTGCGGGCTTTTGCCAAGGAGCAGAAGATCCTCAATCACGACATAAACTGCGGCATATGCCACCAGGTTATGCCAGAGATGGGCCATGTGCTGCCCGGCAATCTGATAATCGGCACCGACTCACACACCTGCGCTTACGGGGCGCTGGGGGCCTTTGCGACAGGTGTAGGCTCCACCGATATGGCCTCAGCCTTTGCCACCGGAAAGCTGTGGTTTATGGTCCCACAGACCCTGCGGCTGATGATCGAGGGAATTCTCCCCTGCCGCGTGACCTCCAAGGACGTGGTCCTGCGCATTATCGGGGATGTGGGGGCTGACGGTGCCACCTACATGGCCTGCGAGTTTCGCGGATCGACGGTTTCGAGGATGAGCGTTGCCGAGAGGATGACGATGACAAACATGGCCATAGAGATGGGAGGCAAGGCCGGGCTTGTGGAACCCGACCGGACCACAATGACCTACCTCAAGGATTTCGCGGTCGAAGAGCCCTTTACCGGGGACGAGGACGCGCCATCCCAGGTGCGCCACTACCAGGTGGACGATCTGGAGCCCCAGATCGCCATGCCGCATAGCGTGGACAACGTGCGGCCAATCAGCCAGGTTCCGAAGACAAGGATAGATCAGGTCTTCCTCGGCTCGTGCACGAACGGGCGTTTCGAGGATCTGCAGCTGGCTGCCGAGGTCATGGGCGGAGAGCCTGTGGCCAGGGGCGTGCGGATGATAGTGATTCCGGCCAGCCGCAAGGAGTATATGAAGGCGCTGCGCTCCGGCCTGGTCGAGCAGTTCATGGAGGCCGGAGCGCTTGTGGAGGCTCCTTGCTGCGGCCCCTGTATGGGCGGCAGCTTCGGTCTGATCGGGGCTGGGGAGGTCAGCCTCTCGACATCCAACCGCAACTTCGTTGGCCGTCAGGGCAGCCCGAAGGGATTCGTATACCTCTGCTCGCCTGCCGTCGCTGGCGCCAGCGCACTGACCGGGGAGATCACCGATCCGAGAGAGATCTGAAAAACGACCCGGCCCACTCCTTTTCTTCCGCTCTGTTGCGGCCGGAGGGATATTTGGGTGAAAGTCGCGCTGAAGCTGGCATATCTCGGCGGTGCCTACTATGGCTTTCAGAGACAGCCGAGTCTGCCCACGGTGGAGAGTGCTGTGCGTGAGGCTCTCTCCAGGATCGGGGTGATAAACGGCGATTTCTGCTATGCCGGGCGCACCGACCGGGGAGTCTCTGCCATAGGCCAGGTCGTTGATTTCTGGATAGATCCGGAGCATGCGGCCCTGGCCACTCCTCGGGTAGTCAACAGCCATCTGCCCCGGGATATCTGGGCCTGGGCCAGGGCTGATGCCCCGCTCGGATTTTCGGCCCGCTGGAATGCACAGTGGCGCAGGTATCGGTACCTGCTCTACCGCCCAGGCCTTGATCTGGCAAGGATGGAGAGGGCGGCAGAGGTCCTTCTGGGAGAGCACGACTTTCGCAACTTCTCGTCTGCCAAGGAGGATACGGTAAGGAGGGTGCAGAGCCTGGATCTGGGCATGAGGGACGGCCTTTTCGTGATGGACGTCCAAGCGGACGGCTTCTTATGGAACATGGTCCGCAAGATCGCCGGCGCCCTCGCCCTGATCGGATCGGGGGATAAGGACGTCAGATGGATGGACGATCTGCTCGACTTGTCAATCCCGCATGGCGCGCCGTCAGCGCCGCCGGAAGGCCTGATACTTATGGACGTGGGTTATGAGGGTCTCTCCTGGGAGGAGGACCCATATGCCAGAAAGAGGGCTGTGCGCCAGATGGGGGAGATGGCGTCCAGGCACGTGGCACTGGCCGGAGTCGGCCTTGAGATGGGCCGGGCCATGGATACGCAAGAGTCTCCCCAAAAATAGCATCAGGCCGGTTTGCATGAAGCGGGAGAGCGACGCCCGCAATTGCGGCTCGCCGCCCGGGGCACGGCGGCAGGAGGATCTGCTGCTGTGTGCCAAACCGCCTCAAGCGCAAGTTCACAGTATGATCTCTATGTCCAGCTCTTCGGCAAGTTCCTTGTATCGGTTCCTGATTGTGACCTCGGTAACCCCCGCAACATCGGCGACCTCCCGCTGGGTCCGGCGGTCCCCACACAGGATGGATGCGATGTATATTGCGGCAGCTGCAACTCCGGTGGGACCGCGCCCGGACGTCAGCTCCTTTTCGGCAGCCTGGCGCAAAATCTCTATTCCCTTGGCCTGGACCTCGCCTTTCAGGTTGAGGCCTGAGCAGAACCGCGGGATGTAGTCGATGGGGCTGGTGGGCATCAGCTTCAACGCAAGTTCCCTTGAGACGAATCGATATGTGCGGCCGATCTCTTTTCGGCTCACCCTCGATACCTCGGCTATCTCGTCGAGAGTTCTTGGCACGTTGCACTGCCGGCAGGCAGCATAAAGAGCCGCGGCAGCCACGCCTTCTATAGACCTTCCGCGGATGAGGTTCTTGTCCACAGCTTTTCGGTAGACAACAGCAGCGGTCTCACGCACATTCCTGGAGAGGCCAAGGGCCGATGCCATGCGGTCAAGCTCTGATAGGGCGAATGCCAGGTTCCTCTCCGTCGCGTTGCTGACCCGGATCCGCCTCTGCCACTTTCTCAGGCGGTAGAGCTGGGCCCTGTTCTTTGAGGAGATTGTCTTGCCGTAGGAGTCCCTGTTCCTCCAATCGATCATCGTGGATAGGCCCTTGTCATGGATCGTATAGGTCATCGGAGCGCCGACCCTCGATCGCTTCATCCTCTGATCGTGGTCGAAAGCCCGCCACTCAGGACCTTGGTCTATGAAGTTCTCGTCAATGACAAGCCCGCACTCGGCGCAGACAAGCTCGGCTCTTTCATAGTCGCGCACCAGGGTATGACTTTTGCATTCCGGGCACTCCACGGTGAACTTCTCAAGCTCGTTTATCTTCTCCTTCTCACGCCGGAGCTGGATCCTCTCCTTGGACTTCTCTTGCTCTGTCCTCTCAATCTCTCTGATCTTCTCTATCTCTTCCACTTACCATCTCTCCTCGGCGCGTCCTCGACGTAGAGCATCTTTCCGACGTGAACGTTTACGTCCAGTCCCCTGTTCGGCCTGACCACAATATAGGGGCTGGCTACCGGCCCCAGAGCATCGGATACCCGCCCGATCCTGGCCCGGTTTCTGTCTACGACTATTGTGTTGGGGCGTGGTATCTCATCCCCGGCTTCGGCTTTGACCATCAAACGGTTAGCAACCACATGGAGCGCAGTGCCCAGCCTCTTCAAAGGGTCACCTCTGGCGACCCATGTACTTTGTCCGGTCTCTATTTATACCTTCCGCAAACCATTTATCTTATTATCCAAATTGTGGCCCCAAAGTTTATACGCCTTTGCCGGCGTTGGATCCAGTCAATGTTCGAACGGCTGCCACCCATCCCCTCCTCCCAGGATCTTATCGACCGGGCCTTTCGGCGAGGCGCAAGAGCCGGCCAGGCCGACCGCGACCTCAACTCGACAGTCAGGACAGCTGGCTCCATACTCTCCGACAACCTGGCCCAGACTGTCCGCAAATTCCCATCATTCGAGGGTCTCCCCCCATTTTATCGCGACCTTGCCGAGGCCGTTGTGGGTGTGGACCAGATGCGCATACACCTGTCCCGGGTCTCCTGGGCAGCCAAGCAGATCAGAAAGGTCGCCAAAGAGTCGTCAAGAAGCCGGGCAGGTCCTCGTGGGGCGCTAGGAAGGATGGCCTCGGTGATGCGGTCGATCGACAAGGACCTGGAGTTCTTGGACGATGCGTCAAGAAAGCTGCGCCATCTTCCCGGCATCGATCCCACCAAGCCAACCCTGATCGTTGCAGGCTACCCGAATGTGGGCAAGTCAAGCTTTCTGGTACGGGTCACAGGCGCCCGCCCCGAGATCGCCTCCTACCCTTTCACCACCCAGGGGCTTGTCGTGGGTCATCTTGAGCATAAAGGGACCAGGGTGCAGGTGGTCGATACGCCTGGGCTGCTGGACCGCCCCATGGCCCAGCGCAACCGGATAGAGCTGCAGGCTGTGACTGCGCTTTCTCACCTTCCGGGGGCGATAATATTCATACTGGACCCAAGCGAGCACTCCGGCTTTCCGGTGGCAGATCAGCTCCGACTGCTGGAGGAGATCAGGTCCAGCTTCCCTCAGCCGGTCGTACTTGCCGCCAACAAAGCCGATCTGGTTTCTTACGACGCGGCTTTGCAGATGTCCACCCTGTCCGGCAAAGGGGTGAAGGAGGCGCTTGATGCGGCTCTTGGGCTCTTAGATCTGCCCTGAGCTGCCCCCTGTCAGCCCTGTCAGATCTTCATCCGCCTTGCCGGCGCTGGTTATCCGCAGCACAAGCAGACGCTCAAAGAACACCCTCTGCTCTCTGATTGCCTTTGCTTTCAGCCCCCTTTCTGCGGCTGCCGACGCCACCTGCTCTGCGCCTGTGAGGCTTGAGATCAGGAGGAGCGCACGCCCCTGTTCCGTCAGGTGGTCGGCCAGCCCGTCAAGGAATCGCTCGACAGTTTCCCTGCCGCTTATTCCTCCATCCAGGGCCAGGTTGATCCACCCTTCCACTCTCTCCTCAGGAGCTGTAGGCAGGTAGGGGGCATTGAAGAGTATTAGATCGAAGCGGGACTTAAGGCCGCGGAACAGATCTGCCCGAACCGTACCGAGTCCCTTGTTCCGGGCGCATAACACGGCCTCCGGGTTCAGATCGGTGGCGACAATCCTCCTCACCCGGCCGGCAAGCTCCTCTGATATTATAGCTCGGCCGCACCCCATCTCAAGGACCAGGTCGTCCGGCCCCGCCTCTTCTTTGGCCGCCTCAAGAAGCAGGAATGTGTCCTCGGCCGGAGGGTAGACCTGGGCCAGGTCTGGGCGGCGGCAGGACGGATCGCTCATGGACCCGGCCATGGGGCAGATGGGCCATAAAGTTTCCCCGGGAAAATGGGGCGAGACAGTACTGGTAAAGAGTGAGGAATATATGATAATTAGGAGAGGCTGGCGCCTGGAATGACCCCGTCAGGCGCCAGTTGGCATCGATTGAACCCTTTTGCATATCCGGCACTGGGAAGCGCATCTCCGTATTGTGCCAACGGCAGGTAAAGGAGGTCCAACGGTCCGCCGATCACAAGGTGCTCTTATTTGGTAATAAACTTTTCGATTGAAGTAATACTGAAGCGCGGTACCTTTCATCCATCCTGGGGATGGCAGAAATCCGTTATTCCCGTGTGCATAAGCCGATCTGGCGCGGTATGAGGATGTCTGGTTTCTTGAAAAAAAAGAGCGGATAAAATAGGGGGGTGAGGTTTGGAGGCAGGCCCGATCTGGGCTCCAACCTCACATCATCCCGGGCGGCATTCCGCCCATCATGCCGGGCATACCGCCCATTCCAGGCATTCCACCCATTCCCGGCATGCCTCCCATACCTGGCATACCGCCCATCCCTGGTGGCATCCCGCCCTCCTGGCCCTCCTTCTTCTTGGCCGATACCACATCGTCGATTCGCAGGATGAGGGTAGCGGCGTCGGTGGCGCAGCGGATCGCCTGTGTCTTGACCCGCAGCGGCTCAAGGACGCCCATCTCCCACATGTCCACCACCTTTCCGGCGTTGACGTCGAGGCCGAATGTCTTGCCCTGGTTCTCGTGGCTGCTCTTCAGGGCAGCCATCATGTCGATGGGGCTGAGCCCGGAGTTCTCGGCAAGCGTCTTCGGGATGATCTCCATTGCCTCGGCGAACTTCTCGACTGCCAGCTGCTCCCGCCCCTTCAGCGAGGCGGCAAAGGCCTTGAGCCGCAGGAAAAGCTCGGTCTCAGGCGCGCCTCCTCCGGCGACAAGCTTCTGGCTCTCAACAGCGGTTGCCACTGCGTGCATCGCGTCGTCCAGGGCCCTCTCCAGGCCGTCGACGACCTGCTGAGTGCCCCCGCGCAGGAGCAGGGATACGAATCCGGGATTCTTGCAGCCGGTGACGAAGGTGAGCTTGCCGCTGCCGACCTCTTTCTCCTCTACCAGGTCGGCTGATCCCAGGTCCTCAGGCGTGAGCACGTCGAGGCTTGTGACCACGTTTCCGCCTGTTGCGGAGGCCAGCTTCTCAAGGTCTGACTTCCTGATGCGGCGAAATGCCATTATCCCGGCCTTGGCGAGGAGGTGCTGGGCCAGGTCGTCGATGCCCTTTTGGCTGAAGACGACGTTTGCGCCGCTCCTGACGACCTTGTCTACAACCTCAGCGATCTCCTTTTTCTCGTGCTCCATGAAGAGGCGGAACTGATCGCCCGACGTTATGGAGATCTCGGCCTTGTTCTCGGGGTCCTTCCTCTCGATGGCCACGCCAAGAAGGGCGATCTTCGCTTTTTCGATCCTGGTGGGCATGTTCTGGTGCACGCGGTCCTTGTCGATGATCACGCCCTTTATCAGCTCGGACTCGTCGGTGCTCTCGCCCACACGCTTCTCGACGACTGCCTTGTCCAGGTCAACAGTTACCTTGCCGTTCTGCCTCTCCAGGCAGGAGAGGATCAGGTCCACAGTGTAGGCTGGTATCTTGCTGCCCGGCGCCTCTGCCAGCTTGCCGGTCATGGCTGTCACAGCAACCTTCTCGAGCAGGTCGCGGTCATTTTCGGTGACCTCCTGCGCCATGTCCTCGAGGATCTTGACCGCCCGGTCGGCTGCCTCTGAGTAGCCGGCGGCGATGACGGTTTGGTGCACGCCGCGGCTCATCAGGTCTTCGGCCTTCTTGAGCAGTTCGCCTGTCAGAACGGCGGCGGTGGTGGTTCCGTCCCCCACCTCGTCGTCCTGGGTCTTGGCAGCCTCAACCACCATCTTGGCGGCGGGGTGCTGCACGTCCATCTCCTTTAGGATGGTAACCCCGTCGTTGGTGATTGTGATGTCGCCAAGGCTGTCTACCATCAGCTTGTCCATGCCCCTCGGACCAAGCGTTGTCCGCACGGCATTGGCCACCGCCCTGGCAGCCATTATGTTGTTCTCGATCGCCTCTCGGCCTCGCTCTCTGCGAGTGCCCTCCCTAAGAATCAGAATCGGCACCCCGCCTAAACCAGCCATGAATAACGCCTCCACTATCTTCTTCGCGGGATCACAGTATTTGATCTTCTATAAAAGGGTTTCTTAATGGGGTACTTGGGAGGGGTTCGGCCGGATTTCATAGAGGCCATCGTTGTATCATCGAGAACGATGCAATTGAATTGATTATAAACCGGAAAATAGTTATCGAGCATATAGAAGAAACCACTCATGATTCCCTGAAAATCGCGCCGGAAATATGAAAGCCTAGATCGACGCTAAGCTGTTCTGGTATGGGCAGTGTAGGCCGTGTTTGTTTTTTTGGGACCTTCGATCCCGAGAAAAAACTGGCCTACTCTTCGTGAGCGCCTGAATGCGTCTTTGGAACGCGTATGGTAATTTGCCTCACATGCTAATCTGCCCATACCAGGACAGAGACTATGATATCGATGGAAAGGGAAGTAGTTTGCGGAGCGGATATCCACAAGCGGTTCTTGGTAGCGACGATCCTTTCCCGAGATGGCCAGAAGATCCAGTCCCGATTCGAGACGGATCTAGAAGGACTTCTGGACTTCAGGGACTGGTTGTTAGCTCATGGTTGCCAGAGGTTGGCAGTTGAATCGACTGCCAACTTCTGGCAACCGATTTTCCATGTTGTGGCGAATGATATCGACTTTGTTTTGGCAAATGCCTATCAGATCAAGCACATCCCTGGGAGGAAGACGGAT
>MVQI01000019.1 GCA_002067795.1 Methanosaeta sp. PtaB.Bin039
TCGATGGAGATGGAGTACCATCAGGCGGCAAAGATGTCCAAACCGGTCGATCTTGACCGCCGGCAGACGTTCTACGCCGTCTTATCCCTGCCCAAGAACAGGTATCTGGCCAGGAAGCTCTCCTGGGTCCTTACCATACAGGGCGTGCCGACATACATCCTGTTGCCGACAGGACCAGAGGACCTTGACGGCTTGCTCGAAGCCATAAGACCTCAGTGGGGTCCACTGGATAGGCAGGTTGTTGTGGGTCGAAAAGGGCCGATCGCCCAGCTGGATATGTGCGGGCTGGAAGTGCCTATGGTTCTGATCGACCAGATCTACCAGTTCAAACATGGCGACTTTATGAGATCGATCTGGCCGGAAGCGGCTGCTGATGAGAGGCTCAAAGCTGCAGCAGATGATATGTTCCGGCGGATGATGCAGATCGCAGATAACACCGGGTCTACCGATAGGCATCGTGCGCTCAATTATCTGTCTGTACGCTGTCCTGAGATCTACACAAAGGCGGCAGAAGAGATGGGACGGGACTTCTCTCTGACATCGGTTGAGGCCAGAAGGTCCAGGATCAGCGATGATCGAAAGATCATCTCTGTCGTCTTCTCATTCGCCAATAAGAATGGAGCAGCTGAGAAGTATTCCGTCAGAGTGGACGCGAGCGAAGAGTTTCCTTTCCTTGTCACCAAGATGGCGCCATACTATGAAAGGTGAACAAAGATAAATGGAGGTGAAAAAATATGGGAACTTGTTGCTGCAAAAATAGTCTCCCACCGTATAACTATTTGGGATGTGAGACAAAGCCAGGCTGCCCTACTAACGTGACCTGCAGGTATCCATACTACAGGGACTGTTGGGGCCCGGGATGTTAAGCATGTAGAATAATAAGAGGAGCAATATGTGCTCCTCTTACCAATTTTTTGTGGCGCTTGATATAAGCGTAGATTCAGTTGAATTGTACTATTGGGTTCGGCTTGCTATTACCTCATTGGACTTGGCCAGCTTGTATTCTAGCTCCTTATCTATCAGCCATTTGGAGACCGGCTCGGAAAGTATCTCCAAGACCTGGTCGTAGTCCCCTGTAGATTTGTTCTGCTTGCCAATAGAGACTCTGATGATCTGGTCCGCGTCGCCCCACACGTTTACGAAGATGGATGACTCATTCACATTCCATACTGAATTCATGTTCCTTGAGCCGTTAGGCATCAGCTCAACTGCTTTGTCAAATGCTTGCAGCGACTGGTTGTAGTCTCTTGGCTGCGTGAAGAGAATCTCAGCCTTTCTTATCCAGGCACCAACACCTTTCGTGGAGTTCAGTTCGATGACTTTGTCGTAGGCCTGGATGGCAGCTTCATGCCTGCCTAGAATTTCCAAGCTCTCGCCTTTTAGCCACCAAGCCTCTGCATCACCAGGGTTCTTCTCAATACTTCCGTTCAGGATCTCAATAGCCTTTTCATAGGACTCGACTGCCTCCATATCCCTGCCCAGATTGACCATGACAATGCCTCTGTTCTGCCATGATTTGATATCTCTAGGATCATTCTTCAATAATTCATCAACTACATCGAGAGCCTTCTGATAGGCTTCCATAGATTCTTTAGACCTATTGCAGAGCTTGAGCACGTAGCCTTTGCCTATCCAGGCGCTGGTGTTATTGGGATCCACCTTCAGTTGCCTGTCATAATCCTGCAAAGCGTTCTGCCAAGAGGTTTCAAATTTTTTCGTCTCATTGATCAGATCGTCTCCCTTCTTGATCCAGTCCCCAGCAGGATTTTCTTGAGCCATGACAGATCCGCACAGAAATGCCAACCCAACTATGCAAATAGTCGTCCAACTGCCGGACAACTTATTCCCCACTCGCCAAAACATCTCTCTCAACCTATCCACACTCCTCATTCCACAACAGCAAGGCTTCGCTTGAAATCAGGGAAGAGCCCCAATAGAAAACCACCAGCAGCCTTTGGCCAGTGTCCAAAGCTTATCTGCCGGCTTATCCCCGATCAAGCCGCCCCGCACTCCACACTTTTGCTTTTCCATTCATGCCAATGGCATGTGGATCTAAGCTGGATCTCATGTGATATAAAAATTACTGCTAAATAAATATCAGTTACAAAAGAGTTGTCTTGGATAGCATAAATAATAAATAATCCAGATTATCATACAATGTACATCACGTGTCTACTATTGCTGAGCAAATTAGCTGATCTCACATAAGTAACTTGACCTTTTGCCAACTGACTAAAGTAGCCTCTGTAAAGATTCACCGTTGAGCATATTGACGGTCGCCGCAGGCTCATACCCTCTTTGCAGACGGCTGCTGCGCCCAGATGATGCCGCATGCATGCGGTAATGGCTTGCCGCGGCGCCCGCGTCTCCTAAATGCGAGCCGTCCGTCTCTGATAAATGCGGTTTATGCGGTTAATGCTGCGAAACAGCATTTCAATCCCCTATTTCAAAAGGCATTGAAAGAGACTTGCGACCACTGGCGGTCAGCTCGTAATGGATCCACGTGCTCCATCCACACACAGGACGTCAGCAGAAAGCCAATCGAGCCCAAAATCGCAGCTGCTGGCCTGAAGAAGCGCATGGTATAGGATTCATGTATCATTCATACGATCGTTGAGCTTTTATGCGCAGATGTTGAACATACATTTGGGGTTCAACTGATATGATGTTAAAGATTTTGATGGCTTTGGCCTCGATAATGCTTGTAGGCATGACCCTGGAGGGGGCGGCAGAGGCCGATCCCCTGGGAGCTGGCTATACAATACCTGTCGATCTCAGAAGAACCAGCAGCCTCAGCGACAGTGTGCCGATAGTGTTCTTCGATCCTCGAGCCGATCATCTGGGAATTGATCCGCTCATGAGGCCATTGGACCCTGAGCACACCTGGGAGTATATGGACAAGATCAGCGGCCGGCAGTACCTAAGATCCTATGCGATCCCGGCGGCTCACCTGAGGGGCAGGTGGGCCATCCATCTGACAGGCGGCATGCCAGGCCAGGCCGATCTGATGCTTTTCCAGGATGGAAATGTGGTACTCGGCAGAGGAGATCTGGCATTCGGCAGTTCCTCATTTTCTGCCACAGCAAGCGGGCAGATCTACGGGGATGTGCTCTACCTTGATCTGGTCTCCCCAGAGGACCTCATGCTGTATAAGCTGACTCTGACCATTGGCCAAAATTCCCTGTCCGGCGGCTATAACGCCTTTAACGGACTGGGCGGGACGTGGTCGGGATCGGCCAGCGGCAAGAGGGTGGCCTAGGCCGCACAGCCGCAGGCTGCAAAGCCCGTCTCTACGAATACGCCCCCAGCGTGGTCTGCCGCCCTCCACTCCTTCGGGCTCCCCCCTGCCTCTTTGCTTCCTTGGCACTTTTCAGCTCCCCGTCGAAGCAGAATACCAGGGTCTGCCAGCTCAGCCATCCTCTGCATATGCTGATCCATTGCAGGCGAGCAAAGCAGGACGGTTGCCTATCTGGACGTCTGACGCAGGCGCTTTGCCACATATTCGACCATATCGCCTGAGTCCTCGTAGAGGATGGGATCGTGCTCAACGATAAGCAGCGAGTGGTAGATCTCACCGAGAATGGTCATGAGCTAAAAAAGAGGTGAACGCCTGGCTGATGTCGAGGTCGGTGACGGTGCGGTGCAGGCGGCCGAGGAGTTGCCGCTGACAAAGAGAGCCTTGTACTGCCGGATGTGCTGCTGGGAGTTGATCGGCTCTATCAGCATCTCGGGGAGAGCGTCCAGGAACTGCCAGAGCTGAGCAATTCTGTCGGCCTGGCGGGCAAGCATCTCCGGAAAATAGGAGAACATGCACTCAGACGTTTCCTTGCCCCCTAGGGCACGGCGCTGATGATGCCCCCCGCCTTTAATACGCCTTCGATGTATACCAGACTGTACTTGTTCTTGGCATTATGGACGGCATCCACCAATCTATCGTCACCTACCCCGAAATTATCTTTGAGGTAAAGGGCAGTAGCTATCAAGGAAAGATCGATAGCTTTGAAGCCGCCAAATCTTTCTATGAGTTCATCCACGGCACGTTTTTCATCATCATCAAGAAGGTATGAGAACTTTTCTATTTTATTAGTTGGTTTTATGAAATATCCCTTATCATCTTCCCAGCTTATCTCGACTATGCCGTTCCGCTCAGCGAAATTAAGCTCTCCAGCTACCTCTGAGGAGTAAGGACCATAATGGTACATAGAGAAATCGAAATCTATTATACCATTTCTTGAAAGCAAATACATCATTTTCTGTATTATTGTCTTCCCAACCTGCGTATCCGGACGCTCCTCGTTCAGCCTCTTTACTAAATAGCCCATCAATCCTGAAGTCTTGAACATGCTCTCTTCAGAATCTTCACCCATACTCATCTCAGAACCTCCTCAGCACGTAACCGATCTCCTGGCTTTACATAGATCCTTATTTGTTTGACATCACCTATATTTTTTACTATGTTTGAGTAATATGATAGGGGACGTGGGCTCCTTTCTCGTCGAGACACTATCATTATCTCCTTATCGCCATTCTTACTATTATTCAAATTATACCATAATTTCTCGGATCTGTCCTCGTAATACTCTATTCCAGCGTTTTCAAGAGACCTCTTCTTGGCCTGCAGTTCAGCCTCATCTTCTTGATTTGGCACTTCCGGCGTTGAATAGACCTCTCTGATATGGCTTCTGCTCATTATCGCTGAACAATCCGGATCGTCGCTTTTGCCTCTAAACCGATTCCATAGCGCATAGTCATCAAGGCCTATGAATTGCTCAAGGGATGTAAGGTCAGGACCTGGAAATTTTCCTCCATTCAGTATGTGCCCCATGGCGCTTTTAAGGTGGTAATCAAAGGCCCTTCGTGTCTTATGGAAATAAACCTGAGTGAATAGTTGATATCTCGCGATGACCACCGCCTCGGCTACATGCCAGCCATCTCTGTCCACCCCAAGAACAACTTCGCCAGACTCTGGCTCTATCCCCAGGGCGAGGGTGTTTATCAATCTTGAATGGTCATAGATCCCGTATTTGACCCCTGTATGATACGAATCTCTTAGTAAGTAATCACCCCTATCAGCATCGAGTTGGCTGGAGATCAGCACTTTCCAGAAAAGCCTTTCGCCGAGGACCTCTGGATTTCCTTCGATTAGTGCTGCCACCTCTTCGGCCTCAATCCTGTAGTTTGTCCTGTTTATCGGGTGATCTTCAATAATATTTTTCAATATATTTTTTATAATTGAAATAGTATAATCTTCGTGTTTGAAGGGTTTGCCCCTCTTGGCATTCACGGGCATTATCTCTTCCGATGTATGGGAGAAAGGAGCGTGCCCGACGTCATGGAGCAATGCAGCAAGGCGAATGAGCTGCCTATCCTTTTTTAGCCCAGCCTGGTTATAACTCAAACGATCCTTCAATAGGCCTCGGTCTTTCTCGATAATTGAATCATACATTTTAGTCGCTAAATGCATTACTCCCAGCGAGTGCTCAAATCTTGTGTGAACGGCCCCTGGATAAACCATCTCAGTCAGAGCAAGTTGCTTAATTCTCCTTAACCTCTGAAATACGGGATGCCCGATGATGTTCTTCTCCCAGTCATTGAAGGACACAAAACCGTAGACAGGGTCCCTAATCTCGTATTGCTTCATCTAGACACCCGCGTTTTCATCTCATCAACGACTCAAAGCCTTTTGTGATTAAATACAAAACGCGGGAGCGGGGCGAAAGTAAGAGGTATGGCCGGTCTCAAGAATACGCCCCCACCGTGGTCTGCCGCCCTCCACTCCTTCGGGCTCCCCCCTGCCTCTTTGCTTCCTTAGGTGAACGCCTGGCTGATGTCGAGGTCGGTGACGGTGCGTGCAGGCGGCCGTGGAGTTGCCGCTGACAAAGAGAGCCTTGTACTGCCGGATGTGCTGCTGGGAGTCAATCGACTCTATCAGCATCTCGGGGAGAGCGACCAGGACGCTCAGCGTCTCCTCCTGGAGGGAGACGGTGGGATGAAGCTCTATATCCATGACCAGATACTGAAACTGAAGTGGATCGCATGTGATATGAATATTACTACCAAATAAATATCAATTGCAGAATAGTTGTTATTTATGGCACGAATTATAGAGAAAAACCTCATTTCAGAGTATCATATACCCGGGGGAATCCTTGTGACGACTCTCTTCTTCGGGCAGTATTGCATCTCTGGAAAAGATATGATCCTTAGCCCGACTTGAAACAAAGTCTCATCGCCATAAGACGATAAGTTCATATCAGATTACGTACTTGCTATCGATCTGCCATGGCCCAAAAATCCGTCACAGACCTGCGAGTGAAGATCTTGAGCGCGCTTTCAGACCCAACCAGGCTCGAGCTGCTGGAGTACCTATCTGCAGGCGAGCGCTGCGTCTGCGAGATACTCCCCGCATTTCAGAGATCACAGTCCACCATATCCAAACACTTGAACATACTCCATGAAGCCGACATCCTGGAACGCGAGATAGACGGCAAGCGAACGGTCTACCGCATAAGAGACGCTCAGGTATTCGACTTGATTCGCATGGTAGATTGCCTGGCCTACAGGCAGATATCGCAGCTTGCTGAAGCGGGAAAAGTCCTCGAGAGATCGCTGAACAAAAGGGGATGATGTCACGATCGCCTACACAGCCGTGGCAATGGCAGCCCTTCAAGCAGGAATCTCAACACTGCTCGAATATCTCTCAGCTCATGTCTTGACCTGCCTGATACCGGCATTCTTCATAGCTGGGGCAATATCAGCGCTCCTCAAGAAGGAGGTGGTCCTGAGGTACTTTGGGGCAGATGCACCAAAGTGGCTGTGCTATAGCGTTGCAGCCACATCCGGAACAATACTGGCAGTCTGCAGCTGCACTATCCTGCCCCTGTTTGCAGGAATAGAGAAGAAGGGTGCAGGAATAGGCCCTGCATCGGCGTTTCTCTTCTCGGGTCCTGCCATAAACATCCTGGCCATTGTCCTCACCGCCAGAGTCCTGGGCCTGGACCTGGGAATTGCCAGGGCGGCGGCGGCAGTCTCGATGGCTGTTGTTATTGGCCTGATAATGGCTGCGATATTCGATAGAGGCCCTGATAAGTGCGCGACTTCACAAGGCAATGCATCGGCTCAAGTCGCCCACGCAGCGACCGAATCCCCTGGCATGGATGAGAACGATAAGGTCCCGGTCCTATTGCTGTCGATCCTAATCGGCGTTCTGCTATCCGCCACCTCGAACCTCGAGTTCATGCTGAAATGGGCAATGGTGGCTGCATTTATAGCGGCCGCTGCCTTTGTGCTGGCGGCATACCTCTCATCAGAGGAGAGGAGCGCATTCTTCAGCGAGACGTGGTTTCTGACAAGGAAGATCTTCCCATTGCTGGTGGCTGGAACTTTCATAACAGGAGTTGTTGGCTACTTCATTCCGGCCGAGCTGCTCAGAACATTTTTGGGCTCGAACAGCTTCATCGCATGCCTCATAGCCTCGGTTATCGGGGCTCTGCTTTACATGCCCACTCTACTGGAGGTACCCATTGTTGGCACGCTCTTCGGTTACAGCACGGGAATAACAGCCCCGGGCCCTGCCCTATCTCTGCTCCTCGCTGGCCCATCTCTCAGCCTGCCGAGCATGATAGTCATCACCAGAGTCGTAGGCCCAAAGAAAGGCGGCGCTTACATCCTCCTGGTCGTGATAGTCTCGACTCTGGTTGGGGTGCTCTACGGAGCAATAGCGAACATGAACGCTGGATGACGGGCTTTTTATGGTGGCGAATTGAGGATCAGATGTGCTCTTGGATCAGCCGTCGAGATATCAGATCGGAGAATAGAACGGCTGCAACCTGGCGTCAGACAAAGGGCCAGCCTGCTGACTCTTCGAAAATCCACAACAGATGCAATGGAGACTGAAGGTTGCTCTATGCAGCACCGAAAAAGGCACTCATTTGCCCTTGGCTTTTAAATAGCTCCGGTACTCCCTCAAAAAGGCCTCCTTGTACAGGTCTTCGGCGTCTTCGGGAATGAAATTGAGCTTTCTCAGGTCAAAGACAAGCTGGTCGCCGGTCCTGTCCTCAGGCACCTTCCCACCCTTGGAGTATTCCTCGAAGACATCGTCCAGCCCCTCTATTTCGAGGCAGCATCCCCCGATCCTGACCGGGCGAAAGCCGATGACGCGTTTGCCGCAGCAGTCGCAGCAGCTGCTCTTCCTCGTAAAGAATTTATCGTTTGACATATCGGTCCCGCCTTTGATCCCCACTGCCTGTATCAGCATGATGAGCCATGTTTTTTGAGTTTTTATTTAGTTGTGTCCGGTGCCAGGAGCCTCGCTAATACTCTCGATAGCTCAAACAGGGAGATCACTTGATGGCCTAAATGAGTACATCCTCGCGATTTCGGTCTCATTTCTCACCCGCCCAGCAGCGGGTGCTCTCACCCGCAGGCGTCCTTTCTGTGGCATTCCTCCGAAACGGTGGGTGGAGGAGCGAGGATGTCTCGTACATGATTTATTATATTGTCACCTATTTCCTTAAGATCCCGTCGATGACCGGCCCAAGCATTGACTTCACCATGCTCTCGAGCTTCTCGACCTTGATCAGGGATAGGCAGCATACCTCTCCATCCTTCTCCATGGCGATCACAGCCAGCTTATCTCCTGCCAGTATCTTCGCCCTTTCCCTGAGGTCTTTTGGGAGCACCTTTTTGCCCTCGCTCGTCGATGCTCACTATGGATTCCACTCTGCAGCGGCTCATCCCACCTGGCAGGCAACAGGATTTTGCCCCATCCTCACTTGTCAAGATCATACCTCCGCCCCCGACGATTTCACTGAAGATTTAAATATTTCTGATTAATCAGAAATATAAGTGCGGCACCAATCACTGGCCAGACTGCCACCTTTCATGAATCGGCCGAACCATGTGCGATAACGATAGAGACGAACAGGTCAAATCCTGAAGTCAGCCGCCAAAGGTCCTGGAAATCCATTCCTTGATCTGGTCTCTGACCTGCCTGAAGACCTGAAGCTTCTCCTCCTCCGATCCGGCGGCTGCGTCCGGGTCCTCGAAGCCTCTGTGAATCACCTCTCTGGCGCGCGGAAACCTTGAAGGAAGCTGAATATTCGTGCTGCAGACAGGACAGGCCTGTCTTGCCCCGTCGCATAGAGTGACCGCCAGGTCGAATACAATGTCAAAGAGATCCTCGGAGGTCTTTGAGCGCTGATGGGAGATATCGATACCCAGCTCTCCCATGACCTCAACCGCCCGCCAGTTTACCGATGTGGCCACGGTGCCTGCACTGAAGGAATCGAACCGATCGCCATACATGGCCCTCAATAGGCCTTCGGCCATCTGGGATCTGGCGGAATTATGGGTGCACAAAAACAATACCTTCTTCTTAGGAGGTCCTGCATCAGCCATCGTCTCACCGCTTCCTGCTTTTCTAATCGATTTTATATTTTAGGACGTCTGCCCAAGCACACCTCGAATCCTGAGCGCCACCACAGCATATGGCAAGCCAGATTGGGATAGCTTCCGGAGAAGATATCTCGTTGCCCCTTCAAGGTCCATGGACTTGATATAGCCCGAAGAACGCAGGAGATCGCCCCTAGCCTGGCTGGCTATCGATAAGCCTTCAAGGTCCATGGACTTGATATAGCCGAAGAACGTCTCTTGCGCGATGCTTGTGAGGGCTTGAGAACGAAAGGGAAGAAAGAGCGGAAATTCTATCCTGGATAGGCGACTTCTCGTATCTCGAAGGCATGAAGGCATCCGCTACCCTATGTCGGCTGCCAGTTCATCCTGCTGAACTTTCGCCATGCAGGATAAGTGCGTTCTCGATGTAGCTTCTGATCCAATCTTCGCCAGTGACATCATCGGAGCTATGCCATACTGGCACGACTCTGCCCTCGGAGTCCAAGGCGAGTGTCACTACGACCGTCAAAGGTACGTATGATATTGCGCCGCCATTGGGATCGTAGGCTTTCAGGGCTTCGTTGGACATTGTATCTCCGCTTTCGGCGCTTATCTCGTAGAATTCGATCCGGCCTCCGAATTCGTCGGTTATATTCCCGACAGCCTCGGTCTGGGGTGCACAATAACCGCAATTTCTATGGACGTATATCAGCACCGGCTTGCTCTTCAGTGCATTCAAGACCCAACCAGGATGTGCGACCTGGCCGCCGGATGCCGTGGACTGATCAGGATATGTGGTCCACCAGTCGTCGTTTTCAGATCCTAAAGAGTACTCTTTGCCGATGGCGTCAAGCCCGCTGGCGAGAACCAAGATCGCAATCAAGGGGGCTATGAAGACGGCCTTTCTAATCATGTCCATCAAGTACACGCTCCAATCGATTTCGGATTTCTAGAGTTATATAGTATGTTTATTATGATTAAGGGAATTCATATAAACACATTGAGAAGACGCGAGCAGGTCCACCACCCTCGCAGGATTCATTTCCTCGCACCGCGAGGGCCTTGGCGATCGATATCTTTTCCCACACCCCTTCTTGCGCCTGCAATAATCCAAGAAGCCTGCCATTATGGGGCAAGCCAGCTCCCCATATCAACATTATTGGATATAAGAATTTCGACGAGTTGTCTTCGATGGAGCCGAAATGCTGGATGTCCCACAATCCATTGATGAATTTTTCTGTGAATATCTTAGTCGTCAACAGGTGATACTGAGTTAGTTGCAGGCCGCTTACGAAATCGTTCTAGCCTATTTTATCAAAGACGCCATCTCGGAAAACTGACTTGCGACATATGATGAGAAAGAATTATATATCGAAATAGGTTGATATGATGGGTAGAAGATCGAAATGGGATAGTGGCAGGATTTCAAATGGATACCTGCGCCGATTGTAGGAAAAGATGAGGCAAGGACCATACGGTCAAGATTGCTGTTGCTGCGATTGAGAACAGGGCAATTCATGGAGATCGTCCCCAACGAGGCAGTCCACAGGATGACACGGCTGATCGGCGATCCCGATAAGGCCGAGTGTAAGGTCGATAGGCTTCGCTCCATCACGAGAAAGATTGATGAGAAGGAGGCCCTGGAGGAAGCGGAGATATTCAAGGCCATGGCCGATCCCTGCCGCGTAAAGATCCTCATGCTGCTTAGAGAAGGAGAACTGTGTGCCTGCGAGATCATGATAGGCCTCGACCGGCCACAATCCAGCACATCTCACCACCTTTCAATTCTGAAGGATGCTGGGCTTATAAGAGAGCGAAAGGACGGGAGATGGTCCAGATATCGTTTGTCTGAGGGTGCCGTAATAGAGATGCTCAACATCGCAAAGCTGATTGTGGAAAACCGAAATCCGAGAAGCTGCAATGGATGACCTGTCCCGATGAAATACACTGCTGCAAATCTGGCCTTGCATCACATGGGCGACTTGTGCTGCACGAGAATTAGGCATCCCCGAAACCTCTTCTCCTTTAGAATACCGATCGTCTTTCTCATTGCCCTCGCTCTGGTGGCTGAAGCCGGCTGCTGGAGTCCAAGTGCTTCTCTGAGAATAGATGATGGGGAGAGGGCGGTTCGGCAGCTCGGCGCCAAAGACTGCTCGGATGGAGATTAAGATGCTAGTATACAAGAGCCGCTCTATCAGGCAGGATCATTTCACCAATGGCCAGTTCCTGAAGCCTATGAAAGGCGTTTTTGGCTCGGATGCGTATTGGACGTCTCTGGCCGAGATGGTCCCGACCCAATCATATCAAGAACACCATCTGTATCCCCACTGAGGAATTCCCTGATGATTATGGTTCCTCAATAAGGCACGAAGGCCCAGAAGAAATACCCCGTTCTCCGATGGGAGGAAGCGAATGTCAAATGGAGCCATCAGAAGGCTGGATTTCTTATCCCGCTACCTGACAATCTGGATATTTGTAGCGATGTTCCTGGGAATCGGAATAGGCCGCTTCGCCCCAGGCATAAGCCAGGTCGTATTGAGCCTGCAGGCAGGCACGACATCAATACCGATAGCACTCGGCTTGATACTGATGATGTACCCGCCTCTGGCAAAGGTGAGGTATGAAGAGCTCGGCAAGGTCTTCAAGGACAGGAAAGTACTTGGCCTCTCTCTGGTCCAGAACTGGGTCGTCGGTCCGATCCTGATGTTCGCCCTGGCCGTGGTCTTTCTGAGAGATCAGCCCCATCTTATGTACGGCATAATCCTGATCGGCCTGGCCCGCTGCATTGCAATGGTCATCGTATGGAACGAGCTTGCATGCGGCTGTACGGAATACTGCGCCGCCCTGGTCGGCCTGAATTCCATATTCCAGGTCTTATTTTACTCTATCTATGCCTACCTGTTCATCACAGTATTGCCTGCAGCTTTTGGCGTGGCAGAAGGAACGCCGATCGATGTGACGATCTCCCAGATTGCAGAAAGCGTATTCATCTATTTAGGGATACCATTTCTGGCAGGGATAATCACCAGATACTACCTTATCAAGGCCAAAGGAATGGGATGGTATGAGAGGGAGTTTATACCAAGGGTCTCGCCAATTACGCTTGTAGCCCTGCTCTTCACAATCGTTGTGATGTTCTCCTTGAAAGGCGACTACATCGTGCAGCTGCCGTTAGATGTGCTTCGAGTGGCCGTACCCCTTGCAGTATACTTCCTCGTTATGTTCTTCGTCAGCTTCTTTATGGCCTACAAGCTGGGTGTCAGCTATGAGAACACCGCCGCCCTGTCCTTCACCGCCGCCAGCAACAACTTCGAGCTGGCAATCGCTGTTGCAGTAGGGGTCTTTGGCATCGCCTCTGCGGAGGCTTTTGCCGCCGTGATCGGCCCGCTCATAGAGGTTCCAGTTCTGATCGCCCTCGTAAACGTGGCCTTGAAGCTTAAGGATAGGTATTATCCAGATTATTCCAAGGACGTTTCGTGTGAATCTGGAGTTGTCAGGTGAGATAGATGACAGGATCGCCCGCAGAGGTGAAGCTAGTGAGCAACGCCATGGCCAATATCACCAGGAGAAAGATCATGGCCATGCTGGTTGAGAAGAGCAGAACAAGAGAGGAGATCGCCGGATCGGTGGGTCCATCTATGCTGGATTACCACCTGCAGATGCTTCAGCAGGCAGGTTTGGTCCAGGCAAAGGACGATTCCCTGTACCTCAGCGATTTCGGAAAGAACTTCATGGAGACAAAGTCTGAGAAGCCGGCTGAGATCAAGAGAGATCTGAGTGGGACCAAGCCTCTCGAAGTCGTCGAGATCAGACAGCTCTTGCCCTGCATAGCCGACAGCACCAAGTTCAGAACCATCGCCCGCCTCGAGCCGGCCCTGGCAGGCGCCTTGAGACTGCTTGAGCCACTGTTTCCGAGGGCAAGGTACTCGGATAAGCTGGGGGCCCTGCTGATTCAGAAGGGCAACAAGCTAATCACGATCTACTCCGGCGGAAATGTCACCATGACCATGGTTGGGGGCCAGTCCGATGCCTGCGAGACCCTGGAGGAGATACGCAATACCATAAACGAGGCGATATCCAGAGGGATTACCCCTGTGCCGCGCGAGAAGGTCAAGGTGGACCACGCCGAGATATACGAGTACCTCCCAAAGACCAACTGCCAGGCCTGTGCAGAGCAGAGCTGCTATGCGTTCGCCATCAAGCTTGTGGGCAGGGAGACGGCTCTTGATAGATGCACCCCTCTGCTGGAATCGAGATATGCCACAAACCTTGAACACATCCGGTCTCTGCTGGAATACCTCTAACAGGTGCGATAAATTGAAGACTCTGACGATCATCCTCACCGATGGGCCATACATCTCCGAATATGCCGAGATGGCATACAAGATCGCTGCAAAAGCACTGCAAATGGCTCAGGTCAATGTGTTTTTGTACCTGGATGCCGTGCATATTCCCAAGCGTGGACAAAAGCCATCAGTCCTTGGAGATGCAGGCCATCTTTTCCGCGATCTTGCCCAGAGGGGGGCAATTGTCAGGGCCTGTGTCAGATGTGCTGCAGCCAGAGGCTACGCGGCAGGGGACGACGGAACCAGCCCCGATTACGAGCAGGGTATACTGATCACCAGCCTCTATGATATGGCTGAGATGATTAAGAACAGCGACCAGGTGATTTCCTTATCCAGATGAGATCTGCCTTCTACCTCCTGGACGTTGCGCCCTACGGCAGCGAGAAGGCCTACGGATTGCTCAATGCATCGGCTGTCAGCATCGAGATGGAGGTGACTTTGGGCCTGTATGCCGATGGAGTGTACCTGGCTCTGGCAGGCCAGGACGGCCAGGCCCTGGCTGCGCCGACCATGTCTGACACGATCTATGCCTATCCCGAGATCAGGGTCCTGGCTCATGAGCCTTCCCTGGCAAGAAGAGGACTGTTATGCGAGAGCCTGATTGAGAGGGTGGAGCTGGTTGACGACGCGGATTTTCTGCAGCGAATAAGAGCAGCAGAGTGTCTCATAATCCTGTGATGCGAGTGCAAAGGTGCCGAGATGGAGATATTCTTCCTTACCAAGCCGCCGCGGAGTGACCGCACCGAGCTGTGCCTTCGTCTGCTGCAAAGCTCGAATGACGCCGCCATCTACCTGGCAGGCGACGGTATCTACAATCTGCTGGAGGATTCCCTCAAAGCCCTGCCACCTGAGAGAATTATTGTCTGCAAAGAGGACATGCAGGCAAGAGGGGTGGCGGCCAGGGAGGGCGTTGCCGTGCCTGACGACTTCTACGAGCGGCTTGTCGAGGACCTCATGAGAGAGGGGAACAGGGTCTACACATTCTGATTTATTTATAGCGCCGAGGTCTCGATCGTTTGAGTGCGAATAGGGCTGCCGACGAGCTGATAATGATTCGCGCGTTCTTAAGTGGGAGAGAGCATGTATGTGTTTGATCGCTGCTGAATCAAAAATGGCTCCCTATTGAGCTGCCGGGCTTCTTTGCGGATTTGCCTATGCTGGCAACCAGGGCTCTGCCGTCCATCTCAACTGAGCCGTCTCTTGAGGCCATATCCTGCAACTCAGGACTCAAGGGGAATACCGTTTTTCCAGAAACTGAGACCTCCTGAAATCCAGCCGCCCTTATGAACGAAAGATAGTCCTCTTTTCCCGCAGCACCGGAGATATATCCAGTATAGGCTTCGATGGACCTCTTTGCGGCATTCGGAAAGCGCCCTGAGAAGTACCATGTCCGAGACTTTCAGCCTGCCGCCATGCCTGAGAACCCTGAAGGCCTCCGAGAAAGCCTTTTTCTTATCTCTTTGCAAAGCAGGATTGCCCCTTGCAGGCCGTCGAGCTGCTCAAGGCGCCCATTCGGCCTTTCCTTTCGGCAACCTTGTGGAAAAGGTTTATTTTATTTAGGATGAAAGACCACATGCTTGTATAGGCAGACAAAAGGCAATATTATATCGAGAAGAGACATCAAGGCATGTCCTGATAATATACGCAGACCCTGGACAATCGCAGGGTTTATCCGTACCGATGCCAAGAAGAGGACATCTCCAGCCATTTCGGCTGGCTATCATAACAAGACAATCTGACACGAGCGGGCCACCACAATGAAGAATAGAATAAAGATCTATAGGGCAATTCACGACCTGACGCAAGAAGAACTGGCCGGAAAGCTGGGGGTCACCAGGCAGACCGTGCTGGCCATAGAAAAGGGCAAGTACAACCCGTCTCTTGATCTGGCCTTCAAGATGTCGAAGATCTTCGGCGTCAGGATAGAAGACATTTTCTTAAGTGACGATTCGCCAGACGACAAGGTCTTGATCGCGAAGCAGATATTTGGCGAAGATAGAGGTGCCACGTGATACGAGGCCAGGGTCCGTAGAGCCACATCGAGAAGCGCTCTTCGGATTGGCCATTTCAATCCACAGGGCTGGGGGGCTTCCCATCATCACGGAGAATGGGAAGTGCATTGCATCAGCCAGAGGGGACGGCTTTATGTCCTGCAATCGGGTTGCCAGGGCCAAACTCTCATTTCAGGGCATAAATCGCGGTTTTTAGGTGGAACGAAACGCGCTAGAGATAGACTACTAAAAAAGGGTTGCCGAACGGATTGAACCCCGTTGCCATTTGATTCTTCCCGCAAAAGATGAGTAATATAATTATTAAATTTCGATATCAACGACTCTGATGACGAACTGTGGGTAGAGATATGTCGAGGATCGAGGAAGCCATCGGCAGGCTGGAGAGAATAGCAGATCGGCCGATCTGTTTCTCCCGAAAAGAGGAGCTCATGGAGGTCATAGCCATACTCAAAGAAGAGGCAGAGCTGCAGCGTACGGCCCCTCCCAGGATATGATAGCTGTAAAGAGGCCTGCCTAAATACTCGGGCTTAACAGACGAACTGCCCCTGCCAGCAAGAGCAAGAGATCGCCCGCCCCAAGTTTTCTTGGTTAAATTCGACCTGCTTGCTAAAGTCGCCTGCTGGGCATTTTTGGTCCGGGATCGTATCCGTTGCTGCTCTTCCCGAGATCAGGTGATTTCAGAGCCAAAGGTCCCCGAAAAGCCCTGATCAGAGGCATATTTGGCGGTTGCCCGTTCATTTGACCCGAAGATCGCGGATAGACGCATCCTGAAACGACTCGGTTATCTTGTCCCTGGGTCTCTCGGCGAACTGGTCGGCGCATCCATTGCAATCGACTTCCAGGTCCCTGAGCTGCCGGCAGGACCAGCCTCCATGAGGCACTCTGCTCGCGCGGTAGATCTTCTCAGTAAGCAATCCTACCATCTTTTCCTTGCCGCCGGCCTGGTTTAACATCTTCTCAGCCTCGCCAGAAAGAAAGCCGGCCGCCTTCACCTCACTGACCAGGGCATGGCCAGCACGCCACCCCTCCGGTTCCTGGAGATCGATAGAACCCAAGAGCAGCAGGTTTAGCATGCAGCTTCGCATTTGGGGAGACCTCTTAAGACAAAACCGCCTGCGTACCTTCTTCTTGAGGGCGTCAAGAACTGCCAGCCTATCATCTCGGCAACGCTCGCATAGCTTGAAATGAAGCGAACCCCTGACAGGAAGGGTCCCGCATTGTGGGCACAGCCTGGTTGCCCCAACGATTTCGCCATCATCTTCGTGCATTTTCGCCGCATCCGACTCCGGCAGAAGCTCCTTGGATCGGGACCGCAGGTCCTCCAGATCTACATGGTAGGCACAGGCTGCAGACGCCATGCCATCACGACATTTGGCGGCCTCCTGCGAAGGTGCCGTCAAGATATCATGTGTCATATCTTTATTATTATGCATATATAACATATCAGTTTCATCAACCATATTTTATAATAAAAATCAGATGTGCAGAGGGCGGCCAGGAGCGATTTTGCAAACACTTAGCAGCGGTAATTGAGGGAATCCCGGATGCAAAAAGATCCAAGAGCTGAGAGAGCCCTCAGAGGCCTTCTCAGCTTGTGCGGAGATCGCCGTCACATCATGACGAACATATTAATATTATTGCCAGATCGTATTAAAATCGTCTGGCAGGCCGGGCAGGCCTGTGCTTCTGATAGCAGTCTTGGCAATAAACCGGGCGTGATCCGTCTGGTTTGAAGGGAACCTGGGTCTGCTTTCCGCATTCTGAACAGGTCACGTCGTGCATCTCTCTGGGGCCTCGGTTAAAGCCACTCCTACCGCTTCCATATCTTTCCATTTAATTCACTTACCTTTGTATCGATTCAAAGAACCGATATTAACCGCATACATCTCAACAAAATCATTTGAATCAATGCAATGGGGTTTACCACCTAGTGCTATTCTAGGATATATAACTATCGATGCAATGGGGAGGACCCGGTCCGAGAGAGAGCCATGGGATATATTTGAGGTGGGCTGCTGGGACGTTCTCAGATTTCCGATCAGGGCCATCGGAAGCTGGGCCCACCCCGGCGAAAAATTGCAGCCAGCAACGATGTCCACTCCCGTCGATCCCATCCGGCGCGCCCGGGGGGATCATCCCCTCTTCGATCCGAAATCGGAGGGAAGGGCGCCGGCGAGGAGCACCTCCCAACCCCGATAGACCTACATCTTGGGAAGATCGGTCTGCCAGCCCTCACCCCACCCATCATCTGGCGGCTGTTCATTCTCAGGCTCAAAGGCCGGCTGGCCGTCCGAATCCTGCTGGCGATCGGACAGGTCGCCAGATATCGTCTGGATATCCGAAGCCGGCAGATCCACTGGCGCCGTCCGGGAAGCTGGAGACTCCTGTTCCGGGACGACTGTCTCCTGGCCAGAGAACCATAGCAGCTCACGACCTCCATTGGCCAGTACCAGCAGATCTCCGGTCAACGGAGAAAAGGCCAGATCGCTTGGCCTGTTCAGCCCCGATACGACTGGCGTAAAAGAGCCGTCTTCATCCACCCTGAATATGATCCCAGTGCCGGGATCGCTGGCGTATAGGGATCTGCCGAACTGACCGCCCTCGCCGAATGCCAGGCCGCCTCCCGACAGAGTCTCGCTCTCGTTCAGACGGCAGACCCTTACTGCTGTGCCGTTCTCCTCCAACCTGAAGACATCAAGGGAGGTTCCAAAAGGCCAGCTGCCACCACCCCAGCTCAGACAGTAAAGGGTCCCGGATGAGGGGTCGATGGCAAGGGCGCCAGGCCCTTGCGGCTTTTCTGCGCCTGTGATAAGCGGCACCTCAGCCACTCCTTCTGCAGGAAGCCGCCATATGTTGTCGGCCTCGAAATCGCAGAATAGCCAGCCTCCGTCCTGAGCCGCAATTATATGGCCGAGCCCGCCGTATCCGCTGCTCAGGTTCCACTGCCGAAACGATCCATCCCGTTGCAGCTCATACAGCCCGGAGTAACGGTTTCCGCCCTCGACCCATCCATCGACAGCAACCAGGAATCCATCATCCAAGACCACTCCGCTCTTGCGGTTGATCCCGGCCAAAAGCTCGGACTCCACTGCCGTAAGAGCCCGCCCTTCCGGCGAGATCTCAACCAGCTTCTGCCATTTCCTGGTGGACGAGTAATAAGCCTCCATCTGATTGGAAAAGGCATAGGCGGTTCCGTCTGGTCCGAAGAAGAGGCCGCCCAAAGCGAAATCTGACGATAGGCGCCTGACCTGAAGATCCGACATGGCGACGAGATCTTCCGGCAGGGGCAGCGGCTGAAGCAGGCTGCATTCTGGGGGCGTCCAGTTCTCTGCCTGCGACTGCCTGGCGATCTGCTCAACGGCGAAGTCCGCGCTCAGCGATGCATTGGCAGTTGGATCCCACTCCTGGTTGGCTATCCGCAATGTCAGATAAGCCGGCCCCATAAAGCCTCCATTGAAGTCGTCCAGACGCTGCCACTGGCACTCTGACCAGACATATGTGGAGATGTTACCGTCAGTCCTGACCATTCGCAGATAGCCTGTGGTATCTGAGGCAGCCATCCAGCGATACCCCACCCACCGGTCCATGACCTTTAGATCAGTTGCATACCGCAGCATATAGCGGTCTGACATCGGCAGATAACCATCGGCAAATGCCACCTCGACATATGAGGAGTTGACCGGGTCCTGTCCCTGGGCTGCCACGGTGATCTGATACCGCTGTCCCTGCTGGTAGGTCCCGTTCTGGCCCGAGATCCGCACAACCACATCGAAGTCTCCTGGCATGCTTAGGCCGGAGCTTGCAGAGACGCTTCCGCGGATAGTTCCATCCAGCTCAAGATGAACTGTCCCATTGCCGCCCTGGGCCAGGCCGGCCCACTGGTCAAAGTCCCACTCCGGTGCTGGAAGGGAGCCGTTCTGGGCAGTGGCCAGGCTGACATCTCGCAGGGTGAAGTTGGCAGGCTCGGAAACCATGCCGTCGTAGGCATCTCGTTTGAAGACCCAACCAACCCATATTGTCTCGGGGACGACGATCTCCTGCCTGGTGGACAGGTTCCAGCGGACCCCGTCAAGAGACCAGTAGCTCTTCCAAAGATCGCCACGCCGGGTCAGCTTCATCAGCACCGGACTGGACGGAGCCGAAGGGGCATCCCTAAGATAATATGCAGAGTAATCCACCTTCGGCGGCCGTCCGAGCAAGGCCAGGCGGTTGAGCCCGTCCGAGAACACCCAGCCGCCACCCAGGATGCAATAGTGCTCTCCAAGCCCGTCCGGATCCATCTGTCCGGCCAGCTGACCCAGGTAAGATCCGGGGGAATAGAGCAGGAACTCGGCCGCCGATAGGCTTGTGGCGTTGGTCTGAAGCAGGATCTCCCCGACGAGATCGAAGTCGCCCGTGGCCTTGTGCAGAAGCCTGGGAGCTTCAGAACGCTGGCCTGCTGTGCTTCCCGGATACCCCCACAGCTCGTTTCCGGTTGGGACGGTCACTCGCAGAGTACCCTTCTGTGGGCTTTGCAGGATCGCGTCCTGATCCGGGTCCTGCCATAGCCATCCCTCTGGCATCTCATTTCCGGAGAACTCGGCCTTGTGGGTACCATAAGGCTCAGGTATATGATCATCTGCCGGTATGTCGGCAAAGGGAAGTCCTCTTACGAGGTCGCTGCCAAGAGTGGTTGACTCGATCTCGCTGCTCACCTTTTCTGGAATGGAGAGGACCTGGCCAGCCCCTACCTGGGACTCTGACCCATCGGCGTCCATTATATCGGCCGAGCCGTCCTCCACTGCTACCCACCCGGATTCTCCGTCCCAGCGGCAGGTCAGCCTGGTACCGCGCGGCTCGATGATGCTGGGTCCCATCACAACCTGAACACGGTGCTCGCCCTGGGGCAAAGCGTCCAGTGTAACCTCGCCCCGGAAGACATTTGCCCGCACATAGCCGGGACGTGGCTGCGAGAAAATAACCACCGAGTCGGCCTTCACCAGCAGCCTGGACCCGTCAGGCATCTGGAGAAGGGCCTGCCCACCCGGACCGGTCTGCAGCCTGTCCCCATCCTGTATTATGTCGCTGGCCTGAGCCGCAGTCTGCCTCTTCAATGAGACGACCTCGACTTTGGCTGTGAAGCTCTGGCCAAAGCAGGAACCGGTCAAAGGTCCGGCCCCCCTTGGAGCACCTATATACACACGCAGACGCCCAGGACCCGGCCACTCGGCGCTGCCGGAAAGATTGCTATTTTCCGCCTGGCCGCCGAGGCCCAGAACATCCTGGGCAGGACCATAACCGAGGCCCAGACGGGGCTCGAAGCTGACGGTAAGTCCGGTGTTGGAGTTGTACAGGCTCCATGTGGCTGGTACCGGCGGCTGGCCGTTCACGCTTGCATTTACCCGGCCGCCTGAGGCCACCGGGAACGGGCCGAAGCTGAGACCAGGATCGCATGGCTGGTCCACTCCCTTCTCCTTGAAGCTGCCTCCAGTGCTCAGGATCACTCCCGGAGCGGCGATGGAGCCGGCCGGTCCTTTGACCAGACTTCGATTGAGCTCGGCCCCCTGGCAGGAGATTATGCGAGCAAGGCCGTCAAACGCCTCAATGGCCGGGGGAGCTGGTACCTGCTGAGCGGGTTCTTCCTGAGGAGACTCTAAAGGCTCTGAGGGTTGTTCTTCCTGCTCGTCCTCCAGGATCTCCACCGAAGCGCTTGCCTGAGCCTGATAGGTGGATCCGTCCTCGTCCTTTGCCTTGACTGTAGCGGTGTTGGTAAGAGGAGAGGCGTCCCCCTCCTCCACGGTGTAATCGACGCTTGAGCTGAGAGTGCCGCCTGCGCTCAGAACCTCCTGATCGAGCGGCACATCTCCCAGAAGGTTGTCCCAAAGTGACGTTATGCTCAGATCCTTCTGGCCGGAGTTCTTCAACTCAAATTTGTAGGTTACAGTGTCCCCCGGCCTGACCCTGGACGGGGAGGCGGATTTGGTCAGGGTGAGGGTGGAGGATGTGGATTGTCCCTCAGCGGATACCTGAATGATGGGCTCCTGTCCATCGGTCAGGTTGCGCAGCCGATCCACCTCGATTATCCCCGCATCTATTCCGGCTTCTGCCTTGTCCAGTGTGATTGTTATCGGGTACTCCCTCACCGGCCAAAGGGTATCCAGCGCCGAATCGATCGGATCTTTGGCTGCCGGGACATTGGGGCCTTCCATCCATGGTTTATAGGCAAGCACAAGGTAGCGCCCCTCCTCCAGGCAGCTCGATATATCCCGTTCGATATCTATCTCGAATGTCCCGTCCGGGCCGGTCACCCAGGGGGAGGATGTGGTGATTGTGTAGGGCTTGCCATTTGTATCCAAGAACTGGTGCTCATAGCTGGTTCTACAGCTGTGGTAATTCATCCAGGAGGTGAAGGACTCCACAGTATCGCCCTTCTTTCGGTCCAGCCTGATCTGGGCGCCTGGAACTGGCTCTTTAGATCCCCGCATCACGACCTTGCCCCTGATCAGTCCCTGATCCAGGATCCGGCCGGTCTTTGGAACAGCCTCCAACTCCACCGTCCCGACATCGTAGGGGCCCTCTTCCAGCTTATCTTTGCTTATCTGCACCACGTAATCGCGGGCTGGCCAAAGATCCCAATCCTTCTCAGAGAGGTGGACAATAAGGCGGTACTGGCCCTCGTTTAGTGCCGGGGACAGGTCCGACAGGCTGATCCGGAAACTGCCATCCGGCCTCGTAGTCCAGGAGGAGGATGTGTGGTCCTGGCTGTGTGCAGACAGGCTTACCGAAGCACCGGAGACCGGCTGGCCGCTGTCCTTGCGAACCGCCAGTCCAGATATGGTGCCCTCGATAACCGGAACCTCAGGTGATTTCGGCAGTTCTTTTCCTTTGACAATCACCCTGGTCATCTGGGAGTAGATGCGCTTCCTCTGAACCGAGCCTACCAGGGAATCCGACATGACCGGGCGGCCCTGGCTATCGGTCAGATAGTAGTACAGGTACATGGTGACCAGGCCTTCACCCGGATTCTCCGCTTTGAGCAGCATGCTGCGGCCAACCGTCCTGTCCTGGGAAAGAACACTGCTCGGTTCGGCGTACCAGGCAGTATCCTCCAGCCGAGGCACCCACAGAGGGTCCAGGACCAGCTTCTTTGAGCTTATGATCTTCCACCCTTCAGTCTTTATCTCCTCGGCCGTCTTGTAATCCCTTATGTCTGAGGCCACAAAAAGGCGCGTATCGCCTGGATTGAGGTAGATCGTGCTTATTGATCGCTGGGAGGCGGAACCGTCCTGAGCCGATGCGGAGGGCATCAGGAGCAATCCTAGCATGAGCAGGGCCAGGAGGCCGAGCTTGGTAGTTGGGGCGAGTCTGATCATGTGGATTTCACCAAAGGACTTGGCTGTATCGGTTGATCGGTGCGGATTTTGCCGGATATCGAAATTAATATGGACAGTACCGGATTATGAGGATTTCCATGGCATGCCAATTGCCTTTTTCGGCTGATTAAAGAATAAATGAGAATATATTGTAATAATATGTCGGACGATATTGGATTGCTGTTCCTCCCCTCATGGACCGATAGGAGGTATATGGCGAGCCTAGCTGAGATCAGCCACACAACCGCCGCCTGCCGCAGCCGACCAGATGGGAGCATCATCCTGTCCTGAGCAGAGGGAAGCCATATGAATACTAAAATATTAAAATACTAAAATATTAAAAATAATAAATATATCTAATTGGATGGCCCTTTATCACCCTATTTCAGGATCTTCATGAAAGCCACACCAGCCAGGAAGATCAGCGCATCGCCGACAACCATGTACATCATGTTGCCCCCAGATGCGAAGATCACTCCAAGACCCAGGACAAATGGCACGAACGGCAACGAAGTCGCTGCAGAGGCTATCGTCTCACCTCCATTTCCAACTCGTTTACCCAAATATATCATCATTAATTATAAGAATATTTGCGTGATGGATGCCATGATCTGCATGAGATGCAAGCCTCGAGAACAGGAGGGTACTCAAACCAAGTGCCATGGACGCCAGCCGAATCAAAATACGCCGCCCTCTGATTTTCGATCGAAACCATCAAGAACTCCGAAGTTGCGGGAATGGATCGGGGGCATATCCGCAGATCTTCCCATAATACAGCAGCTTCTACGGGCGTTCAAGTAGCCAGAGATGTGCAGCAATATAGATAAGATAATGATATTAATTTATGGACCAACGCGAGGGCGCGACGGGAATCTAAAGTCAATCTGCCAAAGAAGGACGCCCTTGAATACCCCTCGCGAGCCCAGTGCCAATTTGCCATCCCAACAATTGGCCAAATCCGAAGTCCTTCACATCGAAGCGGCACTCCGACATCAATTCCTATGATTTTTCAGGAGATTGCCTGACCACAGAAAGGCGGAGTTACGGAGCGCGGTTAGATCAATTATTCGAAAAAGTGATATCCTCGATTTATATAGATTCTAGCAGGTGATACTTAGTGGCCAGAATCAAGGAGATTCAGGGGATAGGTCCCACCTACGCCGAGAAGTTGATTCAGATTGGATTGAAGACCACCGAGGAGCTGCTGGAGGCGGGGGCTACCAAGAAGGGCAGAGACAACCTGGTCAGCAAGACCGGAATATCGAACAAACTGATCCTCGAATGGGTCAACCTGGCTGACCTGTTTAGGGTAAAGGGGATAGGTGAGAAATACTCGGACCTGCTGGAGGAGGCTGGAGTTGACACCGTGGTCGAACTCTCCAAGAGAAAGCCGGAGAACCTGTATGCCAAGCTCCTGGAGGTAAATCAAGCGAAGAATCTGGTCAAGAGGCCGCCCACCCAAAAGGAGATCGTCTCCTGGATCGATCAGGCAAAGAGCCTCCCTCGCAAGCTCGAGTATTGACTGAAGAGATTCATATCCATGATGATTCTGCGAGCGCGGTGCTGCAACAGTCCAATGGGATTGGACCTGGACAGCAATCCCCTGTCCAGGCCAATTTGGATGTAATTTTTATATATTTTCGTTCGAGTCGTTATGGATAAGTATGTCTCATTTTCAGGTTCCATTGTGCCCGATGTTCCATTTGAGCTCAGGAGAACCTCACGCCCTGCAAACCCGAAATGCATTCCTGAGATATCGTGCGGCAGATTATCCGGAACCGGACGCTTAAAGTTAGAGGCGCTTTTCAGAATGATTTAATAATTCAATATGACTCCATCGTCATCGGCAATTGATCAGAGCCGTCTGATGAATTGCGGTCGCCTTATAGCGGTTGCCTCATCAGTCCCTGGTTTTCTGTCTTTTCAGGGGTTGCCAGGAAGTGGAGCAAAGCAATATTCACATGGTGAGACTCTGCCGCAGAACTGGTGTCCGGACAAGAAGAGACCCAGGAGCAGAGACTTCCTGGCCAAGCATATAGCAGCGGATGTCCTGGAAAGGACTGCAGAGGGAATCTGAGAAACAGAGCCAGCACCCTGGCCAGCTACCACGTATTCGGCTTGCCGTCCCGGAGCTTATGATGCCAGCGTGTCCCATGCCATAGACTCCTGGAACTTGAGGATCGAAGTGTATCTGGCCGAGAGATACGTCCGAAGGGGCTGATGCCGCATGAAGCATTACGTGCTTGAATCCGTCATGGTCTCTGGAACAGCCTGTTCCGGATCTGTCCCAAATGATCCGTGGAGTTGATCTGCGAATTTGGCAAACGCCGTCTGGATGGCGAAGAATATGCAAACATATGTCTGGCATGAAGTATGTCTGGCTGAGTCTTTGACAGTTGCCCGTTATATGCAGATACAGTTTCTATAGAAGTTGGGACTTGAAGGACCATACCATGTCCAAACACATTGTTCGGATGACATTGGGGATCATAATTCTCCTGGTGGTTCTCTACATAGCGACGCTTGTTGCTGCAAACACGACAATTGCCGAGAAGTCTATCCAGACCGAGGTCGTCATCGATGCTTCCCCATCCAGAGTCTGGCAAGTGCTGACCGACTTTGAGGCATATCCCCAGTGGAATCCGTTTATCCGTCGCATAAAAGGGGAGGCCCGACCTGGCGAGCAACTGACGGCTGAGCTGAACGTAGGCGACCTCACCATGACCTTTCAGCCAACCATCCTTATTGTGCAGCCTGAAAGGGAGCTGCGCTGGATCGGCCGCCTTTTCATACCGGGAGTATTCGACGGCGAGCACGGCTTCATCATTGAGCAGCTGGGAAGGAAACGGGTGCGCTTTGTTCAGAGCGAGTCCTTCAAAGGGATTCTGGTGCCATTTTCAGGCGGCATCCTCAAAGACACCGAGCGCAGCTTTCAGGAGATGAACCGTGAGCTTAAAGAGCGTGCAGAGGGGCAGACATGACGACTTCGAATTCGCATATCTTCCGACCATGGTCTTGAGGAGTCGAGACGCCCGGATGATCTATATGCAGTTGCTGCAAAACGTCTGACTGATAGATGAGATATACAATAGGAGGATTTCGAGCAACTGCTTAATCAAGCCATTTGAATCCCGCCCGCTCAAGCCACGGGCCTACACGGTCTTTGTGATTAATATTATGAATTCGTTAGTGAGTTTTGGCCTCAGGCAAGCATATTCCAGGTTGGCGAAACTTGGGGATCCATTGGCAAAGACAGCTATGTCTGGATACGCAGTTGTACCCCTGTAATTTGCCCTCTGACCTGTCAGTAACGCCGAGAGGCCGATAGATAGGGGGAAATCCCCTATATTTCCGTTGCCTGCACCACTGGCTCGTAATGAGAGAGAATCCTCTCGTATTCGCTCATTCCATCCCCACTCTTATTGGTCTTTATGTCATCAAGAGCATTCTGAAACTCAAGAAGAAGGGCTTCAGGAGTGTTCCGATCGAAGGCATAATAGTAATCCAGCGTTCCCAGCACATATGCTATCCTGAAATCATCGGGATTTTGGCCGCCTTCACTGATCAGCCATAAACCAGCAGTGTCGCCATATGCCCAGGCGTCGATTGAGCCGTTTTGCAGCATCTCAATTATCGATTGAGCTTCGGCACAGAGAACCAGACGGTCTTCCTCCAGACCTCGATCCGCAAGCATCTGAACGGCGCTGTCATCCCTGATTGCGCCGATCTTGTATCTCGTAAGGTCGGAGTCGTCTGCTATACTGATATTGGAATCTGACTTCGCAAGCAGGACGTTTCTGATTGGCCCTATGGGACCGACCCATTTGAAAAGCTCCTCTCTGCCCTCCAGCCTGGCAGTTGAGAATAGGACGGTGCCATTTTCGGTCAGTGCTCTCCGATATCCCTCGGACCAGGGAAGGAGCACGATTGCGCTGCGGTTCAAGCTCACATTCATCCTTTGCCACATGGCTTCCAGGAGATCTACCGATATGCCCTGCAAGGTCCCTCCATCACGGAGGTTATAAGGAGGAAACTGCTCAGTCAAATACGTCAAATTGCCTGCAGAAGGAACCTGAGCAGATAGCGATAGTGATATGCTCAGGATAACAGCCAAGCCGAGTAGTAGTAGGCGCATAGATCGAATTCTCCTGCCAAATTTATGTCAACTTGCGACATTATCATAATCTATTATAGTTATGTATTGGAGCATTGGAGTTATAAGCCTAACCCGCCAACAATGGATGAGACGAATGGCCCCGTCCGGCGAAGTTCAACCATGCTTATTCACCAGTTCGTCTCCGACATAGAGAATGGAAAAAGAGCTGACAGCGCAGCCTGATGTGGGAAAGAACGATTAGGATTCGTGGGAGATAGTTGACGGATAAGACAATAGGAGACAGGGACGTGGTCAGCGAATTTGCGGCGGTGATTGAGAGCTGGCATGACTTCTACATGCTGGCAGGCTCAGCAGCATTCACCCTCCTTGGCCTGCTATTCGTTGCAGTCTCTCTAAATATCGATCTTATTGCTGCTCCCAGAAACTCAGAGGATTTGACTGTGTTCTCTCTCCAGACCCTCATGAACTTCCTATCGATATTGCTGATAGCGCTGGTCTTCATGATCCCTGAGCAGAGCGAGTACGGAACAGGCATACCGCTTCTGTTCATAGGCTTGCTGGAGATGTGGCGGACGGTTGGTCTGTGGAGAAGGTTCGGATTTAAAGGCAAGGAGCAGAGGCTCCTGAAGCGCGATCAATTCCAATCGAGACTTCTAATACCCAATACAATATGTTATGCGGCCTTGATCATGATCTCTGCTGAGCTTCTACATGGAGATACAGGCCTTCTCGATTGGATGACCATGGTGGTGATATGGCTGCTGATCGATGGCTCGCTTGGTGCCTGGACCCTTATGCTGCGCCTCGGAGAGATCGGCCACAATACAAAGGCCGAACGATAAGAGGGGTCCATCGTCCTGCGATTGCCCAGCCTGTCGGATATGCGCTGGATCTGTCTGATATCTCTAAAACGAGAAACTTGCGTGATGCCCGGATACAGCCCAATGGACACAACTTCATGCTGCAGATAAGGTATTCGGCAAGGCTGACTTGATCTTAACGACAGGTATCCCTTCTGTACTCCTTCGAAGCACATCCTCCGATACGGTCGACGGATTAAATCCGTATATCAATCCGGCCAAACCGGCGCCCTTCAGGATTTGGCGAATCGCAAAAGCAGCCTCATCAGGATCGGTAACCGATTCCGCATATCCCGTGAGACGGCTGCCTGGCATGATCACATCTACAAGAGGATTGGCCAGGATGTTCAGGTACCATGCGCCTTTCAGATGCCTGCCTTGATAGCAATATATGCCTTCGTCGATTATGGCGTAGTTGACAGGAGTGTACCGGGCCAGGCCCGTCTTCCTGCCGGTGTTCTTGAGAACCAAGATCCTGCCTGTAACAGGATTGGATATCAGCCAGCCAAATCCATGCATGAAGGCCGGTACAACAATATATTGATTCAGTATCCGAAAAGATGCCCTCTGGAGGGATCTTATATCCATATATCCTCTATAGATCCATTGCTTTCGGCCGTTTTTCATTTTATCATATTTAGTGGTTTCGTCAGGCTGTGTCCAAACGAGACCGAAATCGCATAAAGGACGGTTGGAAGAGCACTTCTCGTCGAGGACAGTCGGGCGAAACGAACAAAATGGGTATAAATAGTTTTGAGGTCAGTTCTGAGAATATTCGAAGGATGCCGGGGAGCAGAGGAGAGATCGCCACAATCCCCAAGACGAAGATAATTTCAATTTGAGCATAGGCTGGTCGGGACAAGCCGATCCTGTTGGGAAATGCAAAATAAAGGTATCCTCGAGAAGAGCGGCTCCACACGACCGGGACTCATGCTCCTGCATCTTCGTCGCTGGGATGGGCATTAGGCAGGAAATCTTGTCGGTCGTTGCCTCTTATGTTCTCCACATCGTAACCCAAGCCCTTTGAAACCTTTGATTCCCGCTTCCAAATAATATCCTGCTGCTCATAGGTCTGGCCAGAGGAGTAACATCTGACCATCGGAGCGCCTATATACTCCACCCGAAGGTTGCATAGCGGGCAGATTGCCACCTCAACATCCCCAGTCTCGTTCTTCCTCTTGGTATTAAACAAGTTTTATTCTCCTTGGGACATTTATACATATTCAAGGCTAGCAGATACATCTTTTATACTTTATGCGGAAACATCTTGAGAGGAGGACATCCACTTGAATCCTCTGATCCTTTACGAGCCACAACTAGTGTTTTCCTCCCAGTTCGTATTTAAGCCTATTTAAGAAACAATCATAATCATTCATAAGAATTCATAACGATTCTTCGATATGGATTTTGATGTGCCTGTCCATCGGTAATCGGTGAATAATACTTATGAAAGCATGCTTTTGGGTCCATCACCCATCCACGTCATCTGCTTGCCCATGCATACACGGAGATTCGACTCACATCCCATCGGGTCCTGGGCAGGGGCGCGAGCCCAGAAAAGTGCTGGAGCCAGGCGATTACAAAGGTTAAAGTAAAAGATTATTCTAATTATATTCGTGATTTGATGGACTATCTCTCCAGCGGATTCTCAGATGTCGATCGCTCTTCGGATCCATCATTTTTCGCTTCCTGCCTGATCACATTGAACTCCTTGACTTACTTCCAGGATTACAAGAGAAAGAGCTTCGACCTTATGGGCGCCATTGAAGGTTCCAGGGTCCTGGAGGTTGGCTGTGGACTGGGATTCGATGCGATATCCCTGTCTCGGATAGTAGGAGGCTTTGGGAGAGTTGTGGCACTGGACTCAAGCCTCGGCATGGTAGAAGCGGCCAAGTCCAGCGCAAGACCCCTGGGCCTTGCGATCGATTTCATGCTGGGGGACGCAGGCCAGATGGGATTTCGTGAGGGGTCTTTCGACTGTGCAAGGGTAGACAGAACCCTTCAGCATATACCACAGCCTGAGAGGGTGCTGGCTGAGATGGTCCGGGTCATAAAGAGAAAGGGCCACATCGTGGCTTACGAGCCGGATTGGGGAACATTCACAATCGGTTGTTGTGACCGAAAGACAACTCGCAAGCTGACGGACTTCTGGTGCGACAGCTTCAGAAGCGGCTGGATAGGACGTCTCCTCTACAAGCACTTCAGGAGATTGGAGCTAGAGGATATCCGGATATTCCCAAGTACCCTGCTGGTCACCGATCTCAGCCTCGCCGAGAGGATTTTCGACCTGTCCAGGAATGCGGAGAGGGCGCTGGACTTGGGCCTGATATCAAAGCAGGAGGCCGAGGGATGGTTGAGGCAGCTCAGGGAGGATGATAGCAGCGGAGAGTTCTTCTGCTCGTATACTGGTTTTCTGGCTGCCGGCAGGAAGGAATAGCTGAAAAACATGGAGAGATGATCGGAAAGACTGCGGTCAAAAGAGCAACCAATCAAACAGCTGAGAGCAGATCAGAATCCGACACGGAGTCAACTACCCCCCGTGAACGGGGTGGCTTGTAGCTGCGCAAAAAGTCGCGCTACGTTTGGCCGGTTGACACAAAGTAGCGAAGCTCTGAGGGATCATAGATCTCTCTTACCTGGCGACCCGCCTTGCGCGAGATCTTGACGCCGTTGTTGCCAAGTCTTTCCACTTGACTCAGATCATTCCCTTACGGGAATCATGCCACGCAAAAGCGATTGTCTTTCGTTCACCGTCTTTTCTGCAAGCAGATCTTGCAGTGCCCTACCAGCTTTCGATCTCTCGAAAGCACGGCGAAAGACTGTTTCCTGGCCGATCGGCGCCAGGGAACTATAGAGTAATATGACGTAATAGTATTTAAGCGATATGCAACAGCGCTAACCTTAAGTATTATCATAGTATATTACGCCATATGGGATATACTAATGTCAGATTGAAAACGGAAACAAGAGACCGCTTGAAGAGGTGTGGCTCAAAGGGTGAAAGCTATGATGACATCATTGTTAGATTGTTGGATGCCGCAGAAACTAAGGGGACGGCTTCGCTTTCATCCTGTTGCGACTCCGTCGCAACTCCCCCGGACTCGCAGTCCGGGAGACCACCCTGAAGGGTGGGGTCTTACCGCTGCGCCCTCTCCGACCCCTAGAGATAAAAAGAACTTAAAACAGATCACTTTCGGACCACGCACGGTGAAAAGGCTAAAATATCTGACAACGAAAGACCTACCTCAGAATCAAAAGTAGGGTGGCAGGGGCAGGACCACGTCCTCGCAAGATAGAGAGGTCCCGGCCCGCCGTGAATCATATCATCAGCGGAGCTAGATGAGCTTTGCGGTATTTTTCGCGGTCTGCTCACCCAGGCGGTGGGAAATGAATGCAATCAAGCTCGATAATATAGATAGAGAGATCCTGGACAATGTGAGGAAGTGTCCTGGCTGCTCCATAGCTGAGGCAGTGGAAACGCTTCGGGGAAGGCTTGTGGATAGTACCCTGCGGGCTCGCGTCTGGAAACTGGAGGCAAACGGGCTGATCCGCATCGAGCACCGGCCAAGGCGAAGCACGGTTGCGCTGTTTTGCACCGAAGGCAAACGATAATGGCCCATAGTTGCATGCGGGGGGGTGCGGCCGATCACATGCAGCAGGTCGGCGACGATGAGACACAGCAGCAATCCTCACCAAAGGCCCCGACTGCCTGATCATCCACCAGCTCGATTCATGGCCGGCTGCCCTCCACCTCTTGCAGAAAGTTCCTCCAGCGGCGGACATCGTCCGCCGATCTGCGCAGGGCTGAGGCCTGGAACTGTCTCGACCTGCCGGTGGATATGTCCTTCAGGTCGAGAAGGGCCCGGATGATCCCGGCGGCCTCGCCGTATATCTGGCGTGCCTGATGGTGGGTCAGAGCAGCCTGCTTTATCATCTGCTCGTCCTGCATCTCCCTGGCTTTCAGCAGCCGGACGATTCCGGAGATCTGGGCACGGTCAGCGTCGTTGAGGTCCTTTTGGTGCACCAGCCTGCTCAGCAGCTGGTGCAGGTCAATGGACCCCATATCCCGATGGATCTCAGGAGGAAGGGAGAGGTCGTGACCCTCAACCTCATCGTCTATCCAGGATTGCTCCAGATGCACCTGCTGCGGTACCTGAGCCCCTACCCAGACCAGCAGACGATGCAGGTCTGAGATCAGGTGAGCCCTCTCCTCTTCGGTAAGTGGAGCCGGCCCGTCATCTATGTCACGAACGATCCGAATTCTCATCTCATCTTCCATTTTCAGCCCGCCGCCTTTACTGCCTGGCAAGTTCCGGCCAAACTTTTCCGCCTTATACCGGCTATCGATACTCACAGCTCACAGGTCTTTGAGCACCCTGTACAACGCAGAGAAGTCTTCCTTCTCCACTCCACGGCAGAAGGTCAGTGCGTAAAGCTCCTTGACGACTGAGCCTGTGAACAGGGGACGGTTCAGGGACCGGGCCAGGTCCTGCAGGTAGTGAAGGTCCTTGTGTATAAGCGCGGATGAGAACTGAGGGGAGAAGTCGTCCTTCATCAGGCGGTCCCTCTTGGAGGTCAACACCCCCGAGTTTCCGGCACCAAACGACAGTATGTCCAGGACCTGCGATCGCTCTATCCCTATCTCCTCGCCGAAGACCAGAGCCTCGGCGATCGTGGCCATGAATGAGCCCAAAACCAGGTTATTGACAAGCTTCATCCTGGTGGCAAGCCCCGGGTCCTTGAGGTAGAAGATGGCCTTTCCGATCCGCTGCAAAAGCGGCATGGCCCGTTCAAAGGCTGCCTCGTCCCCGCTTGCAAGCACCGTCAGCGTGCCGAATATGGCCTGGTTGATGCTTCCGAGCACCGGAGCCTCCAGGTACTGGCCGCCCCGGGACGCAACCGACCTGTGGAAATCCAGCACCTCTGAGAAGTGGTTTGTGGTCGTATCCACGATCAGCTTTCCTGAGAGGTCGGCTGCGAGCAGGCCATTTTCGCCCTCCAGCACAGATCTGACCGCCGAGCTGTCGAAGAGGTTGAGAACTACCACAGGCGTGCGGGCTGCCAGGTCGAGGGGGCTTGAGGCCACGTCGGCCCGCAGGCCTTCTGCCTTCGTTGGCGAGCGGTTCCAGACCACCAGGTCGATCCCCTGCGAGATCAGCCGCTCGGCCATGGTCCTGCCCATGCGGCCCAGGCCGATGAATCCTATTTGCATGGATCAGATGTATGTGCCGTTCTGGCTAAAGCGTTTTGCCAGGGCAAGGTATTGCGGGATAGTATATTGCCAGGGGCATGCATTTGAAGGGATGATATGGAAACGAGGGATGAAGATCGATGACTTAGGGCGAGGCCCTCCTAAGAGCGACGACACGAGACAATTTTTCGACACAGGATGTATCCGTGCCTTCGCTTATTTTCTCCGATCTTCAGGGCCTAACTGGCCCTTATTGTGGGATGACAACTGAGCCAACAGGATCGCTCAGCTGCCCCTCGATCCCTGTTTCAGTTACCGCGGAGATCCTAAACGTGTAGCTGCTCCAAAGTTCTCCATCCATTGAGTATCTGGGATCTTCTACCTCACCCACTTGCTTCAATATATCACGTTCAAGTTGGTACACATGGTAGCGATCAGCTCTAACTACTGGAGGCCAGACGAGACTAATATTGCCATTGGTTGCGTTGATGGATATCGATTGCACTTTACTGGGCGGCTTGATCTCAAGCGCCCTAGTTATTTTCGCAGGCGCTTTAGGGTTTTCGGCAACAACTTCAATCTCATAATCTCTTTCATCCATATCTACCTTTAGCTGGCCAGTTTCGTCCGGATAGAAGGAGAACGCACCATGGGTGATGAAGAAGAGTGGCTGATGGTCGTTCATCTGAACGGATACAAGCCCTTCGGCTTTGAAAGAAAGAGGCTGGTTCACAATTGCAGTTTCATTATCTTTCAGCTCTTCGATTCCTCCATCCTTGACAGGCAAGGGATCTGGACTATTGATCTCTTTGTGGTCGATAACATCTCCTGCAGTGTTGGCTATCACCACAATGTAGGGTTCTTCATGGGACAGCGTCCTCGGAAAGACTATTTCTCGCTCCTGGCCACCGCTCATATTCATAGATGTATTGATGGCTCTTAGCAGGATTTTTGAATATGAGAACATGGACTGATACATCTTGACTGGAGCCATCGGCTGAGCATCAGGATTAAAATCAAGATGCTTGGATGGATTCGCATATATATTAAGATCAAGTTCAGATCCACCAATATTTATTATTTTAAATGATATGTCCTGATCACTCAAGTCAATGTCTACTATTTCGATGATAGCTTCATCAGTGATCTCAATAGCCTTTTCAGCTGAGCCGTATTGACCTTTGCACCTTATCATATACTGTCCTGTCTCTCCGGGTGCGGTCAATCTGATTGATCCGATCCCTTTTATAACTTTGACTCTCTGGCTGATCTCATTAAATTCTACTATCGCTTCTGTATCCCCGGATGCCAAATTGCCGAATGAGTCGAATATCTTTAAGCTGACGTCAAAAGAGACATTGCAGCCGATTCGATCTAAAGAATAAACGCTTATAGAGACAGGCTCACCTGGCTCTACCACCATCTCTTGGAGGACTGGAAGATGTTTTCCGTTCTTCTCTAAAATGCCATAATACCGGCCTGCTTTTTCTGGTGCTTTGATCTCTATAGGTGCATCGTCGCAGATCCTATAAAGGTCCTTCATATGGTAGAACTCTCCCACAAAATCAATCAGAATATATGTCCCGTTATCGGAAATCATGATCGTATCCTCATGCGACGGAGCGACAATGTCGTTTCTGGATTCAGCAAATACAGCTTCATCAATATCTCCGTCGAACAGGCCATTGGCATTTTTGTCAAAGAATAGATGCGGGTAATACTCGGTACTGTTGCTGCGAAGCAATATCACATCGCCTATCTCAGCTTCAAAGATCTTTAAAGTGCCTTCTGCAATATCTTCCTTCAAAGAAAAACCAGCCACGCTGTCAGCGCCGGCAGGCAGGAGGCTGACAACTTCTCCTGCCTTTGTAATGATAATTTGTGGCTGAGCAAAGGAAGAAACCTCGGTCTGAATCGTTAAGTTTTCCCCATACGTATTGCCTCCGGAAATCACCTGGTTCAATACCACGATGTTCAAGCCGTCTGTTAATTCGCCAGTTATCACTTCCTTATTCTTGCCTGTTGATGTGTAAAATGTGCTATAGCTTGCACCAAGTCCTGACCCGCTTACATGTTGGTCTATTTTCGTGCGCCAGATTCTTGTACTGTGCCCATTATCCGTCAAGACCGTTAACTCAGGTAATTCTACTGGAGGCGATGTTGGAAAATCCCATATTGATGAGAAGTTCTTGGTCGTTTCCCCATACAGATAAACGTCGATGTCAGTGTACTGATCGTCCCATGTGACGTTTATCGTTACCAGATCCTGTCCGGAGTACAAGATCGGATAAAACCTTGAATCATAAAAGCCTTTTCCATCACCCTCAAATCGGCCATAGATCTTGTTGTTCTCGTATATATCTCGGCCGTCTCCGATCAAGATCTCGTCTTTTCTGTAAGCAGCAAATGATACAGGTATGCATTGCTCCTCTCCGCTATGTTTCAGAAGGATCCTTCCCTGATAAATCCCAGTGGCATCAGGTACTGGGATTAAACAATGGGTTCTGTTGTTATCGATGCTTATCTCTATATCCCATGGCACCCAGGAATAGGTCTCTACCATAAGATGGACTTCATCGTTTTGCGTAGCGTTTTTCCGTTTGAGATATGCGACGATCCCATCACTAATCCGGTTGGCGGGATTGTTAACCCTAACCTCGGAGGTGAATACGGAGCCCCAATCACCGATGGCTATGGTCTCCAGTTCGCTCTCTTGTGTATCTTCATAGAGGCCTCTATCCGATTTGAACCAGCGGTCTCCATTTATATCCTTCCAATTGTAGAGGATCAGATCGTATCCTTCACAGAGCTCCCAGTCCGCAAGACAGACCTTGGTGTTTCTGTCGATTCTCGAATAATAGAAGGACGCCTTCAAGAGGTCGCAGGAGAGCATCTCATCAGGTATTTCCAATAGGCTCATCTTTTCGGGTTCTAAGATGAATTCTCTCTTGGCTTTCTTCATCAGCTTCTGTGGTTTCAAGGTAATGTCTTCGCCCGAATAATTGGTTATGGTGAAGTTGAAATCCAGCCTAGATCCGGCTCTTACTGGTGGAGTCACCAATAGCGCTGGTTCCACCAATACTCCATCCTTTTTCGACGCGATCTGAACAGCTCTCTTGGCGTTTATGAGCCCTGAGCCTTGAGCGAATACCTCTTCGTCGATGTTGGTGGCAGAGGACATCAGGATGTCCCTGGCCTTCTCAGAGGTGGGGAACACACCATGTGCGTCCCTATAGGCCTGGTATATAAGGGCTACCAGAGCGGATGCATGAGGTGTTGCGCCGCTGGTTCCACCACATTTGTTCGACCATGATGCACGCCCGTTATGCGTTTTCCAGAGTGGTTCAGCTGTTGGCGCCCAATAGCCGGTTGCCAGGATGTTGGGCTTGATCTGTCCCAGCGCATTTGGTCCGCGGGAGGAGAAGCATGTTACATCACTTCTATAGGATGATCCATTCCACCACAGATCAGAGATGGCTCCAACATTGATCACATGTTCGCTGCAAGGTGCTCCACAGGTGCCATAGCCTGAGCCGTCATTGCCATTGCCGAATACTAATGTTGTGTTGGGCGAGATTACTTGTGTCAAATATTCCAGAAACACAGATGTCTCATCAGCTCCTTTCTCGGCTGTCGGGATTGATCCGCTTCGGCTGATTACATTTGCTTCATCTCCCGTATTTGGCTCTCCATCGTAGCCCAGAGAGGCCAATAGGCAGAACAGAATATCGTTCGATCCGAGCGCTCTAACAGAGATAATCCTCGCATCGGGAGCCACACCCTTTACATTTCTGCCCTGGGCAGCTACAGTTGAGGCACACATGGTCCCGTGAGAATACGGATCAAAGTGAAAGGCCACCAATTCGCCGCTGCCTGGAACTTTTGCGTCTTGGCCAAATAACATGCGGGCCAATGGTGGAGGAGTTATTCCATCAGATATAAAGTAGATCATGCCGCCGGACTCGTCGGGATATCCGTCGTCGTCTCTATCCCAATAGGATATCTCGTCACCCTTTTTGCAGGCTTTGTCATCTCTGAAATCGCGATTATTATTAAGATCCACATACACCGTATCGTATATGCCGGGCGTATTCTCATCGACGACGAGTACCTTAACTGGCTGGCCGTAGAAGGCGAAGAGATGCTGGTCTGGGTGATCTCCGATGTGGTATCGCCCGCTCTTGCTTGTGCCAGTAACTCGATAATCGTCTACATTGGTAGAGGTGGTATTTGCATACTGGGATCTGACTCCAAAGATCCCTCGTTGATACGAGGAAAGACTGTCCAAATCAATCACTATTGGCCAGCCATCATACGGTGAGCTCTTGTCCGAGAGGCGTGCCTGTGTGCCTATTAGATCCGGGGTTGCGAAGTCAATTCCAGAATCAATTATCGCTATTTTTACATCTTTGCCTGTGTATCCCATCTTCCAGGCGTCTAATACCCCAAATTCTTCTAAGCCTTTATATTTATCGTAAAGCACAGGATTTCCATCCGAAACTCCGGTAACGAGTGGTGAGAAAAGAGAGCCGGCTAGCCATAGGGCCAATATTATTTTCAATATATTCATCGGCGATCACTTTTAATATTATATCTACGCCACATCTGGCCTATTAATATATATAATATTACTTTCAGCATCTATCAATTCATGTTTATGAGTAATAATTATTATTGTTTTTTGATCATTTAAGTTGTTAAATAATCTTAGAGATTGATTTTCTTGACACCTCCTCTAATTGGCAATATTGATGATATTGGCAGCTCCTGGAGTCGTCGCAGCTGAGACCGGCAAATCTCACACTCATGGATAATCGTGCAGTCCTTTGAGACTGCTCCCAACTGCTGGCGACTGCGACTATATCGGAAAAGCCGAAATACCCATAAGTTCCATGTTTCGAGCTGTTCGTGAGTACCGAAGGTGAATCCCCGTGCATTATGTCTGCGTCTCAAGCTTGAAGCAAAGCGATAGACGCTGGATACGATCCATGTAAGAGATGCCAGCCAGCGTAAGTCCAGCCAGATCATTTCGGCGGGCAGCCAGCCTGAT
>MVQI01000020.1 GCA_002067795.1 Methanosaeta sp. PtaB.Bin039
ACGATGTCCGGAGCAGCTCAGGGCCGCTCCGCTCTGGGTGGAGATGCGCAGGTAATGGGCGTCAGCTGCTTCGACGAGGAAGCGGCCAGCGTGCTCTCGTCAGGCGAAATTGGCATGACTGTCTCAGGCCTATACATGTCGAGAGACAAGCTGCAGAAGTTCGGCCTGGCTGCCAGAAACGACGAGCTATCCGGACGAACCGCTGGAACTGATTACGGCATCATCCCACCAGGGTACATTCCACCGGGGACGACTACTTACGGCTATTATAATGATCCACGCGCATATGTCCTCCAGGGATATCGTTGGCTCAGTGATCCTCAACTGAAACTATATCTTAGACAAGACACAGCACTATCCGGTGAGGGGCTAGACTCAGCACTTGCAGCTAATGAAATAGCTGCTGCTGCGAACACATGGGACAATGTGGCTAAGGAAAACTTGTTCGCAGACATTGATTTAGTGACCAAATCGGGATTATTATTTAGCGCAGACCGCTACGATGGAAGGAACGTACACGCTTGGAAGAAGGTATCTAGCGATGCATTGGCATACTCACGCACGTACTATACTCAGAATTCTCTATATAAAGTGAATGGATACTTTAGGGCGTTAGAGTCGGATGTGGTCTATAACACTCGCTGGGGATGGACGACTGTTCAGGACAATGCTGTACTCGTGAGGGATAGTCGGGGCAATGCGATTCCTGGATATAGCATTCTGGATCTCCAGAGCGTGGCCGCTCATGAGCTGGGGCATACCCTGGGAATGGGAGATACCTACCTGCATAGCCTCTACAAGTACGACCTTGCACAGATCATGGGCTTCTATGACGATCCGGGGCCTGGCTATTACACCACCTATCCGGCCTTGAATAATCCGCAAAGGTGGCTGGGCGAGGGTGATATGTCAGGAATTCGGAAGCTATACGGCTAGATGGACCTGTGTCCAGGTCCTTAATTTCTCTTTTTCGTCTGAGCATACTCATTAACGTACCGCCAAATTGATACTACTTAATCATTTAAATTGTGGCCTCCAAGCGCAATTGTTTTTTACCATAAAGTTTTTCCAATTGCTGGCAGGCCTTGTGGAACCTGCCAGTGTGGAAAATCAGTGGAGGTATAGCATGAAATTTGAGACCTCATTAGCTTTGCTGGCGGATGTCCTTCTTTTATCATCTCTTCTGACGCCAGCCTGCGGCATAACCTCCAGCTTCGGGACGGAGAGCTCAACAGGAGCAGTCTGTGTAGCTGGAAAGTACGATCTGGACCGATCAGGATCGCTGACGGACAGAACCAGCCTTGGCCAGGGAATAGCCAGCCGAAATCTCCAGGCCGGCGGCGGAGGCCGAAGCAGCGTGACCGACTCGATCTCCGGCCGGGACGGATCCGGGCAGGGCTTCTCTCTGACCAAGACCGCAAGCGTGGACGGCTCGCTGCAGACGTCCTCCAGTGCAGCAGCAACCCCGGAGGGCGGCGTTCTCAGCCAGAACACCGACCTATCCGGGGATGGCGGGCTCTTCGCCATCCAGTCCGTATCCAGCGGCAACATCGTGGCTGCGGCAGCCGGATACTCAGGCGACGGCGAGCTGGCTTCAAGCATATCCGCAGCTGCCGCCGACCGGTCTGCTCTCTCTGGCGGCGCCCAGGTTATGGGCGTGGACTGCTTCGACCAGCAGGCAGCCGACTTCCTGTCCTCAGGCGACCTTGGGATGACAGTCTCAGGCCTGTATCAGTCTGGCGACGAGCTTCAGAGATTCGGCCTCTCGGCCAGAAACGCAGAGAGGTCTGGCCGGGTATCCGAGGCGACATACGGCCGGATCACCACAGGCACCTACGGCTACTACAACGAGCCTTCCGCCTTTGTCATCCAGGGGTACCGCTGGACAGATAATCCCAGCCTGAAGCTGTGGGTGCGGCAGGACTCTGCCCTTACAGGTGAGGGGCTCACTGCCGCAGCGGCCGTCGGCTCCTTATCAGCGGCTGCAGAGACCTGGGATGGGGCAGTGGCCGGACAAAGCCTGTTCAATGACGTGGTCAGCGCCTCTACCTCTGTCAACGCCGACCGTTACGACCGCAACAACGTCCACGCCTGGAAGTACGTGGCATCCAGTGCTCTTGGCTACTCCAGGACGTGGTACACCACTGCAAGTCCCATGACCGTAGCCGGGCGCAGATACAACCGGGCCCTTGAGTCGGACGTGGTCTACAATACTCGCTGGGGATGGACCACGGACAAGAGCCGGGCAAGCGTCTCCCGAAAGATCTACGACGTGCAGACCGTGGCCACCCACGAGCTGGGCCATACGCTCGGCCTGGGCGACACATATCTGAACAGCATCTACAAGTGGGACCTCTCGCAGATCATGGGCTTTTACGACGCACCCCAGCGAGAACTGGGAGTTGGAGATAAGACCGGTATCAGGACGATCTACGGGAATTAAGAGGAAGCCCTTTTGGCTTCCATGCTTTTTTATTCATTAGATTCCGATGTCTGAGGAAATCGACAGCTTGGGGCTGCAATAAGCATCTCATCGCTGCCACAATATGTGGCCCTCCTCCTTGGGGACCAGAGCCTCTTTATGGTAGGGGACGAGGCGGGGCGTGTAGTGATGGGACGGACGGCTGGCTGGAACAGATGCCTGATACATCCAGCTCACCTCCTCTCTGGGCGCCGACTTCAGAATATCCATTTCTTTGACAAATGGCTGCTCTTCCTTCAGGGGATCTGCATATACCTCCGCTTTCACATCCTCTGGCTGCAAAGATCCCAGGTGGACCAGGGCCGTGATCTGCCAATCGTCCCCCTCCCGGTCCACCTGCATATGGACGAAGCGCACCTGTGACCATCCGGCTTCAATTCTGGATTGCCACGCTTCAAGCTCCCTGGCGAGCCGACCACCATCAGCGCTCCGCCTGCGGTAAGCAGATGCGGCGGGCAGGTATAGCTTCTCCAGATACTCCTGCATCATGCGGTTGCTTGAAAACTGCGGCGTGAGGGTGGTCATGCTGCGGCGGATTCTGGCGATCCAGCTTCGAGGAAGGCCATCCTCATCCCTCTGGTAGAACTCTGGGATCACCTCTTCCTCAAGCAGTCGGTACAGCGCAAAGCCGTCCCGGGCATCGCCTGCCTTTCCCACCTCTCGATCTCCTCCAACCGCCCAGCCAAGTCCCGGCTTGTACGCCTCATCCCACCAGCCGTCCAGGGTGGAGAGGTTTAGCCCCCCATTCACCAGCACTTTCATGCCGCTCGTGCCGCAGGCCTCCATCGGCCGGCGGGGCAGGTTGATCCAGACGTCTATCCCTGCGACCAGCCTCTGGGCCAGGACCATATCGTAATCCTCCAGGAACACAACCCGTCCTGCCAGATCCTGACGGCTGGCAAATGAGGCCAGCTCCCTTATCATGGACTTTCCCTCCTCGTCGTTGGGATGTGCCTTTCCTGCGAGCACCAGCTGGACCGGCCGGCTCTGATCCGATAGCAGCCTGATCAGGCGGTTGCGGTCGTGCAGAAGGAGATTTGGCCTCTTGTATTCTGCGAACCGGCGGGCGAAGCCAAGGGTCAGGGCGGCTGGGTCAAGCACGCTCTTCGCCATACGAATCTCCTCAGGCGGGGCGCAATGCTCCACCATCTGCCTGACCAGCCGTGAGCGCACGTAATCCACCAGGCCCTGGCGGCAGAGCGAGCGCAGTGTCCATATTGTCCTGTCCTCAGCTTCGGATATCCCTGAGAATGCCTCCTGAGACGATGCCCAGTAGCTTTCACCGCAGGTACAGGCCCAGAGCAGGCTTGCCTGGGGAGACTCCCAGGTGGGGACGTGGACACCATTGGTGATATGGATCACCGGCACCTGCGGCCACGGCCAGCGTGGATACAGTGGTGAGAAGAGCCGGCGGCAAACCTGACCATGCAGCCTGCTAACGCCGTTGGCAAAGAGGCTGCCACGTAGGGCCAGGCCTGTCACCGAGCCCCCGTCGCCGCCAGCCGGCTGCCGGCCCAGGGATAGCAGGTCTTCCATGTCGATTCCCACCAGGTCGGCATAGGCCTGTCCATACTGGCGGACGAGGGCGGGATCCAGCCGGTCGAAGCCTGCAGCCACCGGGGTGTGGGCGGTGAAGACGTTTCCGCCTCTGGTGGCCCATAGCGCCGCCTGGAAAGACAGGCCGGTCTGACGCATGAAGCTGTATGCCCGTGCCAGGATTACGAAAGCTGCATGTCCCTCGTTTATATGGCAAACATCAGGCGAGAGCCCCAGTGCCTCGAGGGCAAGCCAACCGCCTGATCCAAGGGCTATCTCCTGGATCAGCCGCTTCTCGTTGCCTGGTGCGTAGAGATTTGCTGTGACTCCTCTATCCCAGGGGCTGTTGAGCGGATCGTTGCTGTCCAGCAGGTATAGCCCCACCCGGCCAACCCTGGCCAGCCACACACGCAAGGACAGCTCCCTTCCCGGAAGCGCTATCTTGACCCGCAGTCTGCCTCCTGTCCTGTCCTGGACTGGGACCACTGGCAGTATGGTTGGATCGTTATACGGGAAAGCTTCCACCTGGGAGCCGTCCTTGGCAATCACCTGGCGGAAGTAGCCCTGCTGGTACAGCAGCCCCATCCCCACGACCGGCACCCCGAGGTCGCTGGCAGTCTTGAGGAAGTCACCGGCCAAGATGCCCAGGCCTCCAGAGTAGACTGGAAGGGATTCGCCAAGCCCGAACTCCATGCTGAAGTAGGCCACAAGCGACAGCCCTCTGTAGCGGCTGGAAAACCAGCTGACGCTGTCCAGATGCCCTCGGCGGCGGTCCTGCCACTCCTGTAGCTCCCTCTTCAGCGACTGATCAGATGCAGCCGCTTCTAGCACGGAGCCGGATACGTTTTGCAGCATCAGATAGGGATTGCTGGACCGGGACCAGGCATCCGGGTCCAACCGCTGCCAGATCCTCTCTCCCAAAGCCATGGAGTTCCAGCGAAGATCCGAGGCCAGGTCGGCCAGCCCTTCCAGCCCCTCTGGAAGCTGCCGATCCAGATCCGCGATGCTCAAGCTCCATCACCCTATCCGTCTCACCTTCAGCATGCGGTCCTTCCTCTCAAGCACCGCGACGCTCTCACCTTTCTCAACAAGGCCCTCAGACTCCGCTTCCCAGTATTCCCCCTGGAATAGGACGAAGCCACGAGGGTTTAAGCGTTGCATGGCTATTGCGGTGCTTGCGACCTGGTCCTGGAAAGGTGGCCTAAGCCTCGCCTGGGCCACCTTGAATACCGACCAGGCGAAGAAACCTGCCAGAAGGACGGAAGGCACCAGGAACATGCCCATAACCGAGCGCTGGTAATTCGCCGGAAGATACCACTGGGGAAAGCTTACAGGTGCGAATAGTGCAGTTCCGGCAATAATGCATATGATGCCGGCAAGCCCCAGCAGCCCCAGGGAATGGGCGTGAAGCTCGGCCAGTATCAGGCCCATGCCCAGAACAATGAGAAATAGGGCTCCCAGATTTACGTCGAATCCCTGGCCTATCAGACCCAGGGCCAGGGCTATCACCCCGAATACCTCCGCCCCATGCCCGGGATTGGAGAGTCCGAAGATAAGTGCATAAAGCCCGATCAGTACAAGCAGCCCGGCGATCATGGGGTCGGCCAGCACCTGAAGCACCTGGAGCCGTATGTCGGGCTGGAACTGCGATATCTCCGCACCTGCCGTGGACAGTGTGCGGTTCCGGGCGATCCGCCCGTCGAGCTGGCGCAGGAGATCTTCCTGGCTTTCTGCCACAAGCTCGATCACTCCTTGCTCCAGGGCCGTCTCTGCATTCAGGTTCAAGTTGCTCTGAACAAACTGCCTGGCAGCGGTGACGTTTCGCCCATGCAGGCGAGCTTTCTCCTCGATCAGGGCGACAATCGCGTTATTCGTCTTGCTGTCGTTCACAGGCTCGGTGGAACCTGTGGGTGTCAGCCGGACTGGCTGAGCTGATCCGATAATAGTCCCCGGCGCCATGGCTGCGATGTCGCAGCTCATGAGTATCAGGGTCCCGGCAGACCAGGCCTTGGCTCCACTCGGGGATACGTAGCCCACCGCCAAAACCTCGCTTCTCTCAAGCAGGCTTACGATCTCCAGCGTCTCGGTGAGGCCGCCACCAGGCGTGTCCAGCAAAAGCAGCAGGACAGAGGCATTTGTCTCTCCTGCCGATTCAATGGACTGGCGTATGAGCTCGACGCTGGCAGGCGTGATGGCATCGCTTAGATCAACCGCCAGGACCTCAGCGCTGTCGGCGGCGTTGACTGACAGAGCCAGGGCTAGGTACAGCAGGATAACCGAGATTGGAGATCTTGCCTCCGGCCGAGCCATTACGCGGGACCTCTGCCTCAGGGGCTGCCCTGCCCCCGCCTGATGTTTTCCGAAGCCATCTCCTGCTGCAGGGCAGCTGAGAGGCCTGCCACCTCACCCATGCCTCCGCTGGAGGTTACCACGATAAGGTTCTTCTCACGGGCGATCTCGGCCAGTGTCTGCAGCTCTCGCAGCTTTATCGTGACCGGGACCTGCTGGTAGAGTGTAGCCGCCTCTGACATGGTCTTCGACGCCTGCAGCTCGCCGTCTGCCAGGATTATGCGGGACCTCTTCTCACGTTCCGCCTCGGCCTGTTTGGCAATAGCCCGCATCATGGATTCCGGGAGGCTCACATCTCGCAGCGTGACGCCGGTGACCTTTATGCCCCATGGATCGGTATGACGGTCCAGTATCTCCTGCAGCTTTATGTTCAACTCCTCCCTCTTTGAGAGCAGATCGTCTAAGTCGATCTGTCCAAGCACATCTCGCAGGGTGGTCTGGGACAGAAGTGCTGTGGCCACCCGGAAATTCTCCACCTGTATGACCGCCTTGGCCGGTTCCACCACGCGGTAGTAGATCACCGCATCCACGTCCACAGTCACGTTGTCGCGGGTTATCACCACCTGCTTCTGGACGTCTATGGTTACCACCCGCAGGTCCATCAGGATCACCCGGTCGATGATGGGTATGATGAAGAACAGGCCCGGCCCCTTGACACCACTGTAGCGCCCAAGCCGGAATATCACCACCCTCTCGTACTCCCGGACGATCTTGATCGATTGGCTAAGGATCAGGACTATGACTACAAGGGCTATGAGCCCGTTAGAATCGAGTATGGCCAAGGAATCACCCCTCGGCCATATCTTGCGATCTGATGTTTTAAATATCTTCGCCGCTGCCAACTGGCAGGCGAAAAAACGCTCCCTTGTCCCCGGAGGCCTGGCCAAAGCCATATATACGGTCCTCTCGCCAGAAGCGCCCGGCTTTATCTGCAACTTCGTATACGAGCATGGCAGACAAAGGCCGGAAAAAGACCTCCTCCAGGGTCTGGTTGCCCTCTACTTCTTGAACTCGGTATAACCGCACTTGCCGCAGCTCATTCGGTCCTTGTGCTCGGCCAAAAATACGCCGTTTCCACAGCGTGGGCAGATGGGTTTCCTCGACTTGATCGAATCTCCCGAAACCGTATAATAATTGTGCACTGGCATCCTCACGCCTCCAGCTTCTTCTCGGCGAATGTGTTCCTGGCAATGATATGCTCGTTCTCCACCTGCTTGGCCCGCTCCTCACTCTCATAGATCTTGGCGTAGCCGTGTGTGACCCTCTTGCCGAAGTCGGTCTTCATCTCGCTGACTATGACCAGGCCAACCTTGGAGTTCATGGTTGCGGCCAGGCGCTCAACGACGCTCTTCCGAGACGGGGTGGCACCTTCCGGATGGTTGACCAAGAACGTGATCTCCCGCCTGTTCAGCAAGGGGTTGTTTCCCTCTTTGATAACCTCGATATCCATTATGCTTCCTCCACAATCATCTTGTTCATGATTCCCTTGATCTCTTCCTTCTTCTTTGGCGTGACCAGCACCAGCACCGAGCCCTCACCTGGCTGGCCGTAGATTACTGCCGAACCGAGTGGCGCATAGAGGATTGCTGGCAGGGCGGCCAGGTCCTCCTCGCCGTTGACCACGATCTCCACCATCTCCGTCCCGGCAAGGGAGTCTTTGATCAGATCCATAAACGGTCCGGTCAGGGTGGCAGCCGGATTTATCACGTTGACGCTCCGGTACTCCTGAGAGGTGGCGGAGCCGCGAGTCATGATTCCTTCCTTGACCTCTGGCTTCAACGGGGCTCGCTTGGTCTGGTGGTCCACGATCAATAGGTGGGGACGAAATCCTGCCTGGAGGAGATAGTAGGCAGTTATATCTCCCACAGCAATCAACCGGGCGGAGGTCCGCAAAACATCCTCCATCTGCCGGACGCAGTCCAGCCCTTTGCAACGGTAAAGCCTTCCCAGAGGAGCCTTTAGCTCATCTCGCAGGCTGTGCGGAAGGATCAGGCTCTTCAATCTATCGCACCTTCAGAGCATACCTTCCAGGGAGGTTGATGCCCAGCCGCTCGGCCACCATGGAACCCTTGGGGTCGATTATTACCACATACCCTGACCAGTCTTTGCTCAGCGAGGCAGAGCTACAGATGGGACAGACCAAACCTTCCACTATGCGGTGACATTCCCGGCAGGCCTGGTCGGTCATTCGGCCTCACCGATCCCTTCGACAGAATCGGAAGCTTTTGCTGGCTCTGGATCTGCTGGGGCAGACTTTGCCTCCGCCAATGCCTGACCTGCTGAGTCCGTGACGGTTTCCGGCGCCTTTTGGGCTTTCTTGTCCCGCCCTGCCGATCTGGAGGTCTTCTCCACCAAAGCCACCTCGGCTTCCTGGGCTTTCCTGGCGGCCTCCAGCCATTCCACCTTGCCAAGGCCAGTCTGGCGCATGGTCAGGCCGATCTTGCTGCTGCGGGGCTCCTTCTCGTTCAGACTGACTGCGATGATGCGGGCTCGAACCCGGTCGCCCTCTGCAAGGTACCTGCTCGAGTCCTTGCTGACCAGCCGGGCGTTCTTCTCATCATATGAGATGTACTCGTTGGTGATCTGGCTGACGTGGAGGAGGCCATCGAAGGGCCCCACGCTGAGGAACGCCCCGAACTTGACTATCTCCACAACCTCCCCCTCGATTACCTCCTGCATCTCCGGCTTGAAGGCCACGGCATCGAAGACGACGTCGTAGTATACCTCTCCTCTGCCCGCCAGGATGTGCCCCTCTCCAATCTGATCTGCACCAAGCACCGCAACGATTTCGCCCAGAGTCTTGTCCACCCGAGCTTCATACTTGTTCCGCAGGGCTATCTCCACTGACTCTTTGAGCGGATTACCCAGCTGGTCGGGAGGTATGCTCACCACACCTTGAAGCTTCATCCTCTTGTACATCAGTACTCCTTCTGCATCGCGATTTCCAGGTATCGACTCTGGCGCGGGTATATAACGGTAATACCCCTCCTAGATAACCTTTTCTTAAGTTCCCTGTCGCTGGTTAGGACTGCTGCCCCAAGGTCCACCGCCAGCGTCTCAAGGATATCGTCTGCCTCTCCGTATCCCGGAATTCGAGCGCATCGGGCTGCTAGTCCCAGTCCCACCCTCGCAGCCCGACGATCCCTGCCCTTCTTCGAGTGCTCCGACAGCCAGCTCAGCTCTTCGATCACGGGCTGTGGCACCAGCCACTCCAGATATCCCAGACGTTCCAGCTCGGAGAATACATCGAGGCCAAGCTGTTCCGGGGCCATAAGGATATTGGTATCCAGCAGGACCTTCAATCCCGCCCATCCTTCTTCTGGCTTATGATAGTCCCAACACCGATCAGCCTCCAGCGGGCTCCTATCCTGCGGCTTACTGCCACGCGGTCGCCAACCTCGGCGCAGACCGGCCTCTTGAGCTGCACCTGGACGTTTCCGCTCTCTCTGGCGCTGGTGACAACGCCAACCGTTGTAGCAGTGCCCACGTTTAGCATGAGGGGTTCTGAGGTGTGGATGGGCTCGACCTGAGCCTCGTCGCTCACTCCCACCACCCGCTCCAGCAGCTTCATGTCCATGACGAACTTGTCCCAGACCGGGGGCAGGAGTCCGGGCTCTCCAAGCACCTGTCCCACCAGGTTGTCGCTCTTCGTCATGACCGGATCAAGCTGTGTCCCTATGCCGATCAGTCCGCCTGGCGTCACCTCATCCTGAGATTGGCCGCCTGCCAGCAGCCGAACCACCTTCGTCTGGATGGGCACCCACTGCTTGCGCCCTTCTGACTCGACCAGTCTGCCAGGAGCGATCTCAAGCTTGCTGCCCACCCTGAGCACTCCGTGGCTCAGCGACCCGCCCACAACCCCTCCCACGAGCTGGTCGGCTGACGCTCCGGGGCGGTTTACGTCGAACGAGCGGGCGATCTTCAGAAGGGCCGGCTTGTCCAGATCCCTTGGGGGTGTTGGGATCTTGTCCTCGATAGCCGCGATGACCATGTCCACATTGATGTTCTGCTGAGCTGAGATTGGGATTATGGGGGCGTTTTCGGCTACCGTGCCCTTTACGAACTCTTTGATCTGGTTGAAGTGGTCCAGGACCTCTTCTCGGGAAATCAGGTCTATCTTGTTCTGGACTATCACCAGCTTCTCTATGCCGATGATGTTCAGGGCCATCAGGTGTTCTTTGGTCTGTGGCTGGGGGCAGGGCTCGTTGGCAGATATGACCAGGACAGCTCCGTCCATAATGGCCGCCCCACACAGCATGGTGGCCATGAGGGTCTCGTGACCTGGCGAATCAACGAAGGACACAGTCCGCAGCACCTGGGTATCGCTGCCGCAGTGGGGGCACTTTGGCAGGACGCTAAAGCAGTCCGGCGGCGGGCAGGAGGGACACTTCATGAATGTGGCATCGGCATAGCCCAGCCTGATTGAGATCCCTCTCTTTATCTCCTCGCTATGTTGATCTGTCCATACACCTGAGAGGGCCCTGACCAGGGTGGTCTTCCCGTGGTCCACATGACCGACCATGCCTATGTTGACTTCCGGTTTTGCCAATGTGAAATCTCCTCGCGCCAATGGGATGGTCTAATTCCTGCAAATAGGATATAAATACTTCACCTATCTGGGAGCTGCAGACTTCCTGTCCGCTATTCCATGAGTTTGCCGGCAGAAGCACGCTTCGCCGTCCTTTTCAGACGACTCTTCGGGCCAAGGAGGCATCGGTGGCATGCCTGATGTAATGATCCAAAGAGAATGTCATGATCTACAAAGAGGTCGTGTTCCTGGCAAAAAAATGAGACGCACGGTTTCGCCTACAATAGCTGATCTGAATATGCATGACCAGGACCGCTCTATTTTCGTGCAGGGCCAAAGGGGATATCCCGCATCCAGGGATGGCAGAAAGATACTGGTTGCCCTGCAACCGCTCATGCGTAACCCGAAAACGCATCCCTCATCTTGTCCCTGATCTCTGAGACGAATATGAGATAGCTCTTGCGGGTAAACGGCTCCCAGCCGAGGAACTCCTTGAATAGCCCGCTTCCAAATCCCTCTTCTGCCTCGTCCCTGGAAGGCACCCCCATGCTCTTTATCTCCTGAAACTTGGTCTCGATGTAGACCAGCATGCCAATCTCCGAGTACGGTCTCGGAATCAGGGGCTGGCTGTCCGAGATCTCCATCAGTATCCGCTCGTCCTCCCGCAGCTCATCCGGCTGGATATTGAGGTGCCTCTCCGCCCTATCCTCCACCCTCTGGGAGACCTTGGCCTCGGCTGATATCTCGGCGTAGATGCGGATCATCTCCAGCTCCTGCTCGATTGCGAAGGTCAGCATCTTGTCGGAGGCCTTCTCAAGATAAGCTGCATTAAAGCCAAGTACTGAGAACCACAGGCCGCGGAAATAGAACCGCCGGCCCATCCCAATGGCGAAATCCAGTACACCCGGGTTTGGGGAGGTGAGAGATGGGAATATATCCACGCCATCAGTCTCCAGTATGATGTGACCCCGGGTCTTTCCATTGGAAAGCCTGTGAATCCGTTCGGCATGCGGGCTCTGCCGGTATAGCCTGCCAGTGTCCTCGAGCAAGGCGTAAGACCTCAGAAGCTCTTGCTGAATGCCGTCCGGCAGCCTGGCAAGCCGTCGGGATACATTGGCAGCCACTCTTCGGATCCAGCCAAGGTATTCCTCCTCGAACTGGGCACGCCTGGCCTCAGGGCTGCTCTCCACCGTCGCCTCCATGTGCTGCCCCTGCCCGGTCCAGGATCTCCTTGAAGGCGGCCCACTGCTCCACAGGTATGCGTATCCCGTTCTTGGACCAGCCGGTGTACCTCTCCGAGGTGAGGTATTCCCTTATGTCGATGCCCACAGCGCCTTTGTACTCGCTTCGGCGGACCACCACCTCGGTGGTCTTGTTCTTCCTGATCCTGCCTATCTCTTCGTCCAAGCTGACGCCTCCCAGGATGTCTGGCCTTCTCTTCCGGAGGTATCACAGGACCGGTCGACGAATTCCACCTCAGCCAGCTGCCATTTTCCGGCCTTGTGCGCGCCTCCACATCTCCCTACCTACAGATATTTAACTGCTGGTGCTCCGTCAGATTTAAATAGCACTATGTTATTTGGTAGCATGGTTCATGTTATCATGTAATAACCGTGATGATTGAGGGATCGAATTGAGCGAGATTGGAAAGCGCGTAAGGATGGAGAGGATCATAGACAGGGACAGCGGAAATTCTGTGATAATCCCACTTGACCATGGGATATCGGTTGGCCCCATAAAGGGGCTGGTCAACCTTCCCGAGATGGTCAACAAGGTGGCCAAAGGCGGCGCAAACGCCGTGCTTCAGCAAAAGGGCATGGTGCGCCACGGCCACCGTGGATACGGCCGGGACGTTGGCCTCATAGTGCACATGTCTGCCTCCACTGCCCTTGGGCCGGACCCCAACGACAAGGTGCAGGTCGCAATAGTTGAGGAGGCCCTGAAGATCGGGGCGGATGCTGTAAGCGTCCACATCAACGTCGGCTCGGAGACGGAGTCGGCTCAACTCAGGATCCTCGGTGAGGTGGCAGAGAGATGCGACTTCTGGGGCATGCCTCTGGTTGCAATGATGTACCCGCGCGGTCCGAAGATAGACAATCCCAACGGGGCAGAGGTGGTGGCGCATGCAGCACGCGCAGGAGCCGAGCTTGGAGCTGACATAGTCAAGACCAACTACACCGGCTCGCCGGACAGCTTCAAGGACGTGGTAGCCGGCTGTCCGGTGCCGGTCGTAATCGCCGGCGGGCCGAAGACCGAGACCGACCTGCAGTTCTTAGAGATGATCCGGGGAGCCATTGATTCAGGGGCCCGTGGAGTGGCGATTGGCAGAAACGTATTTCAGCACGCCGATCCCACAAAGATGACCCAGGCCATCTGCGCCATCGTACATCACGACCGAACCGTGGCAGATGCAGCCGCATTGCTGGCATAAGACGGATCCAAGGACAAGACGGAGTGGATGGTGGAGGTTTAAGAACGTTTGTCACGGGCCGGCGCAGAAAAACGCCGGCTTGCTGGTCAGATCGTGCGGTTCTGGAGGGTTCCCAGTCCTTCTATCTCCACCTCAACTCTGTCTCCCCTTTGCAGCGGCCCGACTCCAGGCGGCGTTCCGGTAGCTACTATGTCACCTGGTTCCAGGGTCATGATCCGGCTTATGAACTGAACAAGCTGTCCCAGGCCGAAGATGAGGTCGGATGTATTGCTCCTCTGGCGGACGGCTCCGTTTACTCGTGTCTCGATATCCAGATCTTCCGCCTGGTCCAGGTCCATCCTGACCACTGCCGGGCCAAAGGGGGCGAACGTATCGAAGCTCTTGGCCCTTGTCCATTGACCGTCTCGCTGTTGAAGGTCCCGGGCAGTCACGTCGTTGAAACAGGTGAATCCCAGAATATGATCAGCAGCCCGATCCGCTGATACATCCTTGCAGCGGTCGGATATCACCACCCCAAGCTCGCCCTCGTAATCCACCCTGGCGCTGCACTGAGGCATCACTATGTCCATGCCCGTCCCTATCACCGCGGACGGCGGCTTGAGGAATAGGATGGGCTCGGCAGGCCTGGCCATGCCCAGCTCCCTGGCGTGCTCGTCATAGTTCAGACCCACGCATACCAGTTTGCTGGGCTTGGTTGGCGGCAGCAGCGTGACCTCCTCCTGTGCATAAGCAATTCCATCCGACAGGACTTTGCCATCAACAAGCTGGCCGCTGTGCACCGAGCTGCCGGCAGAAAAGCGCACAAGCCCGCTCTTTGGAAGAATATATCTCAAACGGCATCGCCTCGACTAATGAACCGATTTGCAGACATCTGGTCCTCCCGAAGGGCCACGACGGTACCGTCCGAACTCGCCAGCCGTCAGGCGGTCAGCCCGGATAACAGGACCTTCGACGCATACTCTGATCCCGTCGGGATCGATGCAGCAAGACCCGCAGACTCCGATGGCACACTTGATGTATCTGGATATGCAGGCCTGAATCCTGGACTCCATGCCCTGGCAGCGTCTTATCACATCCCACATCATTACCTCGGGGCCGCAGAGGTATATCTGATCGAATGCAGACGGGTCCAGCTCGCATAGCCCTGCTGATGTATGGCCGCAGATCCCCTCGGACCCGTCATCTGTGGTCAACACTACCCGGCCAAGCCTGCGGAAGCGGTCCAGGAACACCGCCTCTGAGGTGGAGCGAAATCCCAGCAGGGACGTGACCTCCATGCCCACGGCACGGGCCCGCTCTCCCAGAAAAGCAAGTGGAGCGACGCCCACACCTCCGCCGATCAGAAGAGCGCTTCTGCCTGTCAGGGAAAAGCCAGTTCCCAGAGGACCCCGCACTCCCACGCTGTCACCCACGTCTAGCGAAAAGATCGCCCGGGTTGCCGGGCCGACGCGCTGCACAGTGATCAGGTCCGGTCCTGAGAAGCTCATGGGGATCTCATCAACACCTCTCACCCACAGCATCATGTACTGGCCAGGCAGCGGGTCGAAGGAGTGATCGAGCCGCAAGGTGCGCACCGATTCCGTCTCCTCCAGCACCTCCCTGATAACTGAGCTTGCTGGCCTCATGAGCGCCTCCTGGCCAGTCCGCGCATCTCCTCAAGGGTCATGTCCTTGCGCACCAGGTACTTGGACAGCCCGGCGGCAATATCCCGGAATACCTGGTAGCCGCCGGAAAGCGCGGTGCCTATCTGGACTGCGGAGGCGCCGGCAAGTATCATCTCAGCGGCGTCCTGCCAGCAACCGACGCCCCCAACACCGATTACAGGGATGTCCAGAGCAGCTGAGAGCTCGTAGACGCATCTGATCGCAACAGGCTTGATCGCTGGCCCCGAGAGCCCGCCGAAACGGTTTCCAAGGATGGGATAGCCTGATTCCACATCTATCGCCATGGCCTTGAGCGTATTTATGGCCACCACAGCATCTGCCCCGCCTTGCTGGGCAGCCAGGCCCAGTCCCACTATATCGGATACGTTGGGTGTGAGCTTGACCCAAACCGGCGCTCCTACCGCCCTCTTGACCGCTCGGGTCACCTCCTCGACGTTGGCTGGTTGACACCCGATCTCAGCTCCGTACCTCTCGGCATGTGGACAGGAGAGGTTGAGCTCAAAGGCGTCCGCCACCAGACCGCTGGCGACCTGTGAGAACTCCGAAGGATCTGAGCCGAATACGGAGGCCACCACCGGCACACCGCCTTCGCGGGCGAGGTCGATCTCCTGCTGAAAGGCCAGGTATGAGGGATTGGGAAGTCCCATGGCATTGATCAGGCCAACTCCGATCCTCACGACCGTTGGGCCGGGATGGCCGTCTCTGGGTGTCAGGCCGACCGACTTTGTGACCACCGCCCCTGCCCCCTCCCGACCTGCCCGGGCGAGTGAGGCGCCTGTAGTGCCCAGGATGCCGGCAGCAAGCATAAGGGGATTTCTGAGACGCAGCCCACCGACATCTCCGGCCAGGGATATCATGTCACCCCGCAATGCCAAGGAGAGATAAAAGGATTGGCCCAACGTCCGTCTCGCTTCACCTGGCGCCCATGATCCGAAGACAGGGCGGCTCGCATGTGGGGGCTTTTTTAGAAATAGATGGGCATGAAAGCCAAGGCCCGGAGTCGAACCGGGTTGGTATTGCTCTGCAGGCAATTGCGTGGCCGTTCCGCCACCTTGGCATACCTGCCCGTTATCAACGGGCCCGGCTGGCCATGTGATTTTATCTCCTATAAAGTTTGGGGTAGGGGCAATCCAGGGTGGGAATCCCGTGGCGCGGACGCTAGTTGACGAGGACCTCTCCTTGCAGGGTGACCCTGACCTCTGTCGATCTTTCCAGGACACGCTTGTGGAAGAGGTGTGGCGCTTTCTCCCGCAGCTGCACGACGAGGTCAACCGAGGTCAGTGGTATGCGCACCCCCCGAGCGTCCGCCTCCTGAAAGATCCGCGCAGGGATCTCGAAGAGGTCGGTTCCAGCCGGCAGCACGACCGCCACCGGTGCCTGGATCTCCTTCCATATCTGAACCGTGGTCCTGGCCCTCTCGATATTCTGCCTGGCCCGTTTCTCAAGTATGGCCACATTGGCCCTGGTTGTTCCGAGCTGCCTGGCTATCTCCTCCTGAGAGCAACCGGCTATGCGCATCTTGAGCACCTGGACCTGCCGCTCGGTCAGGAAGGAGCTCCTGGACAGGGGACGCCCGGTCAACTATCCTCCTCTGCGGTTCCAGTTCCCTGCCCTGAGGAACGCGGCCACATCCTGGTTGGCCGGCTGTTCCATGATCTCATCTGGCCGGCCGATCTGGGCGATTTGCCCGTCCATCATGACCGCCACCCTGTCGGACATGTGGAGGGCCTGAGATAGGTCGTGGGTAGATATCACTATGGTCATACATATATCGTGGCATCTGGATATCAGCCCTTCGATGCGTTGAGAGGTGCGTGGGTCCAGGTTTGCGGTCGGTTCGTCCAGCAGCAGCACATCAGGCCTGCAGGCCATGGCCCGGGCAAGGGCCACCCGCTGCACCTCGCCGCCAGAGAGGGTCGAGGCTCGACGGTTCCGGTACCCTGCAAGCCCCACCTGTTTTAGAAGGTCTGCTACCATCTCCTCGATGACCGGCTCTGCGGTCTTCCTTATCCGAAGCCCGTACGAGACGTTGTCCCAGACCGAGCCCCGCAGCATGGCGGGTCGTTGAAATACCATTGACATGCGACGCCGCCCCTCAAGGCGGTGGGCCCTATCGGCCATATCCTTTCCGTCAAACCATAACCGGCCTTTGCCGGGCTCCTCGAGCAGGTCAATAACCCGCAGAAGGGAGGTCTTGCCTGCACCGGTGGGGCCGATTATGCCCAGGATCTCGCCTCGCGCAATCTCCAGGTCGATCTCGCGAAGTATCCAGGACTGGCCGCGATACAGCCCGATTCCCTGAAGCTCCAGTATGGCCATGCTATCGCCTCTGAGAGAGGCTCATGGCCAGATTGACCAGGAGCGATATGCTCAACAGGATTATTCCCAGTGCCAGGGATAGCTCCAGGTTGCCCATGGAGGTCTCAAGAGAGATGGCCGTTGTCAGGACCCGGGTATGACCGCGGATGTTTCCGCCTATCATCATGGCCACCCCCACCTCGGATAAGGCCCGGCCAAAACCCAGCAGAACGGCTGATACCAGGGCGGGTTGCGCTTCTCTGGCTATGGCCCGAAGGGACTGCATCTCAGAAGCCCCCAGGCTCATGGTGGTGTCACGAATATCGCGGGAGATCGCGTCAAGAGCGGTGATTGTCAGTCCTAGCATTATGGGAGTTATGAGAATTGCCTGCCCCAGCACCATCCCGGCCGGATTGAAAAGAAGATCCAGCCAGCCCAGTGGGCCGGAGCGGGAGATGAGAAGGTAGACCAGGAGTCCCACCGTCACGGTGGGCAGGCTGTAGAGGGTGTGGATCAGGTTGACGAGTGCTCTCTTGCCTCGAAAGTCCGAGAAGTGAATCAACCCGCCAAGAGGGATGTTTATTGTCGAGGCAAGGAGGACCGAGGTGACGGAGATGCCCAGCGAACGGAAGGTTACCTGCACTACCTCTGGATTCAGGGTCAGTATAAGTTCTACGGCCCTGACCAGTCCGCCGATTATCTCGTCCAAAGCCTCTTCAGTCCTCCTGGCCCAACTTTAGTGTAAATTTCCGGGCTTATGCCAAAGCTTTCTCTCAGGCTGGCGCGGGACAGGCGGCTGCTGGCGTCGCACACTCAGTCTCGTTGCAGCCCATCACGTCGCACTGGCCAAGAGCAGACATAAACAATGGCTGGCCATATTTATCTTCCCCATACGTGGCTATCATCTCCTGCCCTTCTGCTGAGACCAGGAAGTCGATGAACGTCTGGGCTGCAGCGCAGTTGACGTTTGGATGCTTGACCGGACTTATGGGGATGGCTGCATATACGTTGAGCAGGTCCTCGCTTCCCTCTATCAGGGGCATCAGCGTCATGTTGCCGCGGTATGCCATGAAAGTGCTCATATCGGTCAGGGTATAGGCCTGCTTCTCCTCAGCCATCATGAGCGTGGCACCCATCCCCTGACCTGCTTCAACATACCAATCGCCAGTCGCATTTATTGTGGCGGAATCGACACCGGCTGCTCTCCAAAGCGACTTCTCCTTGGAGTGCGTTCCGGAGTTGTCTCCCCTGGATACGAACTTGGACTTTGCGGGGTCCTGCATTCCCATCTCCATTATGGTCTTTAGGGCAGAACTGGCGTTCATCCCCTTGATATTGGCAGGGTCGTCAGACGGGCCTATCACATAGAAGTAGTTGTAGGCGAAGCAACGGCGATAGAGCCCGTAACCGTCCTCGATGAACTTGATCTCCCTGGCCTTGTCATGGACCATCAGCATGTCCACGTCGCCCTTCTCGCCATACTGGATGGCAATTCCGGTGCCTCCGGAGACTATATCCAGTTCGATCCCATACTCTTCCTCGAACTTGTCCTCCAGCAGGTCCAGCAACTTGGTATCATAAAGGCTGGTTGTGGTGGCGATCTTTAGCCGAGAGCCGCTATCTGCGGAGTCATCTGCGGCTATGGCCATTGGCAGGCAGAGAAGAACTGCCAACAGGGTTGCAATCGTTGTTCTCATGACGTTCCTCCTGATCCCTGCCAAACGTCCTCGCTTGATATATATCTCTTATGTAACCGATGTAGCTTGAAAAGTGAGTCCAGGATGCAGCTGGCTAATTGCCGACAGAGTGCGGCGGACTTGAGACATTGACGATCAAAGCTGGGCCTGGTCGGTCCCTGGAGAAGGTTTTTTTAGGGATGGCAGGCCTTCTTTAAGTGGAGACTCGCATAGACCGGCTGGATATGAGATGCTAAGAACCCTGGTGGTATACGACAGCAAGTACGGATCGACTGAGGAGACCGCCCGCCAGCTGGCCCTTATCCTGGGTCCGGCTCGCTCGGTCCGGGTGGACCAGTTCGTCTCAGATCCGGGGAAGTTCGAGCTGGTGATACTCGGCGGGCCAATTTACAAGGGAGTGATTAGCCCGGCGATCTGGAACTTCGTGAGGGACAATCTGGACTGGCTGAAGGGCCGCCATGTAGCCCTCTTCTGCACCTGTCTCTCCCAAGAGGATGGGGAGGTCAATCTGGAACGCATCCGCTCGGTCATCGGGCCATCGGTGCTGCTGCAGCGCACCCTTGGTGGCCGCATGCTGATCGAGAAGCTGGACGGAAAGGACCTATTGGGGATGGAGTCGTTCTGCAAGAGGAAAGGCTATGCTTTTCAGGACATCGACACGCTGGCCAGGGAAGATGTGGTGAACCTGGGCCTGGCAATCAAACAGGTCAGAGACAGCCTATCCCGCCCGATGGCCAAAGCGGATCTCCTCTCATTGATAGAGTCGTTCCTGGCCTCACATACCACATGTACCCTCGCTTCCGGCCATGGCTGTCGTGTAAGGGCTACGCCCATCGAGTACAGCTATCGTAAGGGCTCTTTATATCTCCTCTCGGAGGGCGGCGAGAAGTTCGCTCACATTCTTCTCAACGAACAGGTCTCAGTTGCAGTTTACGATCCTTACCAGAGCATGTCAGAGGTGGCGGGGCTGCAGATAAGCGGAAAGGCAGCCCTTGTGAGCAGCAGCGAGCCCGATTTCTGGGAGGTTCTGCGCTGGAAGGGCTTGAGCAGGGAAAGGATCTCGTCCCTTCCCATAAGTCTGAACCTCATCAGGATAAGGATCGAGAGGGCCGAGCTGCTATATGCCAGGCTCAAGGCTCGGGGAGAGGAGATATCCCAAACCCTGATCTTCGAGCATGGCGACGAGGCGCAGGCCTAGCCGTCCAGTCGCCGCGCAATTTCATCCCAGGATCAGATGTAGCATTCGCCGCCGTTTTGGTAAGCCTGGCGCGCCTCTTGGGCCTCTCTTTCGCCCACCTTCCTCCCCAGGATCTGGAAGAATATCTCGGCAGATTCCGGTTCCAGGCATCCCAGGCTCTCCCGGCCGTCTGGTATCAGCCTCGCTATATGCTTCAGTTCTTCTGGGGTCAGCCTCTCCAGACGCGTTGCGAAGTCCGCGTCGTCATACGAGAAATGGTTTGCCACCGGTGGCAGGATCGAGCGGTATTCCACGCCAGATCCTGAGCAGATCAGGTGCTCAAGCTCCGGAGCCAGCTTCCCGAGTATCTTCAGGTCATCTTCATCTAGTTCTCTGGGCATAGGCGGAAAAACTCCTTTTTTCGATCAGGAAATTGCGATGGCTTTGGATATGAATTGATGCACATGAATTTTTCCGCCCTGTCCGGCGGGCCGGCCCCAAAATCTTGTCCAGCGGCGCTTTTTTGGTGCAGATCCAGGTCAGACGGAAAAGGCCTGACAGGCAGCAAGCTGGCTCATTTGGGCCAGGTATCATGCGGCAATGTGGATCAAAAGCAGTCCTTCCAATAGAATGGACCAAAGCGCCCGGACTCTCTCAGGAGAAGGCGGCTGAGAGGTCCCTCATCTGCCTCTCTATGGTTTCCACGATCTTTCGGTTCTCCATATACTCCAGCGGCTCCTGGCAGTACGGGCAGAGGAAGTTGGCCTCGCTTGCCTCCTCAAATACGAAGCGTGCACAGCCACAGGTGCAGGCGTAAAAGACGTTGTCCTTCTCATATATCAGGCGGGCGTCCAATTTTCGGATCAGGCGGCGCACCTCAGCTTCCAGTGCCTTGTCGAAGTTCTCGGGGCAGAGCATCCATAGGTAGGTCAACCAGCCGCTATCGGGATCCCTCTTTCGACGATATATGGCCAGTCTGTGCTCATAGAGAAGATATAGGGTACGGCGAACCGTGTTCAAGCTTATCCCGGTCACCTCTGCCATATGTTCGTCAGTTACCTCGTCGCTGGGCATGCTCTCCACGATCCGGAGGCCCTCCTCCCCGACAAGCTTCACGAGATACGCCCTGCGGATAGGCTCCTCGACCGCTACCAAAGAATCACTCCTTGCATATCCTAGCTCTTTTCTGGCCGACCGGCCTTACCAAACTCGAACCAAGCTTCATTTAGGTTCTGATAGCTTATAAGACTTCGCAATCCCTGGCTGTCATGTGGTTCCAGACAGCCCGATTTTTGCAGCCCACGGCCTCCCCACATCCGCGGGCCTTATATTTATCCTTTGGCCACGGGTTGGGGCAGGAAGCAGATGCAGCAACGATAGATGGGTGACAATGGTCCAGCTGAGAGGCCGACACTTTTTTTCCGCCGGCCCATTTTTTGCCAGCCTTTGTTTCGGTCTTTCAGGTTTATCTCGACGGGGGGGCGGAGAGGGGCGAAAGACCCCGGTCTTTAGGCCGTGGATGTAGAGCCCCTCCTCCGTTTATGCAAATCTATAAATGCAATTCCATCTGCATAAAATGCTATGCTCAAGTCGTTCAAGTACCGGATCTATCCTACCAAATCTCAGCGATCCAGGATGGAGCTGACGCTGGACTTGTGCAGATGGGTCTACAATCAAACCCTTTCATACCGGAAAAGACGCTTGGGAGAAGGAAGGCAGATCAACCTCGAAATACGAGACCCATAACCTCCTCCCGGAACGGCGGGTTGAGAAGCCCGAACTGATCGAAGTCCACTCACAAGTTCTCCAGAATGTCCAGGAACGGATTTGAACTGGCGTATAAAGCGTTCTTTCCGAAGGGTCAAATCGGGCGAGAAATGCGGCTATCAACATTCTGAGATTGGGGATGCAATCTCTTCGCAAACGCGATAGAAGCCCCTCTATTTAGGGTGGGGAGCATTCACCAAGTTATGATTTGCAGGTGTCTGGATCTGTCACTGGTTCTCGAATTGCGTGATAACGATGGCATAGCCGTAAATTCGGGCTGCAAAATTTGTTCCTGGATCGATCGGTTGCATGAACCAAATGCCCGGGCGCCCTGGAGATCCGAAACGATCTCAAGACCCATAGGGAGACGCGACTAGCACCAGGCGTCGTGTCTCTTGCCCTTCTGCTTTGAAAGCGCCGCTCGTTTCTTGAGTCCATCTGAAAATAGAGTGGATTCGCCCATATCCCGTCTTGCTGAGCGGGTGGCGGTCTTTTTCTGCCGTTTGATACATAGGCGTGCCAAAACGTCGTGACGTTTCCAGATCTCGCCGATGCCTGCCGTGGCAACGGCAACGGGCCTGGCTGGGGGGCCGAAGATCGCAATTGCAGGGTCGGCCCCTTTTTTTACTCCCGGCTTTCTGCAGCCGTCAGATCGACTCAGCCTGGGTCAGAAGGACGCGCAGCTTCTCGATCTTCTCCATGGCCATATTGGCCTCTCGGATCTTCTCCTGCTCGTAATGGTGCAGGATCTGCTCGATCGGGGTCTTGAGACGATATACCTTCATGGGCCGTCCCGTGCAATCGTTCTTGCAGATGCGCTCCTCTATCCAGTTGTTCTTGCGCAGCATCCTCAGGGCGATGCTGACCTCTGGCTGTCTCAGCTCAGAGCCCCTTTCGATGTCGCGAGATGTGGCCTCCTCCACGTTCGCCAGGTATGCAAGCATGTTTGAGACCTTCCTGGGAACCCCCAGGCTCCGGAGGATCTCCACTACCTGCATGTCCCTGGAGTCGAACTTCATCACAAATGACTCCTTCATTGCTACTCCCTCGATTATATCTCGAGCTTGCTCCCTTCAAACACAACAGAGTACTTTATACTATAAATAGTTTATTTCTGTTAAATAATTTCCTATTGGTATTGGTGATTGAATGATATCCTATTGGATAAATAACATTATTAAAATTACTACTATTTGCTGGAATATGTGCCAGATGTCACTTGAATATCTCACACAAAATATCCCGCATGCGTGGAGGAGTCACCTGACGGTACCGAGCAATCAGGCTCCGTAGAACTCAGGTCGGCTCCCTTCCCCACCGGCTTTGCGCAAATCCCAGGTCCTGCCTAAATAATGATCGGCGGACTCGGACAGAGCCAATCGGAAGCCTGCTTTGCCTGGACTGCCCCAGATAAACGGCATGATCCGGGCCAGTCCTGGCCGCTGACAGAAAAGCAAACGAACGGATCTGGGCAGATGATGCCGATTTAGCCGAAATGGCCCAGTACCCGCCTTCCAGGAAGCAAGTTGCGGAAGATCGCGGGACTGGGGCGACCCCCCATGCGAAAGACTTGGGCCAGGAGCATGTCAGAGGGCTGCCTTATGGCAGCCGTCTCATGGCATCGATCTTCTCAACGAACCTGGCCTTCTTGGCAACCGATCTTGCAGCAGCAGCGTCCACGAGGGACCTCATCTGGTCAAAGTCCCGACCAGCCTCCTCTCCGATTGCCTTCTTGATTGGCGTGTAGGCCGATTCCCTGAATCGAGGCGAAAAGTCCCGGATCTCGCTCCCGGCGTGCAGCTCGGCCCCCGAACCGGCCTTTACGCAGCCGACCTGATCGATGGCCACCCCAGCCCGGCGGATGGTGCGGGCTATCTCCCCGGCAGCCTCCTCCGGCGCAATGATCAGAAGCGCATCTATAGAGACGCCCAGGTAGTCTATTTGCAGATCCTCCAGCATCTCCATCACACGCTGATTTACAAGCCCTGACAGGCGTTCCTCCTCGAATATCAGCTTCACTCCGGCTGTGTGGGCAATCTCCTTGGCATCGCCTCTGATCCCTCCGTTGGTTACGTCGGTCATTGCATGTATCTCGTGCTCCTCGGAGACCAGGGCGCGTGCTGCATCAAGGAACTTGACGTTCTGTGTCTCCTCTACGACCTCATGCCTGCCGTAGTAGAGGGCAGCAGCACAGATAGTCCCTCCACCAGCTCCTTCAGTCATCAGTATCACGTCGCCTGGAGCAGCGTCTCTGCGTGGGGTTATGCTCTGGGCCACGCCCACCGCCCCCACACAGCCAGTAAGCCGGTCCCCGATGACCATGTCCCCGCCGATGCGAAGCGTGCTTCCCGTGATCAGTGGGACGTCGACAAGCTCGCCTACCGTGGCTATGCCGGCGATATGATCCAGCAACCTGGATATATCGCCGTCGTCTGCCATATGCACATCAGAGAATAGAGCTACCGGCTGCGCCCCCATAACGTAGATGTCGCGCAGCGCGGCCCTGGTTACATGAAATCCGGCCAGGAACGGGTAGTCGCTGAGACGCGAGTGCATGCCATCCACGGTCAGCACGATGAACTGGCCGCCTGCCCTCACAACGCCGGAGTCGTCAAGCTCGCTTGAGTCCACAACCGCTCCGGTCCGGCCGATGACCTCGGCGATCTTGGTATGCATGTAGAAATCGCCAAGCCCCCTTGAGCCCACTCCGAAATCGCCCATGGTAACTCCAGATGGGACAAGCTGGAAGATCTCCCCCCGCGGATTCAAGGTGGCCCGCGCCTCCTCCAGGACCGCTGCCGCAAGAACATCGGCCCGCTGGCGGCCGACCCCTTTTGCCTCCATTATAAGCGCGGCCAGCTTGTCAGCCACCTGCGGGTCCTCTCTTTTCAGACCCCTCTTTGCAAATCCCTCGAGATCCATGGGGATATGAAGACCCATGCGCCCGGAAAAAAGCTTTCGCTGGGATCAACGGCGATGAAACATCCTCTCCAGCTCCTGCCAATCAACTGCAACCATGGTTGGCCTGCCATGAGGGCAGGCTCGCGGGTTGCGGCATCTAAGCAGGTCGTCGAGCAGTCGTCGCATCTCCTCGGGATTGAGGCGGCGTCCGGACTTGATGGAGCGGCGGCAGGCCAGCATCTTGAGGAGATCGTCCTGAGAGCTTGACCTCTGGGGTTTGCCCTGGGCCAGTATGTCGAGCAAGACCTCCCTCACGCCTTCGGGTCTGTCGAGCCTCGGTGCGGTTGCTGGAACCGAGCGCACCATGAAGCTTCTGCCGCCAAATGGCACGATCTCAAACCCCACATCCTTCAGCCGGTCCAGCCATGATTCGAGAAGCATCTCCTCCCTGGCGGAGAGCTCGAGCATGATCGGCTCCAGCAGCTCCTGAGACATGCTTCCTTCGGCAAACCGCCTTTGCAGCGACTCGTAAGCCACCCGTTCCGCAGCAGCGTGCTGGTCTATCAGGACCAGCTCTTGCCCGTCCTCAGCAATGATATACAGGTCGAGGGCCTGACCAAGTATCCGCAGCTGCCTCGACTGTCGGCCGCCCGTCACAGGTTTTGCCGTCTTAAGAGAATCGTCGTCTGCAGCCCCCAGCCTGACCTTCACCGGCTGATCAGACTGCGACACCTCCATGGGGAGAAGCTTCTGCTGTGCAGATAGGTCCATGCTCTCGGACTGTGGCGTTCCGGTGCGCACCGGGACTGCTGTCGGGCCCATGGCGCCCAGCGCGGCGACAACCGCGTCCTTGAGCAGCTGGCAGATGATCTCCTCATGCAGGAAGCGCACCTCTCTCTTGGCCGGATGCACGTTAACGTCGACCTCCTCCGGGTTGACATCCAGTGATATTACGGCAATGGGTTCCCTTCCCAATGGAAGCAGAGTGCGAAAGGCTTCTCTTACGGCGCCCTGAAGGGCCTTTGAGTGTATCGGCCGCCCATTGACGTAGAGGTGTATCCAGTCGGGGCTCGCCCGGCTGCTTGATGGGCTGCAGACTACACCGCGTATCGCCAGGCCAGGGCCCTCGCCGACCACCTCATGAAACCCCCTGGCCACGTCAAGTCCGAATGCGCTGACAAGCACCTGGTCCCAGCTCGCGGAGCGGACCGAGCGAAAGAGCGTGCGTTTGCCTGTAAACAGCTCAAAGGAGATCTCAGGGTGGATTATGGCAGCCGATGTCACCGTCTCCACGACCCGAGATAGCTCCGATGATGCCGAGCTGAGGTGCTTTCTGCGTGCTGGGACGTTTCGGAAGAGGTCTCTCACCGCCATGCTGGTTCCAGCCGGGCATCCCGCATCCTTGACAGAGGCCACCGATCCGTCAACGATACGCAGGAATGTCCCAGCTTCAGCCTGCTTTGGCTTCGTGTGGACGTCCACCTGGGCTGCCACGCTGGCTATGGCAGCCAGGGCTTCGCCCCGAAATCCAAGGGTATGTATGCGGGTCAGGTCATCTGCCCCTGATATCTTGCTTGTGGCATGGCGCGAAAAGGCCATCAGTGCGTCCTCCCGGTCCATGCCGCAGCCGTCGTCCACCACCCTGATCAGTGTCTTGCCACCGTCCTCAACCTCTATCAGGATCCGGGACGCTCCGGCATCGATCGAGTTCTCAACAAGTTCCTTTACCGCTGAAGCCGGCCTCTCCACGACCTCGCCTGCGGCGATCTTGTTTATAGTATCCGCATCAAGCAGCCTGACCTTCATCTACGGTCCTCCTTGTCGTCGGCGCTGCTGCCAAGCCTTGCCTTTAGCTGGGATAGGAAGTTCAAGGCCTGTAGAGGTGTCAACCGATCCAGCTCAAGATGCCGGATCTCCTCGATCAGCGGATGAGCCGGCGGCTGGGCCAGTCCGCCGCCCGCAGCCGGCTGGTCGAAGAATATCAGCTGGGTGTAGCGGCTGCCGCGGGCCAATCTCTCCTTCTTCTGTCCTGCCCTGACCTCTATGGCAGCTTGCTGCTCTATCTCTATTAGCACCTCCTCCGCCCTCCTGATCACCTGATCCGGTACCCCGGCCAGCCTGGCCACCTGTATCCCGTAGCTGCGGTCGGTGGCCCCGGGAACCACCCGTCGCAAGAATATGATCTCAGATCCCTGCTCCTGAACAGCCATGTTGAAGTTCACGACGCCAGGCGTGCATCCAAGCTGGGTGATCTGGTGGTAATGGGTGGCAAAGATGGTCTTGGCACCAATGCGGTTGTGAATGAACTCGGTCACGGCCCAGGCTATGGAGAGCCCGTCGAAGGTGCTTGTGCCCCGGCCTATCTCGTCGAGCAGGATCAGGCTCTTTGACGTCGCTGTTTTCAGTATATGGGCAAGTTCGCTCATCTCAACCATAAAGGTGGACTGTCCAAGCACGAGGTCGTCCCTGGCCCCAACCCTTGTGAAGATGCGGTCCACGAGGCCCAGTGAGGCATAGGCAGCCGGAACGAACGATCCCATCTGAGCCATGATCACGGTGAGGGCTATCTGCCTCATGAAGGTGGATTTTCCGGCCATGTTGGGGCCTGTTAGTATCATGAACCTGCTCTCCCGGTCCAGCCTGACGTCATTTGGAACGAAGCCGCCCCGCATGGCACGCTCGAGCACAGGATGGCGAGAGTCCCGAAGAACGATTGCCCCCTGGTCGTTCAGATCCGGGCGGGTGAGATGGCCGTCCAGAGCGGTCTGGGCCAGTGAGAGCAGGGCGTCCAGCTCCCCCAGGGCCTGGGTCAGGCTGCGCACCTCTGCAGAACGCTCGGCAGCCGCGGCTCGCAACGAGTTGAATATCTCATACTCAAGAGATGTGGACCGCTCCTGGGCTGAGAGCACCCTGGCCTCCATCTCCTTTAAGGCCGGCGTCACAAATCGCTCGGCGTTGGCCAGGGTTTGCTTGCGCTCGTACTCCTCCGGGACCGAGGTGAGATTTGCCCGGGTCACCTCTATGTAGTATCCGAATACGTTGTTGTATCCTATCTTAAGGGACCGGATCCCGGTTCGCTTCCGCTCCTCCACCTCAAGTCGAGAGATCCAGCCACGGCCGTCCTGGAGCAGAGCCCTCAGGTCGTCAAGCTCCTTATGGTATCCTTCGCGCACGATGCCTCCTTCCCTGGCCGAGATCGGCGGCTCGTCGTTCAGGGACCTGGATAGGAGATCTGGCAGGTCGTGCAGCCCTTGAAGATCCAGCCTCTGAGAGATCTCCCGAAGGTAACCGGACCTCGCGTCGGAGAGCGACTCTCTCAGACCGGGGACCCTGTACAGAGCTCCCCTCAATGCAGCCATGTCTCTTGGGGTTGCCACGCCCAGGGAGATCCGGCCCATTATCCTCTCAATGTCGCCAAGACCCTGCAGCCCGGATGCCAGCTCCTCCCGCATTAGAGCAGCCTCTGCCGTCTCCCAGACCGCATCAAGACGCCGATTGATTGTGTCTGGCGAGAGCGAGGGCATCTGAAGCCAGCGGGCTATCATGCGGGATCCCATGGGGGTCTGGGCGCGGTCAAGGAACTCCAGAAGGGTACCCCGGCGGGAACCGTCCCTGGTGCTCTTCAGTATCTCGAGGTTGCGCAGGGTCACCTCATCTATTATCATGAACTGGGATGCGGTGCAAAGCTGAATGGTCCTGATGTGTCCCAGCGCATCGAGGCGGGATTTGTGAAGGTAGTCCAGGACAGCTCCTGCCGCCCGAAGCGCAAGCGGCAGTCCCTCAGACCAGGAGAGGTCTTCCAGCTGATCCTTCAGAAGGCCTCGCGCCCGGTCGAGATCGAATGCCAGCTGGGGCAGCATCTGGATGTGGGCAGCCTTCCAGCCGCATGTCGCGCCCTCGGGCACCAGGCACTCTGCCGGATCGAACCTGGCCAGCTCCGATGCGGTCTGCTCCTCATCCACCTCGGTGGCCAAAAACTCCCCTGTTGAGACGTCAAGAAAAGCCAGGCCGGTCCTGCCGCCCTCCGGGCACAGGGCGCACAGATAGTTATTGGCCTTGTCCCGCAAAAGGCAGTCCTCTATGACCGTTCCCGGGGTAACAACCCGGATCACCTCCCTCTTGACCAGGCCACGGGCAGCCTTTGGGTCCTCCATCTGCTCGCAGATCGCCACTTTATGCCCGGCGGCCACCAGCTTTCCAAGGTAAGTGTCCAGGGCATGGTAGGGAATCCCGGCCAGCGGTATCTTATTGCCCTCGTCGTCTTTCTGGCGTGATGTGAGGGTGATGTTGAGGTCTCGGGCGGCCAGCACCGCATCGTCCCCAAAGGTCTCGTAGAAGTCACCCATTCGAAAGAGGAGCAGAGCATCCGGATTCTGCTGCTTGGCCGAAAAGTACTGGTTCATGAGGGGTGAAAGCCTGGCCATCTGCTGGCATCTCCTGAAAACCAAGAGCACCTCCAAGGTTAATTACCGCTTCGCTCAATAGCAGGCAGGCCTGCTCAATAGGCGAACTTCGGCTCTTGCACAAGCAGGGTGGCTGCGGTGATAATCGCTGAGATGGCAACGAAGACCAGAAGAGCTCCTCGAAGGCCTTCTGCATCGGCAGCTGCTCCGGCCATCAGAGGACCTATCACCACACCGAACATGCGGGCGGTATTGAAAATGCCGAAGATCTCGCCCCTTCGCTCAGAGCTGGTCACGTCTGCGACCAGGGCAGCCGCTGCTGGGGCAGCCATTCCGGAAGCGAATCCGAGCGCAGCCAGGACTGCCATCAGGCCGATCATGCCGAATGCACTCCCAAGGAAGATGAAGGAGACGACGCAGCCGGCAGATCCGAGGACTATCATGGATTTTCGCCTCCCCTGGTCGGCAGCATTTCCGAAATGGATGTTGGTCAGGGCATTTGTCCCGGCGTAAGCCAGGTATAGCAGGCCGACCTGGGTTGTGGTCAGCCCCACCTCTCCTGCCAGCTCAGGCAGAAGGGTTATGTTGAAGCCGCCGATTATGCCAGCCAGCATCACCGCTCCGCAGCAGGCCAGGAAAGTGAAGCGAAATCCGGACTCTATAAGGGGGACCTCTTGGTGCGGCGTGATGCTGACCGCGAAAAGCGCCCTCTCCGGCTCTCTGACCCGCCATATGACTATCAGCAGGGAGGCCAGCCCAAGCGCTGTCCAGAACAGGAATGGAGCGGACAGGCCGAACAGATCGTAAAGCAGCCCTCCTGCAGCCGGGCCTACCGCCATTGCCGAGTAGAACGAGGCGTTGTACCAGCCCATGGCGCTTCCACGGCGAGCGGGGCTGACCCGATCCACTATCAGTGCCATGGCGAGCGGCCAGACAAGGGAAGCGCCGGCACCGCCAACCGCCCGGATGGGTATCAGGACGTAAGGGTCTGCGGCGTAGAGGTAGAGAGGCGGCATCAGGGTGAAGCTCAGAAGGCCGATTATCATCAGGTTCTTTCTGCCGACCCTGTCGGAGAGGCGGCCTGCCGGGACCTGGGTGACCAGCTGAACGGCCCCGTAGACGGAGATCACTATGCCAAGAAGGGTATAGGAGGCACCCAGGTCCATGACATATAGCGGGAATATGGGGGCAACTAGGGAGAAGCCTAAGACGGCCACGAATACGGATAGATAGACGGGCAGAAGGTCCCTGACCTCCCCCTGCGGATTGCCGGTAATGGGAGATCAGCTCGCCCTAGAACTTGAGTTCCATACCCAGAATCGTGCGGGTATTGGTCACTCCGGGGATCTCCCGGACAGCCAGGACTGCCAAGTTGAGGTCGGATATGTCCTGCACATCGGTAATGGCTATGAAGTCGTGCTCTCCGTAGACCGCCACCACCTCCCTGACCCCTTTGATCAAGGTCAGGGCGTCGTGTACCGATTTCTCGGATCCGGGTTCCACATTGATCATGACAAAGCCTTTCATAACCCTCAACCCCATGCCTACCGAGAAGCCTTCATCCCGGGGGCCTGCAGTCATCAACTGGGCTTTATTAGGATATCTACTTTCTCGCTGCCGCCATCGCTGTCAATACGACCCCGTCGACTGGGGACTGAGCACACTTTTTCGCTCTGCTGCAACTGCCCTTCTTGCCAGATGGCGGCCATTGGCGGCGGGAATGTTTGGCAGGCGGGCTTCTCTGGGCCCCTCTAAGGGGAAAAATTGCCCATTTGTTTGCGAACTCGCTGCTTCCTCCAGGGGAATTTGCGCCTGCCGGAGATTGGCCCCTTTGCGATATATCAATCCTTGATAGGCGTGGCTGTGCCACTCCCCTCCTTCAGCGCCTGGATCATGCCGATCACCGCAGCAATCTCCTCTTTGAAGCGTGGATGTGGACGCTGCTCGTAAGCCATGTGAAGCGCCTCGACCGCCTCCTCCAGCCTGCCCAGGCCCACCAGGACCGTGGCCTGGCTCTCGCGGTCGGCCGCCTCGCCGGTCTCCTCAACGACAGCATTGTAGAATACCAGCGCCTCGTCCAGCCGGCCTTCGGAGCGGAGGACAAATGCCATATTGCGCAGGGCATCGAGGTTGTGGGGATCGATGGACAGAGCTTTATCGTAGCTCTCCAGGGCATCGTCCGGCCGATCCAGACGATAGAGCGCAACTCCCCGGTTGTTCCAGGCATCTGCATACTCTGGGGCGATCGATAGCGCCTGGTCGTACAGGGATAAAGCCTCTTCAAAGCGGCCCTGCTTGACGAGATCGATTCCCCTGTGAACCATAACCCTCACTTTTGAGTCCATTTCCTCACCTCACATGTATCCCTGAAGCGGAGTAGCCTTCTCCTGCTCCGGCGGCTTTCCGGGCCTCTTGATCTCGCCGAAGAGCCGCTCGTAGTCCCTGATATGGGTGTTGAGCCACTCGGAGAGCTCCTTGGCAGCCAGAGGAGACATGATGACCTCCGACTCTATCGTCCTCTCAACCACCGATAGCTGCTTTCCGCCATCTATGAATGCCTTTGGAGAATCGTTGTAAAAGGATATCCGGAAATCGTAGGGGCTGTGCCCTCCTATGGCCCCTATGGCATAGACCTGCCGGAACTGAGAGCTTCTGGTGATCTCGACTGAAATTTCCATGGGTAAGTCCTTCATTTTCCCTCCTAAAAAAGCTGATGACAGGGCTTATCGAAACATATTTAGACCACCTCATGACTTGAAGGGCCGATTATTATGATTGGGGTGTTAGGCCTAGAGGACGGCACAAGGCTGGAAGGTCGTGGTTTTGGCTCCCCTGGGATCATATCCGGAGAGATAGTATTCACAACTATCATGTCCGGATATGAGGAAGCCCTGACCGATCCATCCTATAACGGACAGCTACTGATGTTCACTTACCCGCTGCAGGGGAACTATGGCGTCAGCGGGGACAACTTCCAGTCCGAGCGCATCTGGCCGAGAGCAATGGTATGCAAGGAGATCTGGGACAGCCCTCGGCACTACCGCTCCGCTATGTCAGTCGGCCGATTCCTTGAGGACCAGGGCACGCCCGGGATTTACGGCATCGACACGAGGATGCTAACAATCAAGATCCGGGAGCTTGGGGCAATGAGGGCTGCCCTGGCTGTTGGTGACGAATCCAGGGTATTGAAGGCAGATGTGGTTCAGATGGCAAGGGACCAGCCCTCGATATCCTCAATCGACCTGCTCAGCGAGGTCACATGCAAAAGGCCGTATCACATTGCAGGAACGGGCCCCAGGCTGACCATGATCGATCTGGGAATCAAGAAGCACATATTAAAGAGCCTCTCAGCCCGGGGATTCGATATACACGTCCTGCCAGCCCATTCCCCAATTTCCGATATCGAAGCGACCAGGCCGGATGGGCTCTTCCTCTCCAACGGCCCAGGCGATCCTGAGAGGGCGACAAAAGCCATCGAGGCGGTCAGGCACTTTGCAGGCGAGATGCCGATCTTCGGCATATGCCTGGGACATCAGATAATATCCCTGGCAATGGGTTGCCGCACGTTCAAGCTCAAGTTCGGCCATCATGGAGGAAACCAGCCGGTGAAAGACCTGGAATCCGGCATCGTGTACATAACGTCCCAGAACCACAACTTCGCCGTGGTGCCAGAGTCGGTTGAGGGGACAGGCATCGAGATCACTCAGAAGAACGCCAACGACGGAACCGTGGAAGGGATGCGCAACCGGGATCTGGATATGCTGGCAGTACAGTACCATCCGGAGGCCCATCCGGGGCCATTATGCACGGAGGATCCGTTCTTTGGAGAGGTCCTGCAGATCATGAGCAGCCGCTGCAAGGTGCCGGCCGGAGGTAGATGATTGTGCCCAGGCGTCCAGAGATAAAGAAGGTCCTGCTTATCGGTTCAGGCCCGATCCAGATAGGTCAGGCTGCGGAGTTCGACTTCTCCGGGTCTCAGGCATGCAAGTCGCTGCAGGAGGAGGGCGTATCAGTCGTCCTTGTAAACTCCAATCCTGCCACCATCATGACCGATCCGGAGATGGCAGAGAAAGTCTATATCGAACCGCTGGTTCCCGAGATCGTGGCCAAGATCATAGAGAAGGAGCGGCCAGACGGAATCATCGCGGGTATCGGTGGGCAGACCGGCCTGAACATCACCAGCGAGCTGGCGGAGATGGGGGTTTTAGAGAGGTTCGGAGTGGAGGTGCTTGGCACCAAGGTTGGATCGATCGAGGAGTCGGAGGACAGGGAACTCTTCAAGAAGGCAATGGAGCGGGTTGGCGAGCCAGTCCCCCGGTCGGTCGCGATAAATAGACTGGAAGAGGCGGAAGCAGCCATTGCCGAGCTCGGCCTGCCTCTGATCGTCAGGCCTGCCTATACCCTGGGAGGCAGCGGAGGTGGAGTTGCCCGCAGCCGTGAAGAGCTCCTCTCGATCTGCGATATCGGGCTAAAACGGTCCCGCATAAGCCAGGTGCTGCTGGAGGAGAGCGTGATTGGCTGGACCGAGGTTGAGTACGAGGTGATGAGGGACTGCCGCAATACGTGCATCACCATCTGCAACATGGAGAATATGGACCCAATGGGCATCCATACCGGCGAGTCGATAGTTGCAACGCCGATTCAGACCCTCTCAGATCAAGAGGTGCAGATGCTGCGCTCGGCAGCTATCAATATAATCCGGGCCCTGGGGATCGAGGGTGGCTGCAATATCCAGTTCGCTGTCAAGGACGGGGATTACCGGGTGATAGAGGTAAACCCCCGGGTCTCCCGCTCATCAGCCCTGGCATCGAAGGCGACCGGCTACCCGATCGCCAGGGTGACAGCAAAGATCGCAATCGGGATGACACTGGACGAGATCCGAAACGACGTGACCCACGAGACCCCCGCCTCCTTCGAGCCGACCGTGGACTACGTTGTCATCAAGATACCGCGCTGGCCCTTCGACAAGTTCGTAAAGGCTGACAGAACGCTAACCACCGCCATGAAGTCGACGGGGGAGGTCATGGCAATCGGACGCAGCTATGAAGAGGCTCTGATGAAGGCTGTGCGCTCACTGGACATAGATGCCGACCTCGGATTCGCCGGCAAATATACCACCTGGTCTGATGAGGAGGTCAGAGAGCTGCTTATCAGGCCCAGCGACGAGCGGCTGTTCGCCATATACCAGGCGCTGCGGCGCGGCTTTTCGATAGAGGAGATATCCCGGCTGACGATGATCGGTCCTTACTTCATCGAGCGCATCGGAAACATCATCGCCATGGAGGACGAGATCTCAGAAGGCCTGACACCCGACCGGCTCCGCCGGGCCAAGCGCATGGCATTTCTAGATAGCCGCATAGCAATGCTCGCGAGAGAGACGGAGGAAGAGGTAACCGACCTGCGCAGGTCTCTGGGCATAATCCCGACCTACAAGATGGTGGACACCTGTGCTGCCGAATTTGCCGCGGCCACGCCATATTACTACTCCTCCTACGAGGATGAGTGCGAGCTGGTACCTACTGAAAATAGGAAGGTCCTGATCCTGGGATCTGGCCCGATACGCATCGGGCAGGGAATAGAGTTCGATTATTGCACGGTGCATGCGGTGACTGCTCTGCGGGAGCAGGGCATAGAGGCCCATATAATCAACAACAACCCCGAGACGGTCTCAACCGATTACGACACTTCGGACAAGCTGTTCTTCGAGCCGGTTACACTCGAGGACGTGATGAACGTGATCGAGAAGGAGAACTACTGGGGTGTCATGGTCCAGTTCGGAGGCCAGACAGCGGTAAACCTCGCGGTGCCTCTGGAAAAGGAGATCAGGCGGCGTGGGCTATCCACCAGCATCTTGGGAACCAGCCCTGACAGCATGGACATGGCCGAGGACCGGGAGAGGTTCAACCGCCTGATGAACGACCTGGGCATCCCTCAGCCAAAGGCAGGCATCGCATTTTCCCCGTCGGAGGCAAAGGATGTGGCCAGAGGGATCGGCTATCCCGTGCTGGTGCGCCCATCATACGTCCTGGGAGGCCGGGCCATGGAGATAGTCTACGACGAGGCCGGCCTCGAGGTCTATATGCGGGAGGCGGTGCGGGTCTCCAGGGAGCACCCGGTTCTGATAGACGACTTCCTTCAAAACGCCGTCGAGATCGATGTGGATGCGGTCTGCGACGGCCGTGACGTCCTGATCGGCGCAATCATGGAGCATATAGAGGAAGCGGGGATTCATTCCGGAGATAGCGCTTGCATCATACCCCCGCAGACGCTGCCTGAGGTCGTGCTGGACACAGTGCGGGAGTATGTGAAGAAGATCGCCATTGGCCTGGGCGTCAAGGGCATAGTGAACCTGCAGATGGCCTATAAGGATGGCGTCGTCTACGTGCTCGAGGCAAATCCGCGATCCAGCAGGACAATTCCGTTCGTCTCCAAAGCAGTGGGCATTCCGCTGGCAAAGGTGGCTGCCAGGGTAATGGTTGGAATGACCCTCGCAGATATGGGGCTCACATATGAACCAAAGGTGCCCTACGTGGCCATTAAAGAGGTACTGCTGCCGTTCGACAAGCTGCCAGGCGCCGACGTCCTGCTGGGGCCTGAGATGCGTTCCACGGGCGAGGTCATGGGCATAGACTATAACGCCGGCCTATCGTTCTTCAAGGCGGAGCTTTCGGCAGACAACCGCTTGCCTCTGGAGGGTGTGGTCTTCATATCGGTAAGGGATGAGGACAAGGCGGAGATGGCTGGAATTGCGCGCAAGCTGGCGGCGGCGGGCTTGAGCATACTTGCCACCGACGCCACATCGGATTACCTGAGGAGCCAGAGGATTCCCGTTGTGCGGGTGCGCAAGATCTACAACGGCAGCCCAAACGTCCTGGACTTCATGCGGCTTGGGGAGGTCAAGCTGATCATCAACACCCCGACCTCCAAGCAGGCGGTCAAGGACGGCTCCCAGATTCGGCGGGCTGCGGTGGACTACCACGTGCCGTATATAACCACGGTACAGGCTGCCAGAGCAGCTGCCCAGGCAATCGAGCGGGCCAGGGCTGGCCAGATCACGATAAAGGCACTGGACGAGTACCACAAAGAGGTAATGAGGAACTAAAAAAAGCCGTGGCCCATCTGCGGTTCCCTGGGGGACCGTGCCGTCCCTTCAGGGCCCGGGCCTAACCGAAGGATTTATTAGCCACCAGTACTTCTTGGGAAGTCGCGGGCTCGTGGTCTAGCTGGTTATGACGTCGCCTTGACATGGCGGAGGTCATGCGTTCGAATCGCATCGAGCCCACTTCCGTGCGCCCAGGTAGCTCAGTTCGGGAGAGCGTCAGACTGAAGATCTGAATGTCCCCGGTTCAAATCCGGGTCTGGGCACTTATTTTCCTGTAAGCAATATGCGCTTCATGGCGTCTTAATGTCGAAGGAACGGTCAGGGTCGATCTATTATCTTCCTCGATTTCATAAGTTGATAAAACTCATAACAATTCCGACCTGCAATGGTCATATCGGGTCGGATCGAGTTCGATCCAGCTGATGACTTTCTACAATATAGCTGAATTATTAGGAATTAGCTTCCTATCTGTGGTATAGCTGCATATATGATTTATATAACATGTTAAAACAATGATGCCGTCAGGTTCAGGAGTTCTGCTGCAAATGCCCGATGACCGATAGAAGAACACAAATTAATCGAGCCTGTAATAAGCTATTTATCTTCGGCAAATGTATCAAATGATTATGTGCAATAGATTTGGCGTGCAGTGCCACCCTCGTCGATTTTTTATTTTAACCAATCTTATATTTATATTAATGGCAACGGTTGTGGCATGCTTTGGGGCAGCCCAGGCCGAGGAGAGTCCGGGCCAGCCCTTGGTCTCGAAGGAGGATGCTGCCCAGATGATCATGGAGACTGTTGTCAAGAACCTGACCGAAAGCTCAGACCTGAAGATGGGCCTGCGAGTCAATCAGTTTCCTGAGCTGCTGGATGCAGGCACGAGGGTAGGTGAGGCAAACGAAGTCGATACGATGCCTTCTGAAGTCCTGGTTTGCCGAAATGCCAGCTGGCTGTTCTTCCTGGACCTTGCTCCTGATGCACATTTTGGCCATCCGGTTATCATCGCTGCGATCGACGCCGTGAGCGGAGATATCCAGACCATGGATGCCCAATGGTGGCCGGTCCTGATGAGGCCGGTATTCGATGATGTGGCCCAAAGGCAAGATCCTGATACGATAATCTTTGAAAAGGAGCCCGAACTGTAGGAGAGTGCGAAAGGATTGGGAGTAGGTGAAATCCGGGCCTGTTCGATCCGATCTGTCCCCGCGCCGGAGTGACACCTGCCTCCGTTAATGAGATCCGAGATAATGAGGGATTGACGATGAGGTTAATGGTATCTCCAATTGTTTTTCCTGCTAAAGTCCAGGTGGCGATCTGCTTGATGCTGATCTGCCTGGCTGGATCATCCCTGGGGGCTTTTCCAGGAGAAATGGCAAAGTTAGATACAAGTCGGACAGCAGGCGCCATCGCGTCTGGCCAGATACCTGAAAGGGCGGAACTCCTTCAGATCCCTTCGGCAATAAATGAGGATGCTGCTGCCCAGCTGGTTCAAGATGCCGTTGTTGCTCCGATCCTCCAAAATATTGACCCGAGCAAGGGTATCAGGGTGCTGCAGCACGATAAGATCCTGGCTAAAGGCGCAGTAGTGGAGCCGGCAATCACATTGCCGGGCCAGCGATCCAAGAGGATGGTGGCTCAGAACCCAAGCTGGCTGTTCATGATAGACGAGATGCCGGGAGCGCACTTTGCCCACCCGGTCAGGCTGGTCTTGGTGGATGCCAGTACAGGAGCGAGGCAGGAGATTGAGACCGATTGGTGGCCAAAGGTGAACGATGTCCAGCTCTTCGATAAGGAGGCTTTGCGAACCGATCCGGCGCTCACAACATTTTACCGCGAGCCTTCAGCCGAGGTCAAGGTAAGCGCCGCGTCCGGTCTTCTCGAATGGCCGGGCGGCATTCAGCCGGTGATCAATTGCGATATCTGGGCGGTCCTGGTCTGCGGGTACGACGACCTGCCCGACTCCTTCGACGACGACACCAACGGGATGTACAGCGTGCTAAGGAGCCTGGGCGTTCCTGACGACCATATATTCTATGTCAGTCCTCATGCGAGCCATGCTGGCGTGGACCGACCAACCAGCAGAAGCAATGTTCTCTGGGCGATCAATGAGGTTGCGTCCAGGTCGGATGTAAAGGACAAGGTTCTCTTCCTGTATAGCTCGCACGGCAACGTAAACTTCGTTTCCTGCGTACCTGGAAGCCCGGACGGCGGCTCGATTACGGCCGATGAGATGGACAGCTGGTTGGACGCGATCAGCTGCAAAGAGATGACCATCATCATCGAGGCGTGTCACAGTGGGAGCTTCATCGGTAAATATAAAGACGGAACCTATGTGGCTGCGGAGAATGAGCTGACCGGTGACGGTGAGAACAACCGCATTGTGTTCACATCAGCTTCCAGCGACACATCATCCTGGCCGGATGTGGACGGGGATTCCGATCCCAATCCATCGGACACGGGAAGCGAGAGCATTTACGGGTATATAATGGCCTTTGGCGTCGCCTCTGCAGATACTGATGGCAACGGGCGGATCTCTTTTGGCGAGGCATATCAGTACGCCTGGGACAACGACGTAACTCGCATTCTCGACTGGAACATGCCCCAGATGATTGCCGCAGGACTAAAAGCGGCGAATGTCTACCACCAGTGCCTGCAGAACGAGTGCTACCCGAACCTCCCAAGCCCAGTTCTGACCCTTGTCGGCAAGGAGGATTACACGACCAGCAGCGGAGAGTTCACCAGATATAAACTCTCTGTGACCAACTGGAATGCCTACCCTTCGGAGCTGTTTCAGTCTGCGCCGGATCTGCCACCCTGCGGCCTGAATGCCGAGTCGTCCAGGACGTGGGTGGATATCTACGATCAAAAGAAGATTCGCCTCTACGGATTTTGCGCTCTTGGAACCGCGTCGGATCTGCAGAGCCTGTGGTTTGCGGTAAAGAAGGGAGAGACACCACCTCAGGGGGTCTATATTGTGATGAAGGATCGGAGGTGCAACCAGGACTACACCTCAAATAAGGTGACCATTGAGCCCAAGACCCTTGCGGTCTCGCCCATCAAGGCGAGAACCCTGATTGAGGCGCCGGCAAAGGCCATGGAGACGATGAAATATATTTCCACATCCTAAAAGAGGTATATCTTTGCAGCCGGCCTGTTAGGATGTGGAAATCATGAGCCTTTCTGGCCGAAAGAGGAAGCCCGCGAAGATCAGACGCAAATATCGCGGGCCAACAAATTTTTCTAAAAAGTAGCATCGCAAACATATCTCATAAAGCCCATTTCCCGCACCCCCATGCTCTGCAACGCGTTTTGCCGGTTATCAGTATCGGTTATCTGGAGCAGTCAGGCGGCCGGTCTTTCTGGCATAACAACTCTTGAAAGAGTTCAACAGGCATTTAATATAATTTAAACTTATGTTTTAACATCTCTCGATGGAGTGGTGCCGACATCAGCCTGAGATATAGTGAATCGTGTACACCATGAGGCATCCCAGAGTCATGAACATGGTCACAGCCATCAGAACTCTCGACCATAATGCGATATCTTCTGCCTTAAGTGTCCTTCTTATGCTCTCCGAGCCAGCCAGGAGAAGCGAGGAGGTCACGAAAAGAGCCGCGGCCAGAGCGCTCACCGAGAGCCAATGGTGACCCGTCACAGCGACCAGCAGCCCCCTAAGATCCGCAGATAACTCGTGGGCAATGATTGTGCAGCCGGTCGTGAATATTGTGAATGCGGCTGAAGCCAAGAATGTCGCTGGCTCTCTCATCTCAGGCCTCCAAACCCGTATTTCCGGCTTTGGAAACGATCGCCCCCATCAAGAACATCAGAAGGACCAAGAGGAGCGCCATGCAGGCGATCTCGGCGATGGCGCGCCGGTACCTCCGATCGCCAGCGAAACGATCGTCATCCAGATAATAGATGGTGAGAGATAGTGAAAGGGCTATGATCGGCAGGAATATGAAGACATGCTCCTTAGCCTCCATCAGGATCTGATGCGCCCATGGATATCCCCCGGCCAGGATCGCAGGCTTCACATTCGAACCGTAGTCAGTCAGGTAGTTGTAGCCTCCGGCGATCCAGCAGCCTGCTATAACGAGGAGGGAAGCCGCGAAGCTGGCGATTCTGGCGCGGCCAAGTCCCATCTCCGTTGGATACATAGTTTCCAGAATGATCCAGACGAAGGCCAGAGCTGCCAGTCCTCCAGAGATCGAATGCGCCAGGACCAGGTATTTCGTCTCAGACAGCACCCCGATGTGCAGGCCCCAGGCAGAATCGATTACCAGGATTGCGGGCAGGAGATACCCCAGCACCATGTGCAGCCCTCTATATGCGGTACGATCTTTCTTGACAAGGCTTGGCACAATCTGAAGGACCATCCCGATAAGTATGATCAAGCCCAGCCTTCCGTGTACCGACGATAATATGGGATCTGCATGCTGCAACCTGATCCAAATACCGTAGATGATCGATCCCAATACGAATGCTCCAAGGGATACGCCGATTCTCCTGTGGAGCCAGAAGACATCTGTTGAGCTCCCTTTTATCCTTCCCTTAAGCATAGCGCCGGTTGCTGATGCATAGATTGCAAGCGCTAGGGCGATTACGGCTACGATTGCGTGGACTGTCCAGCTCTGATGATAGATCGCAGCAATGCCGCTGATGACAAGGAGCAACGCCAGACCTGCTATTATATCCGGCATTTCCCGTCCGGGATTCGTCTTTCTGGATATTTCGGATCCGCCCCTGATGTCGGTATGCTTCTTCCTCGGCGCGGTTTCATAATCGCATCACGACTTGCTCCACCATTGCAGGTCAATGAAGTCTTGAGGAGGTCACCTTGCGCCAACCCTTCACGATTCTTTTGGCCAATAATCACATCCTTAGAAGCCTTGCATTTACAGCTACTATCACGGTGCTGGCGCTCATGAGCATCGCTCCTGCGGCAGGACTGAGGAGGATGCCGTAAGCGAAGAGCGCTCCGGCAGCAAGTGGGATGGCAAAGGCGTTGTAGCCCGTGGCCCAGATAAGGTTCTGGAACATCTTGGCGTAAGTCTTCTTCGAGAGGCCGATCAGATACGCCACGTCTCTTGGGTCATTTCTGACAAGAACAATATCCGCCGACTCAACTGCCACATCGGTGCCAGCCCCGATTGCAATGCCCACGTCGGCCTGCACCAGAGCCGGTGCATCATTGATCCCGTCTCCCACCATAGCGACCACGTATTGGCTCTGGACCTTCTTTATGGATGCGGCCTTCTCGTGGGGCAGCACCTCTGAGAAGAAATCGTCCAGGCCCAGCTCCCCTGCCACCCATGATGCAACGAACCTGTTATCCCCGGTGAGCATCATGCATTTGATATTCATCGACTTCAGCATTTCAATTGCTTCCAGCGACTCCTTTCTGATGATATCTGCAAGAGCAATGGCACCAACAGGCTTTTCGTCCGAGAGCAGAAAGACGACGGTCTTTCCCTGCTCAGCGATCTTATCTATGAGCGGATTATCTATATCGATGCCCTTCTCCCGCAGATATCCGGGGCTTGTCACCAGCAACCTCCTTTCCCCCACAAGGCCTTCCACTCCTTTGCCGGAGATGGCCTTGAAGTCCTGCACAGGCAAGACATCAAGCCCATGCTCCTTCGACTTGACTGATATTCCCCTGGCTATGGGATGCTCAGAGTTTGCCTCCAGGGATGCGGCTAATCTCAAGATCTCCTGCTCGCCGACTTCGGCAATGGGAACTATATCGGTGACGCCGAACCTGCCTTCTGTCAGGGTTCCAGTCTTATCGAAGACCACTGCCTGGATGTTCCTTGCCGTCTCAAAAGCCTGCCTGTCCCTTATGAGAAGCCCTGACCCCGCCGCAAGGGATGTCGAGACCGCCACGACAAGCGGCACTGCGAGGCCCAGGGCGTGGGGGCAGGAGATGACCATGACGGTGACCGCCCTCTCAACGGCGAAAGCTGATCCCTGTCCAGCGAGAATCCAGGCAGCGAGGGTGAAGGCCCCAACGCCGAGAGATATGAATGTCAGTATTCTGGCCGCCCTGTCTGCCAGATCCTGGGATTTCGATTTGCTCTGCTGTGCTGCTCTCACCAGCTCTATGACCTGCGCAAGGTAGGTCATGGAGCCTGTCTTCTGCACCTCAACCGATATCGATCCATCGCCGTTGATGGAGCCTCCTATGACCCCGTCTCCTGGTTTCTTGGCCACGGGATTCGATTCGCCTGTAAGCATGGATTCGTTGACATTCGTCTTTCCCTCGATCACCACTCCGTCGATTGGCACCTTTTCGCCTGGCTTGACCAGGACCAGGTCTCCGTGCTGCAAGCTCTCGACTCTGACCTCCACCATATCCCCATGCCTGATCAGGTGCGCTTCGGAGGGCATGATCTTGACGAGCTCCTCCAGCGCACGGCCGGCACCGAGAACCGATCGCATCTCGATCCAGTGGCCAAGCAGCATGATGTCGATCAGGGTGGCAAGCTCCCAGAAGAATATCTCGCCTTTCAGGCCCAGGGCGACTGCAGAGCTGTAGAAGTAAGCCGCGCTAATGGCAACGGCAATGAGGGTCATCATCCCTATGTTGTTGTATTTCAGCTCATCGAAGAAGCCCTTGAGGAATGGGTAGCCGCCGTAGAAGTAGATCAGGGTCGAGAGGAGGAACAGGGCATATATGGATCCCGAAAACCGGACGTCGATCCCAACCAGATCCTGGATGAAAGGAGATAGGGCCAGGATAGGTACGGTCAGAACAATCGATATTACGAACCTTCTCTTGAAGTCCTCTGTCCTGTGGCCCCGATGTCTTGATGGGCGAGTCTCGGGAGCTGTGCCATCTCTGCCCACTCCATGCTCTCCATGGTCAGATCGTGGCTTGGCAGGCACATTCCGTTTGTGTCCTTCGCGTTTAGCGTCGGCTCCCTGTATCTTTGGCCCTTCGATCGTACCATGCATGTGCTTTTCTGCGTATCTCCGAATGGTCAGATCTATCCATCCCCTCTACCATCGCCCCAACCGCCACAAAAAATTGGCATAACGTTTCCAGGAAGCATGATCCAGGAACCAGCGAGTTCCTTGAGGTCTCAATAATCCCCTGATCGGATCAGGCTATGACCTTAATCGATTGAATCCCCGTATGAATCCTATTAATGTATATTCGCTTTCTTAATTGAAATAGTTTTACCTCATTCGCAATTAAATATAATTATTTTTAGAACATAGAATTCTCATTTTAGATCCCCATGCGGACTGAAATTGAGGCGCGATAAAGGCATACGGACTAAATTGTGGGGTCTGCTTAACGGTGTGGGGTAGAGAGGACTTCGAGATTGATGAAGGGATTTCATTCTTCCAGGTGGAAGTCAGCAGCGCAAGCACTTCTGCAAGCAGCCCCAGGTTCGCCGCTGAAATGGCCGTGCCAGACCGCCTTATCTGCACCGGCTATTGTCTGTTCAGGAGTCGAGACGGATCAGAAACGCTCTTTGCTCAGTAAAACCCAACTGAAAGATGGAGGATGAGTCATGTTTGAGTTCATAGGCTGGTTGATCATAGGCGTACTGGCCGGCTGGCTGGCCGGAAAGCTTATGAGGGGAAGGGGATTCGGCCTCATCGGCAACCTGCTGGTGGGCGTGGTTGGGGCAGCTGTTGGCGGCCTGATCTTTGGGATTCTGGGGCTATCGTCGCATGGGACGGTGGGATCGCTGGTGACCGCCACAGCCGGTGCAGTCGTGCTCTTGTTTGTTGTTGGCTACCTCAAGAGGATGTAACCGGTGCAGGCTGTCGTCCTCTAGAAAAGCACGACGATCGAGCAGGTCTCCGGGGCCAGGTGCCCCGGACACAAAGCCCCTTTTGAGTCCAGCTGCAAATCCCTGTCTCAAACTGGCCGGAAGGCCATGCTGTGGTCGATTCCGCGACATTACGATTGTTGCCGGTATCTGGGCATGCTCGACTTGCAGCTTTATTTGTGACAGAGCTGGGATAAAACCCAAGACGTCGAGAGAAAAGCAGATTCATGTGGACTAATAGCCGCGATTTCTGCTGGATGGAGGGAGGAATCCTGCAAAGGAGATACGCGTCATCTCCAAAACCCTTATCTTCTGAGCTGCTGACGTGAATTATCGGGGTGCATGGACCTGCGACTATTTCACGCCCCGCATTTCAAGATTCAAGGCATTCTCCGCCTGATCGTCGCATGATAGGCGGGATGAGGTGATCCAGATATGGCCCAAAGACTGATGGAGTATTTCAATAGGCAGCCCAGGCTGGGCGTGATAAGCACATCGAGCAAGGATGGCCGGGTGGACTGTGCCGTCTACGGTTCTCCTCAGATGATCGACGAGAGAACGGTCATGGTGGCGCTCGCCAACGGGCGCACATTTGCCAACCTCCTCGAAAACCCGAATGCCGTTTTCATGATAATGGAAGAGGGCGCCAAAATCATGGAATGGAAGGGTGTCCGGGTCTATCTCAAGATGAGGGAGCATGTAACATCGGGGCAACAGTTGGACGCATACAAGAGCCAGGTGGGAAGTATCATCGGCGAACAGGCTGCAGATATGATCAAGGTTCTTGCCTGGTTCGATGTGACCGAGGTGAGGCCTTTGATCGACTTCGGACAGGGCTGGGAAAAGTCCATCTGAAAAAGATCGTCTTGGGCGGATAAACGGTCCAGATGCGCCATAAGAGTTCTCGTTTAGTACAAGAGAGCCCGCGGTGAGGCATTCTGACAATCATGAGGTGTGAGAGATGGGATCAGATGGCCGATCGGAAGCGACAGCAGGTAGAGGCGATGTCGACGAGGCGGACACCAGGGCGCATCTCCCCCGCATATACAGGATTGGGTTTCATCACAGCTGGCTGAATTACGATGCTCTGTCTGGGCGCTACTTCATCCAGCCCATCAGCCCAGCAGCCAAGAAGTCGCTGTACATCGATGATAATAGGTCTCTGAAGATCTCATCGCTTGGCCCGGATGACGAAAGCGAACAGCATGGCCCAGGGCAGTGCGAACTGGTCAGCCTGGACGATGACGGGCAGATCTACACGCGTGGGCACAAGCTGCAGTGGAGGCTCATCAAGAAGAAGGACCTTCACCGCCGGTTTCTTGGCAAGATCAGCAATATAGAGGAGATAGTGGACCTTTGCTCAAGCCTCCAGCTCAGAGTGGAGTACTGCGGCTGGAAGTACATAGGGCCATGGCGATCCATGGAGCCGCAGGAGGCCGAGAAGAGCATCTCAGGTCCGACGTTAGGGGTGGTGCTGAGGCTCAGAGACGTGGACAGGCTTATTGGGACAGCCTACCACCAGCCTTGTTACGACGACAGGCTGAAATGCCTGGTGGAGATGGCAAGCCAAGGCTTCAGCTACAGGGAGTTTGCAGCCATGTACGCTGTTGTCATGAACCACTGCCACCCGTTCGGTATCAGGACAGAAAGCACGTCTGGCCACTACATTCGATGATTCACATTCGATGATTCGATAGCTCAGGCTCGAATCTCCATAGCCGTTGACCGAGACTATGCCTGAAGATGCGAACAATCCGATCCGGTACCATTTCAGCTCAGCACTGAGGATTGCAGCCAGGACGCCCTAAAAATCCATAATGTCCCTGGAGTATATCGTCCAGTCCGTGGATCTTGCCAGAAATCCTGGACTCGTGAGAACTCATAGAAGACGGCTCTTGACGCATAATCAAATAGTCAATGATCAAATTGAGCCCTCCTGAATTTGGCTTCAAGGCCGCCAGAGCTGCCAAATTACATGGTCCAGCTCTGGCCAGGCCAGTTTCCTTCGTGAAGCCATCCGGCTCTGAGGCTATAGTTGGTACAGTTTGTCGTAGAAGCTGGTATCGAAGAGCTCCTGCTCTGTAACCTCCTTTTGTGTGTACTGAATCTGGTACTGGAACTTGGAGAACTCCAGCGTATCGTTTATCAGGAGATGGGGGTCGGTCAGCCATGCCCCATCCCAGGTCTGGATCGAGTGCTCCACCATGGCAAGGTCCTGACCGGTGTGGTTGGAGTATATGCGGGCCGCCTCATCAGGATGGGCATTCGCATACTCGGTGGCATTGATATGCGTCTTTATTATCTGGGTGACCAGCTCCGGATAATCCCTGATCAATCTGCCGCTCACCCCGATGCCGCAGCAGGCGTGGTTTGGCCACATCTCTCCCGACGTTATGACCGTCCTGCCCTTTTTGGACATCTCTATTATCGCTGGGGCAGGATGAGGCAGAAATACGCCGTCACCCTTGCCTTCGATCATAAAGGCCACGGCATCCCCAGGCCCCATGGCGGTTATGTTCACATCAGAGATATTCACCCCGTTGCTGGCCAGCCACTTCTTCAGAAGGGTGTCCTGGGCGGTGCCTGGCGGAAACGTACCTATGTGAAGGCCTTTCAAAGACGCCGGCCCATCATACGCGATGTCGGGCCGCAAGACCAGGCTCGAGCCGTTTGTATTGACTGCGACAACGATCTTTGCATCCAGCCCCTTGGATACAGGCAGTATAAAGGGACTGCTGCAGAGATAGGCAATATCGAGATCCCCGGCCTCCATGGCTTTCAACTGAGGGCCTCCTGTTGGAAATCCGAATTCCTTTATCTCGGTTATCCCAAATTGTTTTAGATCCTCCTTCCACCATCCCATCTCTGTTGCAACCATCTCTGCCACATGATGTGTCGTAGGCTGGTAACCGATACGCAGGGTATTGATCCTGTCAGGAACATTCTCCGTGCGCGGAGCGGATATACATCCTATAGAAGCAAGGATTAACGCAAACAGAAGAATCAGAGAGACCAGCTTCTTCAAGGCAACCACCTCTGTAACTATGTTCATAAGACCTTAAACCATAATAGTCTTTCGTTACGATAAGGTCGCCCAAGAAAGGAATAGCAAGAAAGACTTGTCTAGAAAGACTTGCATGGAAGAAAGTCGATCTGGACCCCACAACCAGTTTCAGATGCATATTCCTGTATGATTCCGCCACAACTGGAAAATGCCCTCTCCAGAAATCTCATCGCCTGGGGGTCCAAAGGCGCCCTGCATCCGATATCTAAGGCGACTATTCGAATCGAGACCCAGCCCGAGACCATGGAAGGGACGACCATGATCTTCCTGGCTCCTGACACGCAGAACCGCTCCAGCAGGTCGATCAGCGATTCGCTGAAGCGTTCCACGTCCATGCGAACGAACGGTAGTTCCGGACCCGACTCCAGTTCGATGTCTGCCCCGTCAAGCACGTCGATGTGAGCTATCCTTGTGCGAAGAGCATACAAAAAGTCCTCATAGCTATCGGCCTGAATGATCTCCCCATCCTCATATGGTTTAAATCCAATCTGTTCGAGCACGCCTGCCAGGACGCCGTTTATATCAACATCGGTAGCGTAATAGTTTGGCTTGAAGCCCCGATATACGATCGAGTAGTCGTTGAATATCCTGCCAGCCCGCATCAAAAGCGAGCTGTCCAGAACCGAGCCAAGCTCCCTGCTGCCCAGGACCTGCTCCAGTTTGGCGATGATCTGGCCGGCCTTGTGAACCAGATCGAGGTCGATCCTATGGCCACCCTTTAGCTCCAGAGCGAATCTCTGAAATTCGATGAACAACTCCTCGATAGCCTCAAGGTCCATAATTGAGCGAAGACGATCTGCTTCCCCGCCCTCCTCCAGTTCTTCCAGCACGTGAGATACGTATAGCAGCCTTCCCAGGATTATTGATAAGAGCCGCTCCAACTCGACCATCATGTCCTGGGCGTAGGCTGACGTGCTCCTCGCCCAGGCCAGAGTAATCTCCTCCAGTCCCTGCAGGGACTTTACGTCCTGGTACATGGATCGTAGTGTATTCCAGGCGGTGTCGGCATTTACCGTCCGGCCGTGACCGGAGCAGCAGAGGAGGATGTTCTTCCTCTCAAGGATCCAAAGCACTCTATGTATGGTCTTCAGCAGCTCCGACTGGCTCCAACCATAGGCCCCTGCCATGCCAGAGTTGGGCGCGAAGAACAGGTCTCCGGTAAAGAGCAGCCGCCCTGCCCTCAGGCATATGCTATCGGGGCTGTGGCCGGGAGTTGAGTAGATCTCCAGGAGATCGTGGCCGTTGAGGGGGATAGTCTGGTAATCCAGGGTCGGACCATAAGGGACCTTCACCGACCTGTATTGACAGGAATACACAAATTTGCCCAGCGACAGATCTCTTCGCACATCTCTGCACATATCCCCGGAACATAAGAGCCGGATATCGACCGAGATGCGGTCCATCTTCCTGCCCAGGAGTCGGCAAAGTGTCAGGTCCGGATCTGCCGCTTCCAGGGCAAGGGCTCCTGCCTCCTGGGCAGCCAGAATGACCGGCCAAAGATCACGATTGTTCCGCAGGCGCCCAATGCCCTGGCAGTGATCCATATGGGCATGAGTCAGGTAGACCACCACCGGCCTCGGCCTGTCCTCAAGCATGCCAATAACAACGCGGGCCATCGAATCGATCTGCTCGTCCAGGGCCCCTGGATCTATCCAGGCGATCTGCTTCTCTGCAGAGAGTATGTATGAGTTTGAGGACATCAGGTCGATTTTCCTTATGAATGGGAATATCTCCACCCCTTGCGTTCCGGGGACCTGCTGAAGGACGCCTGACTCTATCATGACCACCAACTGCCGAAAAATCGTGCCGTGGATACGATACACCCACAATCAGGTCAGATTCATATTTAATGATTATCTTTAATAGCCTTGAATGCATCTTATGAAATATGGATCCTCCTGCGGACAGTTGCAGGATAGAACAGCAGGTTTATGATCATCAAGGATCAAAAGTAGCGACTCGGCTAAGTCCACCCAGTGTCTTGGGGACGGGGCCATGATATGAATCTGCGCGAGAAGACCCTGATCGTGGTTGGAATCTCGCTATTTCTTCTGATAGTGATCTTATATACAGCAGCGCAGATCGAATTGATGATCAGCTACTCCAACTTGGAGGAGAACGTAGCCAAGCAGGATGTGGAAAAAGCCCTCAACGCTTTTGAGGCAGACCTCTCAAGCTTAAGAGCGCTGGCCAGGTTCTGGGCTTCCAGAAACGACACGATCTCCCTGATGGAGGGCGACAGTCCTTCTCCTGCTGCCGTCAAATACTTGAACGAAGCCATCAGCAACGAGAGCCTTCGCAACGTGGATATCGACCTGCTCTTGTTCATGAACTCCTATGGCCAGGAGGTCTACCATAGGTACCTGGATGCAAGCGGCGAGGCTCGAAATCTCCCCGAAGACCTTCCTGCCCAGCTGATCCTTTACGGATTTTGTCCGGGATGCCTCGACAAGCGGAGTTCCTCTTCGGGGATGATAATCCTCTCTGGAACACCGATGCTGATCGTTGCCGTCCCTATAGTCGAGAACCAGGAGGCTCACACATCTTCAGGGAGGGTGGTTGTAGGACGCTATTTGGACAGCAGGGAGATCTCAAGGCTATCTCAGATCACCCAGCTGAACCTGACAGTGTATGCCATAAGCGACACAGGGCGAATGCCCACGGATTTTCTGAAGATCCTGCCTGATCTTTTGGAAGGACGTCTCATGCAGGTACAGCTGCTCAGCCAGGATCGTATCGGCGGTTACTCCATCCTGAATAATATATACGGCAATCCACTCCTGGTCCTTCGCGTCGATACGCCACGTAATATCTATCGGCAGGGCATGAGCAGCCTGACGAACTTCATTATCCTGTTCTCCGTGGCTGGATTTGCCTTTCTTGCCCTGACCTTGATATACCTCGACAGAACCGTGCTCTCGATGCTGGCCTTCATCACCTCAGGGGTCGCCAGCATAGCAGAGAGCCAGAACTTGACATCCCGGCTGGCAGTCAAGGGACGCGACGAGCTGTCACATCTGGCCATCTCCATCAACTCCATGATTGAGGCCCTGCAAAAAGCCCATGAGGACTTAAGCGAGAGCGAGAAACGATATAAAGCCGTGGTGGAAGAGCAGTCGGACCTGATCATCAGAAATCTGGCTGACGGAACCATAAACTTCGCCAACGATGTATTCTGCGAGTACCTTTCCACGCATAGGGATAATATCATCGGCCAGAAGATAGACGACCTGATCCCCCCGGAGAATCTGAATACCGTAGAGACTGCCGTTGCAGCTCTGAGCCTGGAAAATCCCACCGTGGTATTTGAGACGAAGCTGAGCAGTCCAAAGGGAATAAAGTGGATCCAGTGGACCAGTCATGCTATATTCGACGGTTCTGCGCAGCTGGCTGAGATTCAATCCGTGGGAAGGGACATCACCCAGCTCAAGCAATCCGAAGAAGCGCTGCGACAAAGCGAGGAACGATACCGTCTGGTCTCAGAGAATACCAACGATGTGGTTACCCTCCACGACATGAATATGCGCTATTTATATATATCACCATCAATGCTAAATCAGACTGGATACAGCCCGGAGGAGTTGATCGGCAAGTCGCCATTGGACATAATCTACCCAGAGGATATAAAATATAACGTGGATTCTCTAGCAGAGCTCATCGCCCGTAAGACGCCGTTGAGACTCGAGTATCGGGTTCGCATAAGGGACGGATCACTGGTCTGGGTAGAGACGACGGCAAATCCGGTACTGGACGCAAACGGCAAGATGGTCTACATACAGGGCACACACAGGAACGTTAATGAGCGCAAGCAGGCTGAACAGGACCTTAAGGAATCCCGGCAGCTGATGTCAGACCTTATCAGCTTCTTGCCCGACGCCATAGTGGCAATCGACCTCGACGGCCGTATCACGTTTTGGAACAGGGCTATGGAAGCCTTGACAGGCGTCGAATCCAAGTATATGCTGGGCAAGAGAAACTATGAACACTCGCTGCCGTTCTATGGGATGAGAAGGCCAATACTCATCGATATGGTATTGAGATCTTACCAGGATATGGAGGGGGAGTACATAAGGTTTCAGCGGGAGGGCACAGCGGTTACTGGCGAGGTCTTTATACCCACATTTGGGCCCAAGGGATCTTACCTCCTTGGAAAAGCTACCGCCCTTTACGATTCCTCAGGCAAGATCATAGGGGCCATCGAATCCATCAGGGACATAACCGAGAGCAGAACTATGGAGAAGCAGCTCGACCTCAATCGGGCCGAGCTTCATGTCGCCGCCCTGATCCAGCAGAGCTTCATTCCGGACAGGGATCCGGATGTGCCGGGATTTCAGCTGGCTTCCATCACCAGGCCTGCCATGGAGGTGGGTGGGGACTTCTACGACTTCATCATGCAGCCGGATGGAAGATGCAGCCTGGTCATAGCGGATGTTGCCGGAAAGAGCATCTCGGCTGCGCTCTTCATGGCGCTGTCCAGGACCATTGTCCGTGCAAATGCCACAAATCAGCCGAATCTGACCGAGGTCCTTAAGAGCACCAACAAGATGATCGCCGCCGAAGCTCCGGAGGGCATGTTCGTCACACTCATATACGGCGTGCTTGACGGCCGGGACCAGAGCTTCCGATATGGCAACGCCGGCCATCCGCCACCGCTCGTCTTCAGATCTAATGGCCGCTCTCTTGAAGAGGAGTCGTCGTCCGATGTTGCCCTGGGAGCGATGGAGGGCGCTTTATACAGGGAGCGCCTCCTTAGATTTTGCAGCGGGGATGTCGCGCTGTTCTACACCGACGGCGTCACTGAGACCATGGATGCCGATGGTCGGATGTATGGGACCGATAGGTTGATCGAGGTGGTCAGGAGGTCCTGCACGAAGAGCGCCCAGCAGATAATCGATGATATCCTGGCAGACATATCCGCCTTCAGCGGGAGCAGAGAGCAACATGATGATATCACCATGGTGGCAGTAAAGGCCCTGGACCCTATTGGAGGTCACCTGAAGCTTCAGATTGCCGCCGACGAGCAGCAGATTCCAGCGCTAATGGACCAGATAGAACGGATGATGTCGGATGGCGGATTTGCCAGAGAGAAGATCCTGGATATGCAGGTAAGCGTTGAAGAGGCATGCGTGAACATAATACATCACGGTTACCGCCATGAGCCTGGAATCATATCCATCGGACTTTATCTGGAAGAGGATGCTTTGCAGATAACGATCGAGGACGATGCTCCGCCCTTCGATCCCACCAAGTTCGATAAGCCTAACCTGGTCCAGAATCTGGATGAGCGCCCCATAGGCGGGCTTGGAATTCTCATGATGAAATCGATGACCGACGATCTCCGATACGATTTTGCAGGCGGCAAGAACCGGCTCACCCTGACCAAGAGGAGGGATTGAGCCCAAGTCGATATCGCCGATGGCAGGAATTGCACGAGGCAGATGTTGGGCTATTTCAGAAGCGAGGGAGAGACGCCCGCATGACCAGAGATTATTCAGTGTCGAGGTGATGCCGGATGGAAATAAGGGAGAAGGCGATCGGTGACGTCTATATAGTGTCTATCGAGGGCAGGATGGACACTGCCAACTCAAAGGATGTCGAGTCCAGGCTGGACCAGGTGATTGAGGACAAACGGGAGAAGATGCTCATAGATCTGGCTGGGGTCGACTACATAAGCAGCGTGGGGCTGAGGGTCCTTCTGGCCTCCTTGAAGAGGCACAGGGAGAGGCGGGGCAAGATGGCCTTGATCTCCCTGCAGCCCTTTGTCCAGGACGTGTTTCGGATAACAGGACTTGAGAAGATATTTCCCATTTACAGCAGCGAGGCTGAAGCAATGGCATGCTTCAAGCCAAATGATGCAGAGAACTGCAGTAACCCTTGAGTGAGATAAACGAGCTGAATCGACCTGCCCCGTTAAGGATTACATGGAAATAGAATGGCCGCCATTGTTGAGGGACAGCGTTTGCCCGGCGGTTTTGCGCGCACATCAGGAATTTCAGGGCGTCGATATTGGAGCAATGGTACCATGGATATCAGGGAGAGCATCTTGGGAGACGTGACGGTGATCTCGATATCGGGCAGGATAGATCTCACCTCGGTCGGCGAGCTGGAAGCCCGGCTCAACAAAGCGATAGATGTCAGCTCCATGATCGTTATAGATCTCGAAGAGACCGCCTATATCAGCAGCTCGGGGCTGCGCGTGCTGCTTGCAGGTCTCAAGAGGCTTGGGAGGCAAAACGGGCATATGAGGCTGGCAGCTCCTCAACTGATGGTCAGAAACGTCCTGGAGATCTCCGGACTATGCAACCTTTTCTCGATCCAGCGCAACCTGAAAGAGGCCCTGGATAGCCTTCAGGCGGTCGGGAAAATATCCTGACGCCGACGACCCGTCGATACCATCATGGGACTGCCGGTTGCCGCAACCTGGAAGCAGTGAAACGGCTGTTGCCATCACTTGCAGCCCATGCACTCCTTTTAGTCGAATGAGCCATCCGCCGGCATCCGAACCGTTTTTCGCCTGACCGCTGCCCACAGAACCATCGTCGATAGGTTTTATCGGCCAGTCTCCTCAGTAAATACTTCAGTAAATACTTTCATCGATTCCTGCTGGAACATTGACCTTTTTTGGATAAGATGTGCTTTGCCGCGGGTTCTATTTGCCAAGATCGATTGAAGGGACCGCAGTGCAGGCATGATGGCCCCCCCCAGAGTCAGTCCCAAAACAGGTGCGAGCCTCAGACCAAACACAAGACGAATCGGCGATATCCTCAGGCAAACCAGGAAATCCGAAGCCTGCGGCACGATCCGAAGATCGCAGCAGACCCCGGGATACGTATCACCGGGTCCAGCAAGACCGCAGATCCAATCGTCCTCTGCGGAAGGGCAGTGAAAGATTTTGGCAGAAGGGCAAAGAAGATAATACTGTAATGACATTATGAGGAAGATAGATTCGCAAGAACGTGGAGGTTAAGGGATGAAATCGGATCGGATTGGATCGATATGCTTGGCGCTTCTATGTCTTTTTGGTACAGCTGGAGCTTATGATCAGATGGAGGATGCGATGTCCACGGGCTTCGTAGCTCAGGATGCCTCTGCCGCATCGCTCATCCAGGATTTCAGGTGGATTGGATCGGATGGCGACCTGGTGGGGGATGACGGGGTGCCGGATGGAACGGTTGATGGGCACTTCCGGCTGAAGCTGCGCCTTTCGCAGGAGGTTGTTGTGACAAGGGTGAGCCTGTACGAATCCAATGAGGCCGGCGATCAGGCAGTCCAGCCGTATATATGGGACACCGATCCGGGCACCAGCTGGGGATATCTTGGGGTATTCTATGACGGCAGGCTGATAAATAACGATTTGGAGCAGAGCAGGATGCAAGGAGAGGTTGAGCTTGACCTCTACTGCAATGACCTGGGAGTATTTGTTCCCAACAACTCCTTCGGCGTTCAGGTATATATCCAGGCAACCGGGGTGACTGCGATCTGACCGATCAGGCGAGATTTCTGGAGGAGAGCGTGCAGCACGGAAAGCCGACTTCTTTTGGCCATCTGTGCCAAGGGAAGGCAAGGTCGGCACATCTCCGGAACGCAGGATCGATTTTTTTCGCGTCTCCTTCCTTGCGGCCTGCCGGCATTAGCTATATCTACTACAGAACATAATGCAGGGGCGGTCTTTAGCTGGTGGTGGCAGTCCTGGATCGGGAAAGAGCTAGCCTGGTGGCCCTGCCTTTCAAGAAGCGGGGAAAGAGCGCACTGAAGATCAGCGACTTCATCTTAGCCCTCTCGCTTGACCTCAAATGGGGGCCGCCTGACAAGGTACGCGCGCTGCTGGCAGAAGCTGAGAGGGAGGGGCTTGTGAGCGTGCAGGGGGAGATGGTCCACGCCTCAAAGGAGGCAAGCGAGGCCGAGATCCCGGTTGGCTTCAAGCCGGCAGCCGAGGAGGCCATCTTTGAGAGGGCGGTCAAGATGATCACCTCGAAAACCGGCATGAGCCGAAAGGAGGTCATCTCACTGATCAACGAGCGCCAAGACGCCCTTCAAAGGCTTGTCGAGGTGGACGTGGTTGCGTTGCTGGTGGCCAGGGAGCTGGGCCTCGATGTATCCGACATGGCCAAAGAGGCCTACCAGGAGCTCATCAGAACTGCCAGGCCAAAGGAGACGGGCTAATCCAAGAGACCATGTCGGATTTCGCAAAGACAAGACCGTGCGGGATCAGCGCAGCGGCCAACGGTCCTCGTAAAAAAGCCACTCTTGAATTCCGACAGGGCATGATCCCATCCCCGCATAGCCCTTCATAGCGCGTGCAATTTTTCGCACCGCAGATTTTTCAGATCTCTCCAAAGCATCGTAAGCTTAAAGAGATGCTGAGGAGAAGGCCAAATCATGTCCTCTAGGGTACTCTTTGCCACGGTTTACAAGAATCGGGACACCCCCTACGATTATATCGGTGCCAATTCCCGCTCACGGTGGTTTCGGTTCTACTGGCCGCGGATACAGTCTTTCGGGCTGCGCTTCTTAAAGCAGAATATCCCGGAGCTGGAGATACTTGAGTTCCCCACATGGGAGGAATATCTGCGAAAGCTGGAGGAGGGATGGGATGTGCTGGGCCTCTCATTCTACCTGAGCGAGACTCATGAGGCGCTGGAGATGGTGGAGGCTGCCAGGGCCAGGGGCATACCGGAGATCTGGGCCGGAAATTATGGGGCGCTGACCCCGGAGATCCAGGGACGGTTCGACAGGGTCTTCGTCGGATATTCCGAGCAGCAGCTCGCCCCCTACTTCGGCCGCCAGGTGGAAAAGATAGTCCATCCGCCTCTTATCGAATACCTGAACACCCCTTTTGGGATAAAGCTGAACATCTACGGCATCCTGTTCACAACACGGGGATGCGGAGTCGGCTGCAAGTTCTGCCAGACCCCCTGCTTTGCACCAAGGCCCAGCACCCTGCCACTTGAGAGCATAGAGCGTGTTGTGGCCTACTACAAGAAGAACGATATCAACGTGGTCCTGATAGAGGATGAGAACTTCGGAGCCAACCGCCGCCAGGCCGAACGGGTGGTGGAGATACTTGACGATTACGATATGGTATGGGGCTGCATGGCGCGGGCCGATTTCCTGCGTGACAAGATAGACGAGTGGGCACAGATGCGCCGCAGGGTCTCCAGAAGGGATGGATCGGCGCGCAGGATGGTGAGCGGATTTGCCGGAGCTGCCATCGGCATAGAGACGCTTCACCAGCAGACCCTGGACAGCATAAAGAAGAAGGAGGGCGCTGAGGAGATCGTGGATACCGTAAAGCTGCTCCAGAGGAACGGCATGGGCATAGTGGGCTACTACATGATCGGCTTTGAGGAGGACACGGTATCCTCGGTGAAGGAGGACATCAAAAGGCTCGCAGACCTGAAGCTGGATATCACCCAGATATGCGTACTTACCCCGCTTCCTCAAACCCCGATCTGGACGGAGATAAAGGACAGATACGGGATCTTCGATCACGATTACCATCATTACGATGGAAAGCATCTGGTCTGGAACCATCCCCATATCCAACCACAAGAGATGGACGACCTTCTGGACTGGTCGCTCAAGACAGTCTATCCATGGAGCGCTCCCCTTCGAACCTCTTATCGCGTATGGCATAACGCCTACCGCTACGCCGGGATGGCTGGTCTAAGAGAGGTCGCCTCTTATATCAGAAGGGCCAACCGCTTCGATTTCTACCCCAAGGAGCCAAGGCTTCTGGTCTGAAGGGAGCCAGCCGGGCTCTTAAGGCTACCCGATGAGAATCTCTGGATGGATGTCTCGATGAATGTCCTCCTGTTGTCATCCCCGGTTGTGCAGCCGGACTTCGACAGAATAGCCCGGGTGCCAAACCTGGGCCTATCTTCCCTTGCCGCCTCGGTGGATGACCTGTGCCAGGTTCATGTTGCCGACATACACGGCCTGGCTGATCCAAAGGAGTATGCTGGCAGGCTGGTTGGGAAGTATGACATTGTGGGCCTGACCGCCATGTCCTTTCAATACAGCTTTGCCCTGGAGCTGGCTGAGATGGCGAAGAGCGCCGGTGCTCAGACGGTCTTTGGCGGATACCACCCGACTCTATTCTACAGGGAGATCGGCGAAGGTCCAGACCTGGACAAGATAGACTTCATCGTGAGAGGGGAGGGGGAGGCCACCTTCAGGGAACTGGTCGAGGCCCTGGTAAAGGGCAGGCCGCTCGACGACATTGCCGGGCTATCGTATCGCACTGCTGAGGGCATGAAACACAATCCGTCCAGGCCACTGCTGGAACCCTCACAAATAGAGATGCCAAACCGGGAGGCTCGCCTCATCAAACGGGGTTTTTACAGCTTCGATCTGGAGATCGACTGCGTGGAGACCAGCCGCGGATGTACCCAGGGATGCAAGTTCTGCTCGATAAACGGGATGTACGGAAGGACTTTCCGAAAGTTCGATATCGTGCGGGTCATAGAGGATATCGGGGATGCAGAGGCGCATGGAGCTCGGTCCATATTCTTTCCGGACGATAACATAACCCTCGACGTAAAGCGGCTGGAGCGTCTCTGCGATGCCATAATCGAGGCCGGGCTGGACCACCTCCGCTACAAGACCCAGGCCTCTGCCTCGGGGATTGCCTCCAGCCGGCAGCTTGTGGAGAAGATGGGGCGGGCAGGATTCGACGGTGTGTTCCTGGGAGTGGAAAGCGTCAACAAGCGCAATCTTCAGTTCCTGGGCAAGGGGCGCATGTCAGACCAGGCCGAAAGAGCTGTCACCTACCTCCATGATAACGATATCATAGTCTCGACCGGCCTTATCGGAGGCAATCCCGACGACGATGCAGCAGACATCTGGGAGAACTTCCATCTGGCGCGCCGTCTGAAGGTGGACTTCCCCATATTTTACATCAATACCCCTTATCCCAAAACCCCCATGCGAGAGGAGCTGAAGGAGATGGGGCTGGTGGTCAACGACGACTTCCGCCTCTATGATGGCATGCACGCCAACATGAATACACGTCACCTGACTGCCAGGGAGGTCCAGTACGTCACATGGGAGATGAATGCCAAATATTACGATCTAGAGTGGCTTCGATACAACAAAGTGAAACGGCTCTACCCGAGGTGGTTTGCCAGGGAGGCCATCCGTCTGGCGCCGTTTTATGCCAGAAGAAAGCTGTTGCTGACCCTTGGATTGCGCAGCCGGGAGGACTTCTTTTTGGAGGATCTGGCCAGGGGCGAGCTGTGCAAGGGCGTGGCGTGAGGCGAAAAGCCAGCACCGCCTCAGACAATAGCCAAGAGACGCGACAGTCACCTCTGAAAAGAATGACGCCTTTTTCAGAGGGCTGTGCCCAAATCAGGCAGGGTCCGACTATTCGGCCTGACGGCTGGCTGCGGCGCCAACGGTGGCTGCCGTTTTCCTGCAAGGACGCAAATTGCCGTCAGGGACTGGTCTTGCCCCCCATCTCAAAGGGACTCTTGTTGTTAAGGGTATCCAATGGGTTTCCGATCTTCGGCCAGCCCAGATGGGGCCATGCCACGTCGGTCCAGGTGGGAGCCGACCAGGAAGGCCATGACGGGAGGGCCAGTCCGGAGATCAGGTCGCGCTGCAGTGCCTTTCTAACAACGGATTCTCCCTGGGCTACCATCTTCTTGGCTGCAAGATAAGCTTTAGCTCCAAGGTCCATCAGTGCCTGGTTGGCCTGGACCACCTCGTCTGAGAGGTTATCGGCCAGATACCGGTTCAGGTATGTAAGACCTTGCGCTCCTCTGTCCAGGGACCACTGTATGCCCCCGAAGATCGATTCCGAACTGACGCCTCTCAGGTAATCGCTGCCCCCGATCACCCCGGTGGCCAGTGCTGTTACCCCGGCCAGCAACGCCAGTATCAACAGTGTCCGGATCTTTCTCATACTACCCCCTTGACTAATGATAATGGAAATAAGATAAAATAAATGTATCGGTCCATTAGGCACGGTTTATCTCAAGAATATGCTGGCAAGAGGCAAGTACGTTTTCTTCGGCCATCTGGCATTACAAAAATGCCGTTTCTCTACTTGATGCCGTTTCTATGGTTTTATTGATACCCTGGGCATAGTTTATCAATTAATAACAACTCTTAAGTAGTTAGATATCGTAAACCAATTACTGACTTTATGGTCTCCAATAGATATACAAAGAAGATCTATGTCCATATCCTTGACGCTTGCAGCAACGGAGCCGGAAAGACCCAGATCGTCTACGAATGCAACCTCAATTTCCGCGCGTTTGAGTCACATATGGACAACCTGATCCGGGCCGGCCTGATCAGAGTGGAGACCGTAGACTGCCGAAGTCACTATTTTACCACAGACAAAGGCAGGGAGGTCCTCTCCCGGCTAAACGCCCTGATAGAGATGCTCTCGCTCTAATAAGCCCGTGCCCTTGATGCTATTTCGATCCTGGCCGGACGCCTCGTAACTGCCGCTCAAAAGAAGTATGCCTGAGTAATGTAGTTGGTGCCAGATCTCCAGATCCTAAAGGCATCCTGCCAGCAGAGCCACGCAGCGAGGATCGGCGCCGCTTGCAAGTGATCCGGCATGGACAGGATGGTCTCCGACAACCAGAAATGCGGTCTTGGCAGGTGCAGCCGCCAGGATCTGGCCGAAGGAGCGGTCGATCGTCATCGCAGCCTGACGGAACCCGTGCTGGTCCTGGCCGTCGTGGGCAGCCTTATCCAGTCCTATGAAGTAGGCGACCACCAGCCTGCAGTGTGCGGCCAGGGCCTCAGCAGCAAGGCGGCCGGACTGCCTGTCGAACTCGGCAGGAGGAAGGATTCGGGGGACGGCTCCAATGTATTCGACAAGCCCGCAATAGACCTCAGCGCCGCCCTTCTCCATTATCACGCCGGTCCTTATCCCGGCTGAGCTTGCCAGGGCCGGGATGCTCTGGATAGGGGATCGTCTGGCGTCCTCGGTATCGCGGATGCCGTGATGCTCGGGGAGAAGACCGCTCAATATCGAGGCGATGGCCGGAGACGTATGGCTGGAGACGGAGACGGCAGAAAACACTTGGCCGGCGGCTGCCAGACTGGGCAGGTGTTTCAGATCCTTTTCAAGATATCTGTAGAGACGAAATCCAAGGCTGTCCACAATCGAAAGCACAACCTGCTCGCAGCTCCAGGATCCAAGTTCCTCCAGGGGCTGTCCGTCGGTCCGGGGCAATGCAACGTCCAGGAGACGGGAGATGGTGGGGGCTATGTCGATCTGGCTGACAACTGGCATGTGCCTCTGTGAAGGTCATGGGGATTTACCTCTGTCGGATAGTATATGCCCTGGCAGACAGACACATTCCTGGCAGATAAGGTCGAAGACACTCCAAAACCGGGACAGAATTGAATACGATGGCGTCGTAGATGCCTTATTATGGACGAGGATAAATCACACGCCTGCCATACCGGCAGGCCGGATCGGGGGATTGGACCAGATCGGCAGCCTTTAGCAGATACGATAACAATCTGTTCGGCCAGATCCGGCAGCTCGGAGAAGGTGGAGAGAGTGGTGCGCTCGGACGAGGCGTGGAGGGAGATGCTGACCCCGGATCAATATCGTGTGGCCAGGAAGAAGGGTACAGAGATGGCTTTTTCCGGCAAGTATTACGACTTTCATGGGGACGGCATATACAGCTGCATATGCTGCGAAACCGACCTGTTCGACTCACGATCCAAGTACGATTCCGGAACAGGCTGGCCCAGCTTCTGGGCACCGGTATGCGAAAGCAACATCTGTCGCCAGCAGGACGACAGTCTCCTCATGAGCCGCACCGAGGTTCTCTGCGCCCGCTGCAATGCTCATTTGGGCCATGTGTTCGAGGACGGTCCGCCTCCCACTTACGAGCGATACTGCCTGAACTCGGTGGCTCTGAAGTTCTCCGCACGAGAAAAATAGGTGAAGACAACCGAAGGTCCCGGTCGTCTCAGGCTTTTAGCTGGGTTGAGGTGGACCTCGCGGCATACGAGTACCTGGTCTGACCGATCAGCTTTAAGGAGGCGTCCAGTGGCGTCTCAACACCGCGAACGACAGAACGCTCCTCACCCCCGCCAGGGGTATAGCTGCTCCAGGAGCCGCTGTTCAGAGCGCTCCTGAGAGATGCCGAAACCCTGGAAGACCCGCTCAAACGGGACTTTTCCGCATAGCCAGGCCCTCCCAGGAGATCCCGGACATTGGCCCGATATCCCTGGTCTGGCCGCACGACGGAGGAAGCCTCACGGCTTACCTCCTGACCTGTAGCGGTCAGACGCTGCTCCACCATTGCCAGGGTGCCCCGTGCGGATGCCCGATCGGTTGATGTGTAGCTGGCAGCACCGGCCGGATCGGATGCCATAGCGCTGGCCTTGGACTCGTAAAGCAGTCCAGATAGCGGTCCGACTCCTGCAAGGGCGCTGGAGCCTGCCAAAACACCGGCCTTCACCGCAACGGATTGCTGGCCGGATGATGAGCTGCTGCGGGCGTTCATGGAGCTACTGTATCTGATACTGCCGGTATCTTCAGCTGCCATCGAAAGCTTGGTGAAGAGCTGCCCCCATTTGGCCAGGCTGTCGAGGCTCAGGCTTGCCAGGCCGCCTGAAGATAGGCTCTGTCTGACCCTGGCACCGCCGTAGTAGCTATCGGCATAGCTGATGTAGCTGGCAGACGAAGAGGAGCTCTTGACGACTGCGCTGGCCATGGCATGCTGAGTCGATGGCTCGCCGACAGGTCCGAACTTCCTGGCGGCAGGATCGTCGAAGAGCTTTGGATCCCTGATCTCATCCACGTTTCCGACCCAATCTGCCCAGTTGATCAGCTTGAAGCTGCCAACGGCATTGCTCATGGACTGGGTGGCCAGGGCACCGCGGCTGTTGGTGATCATGGTATTTGAGTAGGCCAGGGATTTGAAGGCCTCAGACATTATCTGGGCGGCCGCAAAGTCCCCTCTGGTATTGTAGGAGAGGCCGCCGGCAAAGAGTCCTGCCCCGTTGGTGGCGCTCAGGCTCTCCGAGATTCCCACGTAGCATCGGCATGTTCCAAGGCGGTAGTTCCAGCTCCATGAGTCTGCCCCATCCAGATAGGCGTAGGCGGAGGCAAAGGTCTTGCCTGGGGTGCCGGTGGAGACGCTCTTGGCCATGGGCCCAGTACCTGAGCCTCTGATGCTATCGGAGAGTGAAAGCTCTCCGGCAAAACCGATAACGGTGCTGCCCTGTATCTCCGATCCCGTGGCAAGGCTGAAGGTGTTTGTGGATTGGATCTGCCCCTGGGAACTCACCCCGCCCATGGAGGCTGTCAGTGCCATTACCCCAGGTGCAATAAGGATCGCAGCTGTAAAGAAGATCGCTGTGAATCTTGTCAGTTGAGTGGTCTCCTGGTTCATCTGTGGTCTTCCTAAAGTTCCTTGGCAGCTCGAAGGTCCTGCCCATCTTATATGGATGACGGCCATTTCTATATCGATGCCCTTGCAAGGTTGCGATAGCTGATTGGGCTTCTGATGTCTTATTCGGGCGTCCATTGGACTGAGGAAATTATAGATGTCTCTCGATTCGATCAGAATAGGGGATGGGCCGCCCGTCCAGGGAGTAGCAAGAAGGGATGAGACAGGCGGTCAAGATAGTAATAGTGATAACCGGTTATGAGTACCTAACCGGCGCGGGGCGAAAGTAATCCAGCTGCGGCGACCAACGCCTGGGGTGGGGCGCGAAAAAAGAGCGCCGATTTGTGACTGCCGATCGGAAGATGCGTTTTTTTGCGCCTCAGTGGCGAGGAAGAGATATATCCAGGGATTTACGGCCATACCATCATGACTCTCATATCCGTCGATATAGAGGGACGTGGCAGAGCTGCATTTCAGCTCGACGACAGAAATCCCGGCCTGGCCCAGGCCCTATTGCGGGTCCTGCCCATCTCAACTCCAGCCGAGAGATGGCAGGAGGAAATTTATTTTTCGCTGCCGTTTGCCTGCGAAGACGAAAATCCCAGCATCTCCGCGCAGAGAGGCGACGTCTCATATTGGTCTCCAGGTCCAGCCTTCTGCATATTCTTCGGAGATAGCCAGCCGATCTCCGCAGTGAACCATCTCGGAAGCATCGTGGAAGGACTTGACGCCGTCGCCAGGGCCAGGCAGGGAGATGTGATCACACTGAGTGTGGCTCCCTGATGTACTCCGGCCTTCAACCGGGAAATTGAGGGCGCGCACAAAACTTGCAGCGAAATTCCTCATGGCGCCGATCCGGACGGCTGGCGCATGCAGGAGATCTCTCTGCGGAACAGCCACATGATCCAGACCACATGCTCCAGGAAGAGACGGTTAAGTAGAAGAAGCGAGAATATGATGCTGGGCAGCTTGATCCCTCGAGGATCGGCCCCCTTAAGAGAAGGTTGGGGTAATATTGACGAGAGTTCTGGTTATCTATTATTCCCGAACCGGGAACACTGAGAAGATGGCCAAATCCGTAGCAGAAGGCGCAAGGTCTGGTGGAGCAGAGGTGACGGTGAAGAGGGTTGAGGAGACGGGGCTTGACGACCTGCTGGGGTCAGACGGCATAATCATCGGCTCGCCAACCTATTATGGGCAGATGGCGGCTGAGGTAAAGAGGCTCTTCGATTCGTCGTCCGAAGTGAGAGGCCAGCTGGAGAACAGGGTGGGCGCGGCATTCACCTCGGCGGCCAGCGTCGGCGGAGGCAGCCAGACCACAATCCTCTCCATACTGCAGGCCATGCTGATCCACTCCATGATCGTCGTTGGCGATCCGATGGAGGTGGGGGGCCACTACGGACCCATAGGCGTGGGCGAACCGGATGAAGAGGCCCTGCTGGCCTGCCGGAAAACCGGCCAGCGTGTAGCTCACCTGGCCAAGAAGCTGGCCTAGACCAGGGATTGACGGATGCCGTTTGAAAGGGGCCAAATTGGGATGTCGATAGAGACGACTGCCGAGAAGATCCGGACCATGCAGATCCGAGGAGCTGGGCTGATAGCGAGGCAAGCTGCCTTGGCCTTGAAGGAGTTCGCGCTTGTCGTGCCTGCCTCAAGCATTGAGGAGTTCAACTCCAGGATGGCAGAGGCCGGGGAGATGCTGCTTCATACCCGCCCAACCGCGGTCTCGCTGGGAAATGCTGTTCGCATGGTGGTCCGCCACAAGGAGTCGGATCTTGGTGTGGCCAGGGCGGCTGTGGCAAAGAACGCTGACGAATTTGTCGAGAGTTCGCTTCAAGCCGTGGGCAGGATCGGGGAGATCGGGAGCCGTCGGGTGCAAAGCGGCGACTGCATTCTAACTCACTGCAACTCCAGTGCAGCCCTATCGGTGATAGAGAAGGCCCACCTCGAAGGAAAAGGAATACATGTCATAGCCACCGAGTCCCGGCCGCGCTACCAGGGCCATCTCACCATCAAGCGGCTGGATGATCTCGGTATCGATGCCCAGATGATCGTGGACTCGGCGGTGCGGACGGTGATGAACGAGGTGGACCTGGTGGTGGTTGGTGCAGACGTCATAACAGCCAGCGGCTCGCTGGTCAACAAGATCGGCACCTCACAGATCGCCTTATCCGCCCACGAGGCCAGGACGCCTTTCATGGTGGCTGCCGAGACCTACAAGTTCAGCCCTGAGACCCTGGCAGGGGCGCCTGTGGTAATCGAGGAGAGGGGCCCAGAAGAGGTCTATCCGGCATATAGGGAGCTTAGGTCTGTGCGGATAAGAAACCCGGCTTTCGATGTGACCCCCCATCATTACATCGATGTGATCTGCACCGAGGTGGGGGCCATACCGCCGGAGATGAGCTACCTGATAATAAAGGAAAGGCTGGGCTGGCAGCTCTCCGACAGTCTCTAAGCCCTGGGTCTTGCCAGCAGCATAGCAGCGGCCGCCAGCCAAAATCCCGGTCCTGGGGTTGTCTTTGTCTCTGGAGACGGTACAGCAGAGGCAGGCTGGGGAAGGGGCGACTCTTCTTCGGCCGCCTGTGATGGAGGCGTGGCTTGCTGAGGTGGGGCGATATCTGTGGAGCGGGCGGATACCCGTATTAGGAATGGCCGGTAGTTGGATGGAGAGCCCTTTGCTGCCACCCCGATCTCGGCGTTGTACTCTCCGGCTGCCACATCCTCGGCCACAAGGAATAGCTGATATGTCACCTTGCCGCCCTGATAGATGAACCTGGACTTGGTATTGTTTTGAACCGTGATTCCTTCGGGCAGTCCACGGAAGATCAGCCTGGCATAGGTATAGTCAGCTCCTATGTTCTGGAGGATCACGGGGAAGCTGACGTTTTGCCCAGGGGATATATCCACATCTGGAACTTCGATCACCTTTACGTAAGAAGACGCACCTGCGAGGCAGGCACAGCCGGCCAGGAGAATTGACAGAACGACGATATGTTCGATCCTCGCATTCATGATTAAATATGATCCGCTTTATATGATAAATCCCTTTGGGATGGAACTCATCATATTTGCCTGGGGGCGCGCCAAGATGGCCTGGCTGAGGATGAAAGGCCAGGCATCGCGTTCGTGGAACCGATTATATCTATCTCGAATGGGGGTGAATGCTCCCCACCCTAAATGGAGGGGCTTCTATCGCGTTTGCGAAGAGATTGCATCCCCAATCTCAGAATGTTGATAGCCGCATTCTCGTCGCG
>MVQI01000021.1 GCA_002067795.1 Methanosaeta sp. PtaB.Bin039
CGTAGATATGGGCTGTATCCCGCCAATGAATTGGCGGGGATTAGCCCTGAGTTCGTCCTAAAAAAAAGGACTACGCCAAAAGAAATCCAATAGACGATCGGCTCTACCTGACCCTTTGGAATGTGTCGATGAGCGCGCAACCGTTTTCTCCATCTTCAAGGTAATTCAATTCGATCGTGTCATTGGATATAATCGTGCCTATGTCGTACCCCTTATCGTATTCCGCTATGTAGAGCGTCTTATTATCCAGGGCGATTATTCCTGAGAACCCTTCTGCCCTCGTGCCCAGGTCTTCTGGAATTGAGCTGACATTCAGGCTTAAGTTGCCGGTGAAGAGCCGACCGGTCTGCTCGGAGATCGTCAAGATCATGATCCCGGTCTCATTTCTGGCCACGTAGCCCATTCCATTTTGGTACCCCTCGAAGGTACCTGTCCATGTTCCTACCAGATCGGGGACGTCTGCTGCTGATATCCCTATTATTGCCAGCACCACGCCCGCCGCAATCAACGCCGGTTTTGGGGACATAAAACACCTCCATTTAATTTGCAGCGTATTCTGATATTAATGTATTGCAATTTTCCCAATCGTATCCCTGCATTTATGGACGTAGCCAGGTCCGAATCTCCTTCGATCTGGCAAAATTTCCGGGGATCAAATGGCGTGATACGCAGCTGCAATTTGCCAGTGCCTTCATTTATGTCTCCCTGCCATCTTCTATTGGTATGCCAGATGGCAAAAGAATCATCCGTGCGGCCATTTCAGCCATCCGAGGCGACTCGACTATTTTTCCAGGGCGTCGATTTCATGAGCCCAAGCTCTTTGGTGCTGCATCATAATATATCGAGGTTAGCCAAACAGAAACTGCAAATATCCTCATTTATGGTCTTCAAGCACCTTTGCCATCTTTTCCTTCCAGGCAGCAACGTCGTCCATGTTCAGGACATCTATCGTTCCTCCCTGAAACTCTCCTCCGACGTCGCCCATGCGCTCCTCCATCCATCCCTCGATCTCCAGGTACAGGGACTTGAGCGCATCCAGGACCCGAGGATCGGCCTTCCAAAGCCCCCTCTGCTCGGCCTCCAGAAGCCTGCGGCCCATCTCCTCCATTGCCCATGGATTGTTTTCCTCGAAGAACCTGCGCATCTCCTCATCCATTATGAACGTCTTTGCGATGTCGTCGAATATCCAGTCGTCCACCTCCTGAGTCGTCGCCTCCCAGCCGTATACCCTGCCAACGCGCTTTGAGATGTCGCCAGCGCCCTTGTATCCGTGCCTCTTCATGCCCTCTATCCATTTGGGATTTAGCAGCTTGGATCGTACGACGCGTCGAACCTCGTCTGCAAGGTCGCGCACCTCCACGTGATCTGGATCCCTGGTATCCCCGTAGTATGCCTCCACATCCCTTCCGGAGACCTCCCTGGCAGCCATGGTAAGCCCTCCGTGATTGCCGAAGTAGCAGCAGCATCCGAAGAGATCTTTCTCATCCGTCGTGGTCTTGTTGAATGTGATGTCCACGGATCTGAGCTGCCTGATCATCTGATCCTGGGCCTGCTCCCCGAAGAATCCTTTTCCGTAGGCATATCCATTCCAGAAGATGAAGACGTCTGAGAGGTCCTTCTCTTTCTTCCATGCAGAGGCATAGACTGCCAGGTTGACACCGTTGCCGTAAGTTCCAGGCCGGCTGGCGAAGATGCGATGAGCAGGCCCGTTCTCAGAATCGTGTTTTCTCAGATAGTTCATCTCTGGCGGCTCATCCAGATCCGCGACCTCCTTCATGGCCTGATCCAACGTCTCGATGCAGTTGTAGAAGCAGTCCCTGATGATGCCGCTGACCCTGACGGTCAGATCGATCCGGGGCCTGCCAAGCTCCTGCAGAGGTACTATCCGGTATCCCTGCAGGCGGCCTGATCTCCAGACGGGCCTAACGCCGATGAGGCTGAACATCTGGGCCATCTGCTCTCCGTCGGCGTACATCACATCACCAGCCATCCAGAACATAGCGACGTTCTCAGGAAATCGCCCGTGCTCAGCATGGTGCTTCTCTATCAGGCGGTCTGCAAGCTTTCTGCCGACCTCCCAGGCAGCCTCTGTGGGTACTGCTGACGGATCTAGGGTGAAGAAGTTTCGTCCGGTTGGCAGAACATCGATCTTTCCCTTGCTTATCAGGCCTGACGGTCCAGGCTCGATGAAACCTCCCGAAAAGCCGTGCATGAGGCTCTCGATCTCCTTTGACTCATCCATACGCCAGCAAAGCTCATGCACCCGAAGCCTAAGTGCGGAAAGCTCTCCGTTTGCCTCCAATCCCCGGGCGTTCAGGACGGCCATGAGCTTATCTGAGCCATTCTCCCCTTTCTCTTCAAGGTCTCTTTGCTGCAATATGGCAAAGACTATCTCCTTGCAGAGTTGATCCAGCTCCCGCAGGTCTTCTATCCTGGTGGTGACCTCTTTTCCAAGCAGCTTGGCGGCAGCCTTTCTCGCCTCCTGCCTCAGTATGGACCCGACCATATCCTGACGCCTCTTCCCCTCAGGCAGACCGCCGAATACGTGCATCCCATCTGGGATCTGGGTGTTGTAAAGCTGCGAGATTTTGTCGTGGGCCCTCTCCACAATATCCTCAAAGTCCCCACCTGATGCAATCAACTTCTCAAGCTGCATCTCATCTGCAAGATTGCTCTTCTCCAGGAGCTCGAGAATCAGATGTTCCAGGACGTGGGCCCGTCCTCCTTCGGAGACCTTTGCACGGTTGTACTCGGCGATCTTATCCTCGAGGTCCTTCAGCTCGCCGTAAAGATCGGAGTCGGTCATCAACGTCTGCATATGATCGACCAGGGCAGCATAGCTGCGCCGCTTGGCAATGGTCCCTTCAGGTGGATTATCCGAATTGTAGATGTAAAGATGAGGCATATCGCCGATGGCGATGTCGGGATAGCAGTCTCTTGAGAGGCCTACGGACTTTCCAGGCAGAAACTCCAGGTTTCCGTGCGTTCCAACATGAACTATCACATCGGCGCCGAAGCACTTCTCTATGTACCTGTAGGTGGCAAGGTACTGATGGGTGGGCGGGACCTCTGGATCGTGCAGTATCTTGCAGACCTGGCCGTCACAGCGCGATCCGGCACAGCCCCGTTTCGGCTGAGCGCAGACAAGGGCATTGCCATATCGCACTCCAGTGATCACAATCTTCCCCTGATAGACCATGGCCGCAGGAATCCCGTCCTTCTCCTCGCCGGGAGGACTTCCCCAGGCGTCGCACAGACGGCTCCGTACTTCGGAAGAGAGCCTGTCAAACCACTGCCTGTATTCGTCCACGCTCAAATAAGCGATAGCTCCGCCTTTGCTTACGATCTCCTCAATGGAAGTCCACCGGAACTCGGATACGGCCTTTCGGTTCATTATGGTCCCGATCAGCTCTTTGCCGTCTTTGGGCGGATCTTCCAGTGTGTAGCCGGCCCTGGCCATGCGTTCCATTATGCGGGCCACGCTCTCCAGGGTATCCAGGTGTGCGCCTCCGCCCACAGATGCCTCAACCGAGACGCAGGGATTATTGTGTAAGATGAATGCCACGCGCCTCTCTGAGATCGGCTTGCGCTTTAAGGCGATCCAGGCAGAGACCCGCCTGCGGATCCGAGAGGCCCTCTCCTGGATGGGCAAATGCCTCTCTACCAATGCACCATCGTCCACCGACCTATCGGTCACCCCCATGATGATGGGCTCGATGACCCCAGCAAGCTCGGGCATCGCCACAGACCAGCCCACCTCGCTGCTCGAGAGTCCGTGGATGTCTTTCATCCATTCCTCGTGGGTCTTATGGTATGCTACCAGTGGATGGAAGACTGGCACATCCAGATCCTTTAAGAGCCGGATCCAATCCCCATGGTCGTGTGTCCGGAAGACCGGCTGGAGGTTGATTACGGCATCGACCTTGCCCTTGAAGATCCTCTCTGCCACCTCTCCGCTGGACCAGGCCCCAAGATCGCTATCACCCATGCTGAAGCAGAATGCTGCAAGCACATCGAACTCGTGCTCCATCTCCCGGATGAGGGAATCTATCATGGATAGGTCGCCGCTGGTCCAGTAGTTGCGTCCGAACAATATTCCAACTGTTGGGCGATCTCTCTGGCCGTACCACTTCCTGTAATCTTCCAGTGTGGCAAACGGTGCAGCAGAGTCTGGATGGTACAGCCCGTGCCAGAGCAGCTCGGCTGGCGGCTCTGCCTGGAGGTCCATTCCCAGCGCCTTCTGGCAGGCGTATTTTAGCATGTTCTTGTAGTTCTCCGGTCCGCCGAATAGTACATACCTGTTGACTGTGGAAGTTACCTCCAGGGGGACGCTGGATAACGTCCAGTGGGATGGGTCTCTGCCAAATGATATTACAGGTATCTTGGGGTCAAGCGCGGGGATTATCTGGTCCCAGCAGGGATCGCTGGATGGGTGAAGCAATATCAACTGGGCTTTCTCGAGAGATTGGATGCATCTATTCAGGTCTGCCTGATCGCTTAATTGGGTATATGACCAAGCAGAAATGTCCATGGCCATCTCCTTGGCTCCCTCAAGCAAGAGGGGAAGTTCGCTGCTCCATGTTATGGAGACAATTTTCATATAGATCACTTTATTGAATTCTTCTCGGGAGGCGGTTTTTTTGTCGTGTCTCAGCCGATGCGGCCGAAAGGTGCCGGGATAGTCGCAACTGAATCGCCCTAAACCACATATCGCGACCCATCGATGGATGCCGCGCGCCTGGATTGCGATGTATCCTGAGGGCAGATCTCATATAGTATGAGTAATCAATAAAATTTATGCTTCTTACTAATAACTCTTTTGATTTGAGTGATAATAAATGGGCAAAGTATATCCTAAAAGGTGATTTAATAATACGATTATTTAGATACTCTTGGGCCTATCACGCTGCTGGGGAGATCACACTGCACCGTATCAACGCATGCGAATCGATCATATCTTGGGCGATTCCCCATTTCGATTCGGCATCTGGCTGATGCTACGGCCTCTTAAGGGACATCTGGCAAAAGCGGCATCGCCCATGCGATCTTTGAGAACGCTGCATCTGGAGGCGAGCGGATCTTTGCAGATCTCATCATTGATAACTCAAAACGGCTCCGATATGGCAAAGAGCTGTCAGATTGCTGCCAGGAATTGATATGATCGATCTCCTGCTTGAGGCGCTAAACACCACCGTCTCCACCATGATAACGGTATTTGTCATGCTCTTCATCACCGGGCTGATGTCCGAGATGGGAATGTTTCAGAGGTTATCCTTTCTGGCCCGCCCTCTGACCTCGGTTTCTCGTCTGCCGTCGATCTCTGCAACATCCTTTGTGATCAGCCTGGGATCTGCCCTGGCTGCAAACACCATGATAGCGAGGATGAGGGACGACGGGCACCTGAGCGATCGTCAGGCGTTCTTGAGCGCACTCATGAACGGCGTTCCAGTCTATTTCCGGGAACTGTTCACCTATCAGCTCGCCTTTGTGATACCCATCCTCGGAATATTCGTAGGCGGTGCTTATGCCTGCGTCGCCATCTCAACTGGTCTGATAAAGCTATTTCTGGTCGTAATCCTGGGCAGAGCCTGCCTGCCCCGCAGCCAGTCTTTCTCCTCGGAGGCTTTAGAGGTCGACTCGAGTAAAGACATACTGGAGGCGGCAAGAAAGTCCCTGAGGGGACAGATCAGGATCTTTCTGAGGATCGCAGGCCTTTACTTTTTCATGACTCTATTGGTCCTCTTCCTGAGCAGACGAGGCATACTCCAATCTATGGATGCCATCCCAATCGCACAGCTCTTTTGCATCCCTCCAGAGACCGTTATGCCTCTGGCCATTTACGTGGCCAGCCCCAAGGCAGGCATTTCCCTGCTCGGGCCTATGATTCAAAGCGGGGAGATATCCGAGGTCAAGGCCCTGATGGTGCTGATGCTTGGCAGCCTATTCATGCTTCCCATATACTCATTAAGGTCCTTGCTGCCGAATTACACCTCGGTATTCGGCATGAGGCTGGGGCTATCTCTGGTCTTAACCTCGACGGGGATCAGCGTCTTTGTAAGGCTGATTGTGCTGGCTTTGCTGCTGATAGCAGCCGGCTAATTGAATTCATGAACCTGGCCGCCTCTTGGATCCGCCTCCTTCTATATGATTTGATTATATCGCGTTTCCGATAGCGTCTTTGAGATGGAGATCGATAAAGGTCCGGCCTCTTTCATCCTCAAATCAGATCGGCTCATACTGCACTTGGGACCAGATGTATCTCAGTATTTGCAAAATGTAGATATAGAAATGGCTTTTTCATGCCAGATGGACGAAATACTTAAATAATTTGTTAGCATTAAATGCTACGGGGATATCTGATGGATCGCGGCTTTAGCATATAGTGCTATCAGCAATCGGTCCTTGCCACTGAGATATGCTTTATCATCTTCGTTGGCAAAGCGTTTACTGTCATCATCAGCTCAAGGTCAGCAGCATCCACCGGGTCAGAGGACGATAGTTTTTCCGAAAACCTGGCAAAATCCGATATTCCCCGTTCCAGGTGATGGATATGTCTGAGCTATACCAGAAGATGATTGACGAGGCCATGATGGCCCAGCGGGCAGACGTTGAGACGGTTAAGAAGAAGCGAGGTCAGACGTTTCAGATAAGCGATACCAAGGCCTACCTGGATGTCGTAAACAAGATGAAAGCAGTCCAGAACCAGGCTCAATCGGTCATAGATCTGCACGTGAAATCCGTGAACGCCCACTATGAGACCCTGAGTTCCCTCACAAAGGCAGTACGCCCAGAGGACGATCCATTCGTAGAGCACTATCAGACGCCGCCGATTCTGGAAATCCTAGGTGAGGAGGACTCAGGCTTCAAGAAGAGCCTGAGCGATTTCGTAGCCGCTATTCCCAGGTCCGAGGCCCTCATCGGTCTGGAAGTGGCCAGACGGTATGGAGGTTTCTACGGCCCGACCTGCGTCGTCGACTTCGCCCTGATACCAGGAAGCACCAGCAACATTGTTAACAGGATACTGCAGACCGTGGACATACCCGCACATCACAAGCAGGCCATACTGGCTGCCAAGTCATGGGGGATGAATACCTCCTACGGCTTTGGAGAGGTCTTTGCCAAGCAGATCGAGGCTGGAAAGACCCTCTCTCAGGCCAGCGAGATGGAGGTTGAGATGATCCAGGCCATCTACAGGGAGCCGATAGAGGCCCAGGCCAGGTTGATGGACGAGGCAGGTCACAGTTCATTTGACGTCAGGAAGTACATGCATGAGTACAAGCGCAGAATGGCCCCTGTCGTCAGAGCAGCCATGGACGATGGCGTGCATTACGGGAACATCGTGACAGTTCCTGCCTACTGCGTGGGCGATATCTCCCACCACATATCCCAGTCCACCTTCAATATGTGCAAGGACGACGTGATAATGGCCTGCATCGAGGCAGCAACCGAGGTCATGCAGTCCACATTGAACAGAGCTGTCAGCTCCTTCAAGAACGAGTACCAGCCCTTATCTCTGGCCACAGGAGCCGCAGCTTGCACTGTTGAGCGCATATTGGAGCTGGACGGCTTCAACGCTCCCATGGTCGTGGACCTCCTGACCAAGAGGTTCCACAACTTCGTGCAGCTCTACCCGACCAGGAGCGCGGCAGCCGAGCTTCACAACTGCGACTTCATGGACATGATATACCGGGGCTGGAAGATCATGGATCGGACTATGCGTGCCAGAAACGGCCAGAAGACCAAGCTGGTGCCAAGGGTCTCGGGATTTGCGGTCGACCTGGATCCAATTGAGGCAAACCAGGTGCTGATGAACCCTCAGAGGTATGCTTACCCCGGTTGTGCTATCACGGTCAGGTTCTCAGCGCTGATGAGGCTGGCTGATTATCCATGCCTGCTTACCAGCGAGCCGGTCACAGCCACGATGATGACCAATATAATCGCTCTGCACAAAGAGGTACCTGCTGCCCCGGCCAGGACGTGCAAGGACTGCGCAGCTGCGTCTCTGATGGACTTCAGGCACGCCTACTGCCAGTACAAAGAGGCGGTCTGATCGGATCTAAAAGAAGGGATTCGATATGAGATGCTACCTCTGTGCCCTGGAAAAGAGGGATAGCGATGCAGTGGCCATATGCATAGTATGTGGAATGGGGGTTTGCATGGATCACCTGGTAAGGGAGGAGGTCGAGGTCTGGGAGGGCGGCTATCCCTTCCCCTCCAGGAAGCTCAAACGCAAGCTGCCCCGGATCCTTTGCCGGCCCTGTTACAGCGTCTATCATGAGGATTGAGCTTTATGTCACTGATGAGACGATCGCTGGCTGAGCTTGTGGGTACATTCATCCTTGTCTACTTCGGAGCCGGGGCTGCTGCGGTAACCCTGATGATCTCCAGAGGTGCCGTCTCGCCAAACCAGTTCAACATAGGAATCGGAGCTCTGGGCGGTCTGGCCGACTGGCTGGCCATAGGGATGGCCTTCGCCATAGCCATAGCTGCCTCCATATACGCACTCGGCAGGATCTCCGGCGCCCATCTAAATCCGGCTGTCACAATTGCCCTGTGGGCGATCAGGCGATTTCCAGCTGCCGAGGTGGCTCCTTACATCCTGGCCCAGCTGGCCGGAGCCTCTCTGGGGTCTCTCCTATTCGCGGCATCCGCCGGCATGGATGCTGTGATGGTAGGTGGCCTGGGAGCTACTGCACCGTTTCCGGGGATCACCCCTGTGCAGGCTATACTGGCTGAGCTTGTGGGCACTTTTCTCTTGATGCTGGTCATCATGGGGATTGCGGTGGACGAGAGGGCCCCTCCGGGATGGGCAGGCATTGTTATTGGACTGACGGTAGGCGGCATAATAACTACAATCGGAAACATCTCCGGAGCATCGCTCAACCCTGCCAGGACCTTCGGCCCATATCTGGCAGACCACATCCTGGGCGGAGCGGTGATGTGGGGGCACTATTACATCTATGTGATAGGTCCGGTGGCCGGAGCCCTGATCGCAGCTCTTCTCTACGATTACCTCTCAAGAGAATGAGGCTGCCAGGGTTCTCTCTTTTTTTGCCTGATAATTTGCCCTCAGCTCGCGTCGAAAGCCGCATGCTTTTTCCAGCGGTCTTCATGCTCCGGCTGCTGCCTGATGATGCTTGCTTTTCTGTATCGGCATATCGGCTCTCGATAGGCTCATAAACCATACGGCACGACAACATCACCGTGACCCCTCGAGAAAGGAACGTCGGGACCTATGACCGCATATCAAGGGCATTTCTCGCATCTTTGCTGTTTGTGGCAGGCCGCTACTGGGTCTCCATGGACTGGCAGATCCTTCTCTACCTGATGGCTCTGCTGCTGGTCATAGAGGCTGCCACCTCCAGTTGCGGCCTGTACAGCTTGTTCAAGGTCAATACTTGCGAGCGTGTGAAGACCAGGGGTCAGAGACAGACCATGCTGATTTCCCTCTTTCTCATCGTGATGATCCTTGTTGTTGGAAGCGCTATCAGCTCCATGATGACCAGGCAGGCTTTCCTGGACGATGTCTTATCTATGGAGCAGGAATTGAGCCGCGCGTTGAACGCCACATATCCTGGAGCAACGAATCCTGTGGCCGCCTTCGAGGATCTCAACAGAACTTCCGGCGCCTTTGCCGATAAGTACTCACACTATCGCCCGGTGATCATCCGGTCCGATTCCAGCTTTGCGGGAGATCTGCAGAATATATCCTCAATCATGACGAGAGCGAGGCCGGTGTTTTATTCCGGTAACCTGACTTCGGGAAGGGCTGCTCTTCAACCGATGGTCTCCGTCCTGCAGGAAATGCTTGACCGAAACGGCCTTGGTTGAGTCTGCTTTGCTCCCTTTCCACCGTTTGGCCCTGGTCTCAAACCCGGCCATTTGAAAAAGCATGAGCCACCAGTCCTGCATCTCCATTTCGCGTGATCTGCAGTCCGGGGTTTTTCAGGAGACCCTGTGTTCCTGGTGAAATGAAACGAGCGTCTCCCCATGCACCCGGATCGGCTTAGTCATCGGTGACTGCCAGGATATCCTGCCGTGTTTTAGCTGGTCATCAGGCGCTATTATTCTGAGCGGGCGTATCTTCAGTTCAAGGTCGTCCTGGGCCATTGTCCAGAATACGTAGCTCCCCTATTCCTTCATACCATCACTTTGGTTCGGCACTCTCCAGCAGGACCTCTCCTCGGCTATTGTTCTCGAACTGGTTGCCTTCCAGGAGCACCCCCTGGCTGCCCGGGTCGATATTTATCCCGTAACCTCCATTTCCTCGCAAGACGTTATTGCGCACAATGTGGTGGGGGGCATTGTAGAAGCGAATTCCATCGTAGCGGCTCCAGACGATATCGTTGCTGGTCAGCGTGCAGTCTGTGGAGTTCAGCAGGCCGATCCCATCATCACCGCTTCTATTCACCATGTTGCCTTCTACAGCGATCTGGTGGCAGTCATTGAGATATATCCCGTACTCCTCGCTTCTATCCATATAATTTCCTGATGCTGTGCCGTTATCGCATCGGTCCAGGTTTATACCGTATTCGTTATCGTATAGACGATTTCCCTCAAGATTCCCGGCGGTCTCGTTCTCAAGGCTTATCCCCAGTTCACATTCTGCTACCTGGTTTCCGCCTGCCAGGTTGTTCGTCCCACCCACCAGGCCAAGCCCTATCCTGCTGCCGTCAACGGAGTTGTTGATAAGCGCGCTTTCGGCAGACTCGTGCAGCATGACCCCGGCTCTCAGGTTCTCTGACAGGTTATTTGCCTCCACGGCGCAGGATGTGGCCGCCTCCAGCTCAATCCCGGCAGCACCGCAGCCCATGATGGTATTTCGAATCACCCTCACCATCGAGGCCTCTTCCAGGACGATCCCGCTTCCTCCGCTCTCCAGGACCTGGTTCTCCTGGATGGTGCCGTCTGCTCCTCCCATCACATATATGCCAACATAATTCCCCTGTATCTGACAGCCCTGTATCAGGAACTGTGATGAGAGCACCTTGATAGCGGCATCCCTGGCCATATCTCCACAGCCCTGGGCAGAGAAGTTCTGCACGGTCACCTGGGGAGAAGTTATGGTAACGGCAGATCCCTGGCCAGGCAGGATGAGGGTGGCAGATCCATTGACTGCAATCAGAGATAGGCATCTATCGATCACCACCGCTTCCTCGTACTCTCCTGCCTCCACTTCCACCCGGTCTCCCGGGCAGGCGGACTGCACCGCTTCCTGTATGCCGGCGAAGTCACAGCCATCTGGGCATACCGTCCAGGTATCTGCAAGTGCGGTGGAGGCGGGCGAAGAGAGCATCACCGCCGCCATCACTGCCAGACGCATCTGTATTTCAATCCCCTTAATCATACAATACCTCCCAGCGGTAGTTCGGGAACGGCTGAATAAGAGGGCAGCTGTCTTCTTCTGCTCCCATGGTATGTGGGTGGTCGCAGACCCCATCGTCATTGCCGTCAGTTCGCCGATCGTCCTCCCAGAAGTTGCCCAGGCTGCCGTAGAAGAGGCGGCCGCGATAGGTATAATTCATCTCGGGGGTCGTCCAGACGTTGCTGGATATGAAGCTCTGGACGTGGTAGAGGTTGCCGGCAAATGTGTTCAATACTATCCGGTTCCCGCTCGACTCAGCCGGGTATATCCCCTCGTCAAGGCAGAGCGCGTAGGTGTTTTCGGTTAGGTTGTTCATGGCGAGCAGATTCTCTGCTGAGAGGTCCAGGCGAATCGCATACATCGATCCGCCGACCTGGTTTTCAGTTACATTGTTTTGGGAGGACCTCTCAAGGCCGATTCCGGTGGAACTGGCGTGGGCATGGTTGGCGCGGATCCGGTTGCGGGCGGAATTGACAAGCGATATACCATTGTCCGAGACCTGCATGTGGCAGCCGGTAATATTGTTATGGCTGGCTCCATTTAGGACCAGCCCCGTCTTGCCCTGTTCTATCGTGCAGAAATAGACCCGGTTTTCATGAGACGATGCAAGGCCGATCCCCACTTCGCATTGCCGTATGCTATTCGACGTCAGATTATTTCCGTCGGATTCGTTCAGGTATATAGCCTGTGTCGATCTGTTGACGGCATTTCCCATAAGCTGGTTACCGGAAGAGCGAAGCAGGTATGCTCCCTGTCTGGAGATCCTTTGTATCTGGTTTTCTCGGACGGCATTTAAGCTTGAGTTGTCCAGGACGAGCGCGTTTGGGCTATCTGCAACGCTATTTTGTGCAAGGAGGTTTCCTTTAGTCAGCGTGAGCCCTATCCCGCCTATGCCATTTCCCTCCAGCAGGTTGCCGGCGATGGTGTTATTGCTGCCGGCAAGTATGCTCATTCCCCATTCCGAGCTGAGGTCGATGCGATTGGATGATACGTTATTTTGATCGGACTCCTGAAGGGATATGCCGGTTCCGTCTATAGTTTGTGATATCGCATTGCCAAGTAGGGTGTTTGCATGGGAGCTCTGCAGTTTGATCGCACCTTCTTGGTTTTGCCGGACGTCGTTTGCGGCCAGGACGTTGGAGCGGCAGTAGTACAGGATCGCCCCGTATCCGTCGTTGGCTGCCAGAGTATTGTTTTCGATTGTGTTTTGATCCGACTCGTAGAGGTAAATGGCATAATCGTTCCTGGTGCACAGGTTGTCCGACACGCGGTTATGCTCAGACCTGTATGGGTAAATCCCATAATCGTTGTTCGTTGCCAGGTTCTTGCTCACCAGGTTCTCAGCGGTATCTGAGAGCACAATCCCATAGTCGTTTGTATCAACCAGGTTGCCGATGATAGCGTTTCCTGACGCACCCGAGATCTTTATCCCTATTCCCATGTTGAGGCTGGCATTATTGTCCTTCAGGGAGTTGTTGCTTGAATCTATCAGCAGAATGCCGGCATGGTTGTTCTCGTACACCTTGTTCTCGGACAAGATGTTGCCGTCCGATCCCAGCAGGACCGCTCCTCCGAGGTCGTTTCTGCAGATGCCGTTTGAGGACAGCGTATTGTTGTAGCCGGTCATCAGAAGGCCCACACAGCTGCCTGAGAGCATGCAGCCCTCAATTGTATTGTTGTCGGATGATATCTTCAAGGCTGCCCTTGACCAATCCCTGGCGCCGGTGATTTCCAGGTTCTTGATCCAGATCCCATCTACGGATATTGATAGTCCGTCCTCCCCGATCGGAGCTATAATGACGGGACGTCCACGACCGCTGTCAACACCCTGCAAGATGACCGTCTTGGTCAGGTTCACGCTCTCGTGGTACTGGCCGCTGCGAATTTCTATGATGTCGCCGATGCCAGCCGCTTCCACAGCAGCGCATATCCTCGAAAAGTCGCCTCCATCTCCAACCGACCAGGTGGCTGATTGAGCGCAGCACTCAAGCATCAGGCACGCCACCAAAAACGAGACGCCCGTCAGGGCCCGATCTCGATCTGTATCATCCAATCACATCACCTTTTCAGGTCCTGCAGATCCTGCTGGAGATCGCTGCTAAATCTTGCTCCGTCAAGTATGGACACAGAGATGCTGTGCAGCGTAAAATCATCGTAGACGATCCTCTCCAGGTTCGCTCCGCTGAGGTCCACCCCCCGCATCATGACCATTGTCAGGTCGGCCTCTCGCAGATCAGCGCCTTTGAGGCTGACGTTATCCAGCAGTACCAGCTCCATCCTGGAATTCTTGAGGATTGCAGAGGTCAGGTCCACCTCCCGCAGAAGGGCCGGACCCTGGATGACCATCCTGGGCATTATGGCGCCGCTCAGGTTGCAGCCGACCAGGTTTGCGTATTGCAGCCTGGCTCCTGACAGGTCCGCTTCCCTGGCAGTCACGCGGTTGAATACGGCGTAAGGCAGCTTTGCCCCAACCAGGCTGCATCCGGAGAGGTCGGCCTCAGTCAGATCCGCATAGGAAAGGTCAGCCCCATCAAGGCTGGCATTCTGAAGGTCTGCCCTCATGAGAAAGGCCCGGGTGAAATCCGCCTCTTCCAGGTCCGCTTCCCGCATGACGGTCATATACAGCTCAGCCCTGGTAAAACGGCTGGACCGCAGATATGCTTGGCTCAGGTTGGCGAAGGCCATGTGGGCGCCCAGGAAGTTTCCCCGGGGGAGAAATATGCGGCTCAAATCAGCTCCGTACAGCTCTGCACCATAGAGCCGAGAATCGGACAGGTCGGCTTGGGTGAGCACCGCATCGGTGAGGACTGCGCAGGTGAAGTCCGCCTCCCTGGCCCGGGCATTGGTCAGGTTGGCCTTCTCCAGTACTGTCCGGGTCAGGCGGGCTTTGTCCAGATCCGATCCGGATATGTCTGATCCGGTCAGATATGCCGAAGTCATATCCGCTCCGGTCAGATTCGAACCGGTCAGGACGGCTTCGGTCAGCCAGGCAGATCGCAGATACGAATAGCTGAGATCGATCCCTGCCAGGTCCAGGCCTGAGAGTTTTGACTGGTTCAGATGAGCACCAGATGCATCTATTCCAGCCAGATCCGCTCCCCACAGGTCGGATCGGTCCTTTAGATCCGCTGCCATTGCCGGATTCAGGACAACCGCCACCACCAGAACCAGCTGATACAACAGCCGAGGCTCGATCTCAATCCCGCGTTCGCTCACCGTTTTTTCTCTCATCATGAGCTCATCAATGTCAGATGCTCTGAAGCGCACTTCGCAGCCCCGCACTCATCGTGGCCCCTTGAAGCTGGCAGGACTTCAGTGCGGCCAGGGTGGAGTTGTCGTAGACGATCCTTGTCAGATCAGACCAGGAGAGGTCAACGTTCATCAGGAATGCCACCTGGAGCTGCGCCCCCTCAAAGCTGGCCCTGGAGAAATTGCAGTTCTCGACGGCAAACCTGCTGATCTTTGCACTCTTAAAGCTGGCCTCCTGCGCCTCCACATCCTGCAGATAGACCCCCTTTATGGTCGCGCCATCAAAAATGGCCCTCATCATATTATTTCCGACGGATTTGGTCGAATCCAGATACGCTCCGGTGAGATCTGCCATGCTCAGATCGGCCTGCGAGAGATCGGTTCTTACCAGACGTGAGCCTTTGAGGTTGGCAAATGAGAGATCGGCATTGGTGAGATCGGCATAGGATAGGTCAGCTTCATTCAGCCCGGCACCGGTGAGGTTGCACCTGATCATGTACGACTTGGTGAAATCCGATCTTGACAGGTCAGCTCCTGCCAGCTGGCAGGAATAGAGTTCAGCCCTGGAGAACTGGCTGCGTGAGAGGCGAGCCCCTTCCAGGTTCGCCCAGTTGAGGGTTGAGGCCAGCATGTTGGCCTTAAATAGACGTACCCTGGGCATTTGAGCTCCGGATAGGTCGGCTCTGTAAAGCCGGGCTCCTGTGAGGTCGGCATCGGAGAGCTGAGCATCTCTGAGGCCTGCATAACTGAGGTCGGCCCCTGTCAGGTCGGCTCCTGAGAGATCAGCTTCATTGAGCAGAGCATAGGATAGCCTTGTCTGTGACAGATCTGCTCCGGTGAGGTTGATCCTGGTCAGGTTTGCGAAAAACAGATCTGCGCCATGCAGAATCGCTCCATCCATTCTGCTCTCCATGGCCCTGGCCTCCGAGAGCACGACACCGGAGATGGCTGCACCACGGAGGTCAGCCCCCATGATATTGGCGGCGGTAAGGTTTGAATTCTCAAGCGATGCTCCCCTGAGGCTACAGCCTCGCAGCAGGGCACGGTGCAGTGAGCATTCCGAAAGGTCGGCTCCTTCGAGAAGGGCACTTTCCAGGTTGGCTCCGTCCAGGTTGGCTCCGCTCAGCGTCGCCTCGCGGATGTCGGCTCCGGTTATGGTTGTCTCCCGCAGATCAGCCCCCAGAAAATCGGCAGACGTCAGATTGCTCTTATGCAGATTGGAGTAGGAGAAATCTGCATCTCTAGCATCAAGATCTCGAAGAGACGCACCTTGGAGGCGGCATGCTGTCAGATTTGATCCTGTCAGATTGGAGCCGGTCAGGTTGGCTCCGATCAGGCCTGCTCGATCGAGATCCGCACCGCTGAAGTCCGAGCCGCAGAGGCTGGCGCCGTTTAGCCTTGCGCCTCGCATATCCGCCCCAGCTCCCTCGACCATATTGAGCTTGGCATCCTCGGCTATGATCTGGCATGCACTGGCGTAAGATAGGTTTGCTCCGGTCAGGTCAGCACTGCATAGGTTTGCGCCGCTCAGATCTGCCCCGCACAGGTTTGCATTTCTGAGGTTGGCTCCTTTCAGCCATGCGGATCTGAGATGAGCTCCTCTGAGGTCAATCCCCGTGAGATTCGCTCCGGAAAGGTCTGATTGGTTTAGATGTGCTCCCATCAGGCTCTGTCCTGAGAGGTTAAATCCTGTCAGGTCCAGCCGGTCGGCCGGCAGGACCGCATGATTCGCGGCGCAGCCAGCCAATGTCAGGGCGATGCACACAATCATGCTCCAGAAGAGAGGTCTCCTCCGGTCTCTGAGCAGCTCGTAGTTGGGCGATCTGGTTGGCTCTTCACTTGAATCAGCGGATCTGCTCATGATCTATTCATCACACCCCATGTATCTGGAGGCCTGAATTGTCTCCTTTTTTGCTCTTGCACATCCGGTCTTTTTTCGCCCATCATCAGATCCTGCCCGAACCGGTCCACCCTTTTTGCCGACGCCAGGCATAGTGACGATTCTATCTGTACCTCTTCGGCTGGCTGAAATGCAGTGCATCATTTCTCTGGCTCGATATCGGAATCGCCGCTTCTGAATTTCGTTTAGACCGCTTCCATCGTATGTTTGGGCCTATTGCCTTTCCGGATATCCTGGACTTGCTGCTCACCATTTCTCCAATCCTTTCACAATACTCAGTCAGATCAATCTCCATTCTGGGTTTACCGAATCAAGATATTTAAAATCTGTGAAACTGTAAGGCGCCTTGTAGTATCCCTCCTCTTCCACGATGCCGTAGTAGCTATCCACTGCCAACCAGGTGTTCGGGACGGATGGATCTTCCACAACGACCCACAGATGTCCCTGGTTTTGGTATTGAGCCGGATCGAACAGGTAGGTCACATTGTATCCAAAGCTCCGGTATATCTCATCCAGCTTCTGCGATCCGTCATAGCACATCCCCAGGGGAGTCACCGGAAAGATGACGTATCTGCTGGCCGTATTGATGAACTCCTTATCTTTGGTCCTGCTGTATGTCCTGTTCAGCTGGATCGCATTTGAGGGGAGCACCTTGGTGGGGCCCGCGTCTTTTTCGGGCGGGTCCATCCAAAAATCTGCCAGCCTGGCAGCTCCTCCGTTCGGGGTGAGGTAGACTTCCTTTTGTGACTGGAACCTCACGGTCACGTAATCGCGACTTGGCGTGGCGTCGTATCCGTGAGTAGCCAGGAAGAACGCCAGGTCGTCGACTGTGATGCCTATATCCTCATAGCTTGATAGCAGCAACCACAGGTCGTTCTCCTCACCCCCGTCGGAGACCGGAAGGAACAATAAAAATATCAGGACCAAGATCGCGGCCGCTTTCATCGTATCCTCGGCTGGGGTGGCCATCCTGCGCAGAATTATGACGCTTTGTCGGATATAACCTTTTGGCAAAATTTACCCCATGCTCCAGTGACTTTCCCATTAAAACCATGTCCTACTGCGTGATGAAACCCAGTATGTCTTATTCAACTGATTAAATTAGTGTTGAATCGATCTTCGATACGGTATCATATAACTCCGCCCCGCCTCTCCGAGTTCGCTTGGGCGGCATATCTGTGCCGGATCTCTCGACGCAAGCGGACTTGTCCCCAGGATGAAAGATGACGCGGTCGGGTAGGCGGCATATCTGTGCCGAATCTCTCGACGCAAGAGCCATCGTTCTTGAAAAGGCCAACGTGATCAGTTGGCTTGTCACATAGAATGCGGAGAAATCGCTACCCTCAAGAGATCCTCACGAAAAGATCATCACCAGGGATAGGCAGAAGAGCGATGAAGACGTCTCACGAATATATGGCCGATTTAATCGATCTTGAACCTGGGCTGCTCTACGGGGAGGATCCTCGCTGGCTATTCCGCTGGGGCGACAGGCTTGTGGCCTTCAGCATAGTCTTCGAAGTTGTGCGATCAGAAGACGGCGATTATCCTTACACCGTCGAGGCCCAGATCATGGCAAGGCCTGAGGACATTGATGAGGATGTCTTGGCTTCTCTGGAGGACTGGCCTGCCGATCGGGAGGCAGCTGTCCTGTCGGTCTATCGGCAGCTTGGCGGGATACCCTTCAACGTGGATGCGGTGCAGCCCCCGAAGAGCTCCTGCGGGATGTCAAGCTTCGTTGCCGACAGCGCGATAAAGCAAAGCTCCGGGATGGAGGTGCGACATTTCAGGGACCAGGAAGAGGCACGCAGGTTCATAAAGGATTTTTATGCCGTCTATGCCTACGTGCTTGCAGGGTTCATGGATGAGATATTATCGTCCACCCTGGCTGCTGGAGGCACCGGTCGTGATAGGCTGAGATGCCTCTTGAAGGATTCTTATGCCTCCAGAGAGTAGTAGTACTCCCCGAGATCGCGCTGTGTCCGGTCCAGGCGTGAGCCCGGTTTATTGACTCTTGGCCTGTGCGTATCCTCATCACGGCGGAAGGTGATGCCGATGGAGGACAAGAACCGGTTCATTCCGTCGCGCATATCGGTGGGCGGATGGGCTATGCCTTTGACTCCAGGAATCCCATCAAAGACCATCAGCCTCTCAGACAGCAGGTCGATGGTGTAGATATCGTGGTCCACCACCATGACCGCCCTCTCAGTGGCCTCGGCGAACCGGCGCATGACCTTGGCAGCCAGCATCCTTTGCTCCACATCCAGGTGCGCAGAGGGCTCGTCGAGCAGGTACAGATCGGCTTCGCGGCTGAGGCAGGCTATTATGGCCACACGCTGCAGCTCGCCTCCGCTCAGGTTTGATAGGTTCTGATCATAGAGCTTCTCAATGCCCATGGGCCTTATCAGCTCAGCCTGGTAGTAGCTGGAGTCAAAGTCATGCGACAGATCCCGAAGGAGTCCCTCGACAGTGATATCCGACTCTGCCTTGAGGTATTGCGGCTTGTACGAGATCTTCAGCTTTATGTCCAGAGTGCCGGTGGTGGGCTTCTCAAAGCCCCCTATGATCTTGATATACGTGGTCTTGCCGATTCCATTCGGTCCTAAGATCCCCACCACCTCGCCCCGTCGGATGGTCCCGGCCTCAGCAGCCAGCTGAAAGGCCGGGTAGCTCTTTGTAAAATCGTCGTACGAGACCAGGGTGGGTATATCCTTCTCCTGTCGTGGGGCATGAACCTCGAACTCGATGGCCTCTGTCCGCACCCGCACGTTCTCTTCAGGAAATACGCCTTTGAGATACTGGTTTATGCCCACCCTAACCCCTTTGGGCCTCGTGATGACACCATAGGCACCAGGCGATCCATAGACCAGATGAAGGGAGTCTGCCAGCAGGTCCAGCAGTGCCAGATCGTGCTCCACCACCATAACTGCCCTGGTGGATGCCAGCTCCTGAAGGGTGCGTGCCGCGATGATGCGCTGGTGGATGTCCAGGTAGGGGCTGATCTCGTCGAAGAAGTAGAAGTCAGCATCGCGGGATGCCGCGGCTGCGATGGCCACACGCTGCAACTCGCCACCAGACAGGCCGGAGATCTCGCGGTCCAGAAGGGCTGAAAGCCCAAGCACCTCAACCAGGCCGTCGAGCGCACCCCGCTCATCGGTCTTCTCCAAGAGCCCGCGGACCAGGCCGCGGTAACTCTGGGGGATACGGTCCACGTACTGGGGCTTGTAGGCGGTCCTTATGTTGCGATCTGCCACCCTCTTAAGGTAGTCCCCCATGGCCGAGCCTGAGAAGCGGTCCAGGACCTGGTCCCACGTGGCATTGCTGCCCAGGTTGGGGCGAAGGATCCCGGTCAGTATCCCCACGGCAGTTGATTTGCCGATTCCGTTGGGGCCTAGCAGGCCTGTTACCTTTCCCTCCAGCGGTATCGGCAGTCCGTAGAGGGCGAAGCCGTTCTGGCCGTATCGGTGGACTGGGGCCTCCATCTCCTCGGGTAGGTTGACGATGCTTATCGCGTCAAAAGGGCATTTGCGCACACAAATGCCGCATCCCACGCAAAGGTTCTCTGTTATGACCGGCTTTCCCTCGACGAATACCACGGTCTCGTCGCCGGTCCGTACCGGCGGACAGAAGTACTCGCACTCTTTGGCACACTTCCTGGGTTGGCAACGATCCTTGTTGATCACTGCTATGCGCATGGAGGCCCTCCACTCTTTCAGTTGAGCAGGACGGTCCAGGTCACCGCCCAGAGATCCACAGCGATGAACTCAACATAGAGCCAGTCCTTCGTCTTGAACTCGGCGACATTGATCCCCAGGAACGGATATACTGCTTTTTGCACCAGATAGGTTATCAGCAGCAGGTTCATCAGTATGAAATGCCACTCCAGCTTGGCTTCCCGAAAGACAATGTTCGTGCCGTCTCCCAGGAAGTAGAAACAGATCACGCCGGCCGCCACTCCCAGCAGCGCTGCGTAAAGGGTCTTTTTTATGCCTTCTATCTGGGCCCTCCTCCGCTCCGCTGGGGTCTTTCTCTTTGGAATCTTGGGGGCTGGCCGGTCTGCGGGGGAAGCAGAGGCAGGGGTCTGGCCAGCCTCACCCTTATCCTTTTTCTTATTCTTGGCCATCGGATCTCCGTTGGGGAAGTCACATCCAACGATAATAGCGTTTTGGTCCATGATGCTCGTGGACATTTTCGTAGGAATGGACTGATGGCGTCGGCCAGTTTAAAAAGCATAAAAATCCAGATTGATCCTGAAATTCGATGACAGCGGCTCAGCTGCCACTATCTAGGGCGGCGCGGAAATTGTCGCCTGGGGAAGGCAAAATCCAAGTAGTTTAACCGGACAAGCATAGAGGGATGGGAGCTTATATCGTAGCTGATTCGTCGGTCTTCATACTGGGAAAGGAGCTGCCCGGCGAGGTGATCACCGTGCCCTCCGTGGTCAGGGAGCTCAAGGATATCCGCTCAAGGATGAGGTTTCAGATATCCGATATCCGGGTGGAGAGCCCATCAGGTCGGTCGCTGGCCCGTGTGAGGATGGCGGCGGAAGAGACCGGCGATCTGCGTGCGCTCTCAGCCACCGATCTTGAAATCCTGGCCAAAGCTCTGGAGCTGGGGGCCGCGGTGGCCACGGACGATTATGCCCTGCAGAACCTGGCAGCTCATCTCGACCTGAAAATCGAGCCTGTGGCGCAGCCAGGTATCAGGAGGTCGCGAGTACGCAAGCAGAGGTGTTATGCCTGCAAAAATGCATACGAAGGCGACTCCTGTCCGGTCTGCGGGACACCTCCCCGAAGTGGAAAGGCTGCTAGAAAAGGCTGATACTATGAAGAATATCGAGAGTTTGATCAGAAAGGCCACCGAACTGAAGTCCGAGGGTCTGGTGGAAGGCCAGATCTCTGAAGAGCTGAATGTCTCCAGGGAGACCGTGACCTGGCTGCTGACCCATGGCGAGAAATCCGTTGAGGCTGGAGGGCCCAAGGACATATCAGTCGACTGGTCAGAGATAGGGAGGAGTGCGTTTAGGCTGAACAATATCTCTCAGGCCCTGACCGAGCTGGTCTACGAGGTCCTGGGAGAAAGTGACCTGGATGTCGATGTTGTGGTAGGCATAGCCCTCAGCGGTGTGCCTCTTGCCAGTCAGGTGGCCACTCATCTGGATGTCGATCTTGCGGTCTATATGCCCAGCAAACAGGTAGCTTCTCAGGGTACCGATTTTCATGGAAATCTCAGCGTCAACTTCGCCGGAGTAAACGGCAAGTGCTGCGTGATCATCGACGACGTGATAACATCCGGGCGCACGCTTGAGGAGGCGGTGGCCTATCTCGAGGAGCATGGGGCAAAGGTCAACGCGATCGTGGTGCTGATCGACAAGAAGGGCGGAGAGAGGGTCTCCGGAGTAAATGTCCGCTCGCTGATGAAGGTTTTGAGGGTCAACTAAAAAAGGGCGCGCTGGCGGCAAGAGACGGATCTGGCTGCACTGAACTTGCCTTCAGCCATAAGTGCAGCCGGCTTGGACATCGGTTGGGTGGCATATCGGCTCGATCTGGCCCGCGAGCCGGTCAAAGCCTCCCTCTTTCCAGCTCAGCTCTGGAAAAGATCGTGCGACCGTCATAGACGATCTTTTTTATCCGGTGGTATGGTATCTCGGTCTCTCCAACCTGAAAGAAAGAGCGCCCCGGGACTATCTGGTCGGCTCGAACCGTGATCGTGTCATTGGGAGCACCCCGATGTACTATCTCTACCTGAGCCAAAGTGAGGTCAAGCCCGCGCCATCTGATCTCGTTGAGCACCTGCCGGGGATGCCTGCCCCTGATAAGTGGGACTGCCGGATCGTCCCCATCGCCCTGCGCAGGCACATACATTGATCTTTCCGTCCTATCTTCGGCTGGTCCGCCCACCCTCGTTGCCGGATCGTCCCTATGCATATATTCTCTCGGGCTTGATATGGCGGCCGGCGGGAAAACCTTTTAGGTCTGATAGCATATTCGCCCTGCTATCCTACTTGCGGCGGTTGATCTACAGGTCGATTTACAGGTTGATCCACATGTTTTCCCAGGATGAGTACAAGCTGGAATTCTTCGTCTCCCATGGATTCCTGCGGCGGAGGTGCACCAAATGCAATAAGCACTTCTGGACGCGGGACCAAGACAGGGAGACCTGCGGCGATCCGCCATGCGATCCCTACTCTTTCATCGGCTCTCCCGTATTCTCCAGTCCCAGCGATCTGGGCGAGATGCGCGAGCATTACCTCAGCTTCTTCGAAGCCCGTGGCCATACCCGGATCCCCCGCTACCCCGTTATCGCCCGCTGGAGGGACGATATCTACCTGACAATAGCTTCGATCGCTGATTTCCAGCCTTTCGTAACCAGCGGGCAAGTCCCCCCACCGGCAAATCCGCTTACAATCAGCCAGCCCTGCATCAGGCTGGACGACCTGGACTCGGTAGGACGCAGCGGCCGGCACCTCACCACGTTTGAGATGATGGCCCACCACGTGTTCAACAGCAGGGAACATGAGATATACTGGAAGGATCGCACCGTGGCCCTCTGCGACGAGCTGCTGCTGGGACTGGGGGCGGATCCCCTCGCCATCACCTACAAGGAGAATCCATGGGCAGGCGGCGGAAACGCTGGACCGAGCGTCGAGGTGCTGGTCGGCGGGCTGGAGCTGGCCACGCTGGTATTCATGGACCTGAAGGCCACGCCTGCCGGTGACGTTGAGATCAAGGGGGAGCGGTACCAGAAGATGGACAACTACATAGTGGATACCGGCTACGGCCTGGAGCGATTCGTCTGGGCATCCCAAGGCACCCCTACAGTTTACGATGCGATATTTCCAGAAATGGTGCGCAAACTGGCAGATCTGGCCGGTGTGGAGCACGACCTGACCGATCCCGAGTACGCTGAGATCTTCGCCCAGAACGCCAGGCTGGCCGGCATGGTTGACCTCGAGGAGTCCTCCATGAAGGAGCTGCGGGAGCGGATAGCCAGGATGCTTCGGATCTCGCCCGAGAGGCTGGAGGCAGCCATCGCCCCCATGGAGAGGATCTATGCGGTGGTCGATCACACCAGGTGCCTGGCGTATATGCTGGGCGACGGCATAATTCCATCCAATGTGAAGGCTGGCTACCTCGCCAGGCTTGTGATAAGAAGGACGCTGCGTCAGATGATGGATCTGGGCCTAGACATGCCTCTGGCTGATCTGGTCAGGATGCAGATCTCCAGCCTGGACTATGCTGACTGGGAGCAGCGGATGCAGACGATATCCGAGATACTGTCCCTGGAGGAGCAGCGCTATGATGAGACGCTGGAGCGGGGTCGCAGGATGGTTGCAAAGACCGCATCCCACTACGCAAAGCGCGGGGAGAGCATGCCGCTATCCTCACTGGTATCGCTCTACGACAGCCATGGCATTCCTCCTGAGATCGCCAGAGAAGCCGCTGAGTCGGCCGGGGTCTCGGTGGATCTGCCTGACAACTTCTACTCGATTGTGGCCTCTACCCATATCAAGGCCGAGGAGGTTGAAAAGAAGGCTGCAAAGGTCTCCGGTCCCAAGACCAGGCGCCTGTTCTATGAGCGCCCATTCGAGACGGAGTTTTTCGCAAAGGTGCAGGATCTGCTTGACGGATCGGTGATTCTGGACCAGACGCTCTTTTATCCGGAAGGCGGAGGTCAGCCAGCCGATCATGGAAAGCTGGTTTTTGGTGGAGAGGTCTACCTGGTGAAGGACGTGCAGATTTCAGACGGCGTTGTGCTGCATCTCCTGGACAGGACATCGGGTCTCTCCCCAGGCGATCGGGTCTTTGGCCAAATCGACCTTAATCGGCGCCTGGCACACGCTCGCCACCACACTGCCACCCACCTCGTTCATGATGCGGCAAAGCGGGTGCTGGGTGAGCATGTCTGGCAGGCCGGAGCCCAGAAGAGCGAGGAGAGGGCCAGGCTGGACATATCGCACTTCAAGAGAATCACCGGGGACGAACTGAAGGCCATTGAGATGGAGGCCAACCGGCGGGTCATGGAGACCATCCCTGTGGATACGAGCTTCTTGCCCCGTACAGAAGCGGAGAAGCTCTTCGGGTTCCAGCTCTACCAGGGCGGTGTGCCTCCAGGCAACGAGATCAGGGTGGTTCGCGTGGGCAGCGATATCGAGGCCTGTGCCGGAACACATGTCACAAATACAGGGATGATCGGGTCGATCAAGATCCTGCGAACAGAGCGCATCCAAGACGGTGTGGAGCGCATCGAGTTCTCTGCCGGAGAGGCGGCGGTGCTACGCGGCCAGGAGAGGGATGACCTGTTGTCAGCCGCTTCTGAGATCCTGCGTGTCCCAGCTGAGCAGCTGCCCAAGACGGCAGCTCGTTTCTTCGAAGAATGGAAAGGCCAGCAGAAGGAGATCGAGCGGCTCAAGGACGAGCTGGCCATCTCTCGTCTCTCAGGCCTTGCAGCAGGGGCTCTGGAGCTGGATGGTCTGAAGGTTGTATCCAAGGATCTTGGTGAGGCCGATGTCGATGCCCTGCTGAAGGCTGCCACTCTTCTGGCGCAACAGGATATCGTTGCCTTGCTTGGTGGCATCAGCGAGGGAAACGCAAAGCTGGTTGCAGCCGTGGGAAGGAGCGGGCTTTTCAGGGGGATCAAGGCGGGTGATATGATCAAGGCCGCGTCCAAAATGGTGGGAGGAGGCGGTGGTGGCAGGCCGGACCTGGCTCAGGGAGGCGGTCCCGATGCCGGAGGGATGAAGGCAGCCCTGCAGACCGGGCTGGATGTGGTGCGCAAGTCCATCTCCTGAGGCTATCCCTCAAGGCGGCATTGCGCCATGAGATCTCCGTTAACGGCGACGGTAGATCTCCAGCAGTTTGGATGATGAGAACGGGTTTAGTCCAGGGTGCCTTGCGGCCATCCACGGGAATAAATGAGCCCAGAGGATTATTTGGAGATCGCCCAATTGCTGGTCAGGATTTGGGCGGAAGTATCTTTCCTATTTCTGGCCATCACCTTTTTGGCGTTCTTGATGGTGGAACTGCTGCCTGGAAAACGGCTGGTTCACTGGTTCTCCGAGCGGAGCAGGCTGGACGGAGCTTTTTTGGGATCTTTGCTGGGATCGGCCACACCCTTTGGCTCATGTTCCACAATTCCGCTGCTCCTCTTGATGATCGATCTGAAGCTTCCCTTCGCAGCCATCATGGCATTTCTATTTTCCTCTCCGGTCCTAAATCCTGTGATGCTTGTCCTTCTCTACGGTGCGTTTGGCCCGTACTCAACATCTGTATACGTCATCCTGACGTTCTTTCTATCGATGGCTTTTGGCCTGGGGCTGGACATAATGGGATTCTCAAGTCAGGTAAGATCTCAACCGCTGGTCAAGGGAATCTGCCTGCAGGGTAGCTGCCCCGGCGCAAGGGCGAGGCTGACCTCGTCTATGGTCCAGACCTGGTCTCTCTTCCGAAGGATCTCCATATACCTCCTTGCCAGCTCTGCCATCGGGGTTCTGATCTACAGCTTTGTCCCCGATGGCATTGTGACTCAATTTGCTGGAATTAGCAGTTTCTTGTCAATTCCAATCGGAACAATCATAGGCATCCCGGTTTATATGAGGGCGGAGACCATGGTCCCCATCGGCTCCCTGCTGAATGAGAAGGGGATGTCGGTCGGATTGATCATGGCTCTGACGGTCAGTGGGGCCGGGGCCAGCCTTCCGGAGATCCTGCTCTTATCAGCGGTATTCAAGCGAGGTCTGCTGCTGGCTTACCTCTTCTCAATTTTCTGCATCTCTGTGATCGTCGGCATCACATTCAACATCTATCTGAGCTGAGAATTGCGTCTTATAGTCGAGGACCTAATGACTTCAATATATGCAATCCAAAAATAGGCGATACATTGTGGTGATAAGTTCAGATTCTTGGATTATTGACCATTGATCCGTTTTTCTGAAATTGTTTCATCGGTCAGATCCCGGCCAGATCGACCGCTTTGGCGGTTTTCGATGTACCCACTTTCCCGGCGAATCTCTCTGGCGTTTGGGATGGTTCTTCAGCTTCGGGGCGGATGCTGCCATATATTTTCCGGGCCTTCCTCGGGAGAACGACGCCCTTTTTCGATACGGTCTGGATACGTCTTGGATATTCGTTGGACCATGGAGCTTGAGGCCCTCTATCGGCCTGCAAGATCGATGCTCCATAATCTGGCCACAACCGTTAGCCACTAATGCTGGCTGCTGTCGGGAACCAGCCCGAATATACAATAAGATTTGTTTGCTCGTGGGCTGCTGTAGCAGACCGAAAAGCGGGATTTTTGAGCCTATCAGGAGATGAGTTGATCTTGTCAAGGCTCGTATTCAGTTCCAATAGCCCATGACCCTTCCTGCGGACAATTCTCATTGCGGTTGAGCCAAATATCGTCATATTGGCCACTACATTGTCCAGGACATTACTGCGATTTCCAGATAATTTTACCAAATACTTTTCAATTGATCCATAATTTCTTTGATTTATCTGCAATTGATCCTGATTTATCTTGTGTAAATCGTTGTGGCCAAATAATTGTCTTTTTAACATTTATCCGAAAAGGTTAAATCCTATTCAACCAAGAGTGCCTCTGGTGGACCGGCGATGAACCCCCCAATGGCCTCTGAATTGCTGCTGAGTTTCTTGGTACTGGCTATTCTCCTCGTCTGGAATTCGGTCCAGAACGATAGGCTAACCTACAGATTGGTGGGACTGTTGCTGGTCTGCCTGACTACATTTCTGGCATTGAGACTGCCGCAGTTCTAGGTTTCAGAGATTATTCGTGCTCTTAAGGAGGAAAGGAGGAGGACAATGGACGCATTCAGCATGTCTCTGGTGGCTGCCTCGGGGGCTCTGGCCCTGGTGGCAGGTGCCAGTGAGGATATAGAATCCGATGTTGGGTCCCAGAGCAATCCCAACTCTCAGGTTCAGCTAGCCGCTCAGGTGGGCTTCCCTCACAGGATATTCAACAAGGCAGTATCTGGTGAGCCGCCTTCCAATGCATTGTATTGTGCACTGGCCGCTAGCGCGGCCTCAATGCTCATAAGCTCAGCAGGCATGCCTGCTCTGTTCTCACTGGCCATAGGGGCCAGCGTGGCTGCGCTATTTGGGGCTATCTTTGCCGTCAGTGCCTACATGGGGCGAAACTCAAGCCAGGGCCGGTTCAACCAGTGGGTATATCTGGACATAATCAGGTCGCATACGCCCACCATCATGGCTCACATCTGGGTCACTGCATTTTGTATATCTGCCATATCCTACATCATGGTTTACATGATGCCGCTCAAACACCCCTTCCCCATGCCTGTTGTGGCCCTTATCTGGGGCCTGGCGGTTGGAGCTGTGGGCTCCTCGGTTGGAGATGTGCATTACGGGGCTGAGAGGGAGTTTCAGAACACAATGTTTGGAGCCGGCCTCAACACGATGAACTCAGGCATGATCGTGCGCAAGGCGGAGGCGGGCTTGCGTTGTTCCATAGAAAACGGCTGGTTCTGCTCCAAGCTCGGCGGGCCGCTGACCGGGATGGCCTTTGGGCTGACGGTATTTCTCAGCAACTGGATCACAAACGTCTTTGACCCGATAACACAGCCCGGCCACGTGATCGGTCTCGGCCTTCTCATAGTCCTGGCCATGATATTCTATGCGAATTACGTGGAGAGGAGCGCACGCCGCAAGTACGGCCCGTATCCTGAGTACAAGGGGGACATCAAGCCTTGAATCCCCCTCTGACAACCATTTTATTGGGGGTGTGATTTCTGGACGTAACACCGGTTGACATTGGGCTCTTCGCCGTAGTCCTGGTAGTCCTGTTGGCCCCCTTCCTGGTGAAGAAGGTAGAGCATAATCTGGAGGCATTCCTTTTCGTAATGGGCGTCATAGCCGTTACGATATCCGGGGCCTGGACCATGCACCTGGTGGAAGAGGCTGTGACAGAGCCGCTGGTCAAGGGCATCGTCCCTGCCGTCCTTGTGGCCGGACTGATCTTTCATTATGGGCGATCAGCAGCCAAGCGGGGCATGGAGAGCATACTTGCCAGGATCTCGCTAAAACCTGTCATATTCCTTATAGTCGTTATCCTTGGACTGGCCTCAAGCCTCATAACCGCTATCATCGCATCCCTGCTACTTGTAGAGCTGATGAACTGCCTGCCCATGGAGCGGAAGACCAAGGTCAATGTGGTCATTGTGGCTTGCTTCGCCATCGGCCTGGGTGCGGTCCTCACACCGGTGGGCGAGCCGCTATCCACCATTGCCGTGACCAAGCTGCAGGCAGAGCCCTATCATGCTGGCTTCTTCTTCCTGTTCAATCAGCTGGCTGTCTACATAATTCCCGGTGTTTTGGCCATGGGCCTTCTGGCAGTCTTCATGTCAGGCCGCCAGGGTGCAGGACAGTGTCTTGAGGTGAAGGAGGATGTCGAGGGCCTGCCGGATGTCGTGATGAGGGCACTCAAAGTCTACATCTTCGTCATGGCGCTTCTTCTACTCGGCGGGGGTATGAAGGTTGTCATCGACAAGTATCTGCTGGGCGTTCCGTCCGAGGTCCTTTACTGGGTCAATATGATATCGGCAATCCTCGACAACGCTACGCTCACCGCTGCCGAGCTGAGCCCCAGGATGGAACTTGAGCAGATCAAGGCGGTCCTGATGGGACTCCTGGTCTCGGGAGGCATGCTTATTCCGGGGAATATTCCAAACATAATCTCGGCCAGCAAGCTCTCGATCACCAGTAAGGAATGGGCAAGGCTGGGCGTGCCTCTGGGCCTGGTCATGATGCTGGTTTACTTCGTCTGGGTCTTCTATGTGCCATTTCACATAGAGTTCTCCCTCTGACCCGGACCAACTTTTTTTGTTGTATCTTCCGTCAAATTGTATGCTCAAAATCAGAAAAGTCACGCTTGAGACCCTTTCCTCTCGACTCCGCCTAAATCAGCTCGGAAGAGCTATTCTTCTGAGAATGCCTTCTTTTTCCGGCGGATAATGGCAATGATGCAAGGCTATTTATCTTGGGGAAGGATGACGGAACTAAAGGAGCTTCTCCGGATCAGGGGATAAATTCCCCTATATAGGTCAAAAGCAGGGAAGATCAGTTCAGGACCATCATAAGGGGGTATCCTGATGTATCTCAGACTTCAGGGCAAAGAGGTATTGGCGATTCCCGAGGCCGAGTCGACCTTTCGGTCCAGGCACACTGGCTCGGACCTGAGGCGGATCAGGGTGAGCATAACTGCAAGGAGCACACAGGAGCATAAAAGCCTCCTGTTGGAGCTCAAACGGGGTGAGGCCGACAGCATCAGCTCTTACGATGAGAATGGAGAGTTCTCCGGGTGGTGGTTGGTTCATGACAGCTCGTTCGCTTATGTCCGTGACGGCGACTTTCCACATTATCATCATCGTGTCTATCTGGACGAGGTCGAGGAACTGGAATTGGAGCGGTTGGATATAGAAGATCTTAGTTTGCATCCCTACTTCTACGAGGAGGAGTTTGATTGCGATGACCTCTCAATCAAGGCCAGGGTCCTGATCTCTCCCTCAGAGGATGCTCGCCTCAGGTCCCTGATTAGATCAGGGGACTTCTTTTCCGTGGTGAGGCATGGAATAGATGAGCAACCCAGGGAGATGCGTTTTGGAAAGACCATCCTCTGGTCCAGGCATAATGATGGATTCAAGTACGAGATAATCATGGTGGACCGGAGCTATGATGAAAGGGACCGTCCCCTCGCAAGGATATTTCAGCCCCAGACCTCGCGAATGCAGTTCATGCTGGCAGCCAATATGGAGCTATTAGATGGTCTGATCCAGGCGCTCCTGGAGAAAGGGACGCTGTCCCCGGAGGAGGCATCGTCGATCCGCAAGAGGGCTGAGGAATCCTCATGGGATCGGATGCGTGAGTTCTTTGAGGTCAAGGATGTGGACGAGTTCCTCAATCCTCAGCTCCGAATAACCTGGGATTGATATGAGATCCTGCGAAATTGAACCGGGATGTTTTTCAAAAAAAGCCCGACTATTGAAAGCTTTGATATGCGATAGTTTCTTTAATATAGATGTAGTTGCTTGATATAACTAGCGAGGCGATGGAGTATAAATGCCCAGCTGCCGATACACCAGGATTGAGATCACCCAAGAAGCCTATATGGGTCTCGAGGCCGAGGCCATCATTCAGGGAAAGACCCTGAAGCGGCTGGCTTCCGACATTATCTTGACCGGGATATCTGACAAGGCCATGAAATTCATCCGGGAGGATGTTGTTCCCATGCGAGAGGGCGCATCCAGGCCAGAAGATGATGGGGCTCACCAGTCACGCAGGCCCCGGATCTCAAGCCATCCGGAGATAGCCGAGGAGATAAAACGCCTTTGGGAAGCTCATCCCAGGCCTTCCCAGAGGGAGATAGCAAAGCGGGTTGGCTATCCGGCTTCAACCGTGAAATACGTGATCAAGAAGATGCTGGAGAAGGGCGAGCTTGTGGAGTGAAGAGCAAGATCTCAAATCAGGACTCCCTGATCTCGCCTTGATTCATCCCATATGCCAGCCATATTCGTGATAAGCGAAGCGATCTATCATTCTCTTCCGGCAGTGCTGACTTTCCCACGCATATAGCTTCATCGGGACGATTAGGCAGCGGCTTGGATCTTAAGTGCGCCGCCGCCTTTCAACTTCTTCAGATCTCTCTTTTCCGCAGAAATCCTCTTCCCCCATATCGCAGACAAATCACATTAAATCCAGACAGCTCCTATCGGAATTACTTCTTGTCCAGTACCTTTATTACGTGATAGCCAAAATCGGTCTTTACTGGGCCTATAATCGCTCCCTTATCCCCCTCAAAGGCGGCCTTCTCAAATGGTGGGACCATTCTCCCGCGGCCGAACCACCCGAGATCGCCACCGCTTTTGCCGGAAGGACACAGGGACTTCCTCTTGGCGAGGTCTGTGAAGGACTCACCGCCTTTGATCTTCTCGATTATCTCCTGGGCCTTTCTCTCGCTGTTCACCAGTATATGTGCAGCATGCACCTCTTTGGTCATGTAGTAGGCCTTGCTCCATAATCCTTAAAAAGGTTTCAGGCCGAGGATGGCTCTTCCTGGGCGATCATGTACCTCAATACGGCCAGTACCAGGATGTTCAGAGCAAGTCCGGCCAGTGCTGTGAGCTGGTCACGGTAGAAGGCCAGGGTCTGGACCAGAAATATCTGTACGAGGACAGCGCTCTTGAACTGATGAAAGGCCGAGAGGCGGTCCTTTCTCATGTGCAGCACACCCCTCACAACGAGCAAGGCTGCCAGGGCGGATGCTGCAAGCATCATCCAATCTGATGGACTTAGGTCGATCAGGTGCTGATGGAAAACCTGTTCCAGGGATTTGACCGCGACCAGAAAGATGACCTGGATGATGGATACCAGCGACTGTATTACGAAGAATACCACAACCGCCTGGGAGAACCATCGCTGCGCTATCATTTGATGATAGATCCGCCTGACCAGTTCTTTGGCCCGGCTGTAGAGACCTGGCGGTGGAGCTGGAATCGAGTCAAGCTCCTGGTAAAGGTTACGCAGGGCCTTTACAAGCGGATCGGATTTGTCGCAGCCCTCCAGCAGTTCCAGGGCTTTCTTCCTCTCCATGATATCCAGGTCGTCCAAAACCACCTCCTTGGTGATCTCAAGCACGTTGGCCACCTTCTCCTGGTGGCAGAGGTGTCCATCTCCGTTCAGAGACTGAACCGCGATGTAGAGCATCACGAAGACTATGTAGATGAGGGCTATGGCCGGCTGAAAGAAGTAGTTGTTATCGCTGGTCACGAACTTGCCGATCTCGTCGATGAAAGCCCCGAAGCCAAGTCCCCCGATCACCGCGGCAAGGTTGCGTGAATGCCAGTCTATGAATGCCAGCAGTATGACCAGTGCGACCAGCATGAACAGCCCGCCCAGCAGTACGTGGGCGATGTGCAGGCCGCCCCCGCCTAGCTGAGGAAATCCGGTCATCTTGAGGAAGAAGCGAATCGCCAGGATTGCAGTGACCGAAGATACCAGGAAGATCTCCAGCAGTCGTTCTGCCTCCACATTTCGGATGAATGGTCGCCCACCGCTGCATGCTTCGCATATCCTCTGAATCATCCTCTCCAACAGTTGCATGTCTAGGAGAAAAAGATAACCGCGTCCTTGCCATATCAAGAAGGTTTATCTAAGCCGCATACCAATGGACTTGAGATCTGATTGATACGCCGTCTCGACTTTCGATATATATTGCATATCAATGGTGCTGGAGGATATGAGATCGCCTTGTGAAGAGATAGTCTGGGAGGTGCTGCCTGGCATTCGCGCAGCCATAGCGCTGGAGCTTGTGCGACGTGGTCTGTCGCAGCGAGACGCCTCAAGGGTGCTGGGGATCACTCCTGCTGCCGTCTCTCAGTACGTATCGAGAAAACGCGGTTACAGCATAGAGTTTCGGGAGGATGTCCGGGCATCTATAGAGCAACTGGCCGAGGAGCTGGTGGCGGAGGTCCCCGTAGACCTGCAGTCTCGCATCTGCCAGATCTGTCAGTCAGCCAGGGGCAGCGGGAGCTGTAGCACCAAAGTCTCGGAATGCACAGTTCAGTCTTCCACCCCTCCCTGACCAGTGTCCCTTGTGGAGGTGCGATTTGATCGACGAGTCGGTCCGCTCAGACTTCCCGGTACTGGATCAGGGTATCTACATGGATAGCGCCTCGTCCAGCCTGACCCCGGAACCGGTCTTAGCTGCGGTGCTGAGCTACTATCGTGGGTACCGGGCAAACGTGGGCCGTGGCATCTACCGTCTGTCCCAGATCGCGGACCAGCGCTACCGAAGCGCACACCGCCTGGTGGCCAGGTTCATTGGCGGCGGAGAGGATCAGGTGATCTTCACCAGAAACGCCACCGAGGCCATCAACATTGTGGCGGGGGGCATCGGTTGGACGCGGGGAGATAAGGTGGTGACAACCGTAATGGAGCACCACTCCAATCTTCTTCCCTGGATGCGGCTGCGTGATCTCGGGGTCGATGTGGAGCTGATTAAGCCCTCGGCAGAGGGATTATTCGACCTATCCGACTTCGAGGCCGCCATAGACGGCCGCACAAGGCTGGTTGCAGTAACATGGCTGTCCAACGTCCTCGGGTCGATCGTGCCTGTCAAAGAGATCTCCGGCATCTGCCGGGATCGCGGGTCCATGTTGCTGGTAGATGGAGCGCAGGGCGTGCCTCACCTTCCGACAAGAGTTGATGATATCGATTGCGATTTTCTGTGCTTCTCCGGGCATAAGATGCTCGGACCAACAGGTACCGGTGTGCTCTGGTCAAGTCGGGAGCTAGCCCCTCTGATGCTTGGCGGGGGCATGGTCAAGGACGTCTGCTTGCCGAATTTTTCTCTGGAGAGCGGATACCGTGGGATGGAGGCCGGAACTCCGGACATTGCAGGAGGAATTGGACTTGGTGCCGCCGTGGAATACCTGCAGCGTCTGGGAATGGATGATGTGAGGGACCACGACTCGGTTCTGGGCCAGAGGCTTGCTGAGGGATTGCGCGAGATCGACGGGGTATCTGTTTTTGGCCCCCTGGAAAGCCGGCACCGCTCGGGTCTGGTCTCATTCAATCTCGGAGATGTGAGCCCCCACCAGCTGGCGTTCATGCTGGACGAAGCTTACGGGATCATGGTGCGCTCTGGCATGCACTGCTGCATCCCCCTTATGAAGCACCTGGGCCTGACCGGAGGAACCGTCCGAGCCTCGCTCTACATCTACAACACCGCTGCCGAGGTGGACGAGCTGCTCAGCGCAGTCGAGGAGATCGCCAGGGCCGGGTGAGCGCCGTCTATGGTTGTAGAGGACCAGCCGTTTGCACTGGAACGGGCCTGCCTGCGGGTGGACGATTCCAGGGTCTGGGAGGACCGGCATTTGGTGGTGGAGGAGATGCCCCTGGCAATATCGGTCAATGGACGTGCCTTCACCACAGCCATGTTAAGCCCTCGACAGCTGCGTGAGTTCGTTGTGGGCCATCTGTTCACCGAGGGCGTGATCCGCTCCACGTCCGAGATAGAGTCCCTGGAGGTGGAGGGACGTCAGGCCAGGGCAATCGTGGCCAATCCGCTTGCGGCCCGGCTCCCCCGTCGGATGGTCCTGAGCGGCTGCGGCGGCGGCTCCAGCTACCTGGACGAGGATCGTTTGCCGCATGTAAAGTCAGATCTGGCAGTGTCGGCAGGGCAGATCTTCCGGGCGGTCTTCGCCCTTTCCTCCTCGCCGCTTCACCGGGAGACCGGAGGGATACATTCAGCAGGCCTATTCTCCACCAGCGGCGAGCCGGCGGCTCTGGCCGAGGACATAGGCCGTCACAACGCCATGGACAAGGTCATCGGCCATTCTCTGCTTCTAGGACCGGATGTGAGTGCGCATTTTGTCGTATGCACCGGGCGCATATCCTCGGAGATGGTCATGAAGGCCTCACGCGCCGGGATACCGATACTGGCATCACGAGGCGCGTCAACAGGACTGGCACTGGACCTCGCCGAAAAGACCGGCCTATGCGTGGTGGGATTTGCCAGGGGAAAAAGGATGAACATATACACCCACCGTCACAGGGTCTCGCTTCCATAAGTGCGGCATAATGCACCTGCCCATACTGCCCTGGCAAAGCGACCTATCCAAGAATAGTTCTCAAGGTTTTTGAAAAAAAAAGTTGAATGGATGTGCTTTCTTTCAGGTGCGCACCGAACCGGCGCCGTTGGGCTTGCCTTTGCTCCCCAGCATGTTGGCCCAGTCCCTGTTGGTATCGGTATCCTTCCCGTCAGGCAGCCGTCCCCAGGTAAATGTGCTGGCCCGTTCATCCAGCAGGGCGCGGCTCCTGTCGATCTCAGATCCGTTCTGGTCGTATAGGATGGCAGTGGCGTTGATATGTCCGACCCATGTATCAAGTCCTTCAAGGACCAGGAAGCCGCTGGGCGAAATCATCGTACCCTCAGGGACTGTCATGGGCCCCTGCCAGGCTTCGTCCATCAGGACGACCTTCCAGCCGCCGACGGATACGTTCTCCTGGCCGCTGTTATAGAGCTCCACCCACATGATTCCGTTTGCGGGTGGATTTAGCTCCACCTCGTTGATGACCACATCGGCCATTGCGAGCCCGGTCAAAGCAGCCAGGCTAACCATAATGCAGAGCATAATGCTGTTTCTCATTATCCCAACTCCAGGGGGCCGGCTTTACTGCCCCCCTCTCATCACTCTTTTCCATCTTTCATCTTCCTGATATAGGTTTTCCCCAAGACCAGCCAAGCGTTTTTCAGCTCTTGCCGACCTGGTTTGGCCTTCCCTGGCTGCCCATCATAAGGCCCCAGTCACCGTCCTTATCTGTGTCCCGGCCGTCTGGGTAGCGCCCGTATGTCATGTCGTTGTCGAAGTAGTCGCTTCTTGAGCCGGTCTCATCGACCTTTTGGCCGGAAGCGTCGAAGAGGAATGCCTTTCCAGAGCCGGAATGGTTCCATCCTCTCTGTCCGAAGCCCACTGCGAATTCCTTGGGGGCGATGATGGTGCCCGGCGGCATGGTTATATCTCCTCTCCAGCTGCCGTCCTCTATCGATATTCTCCACCCGCTCACGTCCACAGTATCGTTGCCCGAGTTGTAGAGTTCCACCCACTCCAGGCCCCCGTCAGGCGGATTGACCTCCATCTCGTTGATTACCACGATGCCTGCGGCACCTGTTGCCAGTGCCAGCAATGCCAGCACGCTTATGAGTCCAGGACAGAATTTCATTATAACATCTCCCTACGTATCGATATCCATCCGTTTGCTCTGGCGAATTGGGAGCAGCTTCGTCTTCCCGAGCTCCCCTTAGCCTGTTCATCCTGCCCCTGGCAAATAACCGTAGCGGTCATGGGCACCGGTGGCGAGTGGTTGGTCAAAACGCCGGATCGTAAATGACTTTGCGCTGTCCGGCCGCCGCTTTCAATCCCAGAATCGTTTTGTCCTGGCATACTCCCGCTCTGCACGCAGTATATCCCGGTAAAAACCCGTCTCGTCCTTGCGCAGCTTGGCTATGACCCTGGCTGCAGTCTCAGGTCCCACGCCACGGCTTGCCAGAGCTATTGCTGCGGTCCGGCCGTAGGTCAGGACCAGGTTCGCGTTGCGGTACACCCGTTTGGTGCGGCGGCGGTCCTCTGCCGTCTTCTTGGATTCCGGCATCCTCACCACCCGTATCTCCTCCTCCTCCCAGGGCTTGAGGGCGGCGATCAGGCGGGAGCTGCACAGAGGGCACTCTGGCCTCTCCGGCACCCTTTGCACCTCCCGCAGGGATTTCCATTTGCGGCAGTTCACGCAGAACAGGATGACCCGGTCGTGCAAGATCCGGTTCTTCAATAGCTCGATGACCGCAGCATCCGGATGTTCAGGTGCTATCAGGTCCCTTCCTCCACCGCGGCCGGATGAGCCGATGGGGCTTGGCGGAGATACGCTGACCGTGATCTTGCCGCACCGCAGCCTATCCAAGCTATCCCGGGCCCTGGCCAGGTCCAGGCGATCGTGATATATCTCCCGCAGGGCTTCCCGGTAGAGCGGAGTGCCCTCAAATACGCCCAGCAGCTTGGCCATGGAGATCCGCTGATGATCTATCTCGCGGGAGAGCGCCCCGAACTTTCTCGCCACATGGACCATCTTCCAGCGGAGAAGTGTTGTGTTCTTGAGGGTCAGCTCCAGGATGGTCTCGAGATGTTCCGGCTCGAGATCCTCCAGAAGCGATGTCAGCTCCTCGGCAAGGAGGCGGCGGGGCAGCTCCATCTGGATCCTGTACGGGTCGATCTCAAGGCCCACGCTTGAGCCGAACCTTGAGGATAGAAGGGCAGTTATCACCCTGCCCAGCGCATCGTTTGTCTTGTGGCCGAAGCAGGCGTTGATAACGGCAGCCGTACCGTCAGCCTCCACGGTGAGATGGAGATGATCAGGTACAGGCAGGTTCTCCTTCATCTGGCTGACAATAAGACCCACAAGCTCAAGGGCTGCCTCTGCGGTCACAGGATAGGACCTGGCCAGGCAGGCAGCCGCATACTCTGGGCTGCGGCCATCTTCAAGCATGTCCCTGACACAGGCCCGAATCGCTCCGACCTCCTGGGCCACAGCATAGGGTACAGGTATCTCCTCCCCGGTCCAGCTTGGTATCTCGCCAGAGCGCTGGATCGGCACGACCTTGATCCTGTCCTCCTCAACCTCTGCGATCTCCCAGATCTCTCCCCGCGTGATGAAGGTGGCTCCGGCTTGTGCGAAGTTAACGACAAAGGCCTCATCCAGGGTGCCAACCGCACGGCGGGAGACCATATCGTACACCTCATACCTCTTTTCGTCTGGGATCATGGAGAGGTTCTCGAAGTAGTACTGCATCCCCTTTCTTCTTCGCTGCAGCACACCATCGCTCTCCCTCGCCAGGCGATTGCCATCGATCTCTGTCACAACCTCGGCCAGATCCCGCTCGCTCAGGTCCCGGAATGGATAGGATCTTTGCAGTATGCGCAGGATACGGTCGAGGCCGATCTCTCCGAAGTCCATCGTCAGTCCAACTATCTGGTTGGCAAGCACGTCTAGCGGCCTTTCGTGAATGCGGATGTCCTCCAGCTCTCCGGCAGAGGCTCGCCTGGCAATGGCGCAGGCTTCGGCGATGTCGTCGGCGCTGGTGGCGATTATTGTTCCCGAGGCCACCCGCCCCATGCCGTGGCCGGCGCGGCCCACGCGCTGTATCAGCCTGGCCACCTGGCGGGGCGAGCTGTACTGGATGACATGCTCCACGTCGCCAATATCGATCCCAAGTTCCATCGATGACGTGCATATCAGCCCTTGCAGCCGCCCCTCCTTGAAGGCCTCTTCAGCCTCCATGCGAGCCTCTTTTGCCAGGCTGCCGTGATGGACGCCGATGGGCTCTCCCATCTGGCGGAAGCGGGACCCCAGAACCTCGGCAGCCTGGCGGGTGTTCACGAATATCAGGCTCTTTTTCGCCCGCACCTCCTTTTGTATCCACCGGATCTGGGCAGCGAGATGAGGATCGGTTTCAAGAGTCCCGGCCAGGGTGGCATCCGCTCTGGTGGTCTTGGGGCTGACCACCATGAAGCTCGTCTGCCTCTGGATATCGGCCCGCAGGATACGGCACTCACGGCTGCTGCCGGCCAGCAGCCGCGCTACCTCTTCCGGCGAGCCCACTGTTGCGGACAGCCCGATGCGCTGAAACTCTCCCGCCACCTCCACCAGACGTTCCAGCAGCACTGCCAGCTGCGAGCCTCTCTTCGACGTGGCCAGCTCGTGCACCTCGTCCACGACGACGGTCTTGACTGAAGACAGGCTCTGCCGCAGCCTCTTTCCGGTGAGCATGACCTGCAGGGTCTCCGGCGTTGTGATCAGAAGCTTTGGCGGCTTGCGGCTCTGCTTGACCCGCTCGGACTGGGACGTATCTCCGTGCCTGACAGCAACCTCTACCCCGAGCACAGCTCCCCACTCATGGAACCGGCGCAGCATGTCACGGTTCAGAGCACGCAAAGGCGTGATGTATATGGCCCGGATTCCTGGCCTCTCTGCAATGGCCTCCTCCTGACTGAGTATCAGGTGAAAGAGCGGCAGAGCCGCTGCTTCGGTCTTGCCGGTGCCGGTAGGTGCTATCAGGAGAACGTTTCTGCCCTGCACTATCTCAGGTATGGCCATCTCCTGAGGCGGAGTTGGGCTCTCAAATCCCTGCTGGGCAAGCATCTGCTGCAATCTGGCATGCAGCAGGAGAAACGCTGACACGATCTCGTAGGTCTCTTCTGGTGGATATGAAAAGCTTGCGACGAAAAAAAAGCTCCCCCGCAAGGAAGAGCACATTTTCGCCTGCCTGGGCAGCTTTATATCGATAGATGCGCAAAATGGGATAAAAGAAATCGATCGGGGGTTTTCATGTCGAGAGATATCCGATATTCTGGGTGTCGCATCAATGGAATACATGGATCCGGCTTGCTGCGTCAGCAGACGAAAGGTGCAGGCAGAGCTCTGCTGCTGTCTCTTGCGCTGCTCGCATTGGCGTTGATGTGGCCTGCTGCAGCAAATCCTCCCTCAGACATCGCCCTTACCTACGACGGGTCCAACCAGACCCTTAACGTCACCATAGTCCACGATATCGGCTCGGCCGATCCATCCAGGCATTTCGTCAGGGAGGTCGAGGTCAAGCAAAACGGCGTGGAGGTCCATAAAGAGGAGTACACCTCTCAGCCGGGGCTTCGGCAGTTCAGCTATCTGTACAACATATCGGCCGTAGCCGGTGACGAGATCGAGGTGGAGGCAAAGTGCAGCATATTCGGATCCAGAGAGGTCAAGCTGAGGGTACGCTAGCGTTACGCTAGACTGCGGCCGATCCGTGGCGCGGGTATGATAGTCCGGCGATGCATCGGTTATTGATGGATGGGAACTGGCGGCGAGGCGAGGGCTCTATTTATGTCCCCTCGCATTTGGCGGTCCCGCCGTTTGGGTTATCGCGGCTTCGCAAACCTTCGGATGCCAGGGCCCTTGGATCGCGCCGCATCTCCTGCCGGCTAGAACGGGAAATGCTGATTGGCCGCCTCTTTTTTCTCAGGTCTTGATATATCCCAGGGACCTGGCCCTGTCAGCGGCTTGCTGAGCGTTTTGCTCGTCTCCAAGCGCAGCATAGGCGAGGGACTTGCCCTGCCAGGCCCCGGCATTGTTCGGATTGAGCCGGAGAGCCTGCACAAAGGAGTCAAGCGCTTCTGCGCTCCTGTTGAGCATCAGAAGCGCGCCTCCCTGGTTGGTCCAGGCCTGGTCGAGGCTGCTGTCGAGCCGAATGGCTTCCTGGAAGCAGGGCAGCGACTGGGCATAATTCTGAAGGGCCCTGGCCAGAATGAATCCCTTGAAGTTCCATGCCTGGGCGTTCTCAGGATTGATAGCCAAAGACCGGTTCAGGGCGTCCAAGGCTGCCTGGGAGTCGTTCAGAGCAGCCTTCGCGTAGCTCAGGCGGTAGTAGGCATCGGCGTAGTCTGGATCTATCTCTATCGCCCGGTTGAACGATGACACGGCCTTTTCGTACTGCCCGGCGGCCATGCGAACTACGCCGTTCTTCAGGTGAGCCAGCTTATCGGAATAGTTCAGGTCGACGGCCTTATCCAGGCTCTTCATTGCGTCTTCCAGCTGTCCCTGGGAAAAGTGAAGGACGCCTTTCATCTCCCATGCGTCCTGATTGCCCGGATCTTCCTGCACAGCTCTCGTTGCGGATTCGAGTGCCTGCTCCAGAGAGCCGTTCATGTACTGCAGGGTGGCCTGCTGCATCCAGTCTATCCTCTCTGCGGTTGCATCTTCCGAGACAGACCTTGCGGGAGCGGGCGGATTGGTCTGAAGGCTTTTTACCAGCTCTTCGGCTGGGTTGCCGGCCAGGGCCAAGGGGCAGACCAGCCACAGGATGAGGAAGGCGGCGAGGATAGATCTCATGCTTTTTATCTATTTAGGATGCAGGCATAAATTTTGCGGTCGATCGGTGGCTCGACAGAGCCGTTGCTTCGGAAATGCCGCAAAATATCAGAAAATAGAGCCGACCTATGCCATGTATATGAGATCCGGTCTGCCGGCAGATCTTTTTGGATGGCCCACTCCAGTTTGAGGACTTTACGATGCATGCTGGCTGAGATGCGCTGCCACAGCGCAAAATCCTCTCTGAGCCTGCAGAACAGATCAGTGCGACAGCTTTGTCTCACCCATGCGAGATCGCCCGGCCGCGTTTTCCAGCGCGGTCAGGGCGTATTGATCTCCCATTATCCAAAACGGCTCCGGGTCACTTAACCTTGATTGCTTCCTCCGGGGTGAAGTTCTCGTGGACTATCTTGCAGAGCCGTCTGGTCAGAAGTGTCGGGTCCTCTGCCTGGAATATGTTGCGGCCGATGGAGATTCCTGCCGCTCCCACACCCACTGCGTCGTAGACCATTTGAAGCAGATCTGCCTCGGTGTCCATCTTTGGGCCGCCGGCGATCACAACCGGAACCTGGCAGCCCTTGACCACGTCCTGGAACGTCTCGGGAGTTCCTGTGTAGTTGGTCTTGACGATGTCCACCCCAAGCTCAGCCCCGACACGCGCAGCATGCTTCACATACTCTACGCTGTGCTCCGATTTTACCCTTGGTCCGCGGGGGTACATCATGGCAAGCAGTGGAATCCCCCACAGGTCGCACCGACGGGCTACCCGGCCCAGATCGTGCAGCATCTCGGCCTCGTCATCTGCACCCACATTGACGTGGATGCTCACGGCATCTGCCCCGATCCTGATCGCATCCTCCACAGCAGTGACCAGCACCTTATGATTTGAATCGGGACCCAGCGATGTGGATGCGGAGAGATGAACTATCAGCCCAACATCCCGGCCGTATCCGCGGTGGCCGTGCATGGGCAGACCCATGTGGCCCAGTACAGCATTTGCGCCCCCCTCTGCTACCCGGTCCACGGCGGCTGCCAGATCGATGAGACCAGGGATCGGCCCCACAGTCAGCCCGTGGTCCATGGGCACGATCACCGTTCGCTTTGTCCTGCGATCTATAATACGCTCCAATCGTATCTTCTTGCCGATCTTGCTCATGTCTTCTCCCATACCTGAGGAGGAGTTAAAGGCAGCGGACCCGGGCCTGCATAGTGTCGCTCAAAGACAGCCCGAGCCTCTGCTGGCGGGATATGAGCTGCGCAGGATTTTCATCTTCGGATGCTTGGAGAAAAAATCGCCTGCTAGCTTGTCACGCCCCTCCGACCGAGCGATTGAAACAGCCGAGTAGGCCTCATCTGACTGCCACATATACCATTCGCTTAAATATGACTCTAGACAATTGCCGTACGGGGGTTTTGAAAATGATGCGATGGTTGATCGCCATAGGAATGGTAATGATAGTGGCGGCCTCGGCCGCCAGCGCAGAGAGCACCCCGTCCATCACCGTGATGGGTGTAGGATCTGTGGTGGTTCCGGCTGATACGGCAGCGGTCGCCATCTCGTTCTCCAGTAACAACCAGGATCGCGATCTAGCGGTCTCGGAGAACGCAGAGCGCCTGAATGCCACGCTGAAGGATCTCAAAGCTGCTGGGCTTCGGGACGATGAGATCATCCCTGGCTTTTCCAGCGGCTACTCGATGAGCCAGAGCATGATCCGCACCTCGCAGACGGTCGATAACAACACCACCACGCGCGTTATGAGCTCCAACTTCAGCGGTTATACCACCACCGTTATGCTGAAGGTGGGCAGCGCCGACGAAGGCCGGGTGCGCACCATAATCGATGAGGCTGAGAAGTCCGGGGCTGCTGCTCAGGTCACTGGATATTATCTGAGCGACGACTCGGCCGCCGTGGCTGAGGCCAAGAAGAAGGCCCGCCAGGACGCGGAGGACAGGGCCAGGGCTGAGGCTGCCGTATGGGGATTCAAGCTTGGCAAGGTTCTTGAGATCATAGATTGCGACGCCTATGGGATGATGGGTATGCCGCTTATGATCAGCATGGACGATCCGTTTGAGCAGCTGATGAAGCAGCCGTCGCCCAGCGGTACGGTGGAGGTTTCGGCCTGCGTTCTATTGACCTACGAGACGCGTCTGTTGGTTTGATGATGGTTTGACGGATCCATAACGTCCGGGATAATCGGAGGTAGATGAATGAATAGGTACTCGGTAATGGCTCTGGCACTGGTTGTCATGCTGGCCACGATGAGCGTAGGCATTGCAGAAGACAGCACGAATTTGCCCCGCCTTGAGGTGACTGGTGAGGGACGGGCGTCATCTCCAGTCGATTCGGTCGTCCTGCTGATCGGGGTCGAGACCACCGACCTGAAGGCCTCGGTGGCTGTAGCCCAAAACGCCGACCTGATGAGCCAGGTGATGGCAGCACTGGAGGACAATGGTGTCGGTCAGGAGAAGATGAAGACCGTTGAGTACAGCGTGGCCGCGACCCAGCCCGACTGGGACGAAACAGAGCAGCAAAGGCCGCGGGAGTTCGTGGTCACCAACCGTCTCCAGGTGGACCTGAACCTGTCCGACTTCGATATAGCCCCGCTGGTGGACGCAGCGGTGGATAGCGGGGCCAACAACGTCCAGATCAATTTCGCAGTGCGCGATCTTCGGCCGCTCAAAGAAGCTGCACTGGAGAAGGCCATAACCGAAGCCCGTTCAAAGGCCAAGGTCATGGCAACAGCAGCTGGAGTGGAACTGGGACCCATCAGGGCGATCTCGGAAGGATTCTCGCTGCAGCCAACAATGGGCGCAGTTGCATTTGACCGGGCTGCGACACCGCTGGTGCCTGGATCTCTCGAGGTGACTGCCTCGGTCAGCCTGATATACGACATCACGTCGGGATGAATCCCAGTCCGTCAGTTGATGGATGAGGCCTGGAATGTATCGGAAAAGAGGGCAGCGATCCCCTCTATGTCAGGGCCCGGATATCCCCTGGGTCCTGACATCGCTATTTTGACTTTATAGCTCCTTCAGCTGCCGTATCTCTACTGCCACTCCTCGATGAGATGCCTCCATCTCCCAGCCTGACATCTTGGCCTTGCCTATACCAAAGGCCTTCTCCCCCCTGATGAGTACCGTGTCCCCGGGACGGATCTGGGGATCCGCACCATCCACTCCCGGGGCCAGGAGGCTTCCTCTAGGCACGAAGCTTCCTATGCTTACCTGGTAGCAGTCGAGCGGCAGGAGGCGCTCCGCACCGTTCAGGGTTATGGACCAGCCGGCCAGGGTCTCTCTCGCGAGAACCTCGCCATCCTGGTCGATAAGAGACCGTCCCTTGATCCTGGCCTGGCTCATGAGGGTCTCGCCTGCGCCTCTGCCGAATGAGAAATCGGTCATGGCCCTGATGTGGCGAAGCCGCGGGTCCGGCAGCTTGCGAGCGCCGCTGACGGCCTGGGCTGTGGCCTGGTGAAGGGCGACCAGCGCCTCGTCCCCGGTCCCTCCTCCTGTAAAGACCGCGTCGATGCCGTGCTCCTTCACAGTCTCCTCCAGCTCCCCTTCCAGGTGGGCGACTATGCTTGTGTATATGCCGCTCTTCAAAAAGGCGTCCAGAACGAGGACCAGCCAGGCTCGTTCCTCCAGGTCCCACCGTCCAGTCACCGGTACGTCGTAAGAGGCTGCGGGGTAAGCCTCCTCAAGCTCTCTTGGAACAACAGCCAGTGGCGAGGTCAGGATCACCTCATGCAGGAATCTGCGGGCTGGTCCGATCGCTTCTGAAAAGAAGCGGTGGCTACGGGATGTGGAGTATGGCTTGCGGGCAGAGCATGGCAGCAGCAGGAGAACGTCGCTTTCCACAGGCTTGTAACGGGTCAGCACGCGATTCGCAAAGCGTTTCACCTCTGCCCTTTGCAGAGACTCGGCAGAGCAGGCCAGAAGCGTGCTCCTCCTGGTGGTGGGCGTGCGCCGCTCCAGGTATGTCTCCTCCTGATCCAGGAGCCGCAGAGCCGCGGTAAGCTCCGGGCGCGCTCGTACCTGCATCTCAAGGTGCTCTCGAAACATCTCCGCCCGTATGATCTCCCTCAGGTTTGCCAGCTCCTCTTCGAGCTTCAGGATGTTATGGGCAGCCAGCAGAGGGCGGGGATCTTTTGCCTCGCTCTTCGCAAGGCACTGGCAGCTTGGGCAGCGGCATGGCAGCTCCAATCCATCCTGCCAAAGCCTGGCACCGTCCCGTGTATGGTATATGCCCTGATAACCATCCATCTCCATGCGCACGCCGTCCACCATATCCACGCCGGAATAGACCAGCATGGCAGCGTTCCACGGAGTGGCCAGGGCCGGGGCCATGACTGCTGAGTCGGGGGGCAGCCTTTCTCTGGTCCCTGCAAGCGCCTTCAGCAGGTCACGCGGGTTTTGGAGCTGGCCAAGCCCTCCCAGGATGTAGAGGTCGGCCCGCGGCAGCTCCTTTGGGAAGAACGGGTGAATCACGGCTCCAAGAGGGCCGGAAAGATCCATCGATGCAACTTCAAGAGGGGGCGCAGTGTGCAGAGGCGATGGGACGAAGGGTAATATGGTGAGGCGATCATGTGAGGCCATCTTGGTGGTCGCATCCAGGGCCTCTGCAATCGACTCAAATGAGAAGACCGATCCTGCGGAGATGAAATCATCAGGCTCAAGCACTCCGGGTGTGGTTATCCGGCGTGCGAGCGAAAGCCTGCCAAGCCTCGCTGGGCCGTCCCTTCTTATAACCTCAAAGTATCTCACGCGACACCACCCGGGTCATGGCAGACTGTGGAGGGCTCGGTCGGATATCCTTCTAGCGACCTCTGCCCTCCGATCTTTTTGGTGAACCTGGCATCTGGGCATGCTGATTCAAGCATGCTCAAGGCCTCCACTGCAGCTCGCGTGCTCTCTTCATCCGGCTCTCTTGGAACCTCGGCATTCAGCGGGTACGTCTCTGAGAGTGCGGCAGGTATGGGACCGAAGGGGGGCTTGAAGGCAAGAACGTGATCGTAGAGTTCCTTCTCGGCACGGTCTATCCTCTGGTCGGTCACAAGGACGCTCCCGGAGAGACATAATCGAGTCAGACGCATCTTGTGGCGTAAGACCTCCGGCCGCCTGGCTGACCGGGAGCTCAATGAGAAGAACGTCGATTTAGACGCACGGTCCAGCCCCTCAAGCCAGGAGGCGTGGCCGGTCAGGCGTCGAAACGCCTCGTACATGCGGGGATGAGATCGGCATCGGCCTTCCAGGTGCTCCCATAGCGATCCATCCCGGATATGCTGCTTGACCAGCCGGATCTCCTGAAACGATACCTCCAGGTTGTGCCTTGCCAGCAGCCTAAAGCGATCCGGACTCTCTCTGAGGGTTTGAATATCGTTTTTCTTGCATACGGGGCAGCTGCACGGCAGGTACTCCAGATCTTCCAGCTTCCATGTGCCTCCAGCGGTAAGGTAGCGGCCGTCGCGGGCATATATGGCGTAGGCGGCAGAGTCGAAGAGGTCGCAGCCCAGAGCGACGGCCAGTGCGAATACCATGGGGTGCCCTGCACCGAAGAGGTGAACCGGGACCCCGGGACCAAGTCCCCTCTTTGCAGCAGCCACCACTTCCACCAGGTCTGAGAAGCGGTACGACTCCATCAGGGGGACCACTCCGCCAACCGGGTAGATGTCGAATGGCATATTCCTCAGCCTTCTGCCAGCCTCCTCACGCAGCTGCGGATACGTCGAGCCCTGTACCGGTCCTGCCAGCAGGAGATCGTCCCGGTGAAGAGCGGCCTCTTCCAGCCGGCGGAATGTCTCTCTCAGCTCCCGCTCAGCTCTCTGCAGGTCCACATCCGGAGGTGTCGGGATGTCCAGGGGCACGCATACATCGGAGCGTATGGACTGCTGGAACCGCAGGATCTCCAGGGGTTGCACGTCGATGCTTCCATAGACCGAGAGCTGAAATGCTCCGGAATCGGTCATTATGGGGCCTGAGAAGTCGAGGAGGCCGTGCAATCCCTTCTCTTGGGCGGCGGAACTGAGCTCTTCGTCCTGGCTGATGATGTAGCTGTTTGTGATAAGCATCTCGGCCCCAATTTCCTGGAGCTGAAAAGCCGGGAGCATGAGCAGATGAGGGTTGACCACCGGCATCAGTAGAGGTGTCTCTACCGTTCCATGTGGTGTGGTCAGCCTGCCGATGCGGCCAGCCAGATCCTTGTAGGCGATCTCAAAACAATCTGGCATGCTGATGCAGTCCACCGATAAGGCATAAATAGGTTGGGAAGGATCTCTGCCGCAAGATACAATCCCCTGGGCATTGCTTAGGGGGGGTGGATCAAATGAGATGTACAAGCTTCTTGTTACTGTTTTGCCTGCTTTGCCTGGCAGGCGAAGCTGCGGCCGACGCACTGTCTTCTCCTCAGCTGACCAGCAATCAGGCCTTATTCCTTAGCGGGCCTACTGCGGAGGGATTCAACCAGATAGCTCGCAGCTACTGGAACGCCTATATCAATGATTCCGCAAGTGGCTATATGCTGAGCAGAGGACCGAACCAGACCATGAACATCTGGGGAAACCAGTTTTACAACAGCTTCTCAACTCCGGTCCGGAGGACAGGGACAACGTTTTCTGCTGGCGGGATCGGGGCTAGCGGCATAGCGTCTGCGCTTTGGAACAGCATGATGCTGGAGAGGGATACCGTATACAGGTTCAATACCGGGCGGAGCTGGGCTTTCGTTCCGGGCCAGACGAACTCCAGTTTCAGCATGGTGAACGAGCGGGGCGTCTATTTCCCTGGCCAGTCTCAGGGAATGATCCTAACCCAGGCCATCGCTACGAAGTTCAACCAGTAGTTCTCGGCCGACCGAATCGTAAAAGATAGAGGAGATGGGGGAACCGTGTCCCCCAGCAACTTCTTTTTATCATGCGGTTTTTCGTTTCCGATCAGGTCAGATCATGCTCTTGCTGACCGTGTATGGGAGGAGCCCTCCTGCCAGCAGTATCTCCCTTTGCCTCCTGCTTAAGCTGACCTTCAGATCGATCCTCCGCCCGCTGGACAGCTCAACGGCCTGAAGCGCGTCCCTCCCCTCCTTGAGCGACGACCGGGCGTCGGGGATTCGAATTTCATCTCCCTGTTTCAGGATCAGGTAGTCGTCCTCGTTGGCGAAGACCAGGGGCAATATCCCGAAGTTGATCAGGTTGGCGGCATGGATGCGCTCGATTGACTTTGCGAGCACGGCCTTAACCCCCAGGTACATCGGGCACATGGCTGCATGCTCCCTGGAGGAGCCCTGCCCATAGCTGAGGCCGGCCACCACTAGGTTGTGTACTCCCCGGTCGCGTTGAGCTGCCGCCCTGGAGGCGAAGTCCGGGTCAAGCGGCTCGAATACGAAAGAGGCATACTTGGGAACGTTTGACCTGTACTTGAGGCGGGAGCCAGCCGGCATGATATGGTCCGTAGTCACGTAATCTTCCACCCGGATGCTGATTATGCCCCGTATCTCTTCAGGCAGGGGCGTATTGCGCGGCGGCTCACCGATATTGGGGCCGCGCAGGATCTCCGTCGAGGCTCTCTCTGCTGGCGGAAGTGGCGGAATTATCATGCTGTCGTCTATCATGAAACGATCCGGCATCTTCGTTTGAGGAAATCCCATGGGAAGGTCGCGCGGATCGACCAGTTCTCCCTCAAGTGCGGCTGCCGCAGCAACCACAGGGCTTGCCAGATAGACGTTTGCGCTGGGCGTCCCCGACCTCCCCTTGAAGTTGCGGTTGCTGGTGCGGACCGAGACTGCATCGGTTCCGGGCGACATGCTGTTTCCGATGCAAAACCCACAGGCCGATTCGAGTATGCGTGCTCCAAATCCGATCAGGTCGTCGAGAGCCCCGGACCTGGTCATCATCCTCAGCACCTGGCGGGACCCTGGAGCCACCCCAAAGCTGACCCTGGGGTGAAGACTTCTCCCCTTCAGCATAGCAGCAACGGTCATCATGTCGATGTAGGACGAGTTGGTGCACGACCCCACCATGACCTGATCCACCGGAGTTCCTGCAAGCTCGCTGACCGGGCGGATGTTTCCGGGGCTGTGGGGCGCAGCCACGAGCGGCTCCAGTTCGGAGAGGTCTATCTCAAGCGTCTCGTCGTAGATCGCGTCGGGGTCCGCGGACATGGGCTTCCATTGCTCTTCGCGGCTCTGGGCTGCGAGGAAGCGCCTTGTCTGCTCGTCGCTTGGAAAGACCGATGTCGTGACCCCCGTCTCCGCGCCCATATTCGCGATTGTGGCCCGCTCAGGAACGGTGAGCCCTTCTGCGCCCGGGCCGGTGTACTCGCATACAGTGCCTACGTTTCCCTTGGTGCTCAGCGCCTGCAGCACCTTCAGCACAACGTCTTTCGCGTTTACCCATGGATTGAGCTGGCCGCTCAAGTGAACCTCAGTCACACGTGGACAGGTGATGTAATAGGCGCCTCCGCCCATGGCCACGGCCACGTCCAGTCCGCCTGCGCCCATGGCTATCATGCCAAGGCCGCCTCCGGTGGGGGTGTGGCTGTCAGAGCCCAGCAGGGTTTTTCCCGGCTGGCCGAAGCGTTCCAGGTGGACCTGGTGGCATATGCCGTTTCCCGGTCGCGAGAAGTATATGCCGAAACGCGCGGCTATGGACTGCAGGTAACGGTGGTCGTCGGAGTTCTCGAAACCCACTTGGATAGTGTTGTGGTCGATGTAGCTCACCGAGAGCTCCGTAGCGATGGAAGGCAGGCCCATGGACTCAAATTGCAGGTAGGCCATGGTTCCTGTAGCGTCCTGGGTTAGGGTCTGATCTATCCTGATACCGATCTCCGATCCCGGCTCGTAATTCCCGTCCGCCAGATGCTGGCGCAGGATCTTCTCAGTAAGCGTGTGTCCCATCTCTTAGCTCTCCTCTGTTTTCAGACGGCCAGGGAAAGCCGCCTGTGTCTTTCGAAGATGAATCCCTATATCTGCTGAGGTCATGCCTAATTAAACCTCCCTTCTCCAGATGATCGTGCAGGGCCCGTGTCGGCAAGGGGTCCAACTGTATCGCGAAGGCCTCCAGTCGATAAAATCTTTAAAGTCCGATCAGGCCAACCAAAAAGGTTAAATATAGATGTGGTATTGGGTAGGTTCGGCCTTCTGGCGCTGGGCCTGCAAATGGCTCTCAGCATGCCGGAATGAATCTCCTGCGTGATCAAAGTCATGCTGGAGGATCAAAAGGCTTAAATAACAAGTTGGCCTGGTATCCAGGCCGGTGGTTTGGTGCCTGCCTTGTCAGGTGCTCGGTATCTCTCCCTTCTCGGCGAGGGATTCCTGGCCGAAGGGTCGTAATCCTTAAATAGGGTGGGGCACAACCATAACGGGCCGATGCTTGACCGCATTGGTTGACCGGGGTATAAAGGCTTCAGAGCTGACATGATGATGTTCTGATTTCCAGACTCTGGTACAGATTGAGGTATGGAGACGCGAGTTGTTTCGTGTCTGACGTTGTCCTGTTAGCGACTCGGCCAATTTCGACCGATACTAATAAACTTCCCGAGACAAGCAATTCTGGTTGATCCTGCCAGAGGTTACTGCTATCGAGGTTCGACTAAGCCATGCGAGTCGAATGTCCGTAAGGACATGGCGAACTGCTCAGTAACACGTGGACAACCTGCCCTTTGGACAGGGATACCCCTGGGAAACTGGGACTAATCCCTGATAAGTCTCCGTAGCTGGAATGCTCGGAGACGGAAAGCTCCGGCGCCACAGGATGGGTCTGCGGCCTATCAGGGTAGTAGTGGGTGTAGAGTACCTACTAGCCTACGACGGGTACGGGTTGTGAGAGCAAGAGCCCGGAGATGGATTCTGAGACACGAATCCAGGCCCTACGGGGTGCAGCAGGCGCGAAAACTTTACAATGCGGGACACCGCGATAAGGGGACCTCGAGTGCTGGCATACAATGCTGGCTGTCCAGCTGCCTAAATAGCAGTTGATAGCAAGGGCCGGGCAAGACCGGTGCCAGCCGCCGCGGTAACACCGGCGGCTCGAGTGGTAACCGCTATTATTGGGTCTAAAGGGTCTGTAGCCTGCAGGTTAAGTCTCTTGGTAAATCCGGCAGCTCAACTGTCGGGGTTCAGGGGATACTGGTCTGCTCGGGACCGGGAGAGGTGAGAGGTACCTCAGGGGTAGGGGTGAAATCTTGTAATCCTTGAGGGACCACCAGTGGCGAAGGCGTCTCACCAGAACGGGTCCGACGGCAAGGGACGAAAGCTAGGGGCACGAACCGGATTAGATACCCGGGTAGTCCTAGCCGTAAACGATACTCGCTAGGTGTCGGCCACGGTGCGACCGTGGTCGGTGCCGTAGGGAAGCCGTGAAGCGAGCCACCTGGGAAGTACGGCCGCAAGGCTGAAACTTAAAGGAATTGGCGGGGGAGCACTACAACGGGTGGAGCCTGCGGTTTAATTGGATTC
>MVQI01000022.1 GCA_002067795.1 Methanosaeta sp. PtaB.Bin039
GCGGCGGCGCCTCGCATGCCCCGCAGCTCTGCTGCGGGGTGCGCCGCCGCCGTTTGACTTTTTTGCGTTATACTTCCCATAATCTCCCCATTCAATATAATGCTTCCGCTGTTCTAGAAAATAATTCACTGAATCCAAAGCATCACTATCGAAATTTAGATTTTCAATCATTTTAAGAATTCCTAAATTTCGTATTGTTTCTTGCATCAAATCACTTTATATTTTCTTTTTAATTTATCAACATATATTCCTATACGTACAATCCACGCACCTGGCCTTCTGCCTCGTCCCATCTGGATAATATCCTCTCTGAATTATCTCAAGGATCTCGCGCACAATCTGCTTTGCTACCTCAAAATCTCTTTCCCGAAAGTCTATTTCTGCCACGTAGTTGTTGCTTCTTGTGTAGCATATGAAGCCCCTCTTCACATCCACGCCGAAGTGCTCCCTGATAAGGAGACCGTAGAGAGCCGCCTGATATTTATGCGTCCTGTAGATGGTCTTCTTGAACTCCGCAAACTTGTAGTCCAGTGGCGCAGCAGTTCCGTCCTCAAGAAACAGAACCTCATCCACCTCACCCTTAAACTTATGCTTATGAGAAGTCAGGTAAACAGAAACTTCTTTTCGGACGCATTTGAGCTTCTTTCTCAGATAGTCCCTATTGACCTTCTCGCGAACTCCATGCAGCTTGCGGCCTTTCAAGACCTTGTATCTTCTCTCTTGATGCTCAGGTATCATCAGACAGCGTTCAAAGAAAATAAACCTCGGGCAGAACAGGTACTCCAGGGCATCAGATACTGTGATGAATACCTCCTGCTCGGACGCAGGCTCCCGCGCGCCCTCCTGCTCCTGCACGCATCCGGACCCGTTCTCCGCTTCTGCCTCCATTCTCCCCTCAGAACATCTTGGTGATCGTCAATCCTGCCACTAGCTCTCGATCAAATCCGGCTCCGATGAGCTCGATCTTGGAAAAGCAGTCCTCACACATAGGAAAGACGTAGACCGAGTCGGACTCCTCTATGACCTGTTCACACTCAAGAGCCAAGGAGTCGGCCTCATTCCTATTCATATCACCCAGGAAGGCGCTCTTCTGCACCCGAAAGAGGCCGTAATTCTTGCAGAACTTCGCCACACGGCTACGAATTTTGTTCTCGGATATGTCGTAGATAACCCAAACCAACATTCAGCAACCTCTACCGTCTTTCAGGTCATCAACCTCCACAAGCATGTCCCAGTCTTCCCACTCGGGCTCTTCGCTTGGTCGGATTAGACTATTGGCGATGCGGTGACACTCCATCTGAATGGTATTCCTCGTCTTGACATTGCGACCACGATAGGCAATAGCCTCCTCCAGGTTCTTGTTGACAGCCTCGATGAGCGCAGCCTTGCCCTCCTTGCTCAGTCCCAATCCCTGCTCCAGCGGCTCAAAAAACTCATCCTTTATCATTCGCTTAGTGAATAGAAAAACTACAGGTTCATCTATGTATATCCGGAACATCTCAATGATATCGAATACAAGGGACCTCTTATTGTATGAGTCGGTGTGCAGAAAGCCTACATATGGATCGAGACCTGAGATTATGCAGGCTTTTTCGACCAGCGAATACAGGATGCCGTATCCGTAATTGAGCAAGGCATTGAACTCGTCTCTAGCTGGATTCCTGCTTCTCCCCGCAAACTTATATTTCTCGGGCATTATGGAAGAAAGGGCCTCGAAGTAATATCTGGAAGCCTTGCCCTCCAGGCCCAACATGTCCTGGCGCCTGGCATCAATTGTGCCTCTGAGATTTTTCATCTGTTCTCTGGATTTCACGATCTCATCAACAGACCTCACTAATTCTTCGCGTTTATCCTCTCGCGGCTTCATCAACCTGTTTAGGAAATCAATTTGGTTATCCAGTTTTCTTATTCCCCACTCCTTAGTCAGTCTAAGTCCTTCTGAACTCCCGTATATCTCCAGCTGCTTCCTCCTAATCAGAGTCGTGCTGCCCAATTTCGGATGCCAGACCCGTCCATATGGATCACCATGCGCATCCAAAAAAACTATATCTATATTATTGTCCACCGCCAGCTTGATGGCGTCCGTGGTTATGTGCGCAGCTGTTGTAATCAAAATGCTGTTGATTTTGCTTACCGCTACCTCAAAGCTCTTATCATCCCTTTTAACTAGGAAGCAGTTTCCTGCCTTTCGGAGATACGAACCATAGCTGTTGATCACCAGCTGCATTTTCTACTTACCTCAGAGAGCTTTTGAGAACGTAGATAACCTTAGAATTACTCATTCTTAAATTGATCGAATGCGAAGCGAAACTGTTCAGCAGAGATTATGTAGAAAAGGATGATATACTTCCGATTCTGTGAAAAGTACTTAAGGTATCCTTCCACCTCTCCAGCAGCTCCTCTGGCCCATCCATGCTTTCTGTTTCCCACTACTCCATCCCCGACTGAAACATCTTCAGTTGTCCGGAGGATACCTGTCACAGTCAGCCTCGTCCTGCCGGACAGATCCTCAAGCCTCGCAAATCTCGATGATCACGTGCCCTGGCATGCCGTCGTACTCAAAGGCGTGGTCATCAAGATCTAGGAGGCACAACCTGGCAGAACTCGCCGCGAAAGCACGGAGCCTTCTCCTCTTGCGCCCCTCTCTCAACGAACCGCCAGAACCGCCTGGCGTCCATCTCCTCAACCGTGGTCGCAAGGCTCCTCGGCGCCCAACACTCTGGTGCGAGGCTGGGATTTTCAGCGGTCGCACTGAATGACTAGATCACGCGGTGCGTCGAAGAGATGCGCATAATGACCTCCAGATCCGATGGAAACGAGAAGGTTGCAGATCCTATGGCTTTTTCCCAGCCGCCGTCTCTTCAGGCGACTTTGCCGGGCCGGACTCGATCCCCATAACACGCCCGACCTTATTCATATAGCGGTCCAGCCGCTCCTCGCACTCCTCCCAGGTCACGTCAATCCTCAGGACCCTGATGACCTCCTGAAGCTGGGCTTTTACGTCTTGCCAGGAGTACTTGTTCGCCGACAGGCAGAGATCGGTCATGAGCCGAAGCGTCGGCACGAAGACCTTCTTGAACTCAGCCCTGATGAATCTCATGAAAGGCTCTGACGGATCCCTCTGGGAATAAGATCTCAGCTCATCTAAGATCAGGTACTGAGAGGCGCAAGGGTCCTGGTATGGATCTGCAATCTCCCTGCCAGCCGCGGTGGACAAAGCCTGATAGGCCTGGGAAAAAAGCTGATCGACATACCTCCTGTCGTACCTCTCCTCCATTATCTCTGCAATCAGGCCCCAAGCTACGATCCTGCACCGAAGAAGCTGCACCCTTGCCTCATTCGGCGGCAGGTTCAGGTGAATCTTGCCCACGTAATCCTCAAGATGCTCAAGCCTGGTATGAGGCTCAAAGGTCACAGACAAAGGCAGACCTCCATGGTGTATTTCAGACAACTGTAATGGTCTATTATGGCCTGATGTCTATTCAAGCTTTCTTAGGCCTTCCTCCAGAGATCAGGGGATGAAGATAAGCCACATATGCGAGCTGCAAACGATGTGATAAAGCCCCTCAGTACGATGAATCATATCAGCGAAGCATGCAGTCGCCCTGAGAGACTCCAGTTCTGTAAAATATGAAAGAATTCCATGCAGCGGGGGTTCGCCGCATGGGAAATTCCACGGTTGAACTGCGATCGGATCAGGCGCAGGGCTCGCCCTCGCTCTTGCATTCTGCCAAGGAGTCGAAGCTCTCGCCGCTTAGCCTCCTCTCGACATAGTCCCTGACCGTATACGGATATACTTCCGGACACCAGTTGTTGTACCAAAGGTACTGATAGTAATCCCATCCCGCAGGCTTGTCAGGCTCAAGCTCGCAACTGGCGATTGCAGTCTCAAGTTCGCCGCATGCCCTGCCCCAGGAATCGATGTAAGCTCCCGGATAGACCTCTTTAAGACAGCGGTCCTGCTGCTCCAGCCACTCGTCGATCAGGGCCCTGACAGTTGCATTCTCCCATGCGTTCTCTCCACCAATCGCTGGACCGCTTGGCTCGGAGCTCTCCTCTCCGCCAACATCCGGCGGCGATGTCCTCCACCAGCGCGATCCGCCATAGCTCTCCGGCTTCTCCCTCGCAACTATCTCGTCGCTGGAGAGCACCTCCAGTACAAGGGTGCCAAAGCCCGTAGCGTCCCCTTTAGGAACGTCATAGTACTCAAGCGTCAGCACGCAATTGCTGAGGATCCCGCGGGCGACATTGGCCCACTTCGGCTCTGAAGCAGAACCCTCCCCAGCCCACCAGACGATATACCCCATCTGCCTGAGGTAATAGGTCCCGCCGTCGTCGCAGCTCCAAACTCCAGTGAGGTCTATCCCTGCCATGTCCTCCGAGCACCATGTGCAGCCGGATGGGGAAGGACCAGTGTCCACAGGTTGCGCCGCCTGGGCAGTCCCTGCTACCTGAGGCGGCGCGCTTACCTCCCCACCTGCCGGTGAGCTTGGCACATACGTTGGCTGGGATACCTCCTCAGTTCCGCCCGGAGGAGTCCAGAATAGCTGAAGGGCAACGTAGTATCTCGGTCCCTGGAAGTAATCGACTTCTATCTGGTGCTCGCCTCGAGTGAGATCAACCGTTCCGGATACGCTGCTTGGCGAATGCACGCCGTCGTTGTCTATCACCTTCTTTCCGTCTATGAAGAGGCGGGAGCCGTCGTCTGAGACCAGACGAAACGAATACTCCCCTGCACTCTCAACATAGAACTTGCCGGTATACCTGATCGCAAACCACTCGAACCGGTCTGTGACACCCGGAAATCCGCTGTCAAACGATCTCTGCGGTACATCCAGCACCTTGGTGTAGATCTCCCCAATGGGTGTCAGGGACGAGAAGTCCGGAAGCGACGAAGTCCCCTCCGGTATTGAATATATCTCGCCCCTCAGAGCGCTCGCCTGCTGGCTTGACGATCCGAAGGGGTTCTCATCGTCCTGGCCAAGCGCAGCATGACCGGCAATCGAAGACAGCACCAAGAGCAATAAAAGCCGCCTTGCAGTACATTTGAGCCCATTCATCAAGACAATCCCTCCAATCCGCTATGCCATATAATTGCTATGTCGGCACACTATTAATTTTTCGGCGATATGTATCATTCAATGCAGACGACGTCTCCTGTCGATGGGTCAGTGAAGCACCCGCCTTACGGAGCTGACAGATCCTCAGGATTTTTATAAATCGCTAAGACAGATTATCTCGCTGGTGAGCGGATCCTGATAGCATCCACCATCAGGAGTCTGCGATGTCTGCTGACCCCCCTGCTCATCTCCTGCACCTCCGGATCCAGGACCGGAAGGATTGCCGAAATTGTCAACGCAGGTGATCTGCCCGGTTATCGGATCGGTGTAGCATCCTCCGCTCGTTTCCTCGCCACCGGTTGGTCCGTAGATATCCGTACCATCGGGGCCGATGTAACCGGACCCACCTCCATCGATACCCGTGGCCGGCTGATCCGACGGCTTTACAGAACCGATATAATACCGGCTCACCTCCACGCTCTGCCCAGGCCCCAGAGAGAATGGAGCGAGGTCGCTGTTGGCGGGCTGCACCTCAACCGGATACTGGTATGCGGAAATCAGGCTCTTTTGGCTTGCGGGATCATAGGCCAGGCCAAACGCCGTCGCTCCTTTGGTGGATACGATCGCCGTTGGCGTCGTTATGGTCATTGCCACCAGCTGGCTTGCGACCTCAGGCCGTATGGCCCCCTCTTGAAGCTCAAGGCCGATCTCAATTGGGTAATCATCAGTTGACGAGTAGGCATCAGAGGATTCAGCCGCCTTTTGAAGGATGATAGGCTTTCCGGATTTCAGGCTATCGCATGCGGCCTTCAGGATGTTGAATGAAACCATCAACAGATACGCGTTTCCCTTCGGAAGCCACATCCTCTCGTCCGTAAATTCTATCGCCTCAGTTGCGAATATCAAGAGGAGCGTGTACTTCAATTCGTCGCATTTCGCGTCGATCTCGGCCGTCTGACCGGGAGTCAGTTCAATCCTCTCGCCAGGATTCAGCGCTGCTGTGCCCTCGGGCGTGGAGATCTCGAGGCTTGACTGAGAGCCGGAACCATGTACGGTTTGCGTGCTCGTCGTTGATCCTGTTTGCGTGCCTGCTCCCGGTCCGGTACGTGGGCTAATCCCCGACCCAGTTTGGGTACTGGTCTCCGATTCGGTCAGCGTCTCTGTTCCTGATCCTGTCTGCGTCCCGGTGCCTGATCCCGCCTGTGTGCCTGCGCTCGGTCCTGTTTGAGCACCTATCCCTGGCCCAGCTTGTCCACCAGTTCCTGATCCCATCGGAATCTCCAGCTTTTGTTCTCTAAATCCCCAGATTTCCCTGTAATCGTCGTCAAAGACCTCTATCTTCCCCCAACAGAAATCGGCTCCTGTGTATGGTCTGATTGTGCTATCGTCTCCTTGAAGCATCTTATCCTGCAGGTCTCCGTAACCTGGCCATTTTTTCTCAAGATCGATGGAGCCTTCGGAGATCGGAACGCTGCTCAAGATCTTGAGGCTCTCCCAAAAGGAGCTGCCAGGAGATGAATGATGCCAAGTGCCAAAGACCCTGGTGCTTTGGGTGGGCTCGTGGCTATCTATGCGGCCGCCTTCATACGACCCCTGGACAACGTAACTGTGGCCGTAATATGCATCTGGTCTTTTTATCTCCTCCAGCTGAATGATCGCTATGGGTGTCCAGCCACCGCTTACAACGCCTGGCTGCTGGGTCCATATCCTCCACGTCCCGCTCCAGTCTCCTGGATCGGTGCCAGATGAGACTGGCATCGGCATCGAGACAATGTACACAGTCACCATTATAAATATAATTATAAAATATCTCATGAGCATCCCCCATCCGAGTCTTATTGGCATCTACAAGATATCCTCGTGCATCCAATATCCTCGTGCATCCAATATCCTCGTGCATCCAACAGGTCCCTCTTGATCAATTCATCTCTATTTATCACAATTAAAGATTTGTATGAGTTCAGCCCTCGTGGCTCGCTAATATGGCCGATTTCGTGATCTCCCGCATCGCCTCAGTTCAGTAAAGTCCAGCTCAGACGACGTCTGAAAGGAAAAAACACGGCTCACCTATCTTTCGTGGCAATTTCGGATGCCTGGGGACTTCACCATGTGCATTCAAGACAATTGAGATGGGAGCAGCGCCTCCCAGGGCTTGCACCCTATTGCCCTCTAGTCTGCTCTGTCCGCCTGCGCCGTCCTGACGCAGCCACCAGAACCAGGCTTCCAAGACAGAGCAGCAAGAATAGCACAGATATCAGGCCCATGCTCTGCATGAAGAGAGGATATTTCTCGGGATCGATCTTCTGACTTCCGATGTAGTATGCCAGTGCCATGGTTGTCACAGCCATGCTGACTGCATTTCCTAAAAGCCTCATTGCCTCAACCATGCTGGAACCAAGACCGTACATCTCCCGGGGCAGACAACCAAGTACCGACTTTATGGCAGGAGGGCTGAAGATTGCCCCTCCTGCCAGCACCAGGAACAGGGCGGCCATAGAGTGCGGCATTCCCGAATCTGGACCCATTACAGCCATCAGGGTCAGACCAGCTGCAGTCACGGCCGCTCCGGCAAGGGAAACCTGCCGTGGATTATAGCGGTCGGAGAGCCTGCCCGATACTATTACCAGCGGCACAGCAGCCAGGTTGAACGCCAGGAGTACCAGGCCAGCACCGGGCGCGTCGAAGCCCCTGATGTACTGCAGGTACAGGCTGAAAAGGAAGATCACGGCAAAGGTTGAGGAGAAGAAGACCAGGACTGAGACGTTTGAGAGGGCGAAAGGCCGGTTCCCCCAAAACAGCCTCACCTGGACAAGAGGGCTTGTGCTGCTCCTCTCCTGCCAGACGAAGAGCAGCAGGAGAAGAATGGAGGATGCCATCAGTATCAGGCCTCTTGGTCCCGGAAGCCCGGACAGACCCACTATCATGACCATAACGGCTAGTGACAGAGCCCCGGCCCCTGGAATGTCGAGCCGTGAGCCTCCAGCAAGGGCGCATTCCCCAGGCAGCCTGTAGCGCACCAGGACCATACCCAGCATCGCAATCGGCAATGTGCATAAGAACAGGGCCCTCCAGGTGAAGTATGATGCGAATAGGCCACCGGCCAGAAATCCGAAGGAGAAGCCTGTGAAGTTAGAGGCCATATTTATGCCAAGGGCAAGTCCCCGTTCCTCCTCCGGGAGGGATAGGCTGAGAAGCGCGTATGAGGTGCCGAATACCATGGCAGCTCCAACGCCGGTCAGGAACCTGGCCCCCATAAGAACCGCAGCAGTCTGTGCGAGACCGGCCAGAAGGGCGGATAAGAAGTACAGACGCAGCCCCCAGTTAAAGATCCGCTTGACCCCGAAGATGTCGGCTGCCCTGCCCATGGGTATCAGCAGCATCGCAGCAGCGAGAAAGAAAGCATTGGCTGTCCAGCCCATGGCCACTGCATCCATGCCAAGGTCCCTGGAGATGGATGGAAGCGCCACCACGAGGCCAGCCACCATGAACGGCGCCAGGAAGGAACCGCAGGCCGATATCAGCAGCAAATAGGTTTTCTTGGATATATTCAAAGGTGCTGCCTCCTTCTTCCGTATTGAATATGTTGCATCATGGATAAATATTGCCCGTGACCAGCATCCCGAGTTGTACTGATACGTGAAGACCATCTCAGCCGAGATATACTGGCCTTAAATTGAGGGGATTTCAGGCGTATTCCCACATTTCTGGTATCCCTGCCTCAAGCAGACCTGATTGACGCCATAAGATCGTTTTTTTGCCGGGGTTCTTGAGGTCCATAAGAGAGCGGTACGGCAGATTGCAGGATAGGAATCGTATTCATGGAAAGATCAATGGCATCGTATCCCCCCCAAAAAGAAACAGGCGCGTGCACGATTCGGAAATCTTCCCCATTTGCTGGCTGACAGACTAACTCCATGTGTTCATGAACACAGGGTAAGGTTTTGGAGGCTCATGTCGTAAAGTCTTTATCATATCAAGCAATATTGCTAAATTTATCTGAATATTATTGGAGGGAGACAAATTAGAACAAAGTTAGCGGTAGCCGTATTAATATTCAGCCTTTTGGGGGCAGCCTGTGCTGCCAACTATATGTATGAAAAGGCTAATATAAAAGGTGTTGGATATAAGAATGTTGAGGTCATAATCTCCACTCAACATGGTTTTAGCGGGGCCAAGCTGGTAGAGAAGGAATCCGGGTCCGGAAACGTCATCCTTCAAAAGATGGAGATTGAAGCGGAGAGGCAGCTCAACAAGGATTACGAAAGCCTGCACTTTGCGGAATGGCAGACCTGGTGCGATTACCCGACAGGCGAGCCTAATATGGACTACATCAATTTCACCAAAGAAGCCGAGTTCGAGTACATGCCTGTCTCGTATCAGACCGGCACCTACGACCAGAAATGGATCGAGAAGCTCTGCGTCCAGAACTACAGGATCGGCGCCGTGCTGACCGAGATGTACACCCACGCCGAGCACCTGCAGAAGAAGACCGATGTAAAGACCAGGCTGTACGGATTCCGCTATGGAGAGGATGGAGACTTTATTCCAGAACCAGCCGTAGCCTTCGGAGCTAACGGGGAAGAGAACAACAACAAAATACACCTTAGCGACAGCTTCCTCGGCGCCTACGATATGGGCTGCTGCACCGGCGTGCTTGAGGCCAACTTAAACGCCCAGGTGATCGGCGTCGCCCACATCGGCTGGATGTCCAGAGACCCGGAGCCCTCTGCCCTGGTCAAGGGACGGCACATCGAGTACGGCAGGTCGGTTGAGGACTTAACTGGCGTCTTCTCGATCGAGAAGTTCATCCAGCTCTGGGGCAACTCGACATGCGGTGCAATCAGCGTCGACTGGCTGCCCTGTCTTTAAGAAGATTGAAAATCCTCACAACCACGGGTTCGGAGTCGTGAGCCTCGGAGAACGTCCTTCTCTGAGCGGCTCAATTTTTGACCATCTCATCTCGAGAGCCGGCAGCTGGCTTGGGAAAATCCGCGCCGTGACTGTGGCCACCACCTCAGAGGTTTGACATCCTGGTATTTTCGGAAATCGCCACGCTCTCAAGCTCGAGTGAGCCACTCATGTTGACCCCTATATATCCACCGTAAGCCCGGGTGATGAGTCAGATGTTACATAGATCATCATGATTAAGAAGGCCGCTGAGATCCAGAAGATAGAGAGAAACCACTAGAGAAGAAACCACTAGAGAAGAAACCGCTAGAAATGAAATTTTGGGAACGGCATAAGCCGCCCCTGCGCAGTTGACAGCATCTTGATAAGCCAATTCTTGATCAGATACCTCTCGATCATTATGGCATCAAGGTTTCATCCCGATATCGGTTGCATCTCCAATTATGTCGTTGGGCTCGGACTCCGATATCCGATTTGAGCCGCCTGCATGTGGTCCATCTGCTTGACCAGACGGCTGCTTGGCATCGGGGCTTTCAGATGGCTCATAATCGAAGATCTTTCGCAGATCCATGGCCTCGGGATCCATTACGCTCGGCGATAAGGCTGAGTCCTTCAAATTCGATTTGCGATTCCCGTCGTCGTCCCCTGGAAGTATCACCAATTCATATTCCGCTTCGGCAGTCTGGCCGCTTACCGTATCCTTGACAATCACCTTACCACGATAGCTCCCTGCTTTATGATGGTATGGATCGAAAACCACCCAGTTCTCTTCATCAGGGCCAATCGTCCTTCCAGTCTGATAGTTTATGAATATGTACTCCAGGGGGTCGCCGTCCTCGTCGGAGCCATGAGCATAAACGACAGCAGTTACTCTATCATTTGCAGGGCTCGTGACCGTTGTCGTCCCCTCTATCGCCCTCCAGCCCGGATCAGCGGTCAGAAATAGCTTGGGAGCATGGTTAGCCTTCTGATCATCAGTTGCTTCTCCTGCATCTTCGGGAAAATCCCCCAGATTTGGGACATCCTCTGGTCCTTCCGCCGGAGCTGCCGGCCCGTCCTCTTCGCCCACATCCGCCTCTGCCCAGCAACCGCCAGTCAATAGAGACAGAAGACACAGAACTGCCCATGTCTTGATCACGCGGGTAATATCATTCATATGCATCATCGATAACTGCGAATGATTTCGCCGAAATTGCGCCTCCTCGCCACTCAAAATCCCTCATGTCCGCGATATGTCGTCATTCATGTACGAAAGAGGAAAGAGCAGCCCGAGTGCGAGCTCGGGCCGCGGCAATCCACCTTCTGGGCCTCAACCAGACCTGATCACGGCCATGATATCATACTCTTGGTCGTGGGCTTTGCGGTCCAGGTCCGAGACTGCTATATAGTAACTGCCAGGACCGCTCAGGTCGCTCTCCAGTGTTATTGTATCCCCGGCGTTGGAGGCGTCCTTTCTGGTGATCCAGTTGAAGTTCTTGCCATAGAGGTCTATTCTGGCCCTCATGCTCTCCGGCACTGCCTCCAGCTTCACCTCCAGGATTGACGGAGCGTCCACGTAGATCTTGTAGAAGTCCACGTCGTCGACCGGGCAGATGTAGCCGGAGACCGACTGGCCAAGTCCAATGTCGGTGGAGTCACCCACCTGGTTATTGGGCTCGTTCTGGTCAGGAGCCGGCCTGAACTGGACCTGGAATGTATACGGATCGGCCCTGGCGAGCCTGTTCAGGTCGGATATGGCTATGTAGTGAGCAGCCGGTCCGGCGATATCCACCTCCATGGTTATTTCATCACCGGCATTTGAGGCGTCCTTGCGGGTGACCCAGGCCATGTTCTTGTTGTACAGGTCGATCCTGGTCTTCATGTCATCGGGAACCCGATCGAGACCTACCACCAGGATTCCAGCCGAGTCAACATAGAGCTTGTAGAAGTCGACATCGTCAACAGGGCAGATGTGGGCGGTGATCGTCTGGTCAAAGCTGAGATCTGTAGCGTCGCCAGCCTGGTTGTTCGGCTCGCCATCATCGGCTGCCGGCTGGAAATCGACCACGAAGGAATAGTCGGTGGGATGAGCCTTGCGGTTCAGGTCAGAGATGGCCAAAAAACCCTGGCCCGGTCCGGGGATGGCTGCCACCAGCACAACCTCATCGCCAGGGTTGGAAGCGTCCACGCGAGTTACCCAGTTGAAGTTCTTGCCATACAGGTCGATCCTTGCTTTCATCTCTTCAGGCACTTGACCGAGCTTGACCTCCAGCATGCCGGCCGACTCCACGTAGAACCGGAAGTAATCAACGTCGTCGGCCGGGGTGATGCTGCCGCTGACGCCCACTGGCGAGTGAAACTCGATCTGGTTGGCATCGCCTTTATCGTTGTTGGGCTCTTCCTCCTTTATGCTGGAACCGGGGATCGGCTTTCCAGAATCGCCAGTTGGAGCTGTCTGCAAGCCGCTGCCGTAAAGCCTGATGCACTCGTCATACCTGTCACCCTTCGTTGCAATAGCCACCCTGCGCCACTCAATCACATCCTTGCCATCTCTCTTGACTACCTCCGGACAGACGCAGGGGTCCTCATATCTATCGTCCTTCTCGTAACGGCAATCCTCCCCCCATATCTGACAGAGGCATTGGGCCAGCCTTGGATTCTTATCGAGATCTTCGCTTTTTTTTGCAGTTGGAGGAGCGGATCCAGTGCTCCCGGATGATTCACCAGATTCGGCTGAACCGCCCTTGCCCTTGATCTGAATATCGATAGTCATGGGTTCGGACTCCGCCCCCCTGCTGTCCCTGACGGTTACAGCTACTCTGAGATTTCCAGCAGGCGCGCCGTCTATCGCGAATTTGTTATTTTGAGAATACCCCGAGGCGGCACCGCCAATCGGCGCGAAATTATACTCAAGAGGATAATCTCCATCATCGTCGACTCCTTCCGCCTCGATTACTACGAGAACGGTTTTGCCGCCAAACTCCTCGTCGGGACTTCCAGATATCGGTTGCTTTGGATTGGATACCAGGTTTGCAATTCTCGGGCGAATATTATCGGTCTTTGGAGCTTGCGTATCCTCCCCGCCAAGATCCATCACGTCCTCTGATGTAGCCGAGGGCCCTGGCAGTACGCTCCCAGGCTCTGCAGAGAGTCCCTCACCCACCTCATCTGATGCAACGCAAATTGGCACAATAAATAATAGGGTCACAGCGATGCATACACAGTGAAGGCGAAAGATATTTTTCATGAACTATCATTAGATACACGATCCTTAATAAGGTTTTATTGAAGAATGAGGTTTTATTGAAGAGCTCTGAAAAGGTCCGATCTCAAATACCCGGCATGGTATCCCAGTACCATGAATCATGGGTGTGCCTCTGCTTGACTACTCCCCGCCCAAAAGGATGGGGCTTTTGCGGCTTCCTGCACCGACAGATTGCAGTCCCAATCTGAGTATGTTTATTGACGCGCTGCAATCTCGATCCATAGACAGCCCGCATTGAGGATAATCATGGACTCTTTCGGAAATGCGACTTATTAACAAGAGGACCACCTATTGAACACATATTGCACGTATTTCTTGGATCTGCCAGTAGCTCATCTCTTCCGGCAGCACCATATTCCATGCTCGTCGCCGGCCACCACAACGGTATCAGATAGTCGGTTAAACGCCCTCTGGCCAGAACCTCTCAGGAGATACCAGCCCAAAAGGCAGTCCAGCGGCAGAAGAAACGCCTTGCCGAAGCTCTCAACCGCAGCATCTGAAAAGCCGATCTTCTCCCCACCCAAACCCACCACCACAAGGTTTTGCATCATCTTGCCGACAGACTGGCCGCGATACCCTTCAAGGGCAGTCCAGTAAATAAACAGCATAGCCAGCAGTAGGCCTGATCCGCTTGAGGCGCTCCAGCTCAAATGCAGCACACCGCAGATCATGTTCCAGAGCAAGCCGACCAGGAGCACATCGATCAGCCAGGCCCAGAAGCGGCTGCCCCAATCTACCCTTCGTATCTCGTCCGTCTTATCCCCCATGCCCGTTATATCTCATCTGACGAAGCGCCCTTGCAAGCTGTGCCCTGGCATTCTCAAAGACCTCTCGCCTGATCTCCATGCGCAGCATCAGGACGACGAAGACGGTGAATGTTGTGAAGAGGGCGAAGACTATCGCCAGAACCGTAACCACCCCGAAGTTGCTGTTGATGCTGAAAGGCGATGTAGTTAGAGCGGCAAATCCGAAGACCACGGTCATCCCTGATGCCATGAGAGCTGAGCCGATGCGGTTGGTTGTGATGCTCAGTGCCTCGAACGGGTCGCCCACATTCTCCAGCTCCTCATAGAACCGCTCCATCATCAGTATGGCGTACTCCGAGCCCACCCCAAGGATCAGGGCGCCGAGGGTGGCGGTAAGCGGGGTGTACTTGATGCCTGCCATGTACATGACCCCGCCCATCCATCCGATCACCACAAGCATCGGGAGTACCGGCAGCAGCGCCTTGATTAGGTCCCTGTAGATAGCCAGCAGGATCAGAAATATCAGGAACAATCCGAGCAAGGACATCTCTGAGCGGCCGGTGGTCAGAGCTTTGATCACGGTTGTCATCACAACTGAGTCTCCGGTCTGAGTAACCTTGACTCCGGGTGGCGGCGTCATCCAGTCCAGATCCCTTTGAAGCTCCTTTATCAGCCGATCGAGTCCCTCGACTCCCAGGTTCTTCTGCGCCTCCCCAATGTTCACATCGATGAGAGCGATGTTATGTCCGCTCAAGAAACGGTTGCGCACCGATTCTGGAAGCCTTTCGATTATGGCCCTCGCCTGGGTAGCATCATCTGGCAGCGTTCCCCCATTGGCCTGCTTGATAAAGGTGACTATGCTCGTGGTCCCATGAACCTGATCCCTGGAGCCTCTGAGGTAGCTCTCGAACTCATCCATCCATTTAAGGGTATGCGGATCGGTTATGTCGTCACCCTGAACCAGGAACTTCACCGTATCCGTGCCGCCGAAAATGGCATTCATGTGCCTGTAATCGATAAGCGGAGGAAGATCCTGAGGCACGAAGTTCTTGCTGTCTGTCTCAACAGCAACCAGGGTATCGGCATAGTTCCCAAGGAGGGAGAGGACAAGGGCTGCCGCAAGCACTTCCTTCCAGCGGTGGATGCAGAAATCGGCCATCTTCTCCAGATAACCACCAACTGCAGATCCGCCTCTTGCAGAGTTCGCCTTATCCCCGTACGATTTCGTTCGTGGATGCCGTCTCTCCATCAGGAATAAGGCGGTCAGTCCAACGAAGAGGGTAGAGAGGTAGCACATGATTATGCCGATAATACAGAGCAGGCCGAAATCGCGGATCATCGGCACAGTAGAGCTTAGAAGGGAGATGAAGCCTGCAGCGGTTACGGCAATTGCAATCAGAACCGGCAGAGCCACATGATTTACGGTATTTGCGACAGCATTTTCGAGCGGGGCGTCCTTGCCGAACTCCTCGTTGATCCGGTTATGGAACTGTATGGCGTAGTCTATGCCAAGGCCTATCAGGATGGGAAAGGCAGACATCGAGACCATGGTCATGGGGATGCGGAAAAGACCCATTGCCCCAAACGTCCAGACGATCCCCAGAAATACTACCGGAATCGGCATCAGAGGCCACCTGACGTGGCGGAAGAGGAGAAGCAGAGCCACCACCATCAGCAGTCCCGCCAGTGCCATGATCGGGCCCTGGCTTTGGTTCATCTGGTTTATGATGGCGTTGGTCAGTGCTGGATTTCCCGTTACGGTTACGCCATAGCCAGCCGGAAAGTCCGAGAGGCGTACCGCATCCTTGAGCTCCTCCAAGAGCTCCTTTCTCTGAACCTCCTGAAGGGAGACTGGGTTTTCCACCGAGATCATCGTGTGACGGCGGTCTGGCATCAGTGGAGAGATGCTGCTTGCAGGAATTCGGGATAGTATCTCGTCGATCTCACCCTGAGCAGGGATTTCCCTGACGCCGCCAGACACGAACTTCGCAGCGGCAACGATCTCCGCAAGGCTGCGTACCGAGAGCACATGTGGGACCTGCATCATGTGGTCTGAGAGGCGGAGTGAGGCTTTCAGAACCTCCTCCTCTGCCACATCGTCCCCCTCAACCAGAATGACCAGGGACTCAGTGCCGAAGTTCTCCACATACAGATGATCGTATATCTGATAGAGCAAGGATTCCTTTCCAACGAAGTTCTCCGTCTTCATCCCCTGCATCTCTATCTGCTGGGCGAAGTGAAGAGAGGAGAGGGTCAGGATAAGGGCCAGGGCTATTATTGAGATCGGATGGCGGGCTATCTGGGCTCCCAGCTGCTCCAGGCGCTTCATGAATGGAACTCCTGTTCGGAGATTTTCGAACATGCGGAACGATCAAAAGAATAGATAAGTATTGCGCTCCATATGCCTATCTGAAGTTCATGCCAGGAGAGCCCAGTCTCAGGATATCGGTTGAGCGAAAGGAAAGTGCCAGGGGCCTGGCATACGGAAACATAGAAGCCCGGGCAATAGAGCATCCCAGGATCGCAGCGATCGTTTGGCTTTCCGGTAAGAAACACAAGAATTGGTTATGTCCCCGATATTACCAGTTGGTTTTTTATACATAAATGCCCGACCTGAGACGAAGGATCGCAAGAGGAAGAATGTAACGCCGTCAGCTTCCGAATTGAGACGAAAATTGAGAAAGCTATCAGGAACTTGCCTGGAAAGACGCGAAGTGACTGGGAGAATTGAGCAGTTGAAGGCGAAGAAGTCGGATTATCCGAACGATTGGTCGAGGCCCATGGTGGAGGTAGAGAGGCTGACCAAATCGTACCAGGGAAGGCAGGTTGTGTCAGGGCTGGACCTGCAGATAAGGGCAAGCGAGCTGTTTGGATTTCTCGGGCCAAACGGCGCAGGAAAGACCACAACCATTCGCATACTGACAACGCTCTCCAGGCCGACATCAGGTCAGGTCCGCCTTAACGGCATCGACGTTGTGAGACAGCCCACCCTGGCCAAGGCCCAGTTTGGAATCGTGCAGCAGCATATGAGCTTGAACAGAGACCTAACCGTGCGTGAGAACCTGGAACTGCACGCCCGGCTCCACCACCTGCCTGCAGATAAAGGAAGCGACCGGATAGAGGAGCTGCTTGAGTACGTGGAGATGTCAGGGTACGCCGATCAGTTGATAGACCATCTATCCGGCGGGCTCAAGCGGAGGACCATGATCGCTCGAGCCCTCATCCACCGTCCTCGCCTGCTATTTCTTGATGAGCCAACAGTAGGCCTTGATGCTCAGTCCAGAAGGCGAGTATGGGACCTGATCCGCCGCATGAACAGGGACGGGACCACGGTTTTTCTGACAACCCATTACATCGAGGAGGCTGAGTCACTATGCGACCGGGTAGGTATACTCGACCAGGGCCGGCTTATTGCCATGGACAGCCCTCTCAACCTCCGCCGGCGTCTTGGAATGGTCACAGTTGAGGCTCAGAACGAGGAGACTGGAACTGAATACAGCTTCTTCCCGGACCGGGCTGCTGCTGCCAGCATGTGGCAGGGAAGGGCAGGACATGAGAGGATAGTCATGAGGGAATCGAATCTGGAGGACGTCTTTGTCGAACTCACTGGCCACAAGGTTATGGATGGGTAGCCAGGATGCCTCAACCATCCTGTGGGCAGACCTGATGATACTTAAGCGGCGGCTGGGCAGGTATATGCTGACCACCCTGATCAGCCCGCTGCTCTACCTGGTTGCATTCGGCTGGGGCCTGGGGCGGGGCATGAATATGAACGGCACGACATACCTCCAGTTCGTCGTTCCCGGGATAATCGCGCTGACCGCTATGACCACCAGCTTCAACGGGGCTGGCACCAGGTTGAACGTTGACCGCCTCTATTTCCGCAGCTTCGATGAGCTGCTCATGGCTCCAACCGGCACCCTGTCCCTGCTGATAGGAAAGGCCCTGATCGGGGTAGTCAGAGGACTTGTCAGCTCCTCAGCCTTCATAGCAGTGGCCTTGCTCATGGGATCGGGCCTGCATCTGAACCCGGCTTTCATCATCGCCCTGCTCGTGACCTGCTTCTCGTTCTCCTTCCTGGGCGTTATGGCAGCCCTCCTGGCCAGGTCACACCAGGATCTGGCAACCTTCAGCAGCGTGATCCTGCTGCCCATGACCTTCCTTGGAGGGACCTTCTTCTCACTGGATCAGGTGCCCCTGGCGCTCAAGGTGGCGCTTTACGCCCTGCCTCTGACACATTCAAGCATATGTCTGAGGGCCGCTGCCCTTAACCAGCCAGTGCCAGAATCATCATTCCTGGCCATGCTGCTGTTCATGTTGCTCTTCTTTTTGGGGGGACTCTTTGCGCTGCGAAGGTCCAGCATATGATGGCTTTATCAGGCATGGCCAGTGGTCCAGACCGGCGTTTCGATCCGCATCAGGTCGGGCTTGCGACCACAAATCTAAATATTTTCGCCGCTGTTTATGATCTCAAGCAAGAAGAGGCAGTGACCGGGGACCCGGGGATAGGAAGGCAAGGCCGAAATCGGCCGCCCTTTCTGCCCCCAGGGATCTCGATTGTCCCCAGGAGCATCCCATGAAGTCCCACGACACGAGTTACAGCATTATGGCCATTTTGGGGCTGGCCATGCTTATCTTATCCGTCACGTGTTTGAATGCAGGCGCTTCAAATCCCGTATCCTCAAACCCACTTCAGGACTTTCCAGGCGATTACTACAAGGTTGTGGGCTCGCCCTGGCTGGTGCCTGCTCTTGAGCGCTCCAGCGTCTATCAGGATGAGGAGACCACGCTTTATCTGAGCCTGAGCAACCGTGGCAATGTCAGCTCCATCAGGGTAAATGAGGAGCCGCATGCAAACAGCCCTGAAGAGGTCTATGCTGCAAGGATGGAGCTCGAGCTGGAGAGGGCCTGCACCTCAGCCCAGGACGTTTCGGTCAGCTTGCTCTTGCCCTACGAGACGAAGAACAGCCCTCTGGAGCTCAAGAGCCAGGTGGCCAGGGCAGGTACTCTGCGGGAGGGGCAGGTCTCGCCCCGGCTGGGATTTCCTGTCCAGATATACAGCAATACCACCCCAGGAATATACCGGATGCTGGCTGTGATCAACTATACCTACCAGCAGGACGTGGCAGTCAAGCCCGCCTCAAGCCGTCCCCAAAACCCGGATATCTACTACCTCTATGGCAGCAAGAGCCAGATCGTGCCGTTGGCCCTGACGGTAGAGCGGCGCAGCGGTGCGGAGTTTAAGGTTGTCAGGATCTCTCCGGAAAGCATCGGGGCAGGGTCTGAGAACAATATCGTCCGCATAACGATAAAGAACATCGGCTCAGATTCGGCCAGGGATCTAGTAGCAAAGCTTCGTCCAGAGAGCGGGATATATGTATCGTCTGACGAGTCGCCCATACCATTGCTTGCCCCTGGCGGCGAAGAGGAGCTTGTTTACAGGGTCGAAGTATCGAAAGATGCAATTCCAGGCAAGCGTTACCAGATCAGGCTTAACCTGGAGTTCTCAGACTCGTTGCGTGAGGATCTGACCGACTCGGAGAACGCCTACATCGAGGTGGAACCAGCCGGCCTGTCAGCCTGGCCGGTCCTCGCCGGTCTGGCCCTGGCAGCTGCCGCTGCGATACTGATCATGCGCCGGAGGTTTATGCCGGCATCTGCGGACTGACCATGATAAGCAGCAAGTACGCCGGACCTGCGGTCTTTGCCCGAAAGATCTCCAAGCGGTTCGGCAAGCTTCAGGTGCTGAAGAACCTGGATATAAAGATCCCTAATGCAACAACATACTGCCTGCTTGGGCCCAACGGATCGGGCAAGACCACGTTCATCCGGGCCATAGTAGGGCTGATCGGGTTGGACGGCGGCGATCTGAGAGTTTTCGGAGAGCCGGTAAAGGGTGTTGCCGGCCTGTATTCCCGAATAGGATACATGACTCAGCATAAAGCCCTGTACCCCGATCTGACGCTGCAGGAGAACCTGGAGTTCTTCGCCGGGCTCTACGGGATCAGGGGACTTGCGGCGAGGAAGAGGATTGACGAGCTGCTGGATATGGTGGACCTGAAACCTCATCGAGGCCGACTGGCCGGCGACCTAAGCGGTGGGATGTACCAGAGGCTCTCTTTGGCCTGCACCCTCATCCACGAACCCGAGCTGCTTCTGCTTGACGAGCCAACCGTGGGAGTGGACCCCCGGCTGCGGCAGACATTCTGGGACTACTTCAATCGCCTCACATCTCAGGGTGCAACCATCCTCATAACCACCCACCTGATGGACGAGGCTGAGCGCTGCCGCCTGGTTGGATATATGCGGGACGGCCGCCTCGAGGCCCAGGGCAGCCCTGATGAGCTCAAGTCCTTGGCAGGGCTCAAGCCCGATCTCCAGCTATGGATGCAGGACGAATCTGCCAGCTACAGCGCAGCCAGCCTTCTGGCGGACCACGGCTTTTCGGCACGGGTAGAGGAAGGTGCTGTGCGTGTGGAGCTCGCGTCTGAGTCCCAGGCAGCAGAAGTGCTGAGATTGGTGAAGCCACTGGACCTGAGGATGCATGAGCCCACATTGAGCCAGGCATTCCTGAAACTTGGAGAGGCTGACCGATGATCTCCTGGGATAGGGTTCTGGTGGTGGCTCTGCGGGTGGTCAGGCAGCTCAAACGCGACCGGCGGACCATAGGAATGATAACCCTGGCACCGGTATTCCTGATGGTCCTCTTCGGCTATGCCCTGTCCGGCGAGATGAGCGGCGTTCGGCTGGGGATCGTGGATGTGGGCGCGGACGGGGAGGTGCGCGACCATCTGACCAGCGTCAAGGACTTCGAGATCCTGCATCTGGGATCAGAGTCGGACGCGGAGAAGATGATATCCGAGGGAAGGCTCAGCGGAGCAGTTGTGATGGGCAAGACGTTCATGCGGGTTCTGCTGGACGCAAGCAGCCCGCAGGTGGCAGGATTGATAACGTCTGAGGCCGGGGCAGCTCTTCAGAAGGCCGGAGACGCAAAAGAAAACACAAGGGAAGGCCTTCTCTTATCCCCCGCAAGTCCCGGATCTTATATGGAGATGGAGCAGCAGATCCTGCCGGCCAGGCCGGTCATGGAGATCCGCTACGTATACGGCTACGATCTGGAGATGATGGACTCGGTTGGCCCGGCAGTGCTGGGTCTGGTTGTATTCTTCTTCACATTCCTCATGGCTGCCATATCTTTCCTGCGGGAACGAACTCTGGGGACGCTTGAGAAGTTCATGGTATCCCCTCTGACAAGGCTGGAGATGATCGCCGGCTACCTGGCCGGCTTTTCGCTGTTCTCGCTTATCCAATCTGCCACAACGCTGCTGGTGGTGATATTCGTCTTCGGAGTGCCCATGCGCGGCTCAGTGCTAACCGCGTTTTTGGTTATACTCCTTCTTGGCGGGGCGGCCCTGACCCTGGGCTCTCTGCTATCTAACTTTGCCCGAAGCGAGTTTCAGGTGGTCCAGTTCATCCCCGTCGTGATCCTGCCTCAAACCGTGCTCTCTGGCGTCTGGTGGCCGGTGCAGTCCATACCTGCCTCGGTTCGGCCGATATCTTACCTGCTGCCGCTCACATATTCCAGCGATGCCCTGCGCCAGGTTATGCTCAAAGGGGCATCAATCGGCGACATAATATACCCTGACCTGGCGTTTTTAGCCGGATTTTTCATTATAACCCTGGCTGCGGCAATAGCGATGCTGAACCGAAAGGTGGGATGAGGGACTCGACTAGAAAAAGCGTGCGAAGAGCGGATCAAGCCCGCACCTGATTCTCATTCGATGGACACCGCAACTCCTGGCGCTTTCCAGATGTCTGCCCCAATCAATTGGGGCTTCGTGATCCTGGCAGTCCTCTGTAAGATGTATCTGCGGCTGAACAGTCGATTTTCTGGAACATATCAATCTAGATTGTACACTTGCGTTAATCTCAGTCGTCTATATACACTTAAGAGCAGTTGTATGATTCATGATGAGAGCAAACCGATATCTGATCGTGGCCGCCCTGTGCCTGGCGGCGGCTGCTCCGGCACAGGCCGAGAGCTTGTCCGAGCTGCAGGGGCTGATCTCCTGGACAAACGACCCGTGCATGAGCACCTATGAGCTTGCCGTCTTCCTGGCTGCCCATGGATATCCTGCAATTCCAGAAAACGGCTACGTCTCGCTGGAGCTTGAAGAAGGGATCTATCGTCTGACCCCCAATGGGGAGAAACCCGGACTGGCTGAGATCATAGCAGTCCATTGAGGTTTTTCGGGAGACGAACTGAAAGATCGCAATATATGTTTGACCATCCATGTCCGGAATTTCAAGACTCAAGGGTTCAATCCTCGATATAATTGCTCTCATCTGCGTTTTCAAAGAACATATCGATCAAAATTGGACACTTGCGTTAATCTCAGTCGTCTATATACCGAAGAGGTGTGCATCTTCGTCTATGATGAGATCTTGCCTGAGCATTTTCATAGCGGCACTGTTCCTGGCTGCAGCCCAACCGGTGCAGGCAGAAGAGCTGGCCGACCTGAGGATGCTGATCTCGTGGCCAAGCGATCCTCATATGGACAGCTATGAACTGGCGTTCTTATTGGCGACACACAACTTCCAGGCGACACCCAAGGACGGCTATGTGCTGGTCTTTCTGGATGAAGGCATCTGCAAGCTGATCCCCAACGGGAAGAGGCCAGGGCTTGCAGACATCTGCGTGGTGCAGAAATCAGGTCCGCAGGAACAGATGTCACCGGACGCAAAGGATTGACGGTTCATTCTCTAACAGGTGTCCGGCCATTCCAGACTCTGGAGGGCGCCCGAAGGGGTGTAGAGATGGGATTGGCCGGACCTCTTCAGGCGGATTTGTGCGCGTCTATTTTACCACGATGTAACGCAGCCATAGAGATCCATTCAGCTGCTCGATATGGCAGAGGCGGAGTGGGATCTCATGACCTGATCCTTCACGACCCTGAAAGATCGTCTTCGGGCTTGATCCGCCGACCAGGCCTGGGTGGACTAGGAGGCTTACCTCATCCACAAGTCCCCTTTCCAGCAGGGCGCCGTTTAGGGACCCGCCGCTGTCCACCCTCACCACCCGAGCTCCGTACCGCCGGTTCAGCTCCTGCAGGGCAGCCGTCAGGTCCACGCGGTCCTCCCCTGCAACAACCCACTCAACACCTTCAGACAAGAGATAGTCGAGGTAGGCCTGATCGGCGCTCTGGCTGACCAGGGCAACCATTCCTCTCCAGTAGGGCCACCTGCGAAGCGCCCCCCACCGCCGTACCCTTCCACGGCTGTCTGGAACCGCGAGAAGGGGGCGACTACCAGGGAGATCGGTATCCGCCGTCGTGGACGGCCCTTCAATCTCAGGGGCCTGGTCAAGAGCCCTCAATATCGTCTGGCTTCCAGCCAGGGTGACATCCTCCTCGAAGCTGGCTGCCAGATGGTAGAAGAGGGCGAGATCTGGGGAGAATCCATCGATTCGGCCGTCCACGCTAACGGCGTTGTGGAGCACCACGCGGGGAAGCATGCCAGTCCCCTGGGACGCCATCTCTTAAAACCTCGTTCATGCTGCCAGTCCGGTAGCCGGCAAGGTCAAGCGTCACGTAGGAGAAACCTACCCGGCGAAGGCCCTCCACGACCTCTTGCCCATTCTCGAGGATATGGTGCATCTGGTCTTTGGATACCTCTATCCTGGCCAGGCTGCCATGCGCGCGAACCCGGAATCCCGAGAAGCCAATGCTTCGCAGGAAATCCTCGCTTGCCTCCACCCTCGCCAGCCCTTCTGCTGTTATGGGCTCTGAATAGGGTATTCGAGATGCCAGACAGGCAGATGCCGGCTGGTCCCAGAATTCCATACCCAAATCCCTGGCTGCGGTCCTGATATCGCCCTTTGACATACCGGCCTCCACCAGAGGGTGCCATATACGCTCCTCTTCACTTGCGTGGATCCCCGGGCGATAGTCGCAGAAGTCGGACGAGTTGAGGCCATCAGCCACATACTCTATGCCGAGTCTGGCCGCCTCCTCTCGGAGTGCCCGACACATGATCTTCTTGCACAGATAGCAGCGATTCGCTGGACTTGCACAGAATTCTGGACTGCTAAGAGGATCAACGCTTATCACCTGATATGCGATCCCCATCTCCTGGGCCCTCTTCTCTGCCATTGCCAGCTCTGAGCGTGGGACAAGCCGAGAGTCGAGCATGACGCATATTAGGCGATCGCCAAGCACATCTCTGGCAACGCTTGCGAGAAAGCTGCTGTCAAGACCGCCTGAGTAGGAGATGAGAAGCTCGCGTTTGCCAGCCAGCAGATCACGCAGCCGCACCAGCCCACTTTCGCCCATGGTAGGACTTCAGGTTTGCCATCGATTTCAGTCTTTCGCGGCAAGGCGACAGCGAGGCGATCGATCTGCCGATTCGAAATCGAAATGACCGGATTTTCGGCGAATGGTTGCGGTGAGCATGGTTATTTTCCGAATGTATCCGTTCATCCCAGACGAGCCGTTGCAGCCTGAAAGCAGCAAGCACCCGCAATTGGCGTGCATCTGAAACGATACCCGCCTTGCAGGCCAGATGGATTTTTTTAGCGGCCCCTCTATAGCCCAGCACCCTGAATCTCCGGCATGGACACTTTCGCCCTGCCCCGATCATGCCTATATCTTCCAATGATCATCGACAAGCCACATGATAAAGGGCAAGGCCGATTACCTGAAGCGTCTGACCGCCAGCCTCGACATCAGGTCAGCCGAGGTCGGTGCCCAGATGCAGGGCAGCACCCCGCCATCGGTCTTCATTGGCAGCTGGAACTACCCCCACGTCCTGGCAGGGCCAATGGTCGCCCCTATGCATGGTGACACCTCCATCCTGGACCGGCCGGAATCATGGATACCGGAGAAAAAGAGCCAGGAAGATATTATCCGGTATCGGCTGAACCTGGTTCGAGGAAAGCAGCAGGTGAGGGTCAAAGATGTGCAGGGCAGGCTGGCTGAGAAGCTTCAGGATATCGCCCTTGCGCGCAGGCCGATCGAGAGCGAGGCCAGATTTCACCAGCCGCCACGGGGGGTGAGCTTCAGCGACGAGCATGCTCCGTTTGGGCCAAGCGCCATGATGAAGAGCTTTCATATCGATTCTGTATCCTGGGATAGGGATCTGGAGAGGGCCTATCATGACACCGATCTGAGGGCAGGCGAGGCGTTATGGGACCTGTATAAGAGGGGGCTGGAATTCTCCAGTCTGCAAAAGGCTTTCTCGGTTGGGGCTATGGGGACTGGCAGGCGCCGCCGCCTGGTTCCGACCCGCTGGTCGATCACTGCCTGCGACAGCACGATTGGCAACCATCTCCTTGAGGAGGTCAGGCAAAACGATCCGATAGATTGCTATCGGGTCCATGAGTTTTACAGCCTCAACAACTACTATGCAGTAATCCTCCTGCCAACGCCCTGGCAGTACGAATGGACCGAGGCATTCTTGCAGATCCTGGGCCATGAGGAGATGATATTCTCAGATCACGAGGCCAATTCAGGCAAGAAGGGCTATTCCAGGGTCGGCGGATGTTACTATACATGCAAGATGGCTGTTCTCGAAGCCCTGGCCAGACAGCGGGAGCAGGCAGGCGCCCTGGTCCTGCGGGAGGCCTATCGGGGATACGTGCCGCTGGGTGTATTCAACGTCAGAGAAAACGTCAGAGGGGCAATGAACCAGCCTGCTGCGGAGTTCTGCGACCTTAAGGCCGCCATGCAGCACATCTCCACCCGTCTGGCTCTGCCAATGACGAGGTTCGTCAAGGAAGGCCATCTGATCAGGGAGGTCATGCGATCGAGGCAGACCACGCTTAACAGCTTCTGATCGGTTCGGGGACGACGCCTGCAAGGCAATGGTTGAAGGCTAATTCTCCGGCAATCCCGAAAAATTTGTGGGCAAGATACAGGACAGGACCAGGACGAACTTACAAGGCGTCGTGGGATTTGGATCCGGATCGAATCCAGCAAGATGGACGATCGAAATCCGGTCCAACTCCCGGGTTCATTCAAACGTATATATATATATCTATATATCAGCGCCTCCAGAATTCGGGCGTAAGCAAGAGTATCACAGGCATTACCTCAAGCCTTCCTATGAACATGGCGAAAGAGCCTATTATCTTTCCGGCTGAAGAGACTGCCGACCAGTCGAATGTGAGAATCCCAAATCCAGGTCCGACACCGCTCATGCACGAGGCTATCCCCGAGATCACGGCCAGGACATCAGCCTCCTTCTGACCTGCCGAGGCCATGGCCAGGGCCAGGGAGAGTACAAGGAAGGTGGCTAAATAGAAGAACGAGTAGAAGAGGATTGAGCGCAGGATCTCCTCACCGACCAGCTTTCCGCCCATTCTGACCTGGACTACTGCTTTATGATGGATCATACGGCGCATCTCAAACAGGGCATACTTGATACAGATCTGAAGCCTTGCTACCTTTATCCCGCCAGCCGTGGATCCGGCGCACCCGCCGATCAGCATGACCATTATCAGAGCCAGCTTGGCGGCTGATGACCAGGTGTCGTAATCAGCATTATTGACGAAGCCGCAGGTGCCCATGAAGGATACCACCTGAAAAGCGGCCAATCGTAATCGTCCGGGAAAATCCCCTTCCAGACCGCCCCAGAACATCAATACAATGGTGGCTATGGCGAGGATCAGCAAGAAGAACCGAAGCTCGGAGTCGTGCAGCCACGACTTAAAATCGCCCCTGATCAGCTTATAGTGAAGCGGAAAGCTGGTGGCTCCAAAGATTATGAAGACTACAATCACGGCCTCAATCAGCGGGCTGGCGTAAAAGGCGATGCTGTCGGAGCGCGGTGAGAACCCTCCGGTAGCCAGGGATGAGAAGGCTGTGCAGGCTGAATCGTACAGAGGCATACCTGCCATGAGCAGGAGCACCACCTCAGCTCCTACCAGCAGCATGTAGATCTCCCAGAGGAGGCGGGCGGTCTGTTTTGCCCTGGGTACAATTGTGTCTTTGCTTGGCCCCACAGACTCAGCCATGAATAGCTGGCGGCCAGCCACGCCCAGTTGAGGCATGATGGCTACGAAGAGCAGGATTATGCCCATGCCACCGAGAAGCTGGGAGAACGAACGCCAGAAAAGCAGCCCGAAGTAAGTGGGCTCCTCGGGAATTGCCATGTGGCCGGCCAGCCCCAGCACGGCATTGATGCCGATTATCCCAGCTCCTCCCTGAAGCGGCCGGTTGGCCAGATCGGGATCTGCAGTTGCCAGGCTGATCAATAAACCTTCAACAGCATGGGCTAACTGGACCGCCAGGCTCGATTCGGCTATCGTCTGGTTCAGTATGTAGTATCCCTGGGCGTTGTGTTCGTTGAGAACGGTAGCGCCAGTTGCAGAGAAGCCGGATATCGATTCGAATACGGCTGATACCGGGTCGATCCCCTGGAACATGAATGGAAGCGCTCCGAAGAGCGATACCAGGGCCCAGCCCACGACCACAACCACAAAAGCCTCCTGATTGCTCGGCTCATCTCGGTGGCCTCTGCTTACCAGGAACATCCCGGCTACCATGGTCAATAAAGAGGTCAAGGCAAATGAAATCACCCCTTCCGGCTCCCGGTAAAAGGCAGAGACGGCTCCGGGCAGTAGCATAAGGGTCCCCAGGATCACGAGCAGACGGCCCATGATCCAAGAGGCCACATCGAATCTGATCATAATGGTCGCTTGAGAATTGCTTTAATGCTGGATTAAGACCGCTTCATGCCTATCTGAATCTATTTAAATATTATGGTCGGGCAATCTGTGTGGTCCCAAACCTCTTGACATTGCATACCCATCACAGGTTTATGGGAAAGAAGAACAAAACCGCAAGTCCAAGCCCCTCTCAATATGATGTATTCACCTCATTAATTGATGGCAGGTAGAAACGTCGATTTGGGCACCGTTATAGACGCGATCAGCAGATGGCCAGAGAGCGATAAACCTCAATACACTTTCCGGGGCATCCAAGGAGCAGCAAAAGGACAATGGATCTCGATGCCGCAGACTTTTTCCCTCAAGGAAAATCTGGCCAGCCTCCATCCGATCAAGTTCCACCAGAAGGATACTGATCAGCGACCTAATGATCAAGGGAATTACGACCGGGGAATGTATGACTCCCGGCACTACGATCAAGAACCGCTGGATAATGGATAGGATAGTTGGTGCCTTGTTTGAGCAACTGTAGTCCAGATGGACTTTGAGCCATCTATTTTTCCTATATCATGAATATTAGATACGAGGATTACGATCAACGTTGGATTCTGAGACCTACATGAAACTATAGTTTTTGATTTTGAGGTCTTATGTCATGTAATTATTTTTGGCGCTCAATTGTCGCAATTTACTTCCAGATTTTGCTAGCTTCCGCTAGGTCAGATGACTCCGGCTCTTCTGAGCGTTCCAAGCTGATACAAATTGTAGGCGATCGCAGTGAATATCATCTTGACATGGACTCTCCTAACTGTTGTAACGAGCACATGAGCAGCCTTGAAGACTTTCTTTATGACTGCAAATGGCCTCTCGCCAGGCGCTCTTATTTTCGCGATCTTCAAATTACGTCTCTTGTCCCAGGAGCTTAAGGGGTGACCTCTCGTCGCTCTCCTCATGGTTACAGATCTTCCTCTCGCAGGTGATCCAAAATAGCCTTTATCTCTGTAGATAGTCTCACCTGCTCTGGATAAATCTACCTGGCTATCGTGAACCGAAGCAGTAGTCGTTTCGATTGCCCGAATCAAACCATACTTCTTGTCTACATTTTCGTGAAGCTTGTAACCAAAATGCAATTCTTCGCCCTTCTTTGCCCAGGTCCCATCTTTGCTCCGGCGTGTTCTTGCTTCACCACCACGAGGTTTATTGCCGGATCGGCCAGGATCCGATGTGATGAACGTAGCATCCTGGATGGAGCCTTCTCTGACGGTCAATCCTTTAGCATCAAGCTGCCTTTGAACTTCCTGCCAGATTGAATCAAATCTCTCTTTCTCCTTAA
>MVQI01000023.1 GCA_002067795.1 Methanosaeta sp. PtaB.Bin039
ATTTGGATCTTTGTTGGCTTCAATCTATAACGAAACACTTTAGGCATCTTTTAGATATAGACTTTATTGCCTAATGAATCTTACGGTCGTAGATACGGGCTGTATCCCGCCAATGAATTGGCGGGGATTAGCCCTGAGTTCGGACTAAAAGCACGTTGACATGATCACCAGGAGATCTTCTTCATATAGTAATTGCGGACCAGGATGGCAAGCATGTTTATGCATAAGACGAGAGCCATCAGGACCAGAGCCGTTCCCCAGGCCTTCTCCTCAACATCCCAGGCCCCAAGGAAGTATATCAGCTGAAGAAGGTGGTAGCACAGGTTGTTCACAGGCTGGTAAACATCCGGCATTACCCCGTAGAACTTGTGCACCGGCGTGGCGGTGAAGGTAACCGCAGTCCACATCACCGGGGCGGTCTCTCCGGCTGCCTTGGCGACCCCGATTATCAGGCCGGTCAGGACCCCTGGAAGCGCAGAGGGCAGGACAATTCTCTTCACAGTCTGCCATTTTGTGGCTCCCAAGGCCACCGAGCCCTCACGGAGGGAGTTGGGCACGCTCTTGAGAGCCTCCTGGCTTGTCAGTATGATGGTTGGCAGGTTCATCAGGCCAAGCACTATTGAGCCGGCCAGCAGGGATATGCCGACCGTGGATACCAGAAAGGCAAGGCCGAAAAGGCCGAAGACCACGGAAGGAACCCCGTTTAAGCAGCTCACAGCTACGGTTATGAGCCGGTTTAGGCGCGGCTGACGGGAGTACTCTTGCAGGTATATGGCAGCCCCGATGCCCAGGGGGGCAGAGACCAGCATGGCTCCCATCACGAGCCAGAACGTGCCCTCTATGCAGGTATAGATGCCTCCCTCCTGGCCCAGGCGGCGGTGAGGGGCAGTCAGAAACTCCCAGTTAATGGCCCAAATGCCCTGGGAGACTATGACGAACAGGATGCCGCCGAGGATCAGGAGGGCCAGGATAGCCGAGAGGCGCACTGCAGAAAATACCAGTACCTGCCGACCTTTCTGGCCGTATCCGTAAGCAGAGTTGATGCCGTCTTTAGCCAGCAGAACGCTTATGACCAGCACCAGGACAGGGGAGATCAGCTGATGTCCAAAGGAGGCACCCAGCCCCTCAGGGCGGATGGAGGTCTCGGGGGAGATTAGGCCGGATAATAGGGAGTAGGAGACAAGAAGAGATAGCAGAATATCAAGTCCAGCATACAGGCTTTGGCGAAGAGTTCTCTTCTTATCCGCTGAGAATACGAAGGATAAAGCCGCTGCACCTGCACACAGGAGGATGGCGACCGCCCAAGTGGGCGCGAGGCGGGCCAGGTCCGGCTGGACGAGAAGGGCGAGGACTGAGGAGACCAGGAGGAGGCCGGATACGATAAGGGTGATCGCCGGAAGCGGCTTCATCCCCTGTGCTGGCCCCATTGCCATCTAGTAACCTCCAAACCGCTTCTGGATGCGGGCACGTATCTGATCAGCCGCCAGGCTGAGCAGGGAAACTATGATCAGCAGCACGAAACCCACCGCGAAGAGGGCATGGTAGTGCATGGAGCCATGTGCCACCTCGCCCATCTCACCGGCGATCACCGAGGTGAACGTGGCCCCCCGGTCGAAGACATCGTATGGCGGGGAAGGTATGCGGGCTATGTTGCCGACCACCAGAAGGACAGCCATTGTCTCGCCGAATATGCGGCCAACGTTCAGTAGGATTGCCGCCGTTATGCCGGAGGAGGCTGCCGGTATCGTGACGTGTCGCACGGTCTGCCAGCGGGTGGCCCCCAGGGCCAGCGAGCCCTGCTTGAACTCCGTTGGGACTGCTCGAAGAGCATCCTCGCAAATCGTGGTGATGGAGGGAATGAACATCAGGCCCAATAGGATGGCGCCTGCCAGTATAGACCGGCCGGTGAGCATATGAAAGCTGACCTGCAGATAGGATACCAGGATTATTACGCCCAGAAATCCGTATACGATGGATGGCACGCCTGCCAGAAGCTCGATGGATGGCTTGAGGACCGCCCTGCTTCGCGGACCTGCAAGCTCGGAGAGGTATATGGCCAGAGGTATGCCAATCATCATGTTTATGATGAGGGCCAGGACCGTGACCAGAAGGGAATCCACTATCAAAGGCAACATGCCGTAGACGTCCCCTGCAGAATGCCACTTCCTGCCTAGGATCAGGTCCAAGAATCCAACCTGCACGAAGGCTGCCGAGCTCTCCCTGATCAGATAGTAGAATATCAGCAGCATTATCATAATAGAAGCGATGGCGGTGAAGAAGAATAGGGCCTCGATCAGCCGCTCCGTAACCCTGCGGTAATATCCGATCATCTCCCTCCCGGCGTCCATCGGAAGTGGAGTCTGAGGCAGCCCTTAAAGCCCTTATCTCTATTATCTATAGACATCAATGTCAAAAATAAATAGATATATAGATCTTCCACCACTTTTTATGGCCACACCACCCATGAGATGCGGTCGCGTTTGCGGACATGCCACGATAGGCGACCCAAACTCATCGTGACTGGCGAGCAGTCCTGGATTGGCACGGAGATCGTGCACATGGCGCCCGCGAGATCTGGCGGGCGACATACGCGGGAGGCGGGATGTATTAGAGGGCTGCGCTGTGGCAGGCCATGTATGCGAAAAAACCATTCATGACTTCCCTGAAATCGCGCCGGAAATATGAAAGCCTAGCTCGACGCTAAGACGTTCTTGGTATGGGCAGTGCAGGCCGTGTTTGTTTTTTTGGGACCTTCGATCCCGAGAAAAAACTGGCCTACTCTTCGTGAGCGCCTGAATGCGTCTTTCGAACGCGTATGGTAATTTGCCTCACATGCTAATCTGCCCATACCAGGACAGAGACTATGATGTCGATGGAAAGGGAAGTAGTTTGCGGAGCAGATATCCACAAGCGGTTCTTAGTAGCGACGATCCTTTCCCGAGATGGACAGAAGATCCAGTCCCGATTCGAGACGGATCTTGAAGGTCTTCTGGACTTCAGGGACTGGTTGTTAGCTCATGGTTGCCAGAAGTTGGCAGTTGAATCGACAGCCAACTACTGGCAGCCAATTTTCCAAGTTGTGGCGAATGATATCGACTTTGTTTTGGCAAATGCCTATCAGATCAAGCACATCCCTGGGAGGAAGACGGAT
>MVQI01000024.1 GCA_002067795.1 Methanosaeta sp. PtaB.Bin039
AGCGGCGGCGTTGCCGATGGCTGCCACGAGAGCTGTGGGGGTGGCCAGCACAATCACACATGGGCAGAAGACTATGAGCATGGTAATCGCCCTCATGACATCGCCGCTCCACAGCCAGAGCAGCCCGCCTGAGATCAGAGCCAAAGGCATGTAGATCTTGGCGTATCTGTTGAGAAGACGCTCAATTGGTGGTTTATGAGACTGCGCCTCCTCGATCAGGCTGCGGATATGGCCAAGAGCAGTATCGCCGCCGATCTTGCTTACCCGTATCTCAAGGGCGCCAACCTCACTAAGCGTTCCGGCATAAACCTGATCTCCCGGCTTCTTCTCAACTGCCAGGCTCTCTCCAGTGATGGCCGCCTGGTTGACCGAGGCAGAGCCGGAGACGACCTCACCATCGACTGCAATTCTATCGCCCGACCGTACAAGTACAAGGTCGCCGACATCGACATCCTCCAGGCATACCACCAGATCGCCGCCGTTCCTGCGCACTGTAACCTTGTCAGGCAGAAGGCCAGCCAAAGACACCAGGGATTGATTGGCTCGAGCCGCAACGAACTCCTCCAAGAGGCCGCCGATGAGCAGCAAGACCGCCACGACAGCTGCTGCAGAATATTCGCCAATGGCGATAGCCGCCATTGTGGCGATGGAAACGGGGATATCCGCCGTGAAGTCGCGCTCCCTGATGCCCCGGAGAGCTGACATCCAGATGAAGGATGACCCAACCAAAGCCGCGATCAGATAGAGAACGCTTCCGCCTTCATGAGTCTCGCCATGATACAGTCCTCCAGGGTCGATGACGACTGCCAGGGTCAAGATCAGGCTGCTGACCACGGTGACGATGGTTCCAGGATCCAGCAGAAACTGGCGGTAACGGCTGAGCCAGTGTATCGTATTGAATGCAGCGGCGGACAAAGAGTCCTCCCTATCGTCGATGGACATAGTCACATCAATCTCCTACATCTCTGTGCACGGACATCGCCTGATAGCACATGCCATAGTGTAGGTAGCAATAAATCTTATGATATCTGCATCAAGTACAAATAAAACATGTAAAATAGTACATTATCATCTATGAATGTAGAGTTCAAATTGAAAAGGTTCTATCGGATAAGATAGTCTCGAACAACGATCACTTCTCCCACCACATCTTCACTCTGGTCGACCATCCAGGCAGCACCAGCGCACCATCTTCCTCACGCATGCCCTCCCGAAGGTATTCTCGCAATATCGACTTCTGCGCCTCTGTCTTCGCATCCGCCCGGAAAGCCATGTCCTGAGTGGCCTCATCAAGCGAGGGGTATCGTTGATCGTGCTCCAGCCTAAATGTCCTGATATGCGGATATATCCCCATCTGATAAAGCACGTTGTAGAGGACGTCGCTCTTCGGGCCAGGACGGTACTCTCGTCCATGCATGCTCTGCCAGATCCTCTCCCACTGCAGGTCCCAGGACGTCGGCCCGGCGAAATGATAGAGATAGACGTACCTCGAAGAGGCGTCAGTCATCTTCTGAATTGCCGCCCTGATATCCCTCATTCCAAGAGAGAAGGACGCGATCACCACATCGTATGGCGGATCAAGATCTCGCTCAACATCCACATCCTCCCATCGCTTCTTGACCACGGCGATGTTATGGACGCCGAACTCGGCCATCTTCTCTCTCATCACGCTGCACATGCCGTCGGCAGGCTCGACGGCTGTGACATGCGCCGCCTTCTGAGCAAAGGGGATTGCAAGCGTTCCAGGTCCCGCTCCGATGTCGAGGACCCGCGACTCTGCCGTGATATCCGTCTCCCAGACTGTCTGGTCGATCCTGCTGCGCTCCCTTTGGCACATATCCCAGAAGCGCAGAGCGCTGTCCTTGCTCTCCCAGATGCGGGCACAATTTCGCCCGGGAGCCGATCCCCGGCTCCTATCAGTCCGGCTCTTCCAGACCTCATTCCAGTCGATTTCGTCACAAATATCGATCATGTCAATACCCACAGGATTTGAAGCGGATTTATGAGGTATCGGCAGCTGCCAAAAAAAGCCGCCTCAGGCGCCCAGCTCCTCGCAAGAATCAATCATCCGATGCGTCAGTGCCGGAGAGCCAATGCAATGCCAGAATCATACCTCTCGACTCCGGTCTATCATTCGTCCAAACACCTCAAACAAGGGATGTAATCAATTCCTTATTTAAGAATATTGCCACAACCAGTGTTACTGGATCCGACGCTAACCATCGATTGATTCCCCCCACTCTGCATATCTCCGAAAGATTCGCTCGATGACCTGAGGCGATAATCATAGTAGGCGAAGGACATCTTGTCGATACGTCTATTAACAAAAACTCTTAAATATTTCAATACTATTAACATCTAAATCGTAATTGATCATGAATCAGTGTGATGTGACGTATTGACAACCATCTGAGACAATTGGTGAGCTATATATGCATAAATCCTGTTTGCGAAATAAAACTCTGGCGGTAATATTGGTATGCTCTTTATTTGTTATTGGCATAACGGCAACGGCATCTTATCCTAAGGTCTTTACCGATACTCAAGGCCGGTATGTAATCCTGGATAAGCCCATCGAGAGGATAATCACCCGATCCCCGGACGAGGCCAGGATAGTCATAGCCCTGGGCTGCGGAGACAAGCTTGTTGCAGGAGAGCAGGCCACGAAATCCTGCCTGTGTCCCATGACATTCGGCAACACCGAAGAAGGATGCAAGAGGTGTTTCGATGACATTATCGACGGACGCATGGCCTCCCTGCCAGAGATAAGCACCAGGTACGACATATATTTCGAGAAGATAGCCCAGCTCAAGCCGGACCTGATCTTCTGCGGAAATCTGAAGGACGCAGAGGCCTTTGAGGACAAGATCGGCTGCCCAGTTGTTGTGCTGGGTGGACAGGGATGGAACTTAGGGGATGAGGGGTACTTCGAGAGCATACGCGTGGCTGGCCAGGCTCTGGATGCAGAAGATGAGGCAGATGATCTGATTGACTTTGTAAAGGGCAAGATAGACCTGGTAAAGACGAAAACGGATAACATGAAGCCCGAAGACAAGCCGCGTGTCTACTTTGCCTCACGCGGCGCAGGAGCGGGCTTTTACGATCCGAAAGAGGGAAGGGATTTCACCAGAACCGAGCCCAAATACGACCCCCTGAAGATCGCCGGAGGCATCAACGTGGCCTCTGAGATCAATGGCTCGACAGTCAATGTCGCCCTTGAGCAGATCATTGCCTGGAATCCGGACTTCGTATTCATATCGAACAGCGCAGCTAAAAACAGCACCGCATTGAATTTCATCAAGGGCAGTCCTGAGCTCTCCTCGGTCAATGCCATCAAGAACGGAGATGTGTACAACTGCTTCTATCCACACTGCCGCGGCACGCCTCCGGACAGAAACCTCATCAATATGATGTACATGGCCAAGCTGCTGCATCCCACAGAGTTCAGAGATCTGGACCTTGAGAAGGAGGGCAATGAGATATTCAAGGCCTTCTTGGGGGTTGACGGCGTCTTTTCCGAATACGCCGACTACCTCATCTGGCCCAGAGAGTACCTGGACAGCCTGAAGTAGTGATTGATCATGCCAGGAATCGTAAACTGGGACGAGCTTTGGAAGGCCACACATTTCAGGGGCTTTCACCACCATGATCCAGACCTGATCTCCTACTGGGACAGAAAGGCAGAGCTGTTCAATAGAAGGGTCATGAGGCACAGGGAGAGGGCTGAAATCCAGGTGGCAAGTCTTGGGCTGCGTTCCTACGAGACCGTCCTTGATGTGGGTGCTGGAACCGGAAGGCTGGCGATCCCCATGTCCAAAGTGGCCAGTAGCGTTACAGCTCTCGACCAATCAGGAGGCATGCTGGCCTGCCTTAAGGAAAATATGCGCGCTGATGGGATAGAAAATATCCGGTGCATCCAGAAGAGCTGGCAGGATTTGGCGGTAGACGAGATAGAGCAGCATGACGTCGTCATATCCTCAAACTCCCTGGGTGTCTATGAATTGAGAGAGGCGCTGGCCAAGATGGATTCGCTGGCCAAGAGCAGGGCTTACATATTCATCTTCACCGATCATAAGAGGGACGACGGTTTTTCGGATTTCTTAAGGAGAGATGTGGCGGTTAAGAATGCGCCCGGACCTGCGGATTATCTGGTGATCTACAATCTGCTCGCCGAGATGGGCATATACGCCGACATAGAGATGGTTGACTGGCTGTACAAAGAGCGTTACTCCAGCCTCGACGAGGCAGCGTCCGAATGGATGCAGATGCATGACATCGCAGCCGATAAGGAGCCTGATCTGCGGGAATTCCTCTCTTTAAGGCTGGTGGGGGACGAGTCCGGAGTGTGCATGGTCCGCCACTACAAATCGGCCACGATCTCCTGGCGGAAAGGCAAGCTGGTTCGTGACTAGGTGGGCGTGAATGGTCTCCATAACCATTTTGGCCGGATCTGTCCTTTTGCTGGGTCTTTTGGCAGCATCGATAAGGGTGGTGAGGCAGTATGAACGGGCGGTCGTATTTCGTTTGGGAAAGCTGAAAGCCGAGAGAGGTCCTGGCCTCTTCCCACTCGTTCCGCTGGCGGATAATATGGTGCGGGTCGACATGAGGGTGAGAGAGCTCGACGTCCCCAAGCAGACCGTGATCTCCAGAGACAATGTCACTCTTGAGGTGGACGCGGTCATATACTACAAGGTGACGAGCGCCTCGAAAGCCATTGTAGAGGTAGAGGACTTTGAGGCGGCCACGCTTCTGCTGGCCCAGACCACACTTCGTGATATCCTTGGACAAAACGAGCTGGATACTATACTATCAGACCGAGACGACCTCAACCAGAGGATCAAGGAGATATTGGATTTCACAACGGAGCCCTGGGGAATGCATGTGGTGATGGTGACAATGAGAGACGTCTCACTGCCCGAGAATATGCTGCGTGCCATCGCCCGCCAGGCGGAAGCAGAGCGCGAGAAAAGGGCACGCATAATACTGGCAGAAGGAGAGCTTCAGGCATCCAGGATGATGAACGAGGCTGCTGATATGTACGAGAACAAGCCCAGTGCTTTGAAGCTGCGTGAGTTTCAGACCTTAAATGAGATCGCCAAGGAGAAGAACCTCATCGTGGTATCGACTGGAGAGAGAGACGGCCATTGGGCATCAGACCTCCCATGTCTCATGGGTCTGGCCAGGGCGGCTGCTGATAAATGATGAGCGGAAAGGCGCTATTCTTCCGGGCCAAGACACGTGCAGAAATGTCCCAATCCAGGAGAGCTGGCAAGAGAAGCGCTATGCAGACGGCTCACGATAGATTCAAGCTCGTCAGGATCTTCTTCGTGCTGGGCATCGCCGCCCTGCTGGTCTTTTTAACAGGCTTAATCATAACGCTTGGACCACTGGAGATTTCCGTGGCCGATGCCTATTCTGCTCTTCTGGCCCGCTTTTTGCCAGATCACTTCCAGTCGGAGGCGCTTACATCACGAGTCGTCTGGAATATCCGGTTTCCCCGCATACTGGGCGGGATGATGGCTGGATTTGGACTTGGGATATGCGGATGCGTCATGCAGGCAGTCCTCAAAAATCCGCTGGCCAGCCCCTTTACGCTGGGAATCACCGCCGGCGCCCAGTTTGGCATATCAATGGCAGCCGTCATTGGATTTTCGGTTCTTGGCGGGCCTTATTTCATAATCGGCAATGCCTTCCTCTGCGCCCTGCTCTGCTCATTCTTCATCATAGGCCTGGCTGCCATCAAGGGCGCAACCTCTGAGAACCTGGTCTTAGCAGGCATAGCTGTCAACTACTTCTTCTCAGCCATCAGCCAGCTTCTCAAGTATTTCGCCAGCGATGAGCAGCTTCGACTCATGACCAACTGGGGAATGGGCGACCTGGCCGCCTTCTCCTGGGCGAACTCCCAGCTGCTCCTTGCGGTATTCGTCATATGCGTTCCGCTGCTCATGTCCAAATGCTGGGACCTGAACATCATGACCGCCGGCGACGATACCGCCAAGAGCATCGGGGTAAATGCAGAGAATACCCGACTGTTCATCATGGCAACAAGCAGCCTGCTTGTGGCAGTTATCGTCTGCTTCATGGGAATTATCGCCTTCGTTGGCCTTGTGGCTCCTCATATGGCACGCATGGTGATCGGCGGAGATCACAGGTTTCTGATACCGGCATCCGGAGTGCTGGGCGCACTTGTCCTCATGTCGGCTGATGCCGTGGGAATGAATCTGATGGCACCTACCATCATCCCCACAGGGATCATGACATCCATTGTGGGCGTCCCATTCTTCATGTACCTCATGATGAAGGGAAAGAGAAAGGAGTTCTGGACATGATGATCAAGCTGCAGGCCAAAGAGATAGTCTTCGGCTACGACAGCAATCCCGTTCTGGACAGCGTGAGCTTCGAGATAGCCCCCTCAAAGCTTGTGACAATCGTCGGGCCCAATGGTTCTGGCAAATCGACCCTGATCAAGTGCATAAACAAAATAGTGTCTCCGCAGGGAGGAAGCATCCTGATCGACCGAAGAGAGGTAGCGAAGATGACCAGGATGGAGGTAGCCAGATATCTCTCCTATGTCCCGCAAAGCTCGGTGCGCATCTTTCCCACCAATGTCTTCGACACGATCCTGATGGGCAGAAGGCCCCATATCGGTTGGCTGGGCAGCGAGCGGGATGAAGAGAAGGTCTGGGATGTCTTGCAGCTATTGAATATCGAGAGGCTTGCCATGAACAACTTCAGCGAGCTTTCAGGCGGCCAGCAGCAGAAGGTGCTCATTGCCAGAGCGCTTGTTCAGGAAGCGGAGGTGATGCTTCTTGACGAGCCCACCAGCAACCTGGATATCTGGCACCAGCTGGACGTCATGAACATAATTCGGGACGTCGTCAAGAAGAAGGAGATCACTGCAATTATGGCCTTGCACGACCTCAACCTGGCGTCATACTACTCGGATCGCATCATAATGATGAAGAGGGGAAAGATCGTGGCAGTCGGCGATCCGCACTCAGTGATCACAGAGGAGAACATAGCTTCCGTATATCGGGTGCAAGCGGCAGTGCGAAAGCTATCCGATAGGCCGATGATCATGCCACTTCGGCAGATACGTGGATCCAAGGCCTAAAGATCAATCGCAAGCTACTAGCCCGCGGCCGTCCAGCAAAAAAAGTTGCCAGGAAGCACCAATCTGGCACTGTCCCACTGACCCAATTTTTCTACATCACGCCTGCTACCTTGAGCGGATGTACGCCTGCGCTCTGGAGCAAAGCCAGCCTCTCTGAGTCCACTTCGAACTCCTTTATGACCGAAACAACGAGCTGTGGCTGGTTCCAGTACTCCATGAGCCGCACATCCTCGACCAGCTTGGCAGCCCACGACGGCCCCTTGAAATCGGCTGATCCGTCCAGCTCCCTGGCCCTTGTCCAGTTGAACCCAAGGACCAACGCATCACCCTGCTTGGCAGTCTGGTTCCAGCGAATGTAGATGCCTGCCACATCGCTCTGGTTGTACCTGGCTCTCAGAGCGCTCTTCTCCGCGTCGGAGAGGGCCATAACGAACATGCTGCTCTTGCCTGGTGTTGCATCCCATCGCATCTGCAATAAGTCGTCCTTGCACCACTGGGGACAGGCGATCACTCTATAGCTCTGTGCAGAGATATCCTCGATGGGCAGCTTGCCTTCCACGAACTTGGCGAGCATATAGCCGCTTGTCACTCCTGGGCAGAGATGATCGTGAAACGCAGTGGCCTGCAGGAAGTCAAACGAGGACCCAGGCTGCGCCCAGACATTGGACATGCCCACAAGGGTGAACTCGTTTCCACCAAAGGCTCCCTGGAAGGTGGCGTTGCCCTCATCGGTGTGGTTCAGCATGTAGTCCAGGTCCACGTTAGCCCTCGTGATCCTGGTGAATGCCTGGTCGGCAGGAAGAGAGGCGAGCTTTTGCGCAGACATGCCCACAGCCCGGTTGTCTGCCTGAAGGAAGATCGCCTCCCCCGTCTCCTTATCGAAGAAGTAGAACCACAGCGGCTTCCAGTATGGCCGCAGCACCTGAAGCAGGTTGCCGTCGCCGACGCTGCACCCGCTGGCCTCTGTCAGGCCTTTTAAGGCAGCCTGGGTGGTCTGGCCCTCCACGATGGCATGACCGGCATTTGTGAGTGCCAGTATGTCTTTGTCACCGCTCTGAAATCCCAGTTGAGCCATGGCCTCCTTTGCAGCCTTTGATCCAATTTCCTCCATAGCAGAGCCCTGCGCATGGACTGCGCATGGCATCGTGGCCAGCAGCAGCGCCAAAGCCACCAACCCAATCGCTTTAAACATCTTGATACCTCTCATACAAGCCAAAATCTCTTCGTCTATGACAGATGGCTTAACCGACCTCGTGATATCGGTTCAGTGCCAATATCCGGGCCTTGGCCAATACGATAATTGAAGCTGCGCCCAACATTTATGAATGTTTCTATATTTAGTAGCACAAAGAATTAATATACGAGAATTGTCTGTGACTGGAGCAGATGAAACAGCTGCCAAGATCACATCTGAAATAAGAAATAGCATAGCTGCAATTCGATTCAGATATGTGTCTTCGTTTTCGCCGGGCTGCAAAATCGCCTGGCGAAAAAAAAGAGACAGAAGATCCCTGCTGTTGACTGGGGAAATGGGAGATGCAAGAGATCGATGAGACTTGACCCCCCGATAGAGAGCATGCTTGTGGCATCCAACAGCTACGCCAATAAGGTGAGGCGCTTCAGCTCCAATGCCAGATTGTATCTGGCCTTCCATCTCCTGACCACCGTAAACGCAGGGATCTACGGGGTTATATTCAACCTCTATATCCTGAGCCTTGGTTTTCGTGAGGACTTCTTAGGTCTGATATTATCCATCTCATCCTTATCGGTCGGACTTTTCGCGATGCCATCGGCCTTCGTATGCGATCGTCTTGGAAGAAAGAGGACGCTGCTGCTCTCATCGGTTCTCCTTGCAGTATCGCTCCTGTTTCTCTACAACACAACGTCTCAGGTGCTGCTAGTGGCCTTCAGCATAGCGTTTGGGATGGCCTCAAGCTTGAGCCTGATAACAGGATCGATATTTCTGCTGGAGAATTCCTCAGCTGAGGAGAGAATGTACCTCTTCTCTATGTCCTCTCTGATCTACACCATCTCTGCATTATCCGGAAATATGATCGGAGGCTTTTTGCCGGGCATTCTTTCGGATATGTTCACACTGGATGCCGACAGTATCGTTGCATACAGAATTACCCTCTATGTTTCATTGACAGCGATAATAATCTCGATGCTGCCGCTGGCATATATGAGAGAGGAGCGCCGCATGGAAATGGCGATCTCAAGCGGCCAGCTTCTGGCCTATAAATCGGTGTTTGGGTCCAAGAACGCCAGAAGGATGGTCCTATTCTTTTGCCTTTTCGGCATAGGATGGGGCATGTCGCTTCCCTACTTCAACGTGTATCTCGATTCTTTCTTGGGTGCGAGTGCAAGCCAAATCGGCATGATCTTTTCTGCGTCTCAGGTGTTCATGGTGGTCGGATACTTCCTGGTGCCCATCTTCGCAGAGAGGGTCGGAAAGATAAGGCTGGCCTCCTCTGTTCAGATACTGTCCATACCGTTCCTGCTTATGTTCACCTTTGCCTCCAACCTGCTTGTGGCAGCAACTGGATTTGTGATGCGCTACATGCTGATGAACATGGCAAATCCGGTATTGAACAGCTTCAAGCTGGAGATCGTCCGTCCAAACGAGAGATCGATGATCAACAGCATCACCTGGATGGCCTGCCATACCTTTGTGGGAGTTGGGACCTATGCGGGAGGAATGATGATGGCTAATGGATGGAACAGCATGCCGTTTCTGGTGACAGGCGTATTTTATGCGGTCTCCGCCGCATATTATTATATATGCTTCAATAAGCTTGAAGAGACGGCATGATAGCATGCACCCGAGTCAATGGAAATGCGATCAACAAGGCTGGGACCGAAAAACAAATGCATCCTGCCAGTGACAAACCTATCACTTTGAACCACCCGCTTCTGTGTCCCCGGCTTTTCCGTCTCTCCCTTCCTGCTCCTTATCATCTGGTCTGCCGGCATCCTCCGCGTGGCCGTACCTCTCTGGAAGCTCCTCAGGAAGATCAGCGCCGCACACAGCTCTTCACAGCTGTATGACTAATCGCCACCAGAATTAAACCGTATCGATTCGTCCGGCCTGCTACCACAAGGGCTATTATCCCAAGGGCCCTCCTCCCCACCCATGCCAAACCTCAACGTGGTGGTCCTGGGTCCAGCCGGCTACTCCAAGGAGCTGGGAAAGACGGGAACCACTAGCGATATGACCTTTTACAATCTGAAAAGGGGCGAGGATACCGTCACCTTCATAGAGCCCACCCGCTACCCGGAACGTCTGGCACCCCTCTTTTACGCAGCAACTCTTGCCAGGATGGCGGTTTTGGTGGTGGAGAAGATCGATCCGGCATTCGGAGAGTGCGTCCTGATGCTCGACTGCCTGGGCATATCCTCCGGCTATCTGATCCTCCGCAACTTCATCCAGAAGGAGCAGGTCTTGCCGCTCATCAAGGGAACGGTCGCAGAGGGCTATGAGCTGCTGGCAGACGATCCCATTGTCCTGCGTGAGCGCCTGCTGGAAGAGGCGACAAAGGAGAATCCGGCCTTAGACGCTCCCGTTGGCAGCATGCCTGTGGACCACTTCTTCAGCGTCCGCGGCGTCGGCACGGTTGTCCTTGGTGCTGTCACCCGGGGCAGCTTAAAGAAGCACGACTCGTTGCGAATCCTGCCGGGCGAAAAGACCGCCCAGATCCGCTCGATTCAGAAGCACGACCAGGATTTCGATGCGGCTGGTCAGGGTGAGAGGACCGGACTTGCGCTGAAGGGAATAGAGGTGGACGACCTTGACCGCGGCGTTGTGCTCACCACTGATCCGTCCATCAAGGTCAGCAGCTCTGTGCAGGCAAAAGCGCGGCTGGTAAAATACTGGCCATCGCCGCTGAAGGAAGGCATGGTGCTGCACCTGGGCCACTGGATGCAGTTCGTGCCTGCCAGGGTCGAGTCGGCCAGCGGAGACGACTGGCACAGGCCACTTCTTCAGCTATCCCTCGACAAGCCACTCGTGCATCCGCCAGGCGCCTCTGGAGTGCTCACCTATCCGGAAGGAGGCAAGCTTCGAGTCGTGGGGACGGTAGAGCTGCCCTGAGAGGATCGGGGAACTCTAATCCCTCAGGGCCAGCCCCAAACACCACGCACTTACACGCTTTTTCGGAAAAACCTGAAAAAGCGTGTTTCTCATGGGGCAGGTCTGAAAAGCCTGTCAGATTTTGCCAGGGAACCGAAAGATCGGATAAGAAAAGGAAAGGTCGAAGAGGATTGCGATAGGGAATTTGGTCCGGCCGAACACCTGCGGCCGAAACCGTCCTGTTGCCCATCTCCGTCTCACTGGGTCAGCCCTGCCCTCCACTTCAGCATCCTCTCCTCAACCACGTAGCGGAAGGCCCTGTCGATGAACAGGCCCAGCAATCCCAGGACTATCATGTAGAGGAGCACGTACTCCATCTTGTGCAGGTAGTAGTACGACCAGATGCGGTAGCCCAGCCCGCTGGTGCTGACACCGAACATCTCTGCAGCTACAAGGCACATCCAGGATATGCCCATGGCGATCCTTACGCCTCCGGCTATTGAGGGCAGGGCGTACGGGAAAGCCACGTAGCGGATAAGGTCTCGATTGCTTGTAGCACCCAGCACCTTGGCCGACTCCACGAATACCCGAGGCAGGCTTCTAAATCCCACATAGGTGTTGATCAGTATGGGAAAGACCGCTCCGACAAATACGATGAACCCGGCGGACTCGTGAGTCAGGCCGAACCAGACGATGGCGAACGGTATCCAGGCCAGCGGAGGTATGGGCCGTATCACCTCCACCATGGGGTCGATCAGCCGGTCCATGTGCCTAGACCATCCCATTCCCATGCCCAGTGGAAGGGCGAGGAGCACTCCGGCTCCCATGCCCAACCCGAAGTGAAGCAGGCTTATTGGCAGATCCTGAAATATCAGGGTCTTCCAGCTTGCCTCGAGGGCGACGAGGACCTGCAGAAAGCTGGGCAGGATCAGGGTGTCGCCCACGAGCATTGCCACGGCCTGCCATACAAGGACCAGGCTGGCAAGGGAGAGGGCGGAAATCCACTCCCTGCGAAGCGTCTTCGCCCAGTCGCCGTTCATCTTCGACTCCTGCCTGAGCCTGGTATCGCGATCCAGCTCATCAGGCCTTCGCCCTGTCAAAGAAGCTGGTGTCGAAGAGCTCCTCCTCAGACAGCTCCTTTTGGGTGTAGTTCATCTGATAGTCCACCTTGGCATACTCCAGGGTAGAGGGGATCTGGATGTGGGGATCGCTCACCCACTCGCCGTCCCAGTTCTTGACGGAGTGCATGACCGTCTTGAGATCCTGCTTGGTGCGGTTGGCGTAGATCTCCGCAGCCTCCTCCGGATGGGAGTTAACATACTCGGTTGCCTTCAGGTGGGTCTTGACGATCTGAGCCACCAGCTCCGGATTGTCCCGGATCAGCCGGCCGCTGACAACAAGGCTGCAGCAGGCGTGGTTGGGCCACATCTGGCCGGAGGGCAGCGCCTCCTGTCCTTTGCCCTCCAGGATGACTATCGACGGCGACGGTGCAGGCAGGAAGACCCCATCGACCTTGCCGGCGGAGATGGCAGTAACTGCATCTCCCGGCCCCATGGGCAGGATCCTTACCTTGTCGATGTCAACTCCGTTTTCCTGCAGCCACTTCTTCATCACAGTGTCCTGGATTGACCCAGGCGGAAATGTGCCGATGCTCATCCCTTCAAGTGAGGACGGTCCCAGATAGGCTTTATCTGGCCTCAGGACAAGGTCGGAGCCGTTGGTATTGACGGCGGCCACGATCTTGGCATCCAGGCCGCTGGCAATTGCCGAGATCGGCGGGGCTGTTCCTACGTAGGCCACATCAAGGCTTCCGGCCAGCATGGCCTGCATCTCAGGCGGACCGGAGGGAAATTCGAACTCCTTTATCTCGGTAATTCCGAAGGGCTTCAAGTCCTCCAGCCACCATCCTTTCTCCATGGCCACCATCTCGGCGATCTGGTGGGTGCTGGGCTGGTAACCTATGTTCAATGTGGTCACCTCGGCCTTCTTCTCCGAGATGCAACCCAGCGTAGCAACCACTGCCAGGGCAACAACAGCAATAATTATCTGGCTTCTCAAATGGCATCACCCCGATGATACTTACGGATCGGATGAATCCATGACTCTGCTCGGTCGGTTTGTATAAAGTTCTTTCCCGCCAGGCAGCCTATTGTTCCTTTTCGGGCAAATCATCTCTTTGATTTGGACAAAAATATCTCGTATAGAGGTGCAAGCGGCATAGATGGTCGCGAAAGGCGATCTGCAGCAAAGCAGATATCCTAAGAGAGCGAACTTGGGGCGAGGCCAGTGGATGCGATTGAGTCATTTTAGGATATGGCCTTCCGAGGAGACCAGGAGAGAACAGGATGCCTGAAATCCCAAAGGAAAAGAGACGTCTTATCCAAGGACCATGCAGCTCCTGCCAGAAAACTGTTCGACGAGACGCAATTTTCGGCAAGATTAGATCCATTTCGCAGGCCAGGGATTCGCATCTACAAGGTTGCAGGTGAATAATGAGATCGGCTTTCGAGATCTCGGAGAAGATAAGAAGAGGCCACGGAGTGGTGATGACAGTCGGCGAGCTCCAGCATCTGGCCGAGAGCGGAGACGGAGAGGGGATCGAGGAGGTTGACGTCATAACCACAGCTACCCGTGCGGTCATGAGCGGAACTTATGCCGTTCTATCCTTTCCGGCAGCCTGTCCGGGCGCGTTCATCAGGGCCAGGTCTGCCAGGCTCAACGGCGTCTTGGCCAATGTGGGCCCATGCCCCAACGAGCGGCTGGGTGTGCTCGATCTGGTGGTGTTCGGCACCGGACACAGGGATGCCAGATATGGCGGCGGGCATCTATTCCGGGACCTGGTTGAGGGAAAAGGGGTGACAGTGGAGATCGAGACGTCAGATGGCCGAATCCTGAAGGACGAGACCTCCCTTGCACGGATGCAGTCCGCGCGGCTATTCGGAAGCCGCCACTGCTTCAAGAACTACTCCGCCTTCGTCAATCCGGGATGCCAGGATGTAAGGACCATATTTCATGCGGTCGGCTTTCCGCCGAACCTGGCTGCAGCCACCTTCTCCGGATGCGGCCGCTACAGCCCGCTGCAGTGCGATCCTCTTTTAGAGGGCATCGGCGCAGGCAGCCGAATACTGATGAACGGCGCAACAGGCATGGTAATTGGGCCCGGCACACGCAGCAGCAAACAGCGCCCGAACCTTAGCGGATTTGCCGATATGGCTGGAATGGACCCGCAGCTGATGGGCGGCTTCATCACGTCGGCAGGCCCGGAATGCATCTGCTCCTGGGCTGTGGCAATCCCTGTTGTCAGCCCATCCATTTTGCAGGCTGCCCTGACCCCTGACCGGGATATCCACATGCCTGTGATGGACGTCGTAGAGCGCAGGCCACTGGGAGAGGCAGACTACGGCCAGGTCTGGGACGATGTGGACCTGGCGGTGCGATTCTCACCTCAGGCGTGCCGAGGCTGCCAGGCCTGCCAGGCAGAGGAGAGCTGTCCCACCCAGGCGATTGGCCGGGATAAAGGGATAAGGATTGACCGCAGCCTGTGCTTCAACTGTGGGCTTTGTTCTACGATCTGTCCGGACGTCTTCGCCGCCAGGCTGGGATCGATCGGGCTTGCAGGAAGACAGGTGCCGGTGGCCATGCGCCAGTCTGACCGGGCCAGGGCCCAGAAGATGGCTGCTGACCTGAAACGGCGAATACTCGACGGCTCTTTCCAGATAACTCCGATGATCGATGCTATCCGGTTCTAGTGGGGAGACAAGAGGTGAACCGGTCCCGGATCTGAAGAGGGGAGAGTGGGATGATCGGTACTTCGGCGTTTCCAGGCTCTACCCGGACAACCAGGACGCCGGATCGGTCAAGGCTGCGTCGCAGTTCCTCCGAAGTGGCGGCCTGGCCGACCTCCTCCACGCCGGCTGCCCTTGCCATCTGGACGAGATCGGTCTTCTGGGCTGTGCAGGTCAGCTGGCAGCCTGTGGAGCCGTAAGAGCAGTTATCAAGGATTATCAGCAGGTAGCCAGAAGGCGCATGGTGAGCGATCGTGGCCAGGGTGCCCAGGTTCATGAGGACTGAGCCGTCGCCGTCGATGACGAAGACCCGGCGTCCGCTGGCCAGCGCAAGCCCGAGGCCGATTGAAGAGGCGAGCCCCATCGAGCCCAGCATGTAGAAGTTCTCAGGCCGGTCGTAAACAGCGTAAAGCTCCCTGCTGGGATAGCCGATGTTGCAGACGAGCAGGGCTTTCTGCCTCACAGCCTGCCCCGCCACCACCTCGATAGCCTCGATGCGTCTCGTATACAGGCCTCCTCAGCTCTTCAGATCCCCTTCCAGAAGTCCAGGTCGAGGAGCACTGCCGCCAGAGTACCCCTTTCCCATGCTGCTGCAGCGGCATGGGCCACGAACGACCTGGCCTGCTGCGGCCGTGGTGTCCAGCTTGGTATGCCCAGAGCATCCAGCAAGGGCGCGGTCAGCCGGCCCATCGGGATCTGGCCGGAGATCTTCTCCCCACTGGACCCCCTGTGGCTTATTATCATCAGCAGGGGCAGCCCGTAGAGCTGATCCAGCGAGGCAAGGGCGTTGATGCTATTTCCCAGGCCGGAGTTTTGCATCAGAAGTGCAGGACGGAGGCCTCCCAGGAAAGCTCCGGCGCAGATCCCTACCCCCTCCTCCTCCCTGGTGACCGGGACGAAGCGTATCTCAGGATCTGCCTCGACCATAGTCAGCAGCTCCTGTAGGTTGATGCAGGGGACGCTGGCCGCAAAGTCGATCCCGCCATCCTTCATCCCCATGAAGATCCAATGGCTTGGGCTCGCAGGATGCTGGCCAAAAGTGGCCGAATGTCCATCAGAATCGGCTTGCCTGGGCGTTGGCGGCTTGATGTCCATCACCTTCATCTGCTGCAGCTTCTCTCCTGTTTTTCAGTGGATAAGCGACACCATCGTGGAGGATTTCAACGGCTGATGTTTCCGCCGCTGGCCTGGCCGCCCCTCAGATCTGCAGAGCCGGAGAGCTGTTCTTCAAGCAGAGTGATCATCCAGTTGTAGGCATCCTTAAGCCCCTGCACGTAGCCGGCCTTATACCCCTCCTGGTATCCCCGCAGATAGTCTTCCTGGACATCGGCAGATGGAGCGGTCCCTGCGAAGCGGCTCGATTGCGATCCTGCCATCCCGTATCCGGATGTGGCCGCGGTCCCTGTCGAGTGAGCCGAAGCAGACTTCTCTGAAGAGGAGGTCTTGCTCTGCAGCTCGGATCTCGTTGTCGAGGACCCATTGCCGATCGGATTTTGGCCTTCGGCCTCGTCAGGTCCAAAATCCTCGTCCCATGGCTGGGATATGCCTGATGATCCTCCCACCACGGCAGCCCCCAGCACGATCAGAAGTAGCGCCAATCGCATCATGATTTATCCTCTCCAGGAAGTGCTGGCCTCTCCTGCCTGCCAGCATATTGATCCACCGCTATGCCCTCTTTGGGCACCCAGCAGATATAATTTAGCCTGCTCTTCCGCATGGCCTGAAAGCCAGCTGCCTAAATAGAACATCTCACCCGCGGCTGCACAGCAGCTCTATTTCTTCTCTTCGTCGGCGCGTCTCATCCACTTAAGCAATATCCCGATCAGAGCCTGCGGTTGATGGACGCTTTACTGTCTGGACGAGGGGGCTATCCATCAGCCGAAAAGCAGGTGCCTGGACGGCATGACGGATGAAATAGCTGCTGGCGGCCCTCTGCATGGACTCAGCGAAATTGTCCAGCCATAGCAAAGATATAAATGGATTTAACATGACAAATTATATTAGAGATTCGTTTGGGGTGAGGCAATTGAGAAAGTTCGCTGTAGCTATGCTGGCGTGCCTTATGGTTTTATTACTTGCCACTCAGGCATCGGCCAGCCTGGATCAGTTCGCCGGACGCTGGGTCAACGCGGACTCAGCCACAAGGGGAGTAACCACACTGGAGATAACCGTATCGGATAGCGATGCAACCGTCCAGGCCTGGGGCAGCTGCGTGCCGACCGACTGCGACTGGGGAGCGGTGCAGGCCGTGGCCTACGCGCCGGACGTATCTTCGGATATTGCCAGCACCGCCCTGGCCCTGACAGCTGGGTTTGATCCCGGATTTGCAGAGACATTGATGGTAATCAGGCCAGACGGCGATCAGCTGTCGGTTCAGACCTTCACAAGGTTCAAGGACAGCAGCGGCCGCAGCAACTACGCTGCCGAGTACAGCTTCGTCAAAGAGGCGGGCGTTGTGCCCGAAGGACAGACTCCTGAGGGTGGCCTGCCCCCAGAAGGACAGACGCCTGAAGGCGGGCTGCCTGAGGTTGCCTTGCCAGCCCCAAGGCTGATCTCGCCGGTCGATGGGGTCGTATTCTACCACTACCCCAGGACAACTACATTGGCCTGGGAGCCGGTGGAGGGAGCCGATATCTATGGAGTTGAGATCGACTGCTTCCACTGCTGCCAGTCAGGCCAGTGGTGCACCGATGTCGGAGACACTTATCGGGTAGTGGACTTGCTGAACACAACCAGCTACACCTTCGACTTCGTCGGTGCTCAGCCAGGTCGGTGGAGAGCCTGGGCCATCAGCCCGTCTGGAGAGATCGGTGAGAAATCGGCGTGGTGGGGATTCGAGTACACCCAGTGACATAGGCAGAGACTAAGGGCTGCTTTTTTTTCCGAAAGAGAATTTGGCCGGAAAATTTTTCCGGCCCCATATTTTCCTGTCGTTTCCCACACAAACCGACTTGGGCGGAGGTGAAGGGCCAATCATCCGGATCGTGCAGGATTGCTTTTCAGATCACGGATTGATTCGGACCTTACCAAACCTTCAGGTCTATCCCCTCAATCCTCACCATCCGACCCTCGGAGTGCACAACCACTCCGGAATGCACCTTCTGCATCATGCAGTGCTCAGGCAGGAAACGGACGGTCTGGCCCACAGACGGGATACTGCCACGGACCACCAGGCCTTCAAATGCTGCCACCATGCAGACGCCAAGGTCGTTGTATTCGGCCTGCTGTCCCAGCAGGTGCAGCGGGCCTACCATATGAACGGTCAGAATGCCGTGCTCCCATCCAAGCACCCGGGCGAAATGGGTCACCGGACAACCAAGTGGGCGATAGCGGATAAGGTCGCCTGGGCAAAATGTGAGACTTCGATCGAATGGAAATAGGTCCTCACGACAGGAGGGCTCGCCAGGCAGCGGCCCCAATGAGAAGTCAGCCAAAAGGCCGTCTATAACTCCCCGAACAGTCTCCTCCGACGCGGCCCTATTGCCGGAGAGGACTTCTCGGATGCCTTCTGCATGTCCTGCAAAGCGCTCCTGCCCAAGATAGGGACACTGCCCCGTATCGCCGCCACCGCTTGCCAGCAGCTGAGCGAAATTTTGGCAGCTCCTCTGGCCGCACTCTCCGCAGTTGAATCCGGGAAGCAGCCGCTCCACCTGTTCTGATAGGTTCAAGGCCTTGGTCCTCACTCACCGGAGTATTCCATAAATCCGTCCATATGCCTGAGAACACCCCGGTGATATCGCTTGGAGACTCGCAGCTCGCCGCTGCAAAGAGTGCAGACGGCCAGCGGCGGATTGTGGCGGAGCATCATATTCTCTGCGGCAGGCGGAAGCGCCCGGATTATCTCTGCCAGATCGCTCCCGCCCTTCCCGGTAAGTCCATTGGCCTCAACTATCCTGCAATGCGGATTGGCCTCGAGCACCCTCTCTCTGAAAACCTCGCGCTCGGCCTGCGATACCAGATCGCATTTGGTCGTGACCACCACGTCTGCGGTGGTCAGAAGCGGTCCAACCTTGAGCGGGGTGTTGGGTCCGGTCGTAACATCGATCACGCAGACGGCCAGGCAGTGGTCGGGATAGGGGGCGCACCTGAGACACAGCCCGGCAGTCTCGTTGAGCAGGACATCTGCATCCTGCTTCTTTGCCCATTCGAGCATCTCGTCCACGTTATATATGGAGAAGTGATCGGGACACATGTCCCTGGAGAGCGCCACATGTACCGGAATTCCCAGGCGGCCGATGCGCTTGTCGTCCTCAGTCCACAGGCAGTCCACCTTTACAACTGCTGGCCGGCTGCCGGATCCCTCAAGACACCTGGCCGCATGCATCAGGACCGATGTCTTGCCTGATCCGGGGGTGCCAGCTATCACCACAAGCTTCACAGGGCCGCCTCCGCGGCGCTGACGGTCTCACCCCTGCGAATGGCCTCCCGCAGGTTGATCAGCCACCGGTCCACACGGCTCAAGCTGTTACAGACCTTTTGCTCCTCCTCGCTTGTCTGGATTACCCGGACCATATTTCCCTTCTTCATGACCACACGCCGAGAGGTCATAAGGGCCAGGACCGGATCATGGGTGACCACCACCACGATCTTGCCCTCGCCTGCCAGGAGCTTGAGAGCCTCTTGCTTCTTGATCCCGGCATTTTCTATCTCGTCGATGAGGACAATTGGAGAGTCGCTGATAACCGCTATATCGGCTGTCATCAGGGCCCGCGACTGGCCTCCGCTCAGAGCGGTCAGGTGGTGCTCCGGGTGTATGGGCTCGCCGGTCAGGGTGTTGGCGAGATCTATCACCTTTGCGATCAGGTTCTCCTCCCTACCACGGCTCTTTGCATGCATTGCCAGGAAGTCCGAGACCGTCATATCTGCCAGGAAATGCATATTCTGGGAGAGCTGAGCCACAGGCTTTCTGCGCGGATCTGCCCTGACCTCTGCATCTGGAGGCTGGCCATCGATGAGCACCTGGCGGCGGGATTCCGTATCTCTTTGGGCAAACTGCTCCAGGTCGGATATCAGCGTGCTCTTCCCTGACCCGGTTGGCCCAACGATTCCGACGATCTCGCCGCTATCGATATGTAGTGTCTCTATGTGATCCGCACATCCATCTTTGTCCACGCCACCCAGAATTGTAAGCCTCAATTTTCGTCAACTCCTGATGAACTCCAGTACCTGCTTCTCCAGGTCGTCGGCCGGATGCCCCGGCCTGACCTTCATCTGGCAGGGAAGGATCGACGGCCCTAGTTCTTCCCAGGACCGCTTGACACCGCCTCCTGTGATGTTTAGGAGGACCATCTCTTCCTTTCTTACCGCCCCATCCTCCATTGCTTTCAGAAGCGCTGCAACTGCCACTGCTGGCGCCGGGAGGATGTCTATGCCTTCGCTGGACTCAAACAGCTGCCTGGCAGCTTCAGCCTCATCGTTGGCGACCCCCAAAACAGCTCCGCTCGTCTCACGCAGGGCCTGCTCAACCCCCCCAGGAATGGCGTAGGGTGGATTTCTGTTGAACAGGACATCGTCATACATCTCATCCGGGCAGCCAAGCCCTTTCCATATCTCCGATAATCCTGACGGGGACTCGCCGCCAGGACCCGTCCATAGCCTATGAATAGGCGCACATGGCAGGTTTTGGGCCAGATGCAGCCTGGGGATATTTGATCCGAAGCGGCCGTCTCCCGCCAGCCGCAATGCCGCCTCCCACGCAGCGATACCGCCGGTGCCGCTGCCCACTGCCTGGAAGTAATGATCTGGGATCACACCTGCGGTTGCGGCTGCCTCCAGCATCACTGTGCCCATCCCGTCACGCCGGGCGATGTTCCTGGCGCCGCCTTCCGGAAGGAATCCGGGGCGGCTGGCCAGACGGTCGGCCGCCTGTATGGCGTCAAGATAGTCGCCTTCTACTCCTGCCAGGCAGATCCGCCCGGGCTCCACCGTGGTCCACAGCCTGTGCAGAGAGGACGTCGGTACAAAAAGGACAACGGGTCGACCGGTCAGCGAGGCGGTCTGGGCGAAGGCCCTGGCTGTATTTCCTGCCGATGCCACAACCAGTACAGGGGCATTGTGCCCTCCCGGCACTCCGGCGACGGGCCTGGCAGTCTCGGATAGGCGCTGCATCGTGGGAGCTGCTTCCAGCTCCTTGAAGCTGCCGGTGACCATCGATGCTCCCATCTCTGGCCAAAAACCGGAGAAGCTTATAAAGAGCCTCTGAAGGCCTATCTCCCTGGCCAGTCCCTGGCTCTGATAGCACACCGATCCGGCGCCAGTTCGCATATCAGGGCTCTTTACCGGAAGCCAGGCAAGATGACGCCATACACCCGGCAGGTCCGCTATCTCCAGCCGCTTCTGGGAATAGACCGCACGCGGCAGCCCAGGATCCAGCCGACAGCTAGTGGCCAGATCATGGAGGACGGAGCCGCAGCCCTGGCAGCATACCTTGTAATCTCCCATGATACACAGACCTCTCTCGCGGGGGCATATAATGTTTTCTGTTTATATCGATTTTTTATCCTTATTGGGAATATTGACAAATATAAGTTTCCTTTAATGGATACATTCCGGCCGAAAACATGCCAATTGGACCCGGCGGCAGGGGATGGATGAGTGCCCTTCAGAGCAGTAGCAGCATGCTGGAATGGCCCTTCTAATTCCCGCGGTTATCAGCATTGGATTCCAAAAGTACAAATATCATAAAATCGTAACCCAATAGTATGCCACATACCGACCGGGTGATGAGAGCGGCCTTCCAGTCAGACGAGGCTTTGCGGGAGGCCATGAAGGCCGTCCTCGGCGAACTGGGCATGAGCGCGCGGGAGTTCTCCAAGCATTCTGGAATACCCCAGAGCACACTTTACAAGATCTTATCAGGCCATCGGGAGCCGAACATAACCACGCTTCGCCAGATCGTCCGAACAATCAGGCAGCTCGAGGGATCTGACGCCAAGTTCATAGCCATCATAGCTGCGAGGCCGGTTCTGGACAAGATCGAGGAGAAGAAGATGCGCATCGGCGACCGGATGATGACACTCCGAGAGTACTCGGCAACCAACATCGAGGAGGCCATTATCGCTGCAGTGCGAGCCGAGGCCGACGGAGCCGCAGCCCTGGTCTGTGCCCCAATCGTCAGCCCAACCGTAGAGAAGCTGCTATCCATCCCGGTAGCAACAATAATTCCCAGGGAGAGCGTCCTTCGGGCCATCGAGGTGGCTGCGAGAAAGGCGGAGGAATGATGGGCAGCCCAAGCGACAGCAGTCGGCAAAGATCCATCAAGGACATTAATCATCTCCGTGGCCGCACTTCGAAAGGCTTTTATCGGCACCCGCATGAGAATTAGGCCCATGAGAAAAATGGCCGGCCTGACGATTTCATCGGGTTTCCTCATGGTATGCCTGACGCTGATCTCGATTGCCGCGCCCTATATCCCAAACCACGATGCACCAGACGATCGCTTCCAGAGCGTGAGCGGCAGCTTCGCCAGGCAGTGGCTTTTGGACAACATGGAGAGAAAGCCGGCCACGATCTCCATGCTCTTCAACCAGACCGCCCAGAACAACTCCAGCCGAGAGGGCGACCTCAAGATGGACCTGTGGAGCTGGGGAAATATCCCCAAAGGAAAGATCCTGCAGGACGGAAAGCTGTTGAATGCCAAGAACGCCACATATCGGATCAACAGCTCTGAGTGGCTAGGAGGCATCTGGGATTACCCGCAAAACGCAGATAAGAACACTTGGCGTCCATCTTTGCAGGGGTAGTCATGGTCAGTAATCGAGGTCCGACCTCTCCTGTGCCGTTTGAATATCCAGCCCGGGGTCTGCATATTCTCGTTTCGGCCCTGCACGCGGCAGCGGACGGCAGAGCGGCCAGAACTATCGCCACCGACCTTGACGGTGCCTTGTCCCTGTATCCATGATGCTTGCATCACATTTGCCAGCTGAAAGAGGATGAAAGGTCGATTGGATTTGGCGGTCTTCCATCTATCATCGATTTGCAGATCACTCCAGTCCAGCCAATAGGCGATCTTCAATTTCCAGGAATAGGATATCATGTCCATCAATCAGTGGGATGTAGTTGGCGCAGCAGCCGGGATGCTGACGATGTTCGGCTTTTTCCCGCAGATCCTCAAGATGTACAAGACCAAATCGGTGGCAGATGTGAGCATCACAATGATGGTCCAGTACAGCCTGGGAATCTTCCTGTGGCTCCTTTACGGCCTCTCTCTTGCAAATCCCATCCTCATCATATCAAACGGGGTCTCTCTCTTCAGCTTTATTGTGGGAATCGCCCTCTACCTCAGGTACAGGAGAGTCAATTCAGACCAAGGCCGGCCTGGGAAGCGGGCTGTCCGCGTCTAATTGCGGCAGGGGGGCAGGAGATAATGCCGATTTGCTGGCGACAGCTAAAGCTTCTTTTTTGCTTCTTTGCGGCAACTTTTCCGAAAAAAGCCTCGAGGGCTGCCGTGAATGCAGGACTTTTTAGATATCGTCGCTCGGCCAAGTGCCCGAGCCCTTCTGGAGAAAGATATTCAAGTCTTCAAGGCCAATAATTAAATGATGACGGGATCGGCTCAGCCTGGAGCAGACATCGAGGAGGTAGCCAAACAGATATTGCAGAGGCTAGAAGGGCTGTTATCCGCCCTTGATGAGGCTGCAAAGGCGAACTTAGCCCAAGGGCAATTCACGCTTGAAGGAAGAACTGTTGAGATCCGCCGGTCGGAATCCCTGGATGCGTCTGTGGCCTGCTTTTGGAAGGCCGAGGATTGCCTGGATCTGATGGAGGAGGTGGCCCAGTGCCTGGGATTCGGACTTGAAGCGATGGATGACTTCAGGATCAAGCTGCCTGAGGTGGAGTTCGAGCCTGATCTGGTGACGGGTTCCTTTGAGTCCTGGCGCGGCATCTCGGTCAAGCGCTGCAATCCGGTGGAGGAGCTGCTCTCGATCCTGGGCAAGAAGATGAGCCGCAGAGGAATAGAGCTGGGATGCCTGGACATATCCGGCGAGACCTACCTCGTCTTCTCTGTTCCGCGGTATCGGCGGCAAAGAGGGCCATGAATACATGAGCCTGTTGTACAACTCAGCCCTGATAGGCATCTACTTCATGGCATTTGCCATGCTTCACAGCACTTTGGCAGGCAGCTGGGCAAAGGAGTATGCAAGACGAAGATGGTCGCTTTTTGGCAGAAGATACCGCATCCTGTACAACCTGGCGGCTGTGGCAACCGCCATTCCCTTGGTCATGGTGCTGCTCTTCTTGGAGGACAGAATCCTTTACCTGGCAAGACCACCCTGGCTGTACCTGGCACTGGCAATCCAGGCTGGAGCTATGCTGAGCATGGCCTATAGCCTGAAGCAGATGGGCGCAAGCCAGTTCCTGGGCCTAGCCGAGGAGGCTGCAGGGGAGGGGCTGGTGGTCAGAGGTTTGTTTTGCCGAGTTAGAAATCCGCTATTTCTCTTCGCCACGATCCTGATCTGGGCCACGCCGGTCATGACCTGGAACCTGCTGACCATGAACCTGCTGATAACAGCTTACTTCTACCTGGGATCGGTCCTCGAGGAGAGGAGGCTCTCTGTGCAGCTTGGTGGGGATTACCAGGATTATCGCCGCTCTGTTCCCCGCTTCATACCCAGGCCTGGCAGATGCTACCGTCAAGACGCCCACTTTCCGTCAAGCAGGGGGCCGTCCAGACGGTGAAACCGCCGATGTCCTGGGTGCCATCTGCATCATAATTGATTTCTACTGGCCGAAAGCTACGGACTGTGAAAATGATTACTCAAGATAGAGATAACCGCAACAGTTCTCGTGGATATATTTTATAAATGTTACGAATCAATTCTTCTTATACCCTGCTGCTCTGCTGCGGGGATAAAGTGCATACGATCTAATTCAAGGGATTGTTCATTACGTTATTTGCTGTCATATGTATGCTATGGCGTCTACGCATAATTCGCAGCATGCGAGACGGGATGCGCCGTTACGGGTGACTTATTTCTTGCCTGAATGTAAAATCTGCAATAGAAGATGGATTTTAGCTATAGTATTATCACTCGAGGATTACGATCAACGTTGGATTCTGAGACCTACATGAAACTATAGTTTTTGATTTTGAGGTCTTATGTCATGTAATTCTTTTTGGCGCTCAATTGTCGCAATTTACTTCCAGATTTTGCTAGCTTCCGCTAGGTCAGATGACTCCGGCTCTTC
>MVQI01000025.1 GCA_002067795.1 Methanosaeta sp. PtaB.Bin039
GAGGCGCGCACTTCGGCGATGGTGGCCTCCAGATACCGCTTCACGCCGGCGTAGCGCTCGAAGTAGCTCTTGATGTAGTTCTCGGCGTCCTTGCGCGGGATGCCGAGCTGCGCCGCGAGACCGAAGGGCGTCTGCCCGTAGACGATGCCGAAGTTCACCGCCTTGGCGTTGCGGCGCAATTCGGGCGTCACCAGCAAGAAGCGAGCACTCGATGCCATCTATGTTGGCAAGGGAACCGCGGACGATCTTCATCTGCACATCCAGCCCAACGCATCTGGTTCCGATGAGCCCGGCTTCGACCAGTATCCCGGCCGTCCCTGAGAATGGATCCAGCAGCCGCTCTCCTGGCCGGACACAGGTCAGATTCACCAGAGCCCTGGCCATGCGAGGCATGAGAACCCCAGGATAGAAGAACGGTTTGAGATGAGGCCTCCTGCCTTCAAATCCGCTCCTGTCTGGTCTGGCCACTTCCACACCCAGGACCACCAGCCCCTGGCTGACAATACACCTGATCTCCTGGCAGGGGGCGGACAGATCTGCCCGGTAGCCGCGGCGAAAAAGCTCTCTTCCCACAGCCACCTCCACATCATAGCCGCTGAGAGCTGAGCGCCCAACCGACCTCGCCCTCACCCTGTATGTCTGCCGCGGAATGTCGATGCTTGATGCTGCGAATGACAGATCCGAGTGGCTGCAGGAGGAGATGGCCAGAACCCGAAGAACCCGGTGCGACATCGCAAGCCTCGCCTCAAGGGCAGCCGCATCTATAGAAGGGGCCCTGACGATCAGGCATTGGTCCAGCAGGCAGACCTCCTTAAACGACGAAGAATGAACCTTCAGGAGGGCCAGGGCTTCGCTTCTGGGAAGGGTGGCATGCTCTCCAGACAGCTCGAAGGCCCATAGCTCAGAAGCCACTGCCTCTTCAAGACCGCATTTCAGATCTCTGCCATCCAAGACCGCTTCTCCGGATGGATGGCAAGGACATCCTCTCGAATCTGGCGAACTCATTCCAGCATGTAGTTATTGACATCGAGGTAGTCGAACTCCTCGGTTCGCAAGACGTTCTCGACAAAGTTGAAGAGGGTCCGCCTGACGTCGTCGCCAAGCAAGGGATACCAGGTCGGGCTGGCCACTACCATGGCCCGGAATGCGAAGAACGGACCGATGACCCGAAACAGCTCCTCATCCCCAGTTCGGTCCAGGTAGCTCTCGAAGAACAGCTCGAATAGATCCTTGAGCGCCCCGGATAGCCGGAAGCTCTTCTGAACCGAGTAGAATATGTAGTTCATGGTCATGGCAGTTATGTCGTCGGCAGCTTCGCCGAACTCCCCCCTGCTCCTGTCCAGAACCGTGAAGTCCGTACCCTCTCGAAACATGACGTTCCACGGATGGAAATCCCCATGGGTCTGGCAGAGGCGGTGGCTCATCCCCCGCAGCCTCCACCGCCATTCCACGCACAGCTTTTCTATCTCGGCCAGCTCGTCCTGGAACAGGAAGGCAGGGCTTTCCGGATAGTCGTCCAATATGCCCATTATGCATTCGCCATGACCCACAAGGTCACGTATCTTGCGCTGATAAAGCGCCGGAAGATCCTTCTTGTCCCTGTGTATCCTGGCAAGGTAATCCGCGAGGGCGACGACCCTCTCAAGGTCGAGGTCGGTAGCCCCGTGCTCCTTGATCCGCTCGAGGTCGTAGAAGTATTCCTGCCCATCGACCTTCTCCATCAGAAGGAAGAACTCCCTGGCATCTCCACAGGAGGTGAGCTGACCGGACCCATCGAAGTAGCCCACATCAAGAGACCGGACGTGGCCAGGCAGCCGGTTGAATGCGTCATGCTGCCAGAGCAGAACCGCTCCTCGGTCTGAGAAATGATCGTGTCCGAATCCATACTGCACCCGCATTGTCGAGAGGACGGCCGATCTGTTCCCCTCCTTGCCCTTCTTTCCCTTCTTTGCGGTGAACTCCACCAGGAGCGGGCTGCCGTAGCCGAAGCCTTTCACATCCTCGGTTGTGGCTATTGTCTCCCCCATCCGGCGGAAGCTCTTCAGCCTGACCTCATTGCCGAAGATGCTCTGCAGATAGGCCTCAACATTCTCTCTCTTCAGGTCCATCGTCAGGTCCCCATCTGCCAGCTGTGAAGATACCGGTTCTGTTCTTCGGTGAGTCTCTCAATCTCAATTCCCATGGCAGCCAGCTTCAGGGCAGCCACACGACGGTCGATCTCCACCGGAACCGCATAGACCTTGCTCTCCAGCCGGCGACCCATCTCCGCTATATAGCGCACGGCAAGGGCCTGATTGGCAAAGGACATGTCCATGACCTCTGGGGGATGTCCGAATGCAGCGGCCAGGTTGATCAGCCTGCCCTCGGCAAGCAGATAGAGCCTTCGGCCGTCGGCCATCTTGTACTCCACCACATTCGGCTGTATCTCTTCCTTGTGAGTGGCGATGGCCTCCAGGGCAGGTATATCTATCTCCACATTGAAGTGCCCGCTGTTTGCCAGTATGGCCTGGTCCTTCATTAGCGAGAAGTGCTCCTGGCGTATCACATTGATGTCGCCAGTCAGTGTGACGAAGAGGTCGCCAAGCGGCGCAGCGGTCTTCATGGACATCACCTGGTAGCCGTCCATGGCCGCTTCCAGGGCTTTCCTGGGTTCGACCTCAACGACGATAACAGAAGCGCCCATTCCACGGGCCCTCATCGCAAAACCGCGGCCGCACCAGCCGTAACCGCCGACAACCACGGTCTTGCCGGCGAAGAGGAAGTTGGTGGCGTTCATGATCCCGTGAACGGTGGACTGCCCGGTACCGTACCGGTTGTCGAACATCATCTTGGTCTCGGCATCGTTGACCGCAATAACAGGATAGCCCAGGGCCCCATCCTCAGCCATTGCCCTCAGCCGCACAACTCCCGTTGTGGTCTCCTCACATCCGCCCAGTATATCAGGAAGAAGCTCGCGATGCGATTTATGTACCATTGCTATCGTGTCAGCTCCGTCATCCAGCGTCACGTTGGGCCGCAGATCAAGGGCCTTCTCCATGCACTGATAGTACTCAGCTTCGTTCTCACCCCGAAAGGCGTAGACATGCAGACCGCGTGCGGCTAAAGCGGCAGCAACGTCGTCCTGCGTGCTCAGCGGATTGGATGCGGTTACCGCAATCTCCGCACCTCCTGCTGCCAGCGCCGTGATCAGGTTTGCCGTCTCCACCGTAACATGGAGGCAGGCCACAACTCTTATTCCTTTCAGCGGCTTTTCCCTCTCGAACTCCTCGCGGATAGACTGAAGCACCGGCATATGGCGTCTGGCCCACTCGATCCGCTTCTCCCCAGCGGAGGCCAGGCTGGGGTCCTTGACCACGCTCCTTTGCATAATATCACCTGGAAATTTAAATGGAACTCGGCACAGAAAGTCGATATACCACATACTTAAATCCCACCAGTGATCCATCGCTCTTCTGCATCGGCTCATGTGCAGCCACCACATCTATCTATACGGAAATGAAGGACGGATGATACCATGAGCATGAAGACGACCCTGCTGGGAACCGGAGTGGGCATTCCCCAGCCTGATCGATCCCAGTCAGCGCTTCTGATTCGCGAAGATGATATATCACTGCTCATCGATTGTGGAGCCGGGACGCTGCTGCGGCTCAGCCAAGCCGATGTTATGCCACAGGATCTCCAGGCAGTTCTGCTGACCCATCTGCACCCCGACCATTCTGCGGATCTGCTTCTCCTGGCAAACGCCTGCTACCTGCAGGGTGAGGATATGCCCCCGGTATTCGGTCCCGTTGGAACGGAGCGCTTTGTAAAGGCAATGCAGGCCATATACCCCTATCTTGCCCCATTGAGGATTGTGGTCAGAGAGCTGGTGGCAGAGGAGGGGACGGCGGTGGAGGCCATCGAGATAACCACAGCAGAGGCGGTGCACAGCGTGGCAGCGCTCTGTTATCGTATTGATTCATCCGCCTCGCTGGTTTGTTCTGGAGATACAGAGCCAACGATGAATGTGGCGGAGCTGGCCGAAGGAGCGGACCTGCTGATCCACGAATGCTCCTTTCCCGAAGGAATTTCGGTTACAAACCACTCGACTCCGCTGGGAATAGTGCCGGCAGCTCAGGTGGTGAAGCACGTGGTGCTGACCCACTTTTACCCGGATTGCCGAGGTCTTGAGGATGCGATGGCCAGGCAGCTAGAGGATGCCAGCGGGACATTTGCTCAAGCTGCCAGAGACGGCCTGCAGCTCGAGATTGGATAGATGGAAATGGAAAAACATGTGAGGCATGAAGATGCGCGGCGATGAAAAGTCCGCCACTTGGCCTGGGCATGTTCGACCGGATTTGCGCCGTCGCATCTTTCCCCCCGTCATCGATCACGGCTCGGCACAGATCTCTGGGATTGCCATCGTTGTCCCAGTTCACTTGGCCCAGGCCGGTAGTCCATGAATGGTGTAATCGCCATCCAATCCCAATGACCGTCCAAAAACATACTTGAGAAGGCCGCAGATTTGGGGAAAACCTGATCGGCCTTCCTGGAAAAGTTTATCATATTAATTGATGCATCCCGGATCAATCGAGGGATATGTAGGAGGGAACAGATATCCGAGCAAAGATACTGGCAGTTATTTTTATATTTATCCTTATGGGGACAGCCTGCGCCGCAAACTATATGTATGAGAAGGCAAATATAAAAGGAATAGGATATAAAAACGTGGAGATGATAGTATCCACTCAGCATGGCTTTAGCGGAGTCAAGCTTATCGAGAAGGAATCCGGTTCTGGAAATGTCCTCCTTGAGAAGACGGAACTGGAGGCAGAGAGGCAGATAGATACCGGCTGCTTTCCAAGATTCGTAATCCATAGAGGACAGTGGGTGGACTGGACGATCAGGAAGGACTACATCAACCTGACGAAGGAAGCCGAGTTCGAGTACATGCCGGTCTCGTATCAGACAGGAACATACGACCAGAAATGGATCGAGAAACTGTGCGTCCAGAACTATCGGATCGGCGCCGTGCTTACCGAGATGTACACCCACGCAGAGCACCTGCAGAAGAGGACCGAGGCAAAAACCCTGGCGTTTCCTGCATATTGCGAAGGCAGGCGCATAGGCGGGTGCAGGCTTGAGACTCCATGCTGTACAGGCATTCTGGAGGCCAGCCTAAACGCCCAGGTCATTGGTGTGGCCCACATCGGCTGGATGTCGCGGGACCCCGAAGCTTCGGCCCTGGTCAAGGGACGGCACATCGAATACGGCAGGTCGGTTGAGGACCTAACTGGCGTCTTCTCTATCGAGAAGTTCATCCAGCTGTGGGGCAACTCAACCTGTGGCGCAATCAGCGTCGACTGGCTGCCCTGCCTGTAGAAAATCGGATAAATCCGCATCTTGTGCCGGGTCGTGAGCGTCAGAGAAAGCCATGCTCTGGGCTTACACCACCATTTTTCAGGTGCTGTAGCCTCCTTTGCTATCGGTCCACCATCGCAACTTTCTTAAAACGATAGTGATCATTAATTATTATGCTGCGCTGAAAGAATGGCATCAACGATCGATGTCAGGAGCCGGACTTATTAGCACAATACGATATTCTCTTGGATTTTAGCACTATAATTTTGAGGGAGATCGAGAGAATTTAAGATAGGAAGCATTCTCTGGACTCGAAATGACTTACGGATCGGCCCTCCTCCTCCCAAGCGCTCTTTCGCAGAGCAGGTGTTTGATTATAGACCCATCGGCATGGATCAAGTTGTCTATTCAATATAGCAACCTGATGTTTTGTTGGTTTGAGTCTATATCGAAACGCTCTAGCCATTATATAGTATATATACAATTATGGCTAATGAATCTTGTGGTGGTTATGGGTACGGGCTGTATCCCGCCTGTGAAAAAGCGGGGATTAGCCCTGAGTTCGTCCTAAAAGAGATGGGTGCGACTTTCTGGCCGAAGGCCCGGAAAAGGAGGAAAAGAGACTTGAACAATCTCTTTAGTAGCAGATGGAGGTTAGTATCTCCGTGTCTCAACCATATTTTGCACCCGGTATAGACTATTTTATTAATACTATTTAACATTTTCGTAGCAGGAACTGGCGCGCCGAAAATATACGACCTCCGTAAATCAAACCATGGCCACCGATCTGAAAACTTATTGATCCCCGCAGGTAGAAGAGCGTATTTGAGCATCCCTGTGACAATCTTTGCTGGTGATCTTAATATAGCGTCTTAATATAGCGTCTTAATATAGATGTAATGGCCACTTATACAATGGCCCAGATCAGCCTTACCGGTCGAGTATGTCTCCAGGAGAAATGGCTGAGATGGAAATGGATGCCAAAGGGAACGAGTGGGGCAGTCATCTGCCAAGGAGATGCGAGTTTGAAGCGCAGAGCAGTGGTATTTATCGACGGGGGATATCTAAATAACATTCTCAAATACGACTTTCATGGTCAGAGAATTGATTACCATATCTTTTCCGATTTGTTGGTAGGGGAGGAGGAAAGGCTCCGCACCTATTATTATAATTGCATGCCGTTTGTGCCGGATTCCCCAACGCCTGAGCAGAGGAACGAGTACCAGAAGATGGAGCGGTTCATATACACCATTCAGAACCTGCCACGCTTCGACGTCAGGCTTGGCGTGCTTCAGAAACAGGGAGACGAGCTGGTCCAGAAGATGGTTGACGTGATGATAGCGGTGGACCTGGTCAGGCTCACATTCGGCGGAAAGATGGATACAGCCATCTTGCTTACCGGAGATAGCGATTTCATTCCTGCCATAGAGGTGGCCAAGGACGCTGGAGTGCTGGTCCGGCTTATGTACTCGGACTCGCCATGGCGCATGATGAGCAGCCGGCTTAAGGATGCGGTTGACGACTACCAGATGCTGACCGACGATATAATCTCCAGATGCCTGAAGGAGAGGGGCAGGGAAGGGCAGAACTCGGAGCCGATCCCGTCAGACGAGAGTGGCCCCTGAGTGCCGTGGAGTGCCGATCTGGATTATCTCCTGGCATATCAAGCTACAGGGCGGAAAAAGCATCCCGCCCTTCGGCGGCTATGGGGGATGCCAACGGAAATACCGATATTCAGGACTCCCCAATAGGGGAGCTCTTGTCCGGCAGGCTAATTCGGATCTATTCGATCCATATTGCCGGCCTCCCCGGCTCTGCATTGCGGCTCTTGCCCATGGGATCTGGCCCGGGCTGGTCAGCCGAGAGGACACGAACGGGGCAGCCGAAGGTCCTGCTCAGGTAATCGGTCTCCATTGATAGCGTCTGCAGCTCGTCCAGCTCAAGGATCTCGGCGGTCTGGCCATGTACGGTCTTGGCGAGCTTCTGGGCGTACTTGGGCGCCTCCTTCTTGTGCGCCGCTATCTCCGGATCTGCCATCGCCGCTTTCATCAGGCCGGACATGTCGAACCTGCCGCCAGAGGATATGTCCAGGGCCAGGCGCAGCATCTCCCGTTTCCACTCAGGCGCGGTATATAGTGAGATCTTCTCAGGAATGGCTCCGGTCACCCTCAGTATCTCCTCCACGTCGTTTTGGGTGGACTGCAATAGGGATTCCGCCAGCTCGGCCTGCTCATCGATGAGGGACTTGTCTGCCAGAGGCCAGGGTGCATGGGCCACGTATCCCTGCCCAAGCTCCGACCAGATCTCCTCGCAGATATGGGGGGTGAAAGGAGCCATCAAGCGGACCCAGACCGATAGAACCTGGCAGAGCTGGGATCGGCCACCTCGTCTCTGATACCAGCGCAGGTCGTTTTGCATGTGGTAAAAGGCACTTTGCAGAGCTCGTCTGGTCTGGATGCCCTCCATGGCCTCCGTTGTCTCAGATATGCGCTGCTGAAGCCTTGAGATCATCCATCGGTCTATCAGCTCCTGCTCGCCCAGATCCGTTGCCTGAGGGTCCTTGTCCTTCAGTATATCCCTGGCCAGTGAGTAGAACCGCTCCACCTGACTGCGGATCGACTGAGCGCCCTCCGACCTCCAATCGGCGTCCTGAGTGTACTCGGCGTTGCCGAGGATGTACAGCCTTGTGACGTCTGCGCCGTTTTCTGATACGGCCTGCCGCAGGGTTAGAATCGGTCCTTTGGACTTGGACATCTTTCGCCCTTCCAGAGATACGAACCCATTGACAGCTATAGCTTTGGGCCATAGGGACTCCGGGTAGATTGCCACGTGATGGAACAAGAAGAAGAGCAGATGGTTGGCCACAAGGTCCTTGCCTGATGTGCGCAGGTCCACTGGATACCAGTACTGGAAGTCGGTCCGGATCTTTTGGACAGTCTCCTCGTCGATGCCCGTGATCTTGGAGGCTGACTTTGGATCTCCCTTCCCCAGGAATATGTAATCGAAGAAAGCGGGCTCCAGCCGGTCGATATTCAGTCCGGCATTGACATACTTGGCCAGGATGTAAAATGACATGTATATGGTGCTGTCTGCAAGGGACTCGATCAGCCATTCACGGTCCCACGGCAGCAGGGTCCCGAGTCCCTTTCGCCTGGCGCAGGCCTTGTCCTTGAGCCAGTCCACCTTGTTGATAAACTCCTGCCTGATCTCCTCGGGTATCAGCCTCATCCCAGCCAGGCATGCCAGAACCCTGGACTTCCAGGCCGGATTCGAGTACTCCAGGAACCACTGGTCCCGCACCATCTTGACCACGCAGGTTGTGCCGCAGCGGCAGATCACCGGGCTCTCTGAGAACTCATAGAATATCTCGGCAGCCCCCTGGTCTATCAGATCCTGCAGAAGTGGCTCCTTTATCTTCTGAACCGGTATGCCGGAGTATTTGCCTGTGTTCTCCTTGAGGATTCCGTTGTGGAACTCCCGCCGGTAAACCAGCTTGGTAGCCTCCTCAGCCCGGGGATCATGCTGGTCTCTGACACCAAGCTCGGAGACGGCATCCACCGCCGGAAACTCGCCGTATCCGGGGACCTTGATAAGGGAGATTAACCTGATATCTCTCAGGTCTTCGGTTATGCCGTACCCGCTCAGGTCAGCTCCATAGAGGTCCTTTAGGGCAAGGTAGTCGAAGGGCGCGTGGGCCGGCACCGACATCACTATCCCCGATCCATTGTCAGGATCGACGAAGCCGGCCGGAAGTATCAGTATCCTGTCTCTTGTGATGGGATTTTCAGCCATCTGGCCTATCAGCTCTCTTCCCGAGACCTCCCCGACCCACTCCATCTCGCGGTCGGTGAAGGTCAGCTTGTGATACGCATCCGGGGATACCACCCATAGCTCCTGGTTGACCCTGGCGACCACGTGCATCACATCGGGATTGACCCACAGGTTGGTGACCCCAAATACGGTCTCCGGGCGCAGAGTGGCGCACGGCAGAACCCGATCTCCGATCCGGAACTTAATCAGGGCAAAATCCATGATGGTTGCTTCCTCGCCCTTCAGGATATCGTGATCCTCCACCGGATTTTGGTCGTGGGGGCACCAGCGCACAGGATGGGAGCCTTTCGTCACGTAATCCAGATCGTGCAGTATCCCAAACTGCCACTCGATGAATTTCTTATAGGCCGGATCGGTGGTTGTGAACTCCCTACGCCAATCGATCGAAAATCCAATGGAGCCCATGGCCACTTTGGCAGCCTTTCTGAAGTAGGCAACGATGGCCTCGGGAGTGTTGAGAGCCACCAGCTCTTCCTCTGGAATTCCGTGCAGCTTGGTGTATACCTCCCAGATGAGGGGATCGCGGTTGGCGATAAGCTCGCTCAGTCCCACAATCGGTGTCCCTGTGGCGTGAAACGCCATTGGAAAGAGCACGTTTTGGCCACGCATACGGCGGAAGCGTGCCACTGCGTCGCCTATGGTAAATGTTCGGGTATGGCCGGCGTGCAGGTTTCCGTTGAGGTAGGGATAAGGTATGGTCAGGAAGAACTTCTCCCTTTCGTCAGGCTCGGAATGAAACACCCCTTCATCTTCCCACTTCTTCTGCCACCGGGCTTCGATCTCTGCCGCAGAATACTCTTCTTTCAACGTCTAAGCCTCCCTCTATCCGGAGGTGCCCATGTGCTGCAGCCTCTCTGCCGCCATCTCTATCCGTTCGGTCGGCTGGGTTACCGAGAAGCGCACGAATCCCTGGCCGAACTGCCCGAATCCGACACCCGGAGTGGCCACGATGCCCGTCTCCTCAAGCAACCGGCGGGTGAACTCCATCGAATCGCCCCCGGTCCAGGCCCATAGATAGAAGGTCGCCAGAGGCCTGGATAGCTCAAGGCCGATGCCCTTCAAGGCCTGGTAAAGTATCTCCATGCGCATTTGGTAGACCTGGCGCAGCTTTGCCACCATCTCCGGCGGGCTTTGCAGAGCCACGATCCCTGCGTCCTGGACTGCCCCAAAATCCCCCGAGTCGATATTTGATTTTATCTTTCCTACCCCAGCCACGATATCAGCGTTGCCCACCAGCGAGCCGATGCGCCAGCCGGTCATGTTATAGGTCTTGGATAGGGAATGGAACTCCGCTGCGATCTCCATGGCTCCAGGCACCTCCAGGATGCTTGGAGATCTGGCCTCCCCGAAGTAGACCTCTGAGTAGGGATTGTCGTGCATGACCAGTATCTGGTTGTCGGCACAAAAGTCCACAACCTCCTTGAAGAAGTCACGGCTGGCCACAGCTCCGGTCGGATTATTGGGGTAGTTGAGGAACATGATCTTGGCTTTTCTTGCAGTTTGCCGGTCAATTGCATTAAGGTCCGGCAGAAATCCCCTCTCCCGCCGCAGCGGCATGGGAACCGGTATCCCGCCTGCAAACTGGACCGAGGATTTGTAGACGGTATATCCTGGATCTGGGATCAGGGCCACGTCACCTGGATTGATGAAGGCCAGTGGGGAGTGAGCGATTCCCTCCTTGGAGCCGATTAGGGTCAGAACCTCTCGACTGGGATCCAACGCCACTTTAAAAGTCCTCTTGTACCAGGCGGCTACGGCAGACCGGAACTCGCGTTTTCCCTCGTAGGAGGGATACTTGTGGTTCTCGGGATTCTTAGCTGCCTGACAGAGCTCATCGACGATATGCTGCGGAGTGGGAAGGTCCGGGTCGCCCACCCCCAGATCTATGACGTCGATTCCCCGCTCCCGGGCCTCCTGTTTGGCCTTATCGATGGCTGCAAATAAGTAAGGTGGGAGGGATTTTATCCGATCAGCGTACATGTACCTCTCTCCATCCAAGATCCAAGGGACGATCCGTGGCGGCCGGCTGGGCTCAAATCCAGCTCTGGCAGGCGGATAGCCGCATGTAGTACTTTCCCGTACTATATAAGGGTAGAGGGAAAGTACTTCCGGATAGAGGCAACGGTAATGGCAGGTTTGTGATGCTGCTGATTGAAGACCTCAATGCCTGGCTGGACCAGGCAGTGATAGACCTGTACCGTCAGAGGGGCATAGCAGAGCTGTACCCGCCTCAGGCCGAGGCGGTGGAGCGGGGCATATTGGAGGGAAAGAACATGATGATGGCCATTCCGACAGCTGCTGGAAAGACGCTGCTGGCGGAGCTGGCCATGCTGAAGGCCGCCCGGGAAGGTCGGCGCTCCCTATACATAGTCCCACTGCGGGCCCTGGCCTCAGAGAAGTTCGAGAGCTTCCGTCGTTTCCGCTCACTCGGCATCACGGTTGGAATCAGCACCGGAGACTTCGATAGAAAGGATGAGGGCCTTGGAAAGAACCAGATAATCGTGGCCACCTCGGAAAAAGCCGACTCCCTGATCAGAAACGGGGCATCGTGGATGCGGGAGATCGGGGTGCTGGTTGTGGACGAGATCCACCTGCTAAACTCGGCGAACCGGGGACCGACGCTCGAGATGACCATTACCAAGCTCATGCGGCTCAACCCTGACATGCAGGTAATAGGGCTGTCGGCCACGGTGGCTAACGCCCAGGAGATCGCCGATTGGCTGGGAGCGGAGATGATAATCAGCCAGTGGCGGCCTGTGAGGTTGAGGGAAGGGATTCTCCTCAAGGGCAAGGCCATATTTCCAGATGGAGAGGAGGATGTGCCAGGTCAGTGCAGGGATGAGACGCTCGACCTGGTCAGAGATACCCTGGGCCAGGGTGGCCAGCTCCTGATCTTCGAGAACAGCCGCCGCAACGCCGAGGCGACGGCCATAAGACTTGCTGCCAGCCTCGGGCAGTGCGGCTCTCCAAATCCCGATAAGGCCAGGAAGCTTGCCGAGCGGATCTCCGGGCTTGGCGAGAGCGAGACTGCCCGTCGCCTTGCCGGCTGCCTTGCATGCGGAACTGCCTTTCATCATGCAGGACTGCTGGCTGAGCAGCGGGCAGCGGTTGAGCAGGGATTTAGGGAGAATGCGATCTCTGTGATAGCCAGCACTCCGACACTGGCAGCCGGGCTGAATCTGCCTGCCCGCAGGGTGCTGATCAAGAGCTATCGGCGTTATGAGGCAGGCGCAGGGATGCTGCCCATTCCGGTGATCGAGTACAGGCAGATGTCGGGACGAGCCGGCCGCCCAGGACTTGATCCTTATGGCGAATCCCTTATCCTGGCGAAGAACCAGGCAGAGGCCCGGGAGGTTATGGATCATTACGTCTTAGGCGAGCCTGAGGAGATTTGGTCGAAGCTGGCAAGCGAATCGGCCCTGCGCACCCATGTGCTGGCAACAATCGCCGCCGGTTTTGTCGCAAATGAGGATGATCTGGGTGCATTCATGGGGTCCACATTCTTCGCCCATCAGCAGGATCGCTGGCATCTGGACGCAACTCTCGAAAAGGTCCTCTCATTCCTGGAGGAGGCCGGCATGATCGTAGGCGAGAGCGGGCTGCATCCAACAAGGCTTGGGTCCCTGGTCTCCAGGCTCTACCTGGACCCACTCAGTGCTCTGACGATCATCAATCGCTTAAGGGTGGTAGCACGCCCGTCCGACCTCACACTGATCCACCTGATCTCGATGACCCCGAACATGGAGCTTCTCTATATCCAGCAGGCAGACCGCTGGGTGGAGGAGTTCATCTGGGATCACGAGGCGGAGCTGAACCCTGAAGAGAACTACGACTGGATGCTACGGGAGGTCAAGACCTCGGCCATGCTGATGGACTGGATAGCAGAGGTGCGAGAGGATGTCATAAGCGAGCGGTATCGCATCGGTCCTGGGGATGTGCGGAGGGTTGCGGAGACTGCAGAGTGGCTTATGGGTGCCACCTTTCAGCTTTCCAGGCATCTCGACCTCGGAGCCACCTACCTGGCTCAGCGCCTGGCACAGAGAATTCGCTATGGTGCCGGCCCTGAGCTCTTGGCGCTGCTGGAGCTCAGAGGCATAGGACGCGTTCGGGCAAGAAAGCTGTACCAGGCAGGCATCACCAGTCTTGATAAGATGCGCGAGGCAAGCCCCGAGCACCTGGCTGCACTCCTGGGCCCCAGAATAGCTGAGAATGTCTTGCAACAGCTATCCGAGCAGGACAGCGTCGGTGGCGGGTGAGAGAATGGCTGAGGTGAGGATAAATCTGGGCGGCGTGGTCCCATTATCAACGGTGGACTGGCCGGGGCGTGCTGCCACCGTCGTATTTCTGAGGGGATGTCCGCTCAACTGCCCCCATTGCCACAACCGTTCCATCCATAGCGGCAGAAGCCTGGCCGACATCTCGCTGGACATGGCTTCGGCCACTCCGGTAAGATTAGCCCCCAATCAGGATGCAGTCCAGGCTCTGATCCATCCAGCAGGCAGGGTCAGCCGCCAGATATCGCTTCAATCCTTCTGCCTGCCGGAGGATGTAAAGAGAGCCCTTATGGATCCGGGGATGCTTGTGAGCGCCATTGTGCTCTCTGGCGGCGAGCCGCTGGCCCAGGCAGAAGGGGCTGCTGCCCTGGCAAGAGAGGCTCATAGGCGTGGGCTTCTCGTGGGACTTGAGACGTCTGGGTGCTATCCCGCACGCCTGGCTGATCTGATTGAGCACCGCCTGCTGGACCGGATCTTTCTGGATGTGAAGGGGGCCTTGCAAGACGAGGAGTACGCCAGGGCTACCGGTTGCTCCAGGGCTGCTGGCCTTGCGAAAAGGAGCCTGGAGATCTTAGCCGCATCGGGACTGCCATTTGAGGTGAGAATGACAGTTTTTCCGGAGATGCCCTCGCCCAGGTCCATTATGGAGACAGCCAGCCTCCTGCTGGATCTTTCGGCCAAGTATCCAGACTGCAGCCTGGAGTCCCTGGTCCTTCAGCAGGGTGTATCTGAGGTGGGGGAGTTTGAGCCTGTAAATAGCGAGATGCTGCGAGAGCTGGCAGGGTCTCTATCCGGCCTGCCGGTGCGGGTGGTAGAGCAGCCGACAACCAAAAAGGCCAAGTGGGTAGAGTTCACACGACCGCTGGGAGATGCAGAGAGTTGAAGATAATCGGCTTTGTAGGCCTGCCAGGCTCAGGCAAGAGCGTGGCCTGCCAGGTGGCAAGGGATATGGGGCTGCCAGTGGCGGTCATGGGAGATGTGATCCGGCAGGAGGCCAGGTCCCGCGGTCTTCTGCCGACCGACACAAACCACGGCATGGTTGGGGACGACCTGCGAAGCAGCGAAGGCCCGGAGGCGGTTGCCCGACGATGCCTGATCGGCCAGAAGGGAAACGTGTCTGGCCTGGTCGTCGTGGACGGCATCAGGTCCAAATCCGAGGTGGATTACTTCAGAAGTATTGCGGAGAAGTTCTGCCTTGTGGAGATCAGGACCTGTCCAGAGGATCGCCTGCGCCGCATCGCTGCCCGTGGACGCTCAGACGACGGAGTCGTTCCAAACGGTCCAAATGAAGGCCCTGAGATACTTCCTGAGAGTCAAAGGATCTTCTCGCCGTGCCAGTCCGATCTGCGCGTGGCTGCAGAGGCTCTTGAGAAGAGGGAGTGCAGGGAGCTTGGGTGGGGGATGCATCAGGCCACGAGAGAAGCAGACATCTGCCTGGACAACGACGGAAGCGTGGACGACCTACGCCGAAAAGTGAGGGATATCCTGCTCCGGTTCTGTTAGGGAGATGCCGCATTTTTCAAGGAAAAGATAGCAGTCTCCTGTCGCTTCTGAATGGGGGCAATACTTCAGGCCATGGGATGCGGCAGATCTCTCTCCAGGCCCCTTCTTCTTATTATGCTTCAGACGATGTTTCAAGACTATGTACATGCAGATATGCCCCACTTCGTTTCCAAAATGCGGCCCAATTTTAGTCTTGCATGAGACACTACCGGCTGCCGCCGCCTATTTTAAATATCGAGAGCTTAACTGATGTAATGGAGGTGACAGGCAGATGTGCACCGTAGGCGGCGGACCGGACCTGGGGAATATTGAAGGCCTGGCCACAAAGGATTACGTTTGCATGGACTGCGGCAACAAGTTCAAGGGCATGGGCAGGCATCCCATGTGCCCGTCCTGCAAGTCCAGAAACGTCAAGCTGGAAAGCTAGAGATGAAGATCAGCCTGGCCGAGGATCAGATCGCTTTTATTCTGGGGGAGACGGGGACCCTGGCGGTTTCCAGGACCCTGGGCAGGTCGTTCTTTCTGGAGACTGAAGAAGAGGAGGTGGTCCTCTTCACCGGCGAGGACGACCTGCTGGTAGCCTCCAGCTTCGGCAAGGGCGAGGCTGCAGAGAGGGGACTTCGCTGCACGATATTTCAGATCAGGGAGCTCGAGGCACCGTTGATAGTGCTTCCCAAGGGCCACCCTGCCTCGGCCCGGCTCAAGACCGTGATCTCAATTGGCCCACTGACCAGGCTCAGCTGTCGGATCTCACCTGGCACCCACCCGGAGCAGGACGTGCTTTGCGGGAGCGAGGAGATGGATGGCATTGTGGTCAGGGCATGTCCAGGTGGGGCAGATATCGAGGGATTTTCAGGCCAGGTCAGGGTGGAGAAGCTGTGAGATTGTCCGGGCCCAGCAGATCGGGGGTGGATCTCATGATTCCCAGCCAAGAGTACGGAAGCCCTTTCGATGAAATTGGCGCCGCGGCAGCAACGTTGTGGACCTGACGTCGAAACGCCTTCTTTTCCGAATAGTCAAGGCTGGAGAGAGACTGGCTATCCCGGACTCAGAAGCAAAGGGCGTCAGTACTCCTTAACATACTCTCAATCATATGTGACTACTCCCGCCAATGAATTGGCGGGCATCTTGGCGTTTGCCACAGACTGTAATCCCAGTCTGAGGGATCTTCTAGCTGTCAGACGAGCGATCTTGCCCTCCACCTTTCTATGGAGTTTTACCTCGATATCTCCAATCTTGGACAAATGGACGAATTGCCCGGCTACATCAATTGCCTCTTCAGGCTGGAAGTGCCTCGATTACCAGGCTCTCATACTCCCTCATTATGACAGGAAGGTCTGCCCCGCATGTCTCGACGTAGAGACGCACTAGAGGTTCGGTGTTCGAGGGACGGATGAGAACGCTGTAGCTGTCGGTTACGATCTTGATACCGTCGGTGGTGTCCGGATTTCGGTCTGACAGCTGCTCAAGCAGCCTCGCCATTACCTGGTCGGTACTGGCTCCTGCAGGAAGCCTGATCCCTTTCTGCTGGTAGGGAAAGTCGGCAATGCCATCTGCCAGCCTGGATAGCCTCTCTCCGCCGGATATGACCTGGGCGATGGCAAGGCTCATTGCGAACGGATCATCCGAATACTGGAACTCCGGCAGGAAGAAATGCCCGCTCCTCTCGACACCCAGGACAGCGCCGCTCTCTTTGACGGTATTGGCAACGAAGACATCTCCCACCCTCTCCCGCCTTACCCTGATCCCGATGGGATGGAGTTCCTTCTCGAGAATCATGGAGCAATCGAAGCCAGAGACTACAAGATCGCCGGACCTGTACCTTCTGCTTGCCAGAATGACTGCCACCTTCTCGGGCGGGACTACCCTTCCACGGTCATCGATGATTATGCCCCGGTCGGCGTCCGGATCGAAGCCCACTCCGAAGTCCGCCCCCAAATCCTTCACAGTCCGGCAGGCTTCGCTCAAGCTCTCTTCAGATGGAGATGGGCCCCTACCAGGAAAGCGTCCGTCCATCGAGCCGTTCAGAACCACAGTCTCCAGTCCTAGATCCTGGTAGAGCCGCTCCATTCCGCAGGAGGAGCCGTTTCCGGTGTCGAGGACCACTTTCAGGCCCGCAGCCAGTTTAAGCCTCTCGCCCACGTACTGCCGGTAGGCCTGGATAGCCTCTTGCGGAGAGCAGGCAGCCACCGACCCCTTGCCAGTCCGGAAATCGCGGGCCTTGAGACGATCAAGCATCCCTGTCTTCTGGTAGAGCAATCCGTACCCTTCAGAGGTGCGGAATCGGATCCCATTGTACTCCGGGGGGTTGTGGGAGGCGGAGATATATGCAGCGGCTGCACGGCCTTCCCTCCATGTGATGAAGCTCAAGATGGATATGGGGATGACTCCATAGCTGAAAACCTGGCAACCAGTCTCCAAGAGGCCCTGCAGGAATGCCTTCTCAAGGGAAGGGCCGCTATCTCGAGTATCCCGACCAAGGGTGACCGAACCGCCCTCATAATGTGTACCGAAGGCTTTACCGATCTGGCAGGCCATCTCCTCGGTCAGCTCGCTCCTGTAGATGCCTCGCACGTCGTAAGCCCTGAAGATGGTCATGGATATGACTGAGCTCGCAAATTAATAATAGTTTTCCGGCGGTTTTTTTGCGAAAAAGACTGTCCGCAATGGATGCCTGGTCGAGTCCGGGTGCCCGAATTTGAATCCCGAGAACTGAGTGGCTGGCAAGCCCAACTCGGAATTCGGGCGGAGAATGCCACCTTTATTTCGCAGACTCACTTTTCAAGAACCGAGGCAAATGCGAAATTTCGCTTGACCTGACCTATCCTCACGCGAACTCGATCTCCAGCCTGGGTGCCCTTGACTATGACAGCAAAGCCCTGGATCATGGCGATCCCGTCACCTGATGAACCCTCTGAGGTTATCTCCACGTCGTACACCTCTCCTGATCGCACGGGAGCAGTCAGCCGCTTCTTTCCTATGATGTAAATCTCAGCGCTCTCTTTTCTGGAAGCGTCAGGAGAGTGGGATCTGACCAACCCGAACTCGCGGCGCACCTCGTTCAGGTACTCGATGAACATATCGCCCTGAAACACCTTGACCAGAAAATTGCCTCCTGGCTTGAGTATCTGCTTTGCCATGGCCAGGGCTGATCTGGCAAGATCTATCGATCTGGAGTGGTCCACATCCCATATCCCTGTCAGGTTTGGGGCAGCGTCGCTTATGACCACATCAGCCTCCCCACCCAGGACTTCCATTATCCGATCGGTGGTCTGAGGATCTGTTATATCGCCAACCAGTGTGAATACGCCGGGTATCGGCTCGATCTCCGCCAGGTCCACCCCTAACACCTGTCCCCCTGATATGGACTTGGCCACCTGCAGCCAGCCGCCCGGTGCAGCTCCCAGGTCCACCACCCTGGAGCCCTTCCTGATAAGGTGGAACTTGCCGTTTATCTGCTCCAGCTTATAGGCCGAGCGTGCCCGAAAACCCTCCTCCTTGGCCTTGCGATAGTAGTGGTCCTTCTGGTTCCTGGCCATGATGTTCCTGCCCCACGCAATTCTACTGAGATTTAACTGAGCTGTCTTTTCTGCAGCTTCCTTCCTGGTCTTTGCCGGCTTTAACCTTTTCTGCCATGTGCTCTGGTTGAGAAGCAGCGGGTCAGGGCGCTTTTTCGATGGATATCTATTTAATTCTCGGTGACCTATCTTGAAACTGCAATGCACCAGCCCTGAAAAGGGCAGTAATGGTGGATATGAGGATCTTGGATACGGCTGCGGCGTGCCATGAGGCGCTAGGATGAACATTTTGGTGCTTAATTCGGGAAGCTCCACTGTCAAGTTCCGCCTGTTTCGAATGGAGGGCCTTCTCGAACGTGAGATTATGCGAGGCATGATAGATGCTGTTGGCGCTGAGTCATCGCATCTGCACCTTTTGCCGCACGGCCAGGATTGGCGGTCCTGCGCAGTCGAGGCCTCGAATCATCGTCAGGCCATAAAGCTGGCTTTGTCTTCCATCTCCCAACATACCAATAGCATCGGTGATATCCATGCAGTGGGGCATCGTGTTGTCCACGGTGGCCAGCGTTTCAGCTCCCCGGTACTGCTGAGCCCCTCCATCCTGCAGCAGATTCACGAGCTGGATTTCCTGGCACCGCTGCACAATCCCTTCAACCTTCTTGCAGCAGAGGAGGTTTTCAGCCAACTGCCAGGCGTTCCTCAGGTTGCGGTCTTCGATACCGCCTTTCACCATAGCATGCCAGAGCAGGCCTACCTCTACGCCCTGCCATATCACCTCTACCAGCAGCTCGGCCTGAGACGCTACGGCTTTCACGGCCTTTCACATCGATACATATCCGGTGAGGCAGCCAGGCTGGCCGGACGTCCTGTCCAGGATCTGAAGATAATCTCCTGCCACCTTGGCGCAGGATCGAGCATCTGTGCGATAGAAGGGGGGCGGTCCATAGACACCAGCATGGGCTTTACGCCACTTGAGGGACTGCCGATGGCAACCCGATGCGGAGACCTCGACCCGTCGGTCGTCCTGTTTCTGATGGAGCGGCTGCGACTCTCAATATCCCAGACAGAGGCGTTTCTCAATCGTCGGTGCGGCCTTCTGGGCATATCCGGAATCTCATCTGACTTCCGGGATCTGGAAGCTGCATCGTCTGGGGATAATGAATCAGGCCTGCAGGCGAGGCGTGCCGCTCTGGCTGTTGAGATCTTCTGCTACAAAATTCGCAAGTATATAGGCGCCTTTGCAGCAGCCATGGGCGGGCTGGACGTCCTGGCCTTCACAGGCGGGATTGGTGCCGGCTCCACCCTTGTCCCAAAGCTTGCCTGCAGGAACCTGGAGTTCCTCGATTTGAAGTTAGGGTCGCGGCGCGAGATCGAGCCTGGAGTTGTCGAGATCTCAAGCCCGTCCTCCAGGGTGAGGGCCTTTGCCCTTTCAACGAACGAGGAGCTTATCATCGCCAGAGACACTTATGCTCTCCTTGAGCCGGGGTCGTGTTTCGCTTGAGGCGGGATGATGTCTCAACTCTCAGCTGATCCCTGCACAGGTTGCCGGGGATCGGGTCAGGTGGAGCGCGCAAGTGAGGTCTGCACGGTAGCGGTATTTAGAAGTCCTCACCTGCCCCATATGCGGCGGAAGCGGAGAGGTCGGGCAGAAGAGACGGCCTGAGTCATTCCGGTCAAAGCTTATCGGATGGCTTGGGCGGATCCGTCAATGATCATCGGGATCATGTTGATAGATCGTGTGCTGCATATATTCAGGTGCTAATCCAGCCAACCGTCCATGAATGCGAGGGCGAAAATCGGATCATTTGTGATGAGGCGAGAGAAGCCCTCGTACAGCAGTTCAAGACCTGATTTTAAGAAAAAGTCAGGGGACGAACGCTACTTCAGGACCACTCCATCTCGGGGCGCACCACCTGATATCCTTCACGCTGCCAGCGGGATATGCCTCCGTCAAGGTCGTATGGCTCCAAAAATCCCAGCTAGTTCATCATCCGCACGGTGCGCCCAGACCCTCACACTGTTCTGCAGTAAACCAGATAGTTCTGCAGTAAACCAGATAGTTCTGCAGTAAACCAGATACGCCTTCCCTCAATCCAATCTGCTTACTGCTTGCTGGAATTCACTTGACTTGAAGTCGAGGTTTTAGCAGCCACTCAGGTGGCCCAAACTGCATTCATCCGTGGTTCGCACGTCGAGAATTGCCTGAATAGCGGCTGCCCCCACAATAATCCTGCGCCGCAAAAACCCCATGTCGGCTGCAGATCATGTCCCACGCCTATTTGGCGCCAGCTTTCGGACAATACAGAGCTCTGACTCCTTCTAGTCATTCATCAAGACAACGGCTGAAAACCTCCAAGATATCTGATTATGGCTGAGGCAAGACGCCTGAAAAATATTGAGGCGACCCGAAAGGCCATCCTGCACAGTGAGGCAGGTCTGATCGGCCTGGGACCAATTAGGCAAAAAGGACGCCGCTCAGACCTGCCAGATCTCGGATTGGAATCCAGTAAGCCTGATCGGTCTTCCTTCAGTCGTCAGGAACGTGTCCTCTATCCCAACCACACCAGTTGCCGGAAAGATCATCTTAGGCTCGACAGCTATTGTCATCCCCGGCACTATTCGATGGTCGGTTGGTCCAAGCACCGGTGGTTCGTCGATCTCAAGACCCACGCCGTGACCCACAAATCCGCATTTGGAGCCGGGAGGGCCTCCCAGATGATCCCCATATCCCAGCCTTGCCCCCTCGCTCTCAGCTATGTCAAAGAGCTCCCGCCCGGTTCTGCCGCTAAGAAGCTGGCTGGCCACCACCTCCTCCACCTGCAGCGCAGCTGCATGGGCTTCCTCCAGATGGCGTGGCAGGGGGCCTATGGAGAATATCCGCGTCTCATCTGCGGTGTAGCCGTTGTACACGCCGGCAAAATCCACAAGCACCGGCTCGTTGCGTCCGATCCTCCTAAATCCCGCCCCCTGGGGCTGGAGCAGCGAGACCCCCTGGCCGCCGGTAGGCGAGGCCACATAGCTGGCGATGGCTGCGTTCTCTCCTGCCATGAGGTGGCCAAGGGGAAGGAAGTGGTTATAGCGGCGGAAGCGAATGGCTCCCTGGTGGCCCAGATCGCGCATGGTCTTCTCGACCCATGAGGATAGCTCGATCTCCCGCATCCCTTCGGTCAGGTGGTCAGGCACACAGGCCAATCCGGCGTCCACCATATTTGCTGCCTGCCTCGTCAGACCTATCTCGAACTCTGACTTGACAGATCTCAGATGGCGTATGGTCTCCGATACGTCCACGGCCTTGCAGCCGTCAAGAACCCGCATCAGCCTGGTGTAATGATTGAAGGGGATTACGTCCAGCTCCAGTCCAAGCGCCGAGCCGGGCTGGATCCGCAGCTCTGATCTCAGGTCTTTGAGGCTCCTCAGAGGCCTGACCGGCAGAGGCGACTCCATAGCAGCCCGACTCAGGCTCTTTCTCGCCATCATCACTGCCTGACCGTCTCGCGGTATGTAGATCAGGCCTTCCTGGCCGGTGCCGGCGAAGTATGCAACATCTACAGAATCGAGGATAACCGCGCCGTCGAGATCTCCCATACGGCTCTGAAGCCTCTTGATCCGGCTCTCTATCTCAAAGCGTGGGTGAAGGACCATTTCCATCATCTCACCGCCTGGCAGGGCCGATTGTACCGTCGTTTTCCCCTCCATCCGGCACCATCTCTTCCTCACTCCAATCCCACCCTTCGATCTCCCTCTGCAGCTCGGCCAGATATCGCCTCATGAGCTCGGTCCTCCTCCCTGCCATTTCCCTGGCAGTCGTAGTATGCATTCCGTCTTTTAGCAGCAGAAGCTTCTGATAAAAGTGGTCAAGGTTCCATTCCCGGTCGTCTGGGCCCCTATGCTTGCAGAATGGATCGTCCGGGTGGTAGAGCCTCCTCTTAAGGTCTCCTCCAGTCAGAAATACCCTGGCTATGCCCACCGCACCCAGGGCATCAAGACGGTCAGCATCCTGCAAGATCCTGGCCTCCAGGGTCTCTGGCAGGATGCCCATGGAGTACCTATGCACCTTTACCGCGTAGAGCACCTGCTCTTGAGCCTCCTCTTTCCAGCCTTTTCTGGTCAGGAAATCCCTGGCCAAATGGACGGCGGCAGGCCAGGCCTGGTCAGAATTCAGCGACTTGGATCCGGCTCCGGCATCGTGGAGCAGGGCGGCCATGAGCAAGATCTCCATATCCGCGCCCTCCTTTGCCCCAATAACCTCGGCATTATGGCAGACCCGCAGTATGTGGGAGAAGTCGTGGGCGGGATCAGCATCTCTGTAGAGATGAATTACCTCATGCAAAAGGCAGTCCCAGTCGAGGGGGGATGTGGCGTGGTCCATGGAGGTTGGGTTCGCGCCAGCGGTATAAATAATTTCATTTGATTATTTTATAAATTTAAATGTATTCAATCACGATGGGTCCTTGACATCCGAAATCTGCTGATTCGACTGGACCTTCGGGTAAGGAGATCTGAGAAAAATGCACCTCTTGCAAGCTCAAGAGCCAGCGTAGTGCAGGCGTTTTCAGACGATCTTATCCAGATCTTCCCTCTTGACCATGTACACCTCTTCCATGTGGTGAGGATGGTACTTTGTCTTGATGTCCCGCAGCCCCGGCATTCCCATGTCGCTCTCCCGGTTTATGTAAGCGTAATCGTTCACCAGTATTCGGGCTGCCTCGGCATTGATCGCGCGGTAAATCCCCTTGCATTCCAAAAGGGCCTTCTCAAAGTGTACGACGGCGGTATCCTGGTTCAGTCTCTCGTAAATCGCCATGGCCATGATGCTTCCATCCACCCTGATCGCAATTCCCTGGAGGCCAAGGCTGGCCATATGGGTCAGAGCATAGACGACCGCCTCCTTCTCGTTTGCAAGGAGGGTCTCCGAGTTGCAGTCCTTCCACACGCACCAGGCCTCAAGGAACTCCAGCATCTCTGGGGCGTTTGCCTCGGTTATCGGCTCAATCGACGGTTTGCAGTTGCGGTAGAACTGGTTGAGCTGGTGGCGGATTGTCTGATACCGCTTGCCTGGGAGGTTGGCCAGATCTGTCGCAAGATATACATAATCGAAGTAGTCCCGCTGTGGGTGCATGATCAGCCCGGGGTATATCTGGGAGATCCATTCCCGGCTTCCCTGATCGAGGATGGCAAGCGCATTTGGCCCCTCGCCGCAGCAGGCCAGGTCGAGAACCTCTGCCAGGAGGTCGGGATTTCTTGGCCCTATCGGTGGCCGGAACGTGGTGTGCCCGTCTGTGACGCTGCTTATGAGCAGGCAGTCATCCTTTGAAGCGTACCTGTAATGGGCGTAATGGCTCCAGCAGACCATATTCGTAAAGGTATTGTCGCTGTGTACCTGGGGATATCTAAGATAGTGCCTGGCAAACGTCTCCCGGTCCTGCAGAGTCACCGGCCTGTAGTCGGAATCCTTCAGCAATCCAATCTCCTCATAGCTACCAGCTTCCCAAGATCGTTGTGCGGTATCTCCTGTGACTGATGCCCAAATCCCGGCCAGGCGACTTCGTGGCATCCTGTCCGGCCAGGTTATCATTTTCCCACCTGCCGGTAGAAATATCAATCGCCTGGGACGGCCGCTTGAATTCGGGAAGGGAGTGCAGGAGCAAGCAAGCGCGGTTGATGTGGCCGGGGTAGGGCGGCCGCAGGCACCAGAGACGACCCTATTCCTATGGGCACGCCTGTCGATCTCGGGGACGGCTGGCTGGTCACGGTGCTAAGCATCATGCCTGACGCCACTCAGACGATCCTCAAGGAGAATATGTTCAACGATCCGCCGAAGGCCGGGAACCAGTTCTTCATGGCCAGGGTGAGAGTAAGCTACAATGGCGGAGGCTCTAAATCGTTCGGCGGGAGCTTCAGGCTGCGTGCTATGGGGCCGTCAGCGATCGGCTACAGCACTTTCGAGAACAGCGCTGGCGTGACACCAGATCCATTGCCCGACTCCGAGGTGTTCTCGGGAGGATCCATTGAAGGGAGCATTGCCTGGCAGATCAAGTCATCAGATGCCAGCTCCCTGGTGATGTACGACAGCCCGCTTTTCAGCAGCAGTGACAGGACATACATGGCGTTTTACGGAGGTCCGATTGCCTATTCGTCCCTATTCTCATCCGATAAAGAATGGGCGCAGAAGGGATATGGGAAAATGGGGAGATATTAGAAAGAAGTGCAGGAGAGATATGGCTGGGTAAGGCACGAGCGGGCTGCCCGGCCCCCAATCAGACGCTGAGCATTAACGATCTATTCTTGAAAGTCGGCCGCTGGTTTTGGATCGAACCTGCGACCAAAAACAGTCTTCCGTGGAATCGGAGCAATTTGCCCCAAAAGACTGGCGTCCAATTTTTCAGGCAGTCGATATACCACGATCCCGCGGGCCCAAATCTATTTAAACTTTAATGATTAATAATGTGAATGTAAAGTATGACTAGGCTAATGCTGATCCATGCACTTGTGATATCTTTATTATTTTGAATACCCCGCAGCTCTGCTGCGGGGTGCGCCGCCGCCGCTTGACTGAGGAACCGAAGAAACTTAACCTCGATAGTTGGATATAACATGTACGTCGAGCAGGAGGCTCATGCGGCAAGCATTTTGTGGACAAGTTAGGCGAAATAGATTAATTAATCCTCCATTGGGAATAGACTGGCAAAAACTTTGCACATATTTCAGACAATTTTTAGGTCTGAATGCATAGTTATGGGAGTTGAAATATATGAGAATATGCCCAAAGGCACTCCTGGTAGCTTCCGTCGCATTGATAGCGATGGTGCCGGGAATATGTGCTGAAATATCAGTCACTGATGGTGCATCTAGTACCTCCATAAGGGGTGATGCAACCAAATACACCATTGCAGCCAACCTGGCGGCAAACAATACTCCTGCATGGGGCAACAATGAGGAGGACTTCAGTTTTGCCACTCGGGGTTTTATCGCAACTGACAGTCCTCTGATAATCCCCTCTGATTACCCGAATTACACCTCCTGGAATATGGAAGTATTTTCTTACCTGAATAACGGAACCTGCCCTGATACGATAAATCCGCTCTTGTGCAGGCATGCACGACTCAATAACATCAATGGATTATTCGAGGTCGTCCCGGGTATTTACCAGGTCAGGGGATACGATCTGACTGCAATGAGCCTCATCAGGGGTAATTCTGGCTGGATAGTCATCGATCCAATGCATTCAGTCGAGACCGCGAGGGCTGCAATGAGCCTAGTGGACAGGACATTAGGGAAGTATCCTGTGAAGGCAGTCATTTATTCGCATCCTCACGCAGACCACTACCAGGGAGTGAAAGGCGTAACAACTGACCAGGAAGTTGCTTCCGGCGATGTCGAGATCATCGCGCCTGCCGGATTCATTGAGCATGCAGTCAGTGAGAATGTGTATGCCGGAACTGCAATGCAAAGGCGGGCTGTGTACATGTACGGGACTTCTCTTCCCCGTGATGAGAAAGGTCTTGTAGATAACGGTCTTGGCAAATATCCATCACCTGGTGGGACATCTCTTATCGCACCCACGATAGATATCAACAGAACCGGCCAGACACTGACCATTGACGGGATCAGGATGGAGTTTCAGTATACCATAGATACCGAAGCTCCGGTTGAGATGACGATTTGGTTCCCGGATCACAAGGCTCTTTTCATGGCAGAAAACTGCGTAGGCACGCTGCATAATATCCTGACCCTTCGCGGAGCATATGTTAGGGATGCTCTTTCGTGGGCGAAATCCCTTGATGAAGCACGAAAACTATATGGCGATAAAGCGGAGGTTGTGTTTACCGCCCATAACTGGCCCCGATTTGGGAATGACAAGGTCATCGAACTCCTCGAAAACCAGCGCGACATGTACAAGTATATCAATGACCAGACACTGAACCTGATCAACAAGGGCTATACCATGGATGAGATCTCGAATATGATCGTCCTTCCGAAATCCTTACAGAAATGCTGGTATACCCATGGATTCTATGGCCAAATCTACATGGTTGTGAAAGCAACATACCAGAGATATCTGGGATTTTACGATGCAAATCCAATCAACCTCAAGCGGCTTCCTCCCGATGAGTTCGCCCGTAATATAACCGAGTACATGGGTGGGGCAGATGCCGTGATGAAGAAGCTTGCTGAGGACTTTGAAGCAGGACGGTATGAACTGGTAGCCTCCATAGCACACTACCTTGTCTTCGCAGATCCCACCAACATGAAGGCCAGAGAAATGGAAGCTGCCGCTCTTGAACAGCTCGGATATCAGGCAGAATCAGGTCCGGCAAGGAATGCATATCTTGTTGGAGCCCAGGAGCTTCGCCGTACAGAACCGATACGTGGAAGGACGATGATATCTTCAGATGTGATGTCCGGGATGTCTCTGAGTCAGCTCCTCGACTATATCGCTGTCAGGCTCAATGCTCAGAAGTCGAATGGAGCCGATCTCAAGATGAACCTGGTAATCAATGACACATCCGACAAAGCAGCAATTCAGGTGAAGAATAGTGTGCTTAATTACTGGCCGGATGAGTCCTTGATAGACGCCGATGTTACCGTCAATATGCCTCGTAAGACTCTTGAGCTGCTGGCGCTCGATCCATCAGTTCCAATGGCAAACGTGACAACTGCCGGAGACTCTTCTGTCTTTGAGCGGTTTATCGGGATGCTTGACGTTTTCGATCCGGGATTCGATATAGTCCTTCCCTGATTCGATATAGTCCTTCCCTGATTCGATATAGTCCTTCCCTATTTTTACCATGAAAGCATTCCGAAAAGGAGGATATAGCGGTCTATCCTCCTCTTTTCTCTTTCTGGATTATGTATCCGGCTTTTGCGAGTATCTGCATAGCATCTTCGATTGTTTTCTCGGTTGGTGAGGAAATACCAACTCTCTTAGTTCTCTTGGGTTTGGTTGATTCCGAATCCTCGAACTTCTCCATGCAGATGATCAGATGATGCAATATGCAGACGATTTTTCTTGCCAGAGCTACAATAGCGATCTTTGCTCCCCGTCTAGCTCTGATTCTAGTGTAGAATCTCTTCAGCTTAGAATTACCTTTTGTCCTAGAGACAGCATGAGCAACCTCGATCAGCATCCTTCTGACATGAGGAGATCCACGTTTGGTGATATGTCCATTGATCTGCTTTCCGGCAGATTGGTATACAGAAAGGCACCAAGCCGCAATAAGCTGCCAGTTGCTCGCCTGTCTTGAAGTCCGCGAAGTTTCTAATCTCAGCCAGAATAGTCGACGCAGAAACGGCACCCATTCCAGGAATCGACATGGCAATATCCAGATCTTCCTGCTTTCTTGACATAATATGCTGG